>CAWEDF010000067.1:0-23729 GCA_963807655.1 uncultured Acidobacteriaceae bacterium | reverse complement strand
CAGCGCGCAGACTGTGGGGGTGTAGGGAGCCACTTGGAACAGGCCGTTATCTCCATGAGACTAAACCCTTTGCAAACATATGGAATCTTTGTCTAAAGCGCAGCGTCTACAACCGGATTTGTGTAAAGAAGATCGCAAAATACTTTACACAACGCAAATTGGCAGGTAGCCTTTTTCGACCCTGGTCAGCGGAGATCAGGGTCGCAACCCCGATTGTGGCCGCGTACACCCTCAACGCATACTGGAACCATGCCAACGGAAAGCCCCCTCTTATTAGGCAAGCATATCCGTCTCGAACCGCTGGACCATCGTCACATCGAAGGCCTGGCAGCGGCTGCGGCCGCTGACCGATCCCTCTACCAATGGAGCCCGGTGCCGCAAGGCAAGGCCGAGGCCACCACCTATGTGAACACCGCGCTGGCTTGGCGCGACGCCGGTACTGCAGTGCCCTTCGCAATCGTCACCTTAAATGACGGCGTGATCATCGGATCCACGCGTTTTTGGAACATCGAGCGATGGGCGTGGCCGCAAGGAAATGTGCGATACAACCGACAATCCCCACTTCTCGCAAAAGACGCGAGAAATGGGGCACCCCAGCCCCTTCCAGACGCTTGCGAGATCGGGTATACCTGGCTCGGGCGCTCAGCCATCCGTACCGCGGCTAACACCGAAGCCAAGCTGCTCATGCTGACGCACGCTTTCGAAAACTGGCAGGTGCTCCGCGTCTGCTTTCACACCGACGCTCGCAACCAGCGTTCCCGCGCCGCCCTCGAACGCATAGGCGCGAAGTTTGAAGGAATTCTCCGCGCCCATCGCATGGCCGCCGACTACATCCCTCGCGACTCGATGCGGTATTCGATCGTGGAGGCCGAGTGGCCTGATGTGAAAGAACGGCTGAGTCAGCACGCGCGCAAGGCTCCGGGACCGGGTTAATCGAAACCTTTCGCGCTGCTATAATCAAAAATTGCGCCCAATGTCCACGAACCGACTGATCCGTTCCACAACAGTTTTATCCATCCGCCGCAACGGCAGCGTGGTGCTGGCCGGGGACGGCCAGGTTACGCTCGGCGAGTCCGTCATCAAACACACGGCGAAAAAGATTCGCCGCCTCTACAACGACAAAATCCTCGCGGGATTCGCGGGGTCGACCGCCGACGCCTTCACACTTTTTAGCCGTTTCGAATCGAAGCTCGAGCAGTACCACGGCAATCTCGGGCGCGGCGCCGTCGAACTTGCCAAAGACTGGCGCACCGATAAATACCTGCGCCATCTGGAAGCGCTGCTGCTGGTCTGCGACAAAGAACAGACATTCCTGCTCAGCGGACAAGGCGACGTGATCGAGCCCGACGGCGGAGTGGCAGCCATCGGCAGCGGCGGCCCCTACGCCCAGGCCGCAGCCGAGGCGCTCTCCCGGCACACGCAACTCAGCGCCCGCCAGATCGCTGAAGAAGCGATGAAGATTGCGGGCAAGATGTGCATCTATACCAATGATCAGGTAACGATTGAGGAACTGTAGAGGGTCGTTGGTCGTTAGTCGTTGGTCGTTGGCTCAAACCGAAACGGCGAACGACTAACGACGAAGGACCAACGACTGAATTTTATGGCTATCTACCTCCCTAGCAGCGCCGAAGAAGAACAACTCGCACTTGACGAACTGACTCCACGCGAGATCGTCGTCGAACTCGACAAACACGTGATCGGCCAGAAAGACGCCAAGCGCGCCGTGGCCATCGCGCTGCGCAACCGCATGCGCCGCCAGAAGCTGACTCCGGAGTTGGCCGAAGAAATCATCCCCAAGAACATAATTATGATAGGGCCGACGGGGGTGGGGAAGACGGAGATTGCGCGGCGGCTGGCTAGGCTGGCGAATTCTCCGTTTCTTAAAGTGGAGGCTTCCAAGTTTACTGAGGTTGGGTATGTGGGGCGGGACGTGGAGTCGATGGTGCGGGATTTGGTGGAGATTGCCATCGATAATGTCCGCGAGGAGAAGCTGGAGGATGTGGCGGACAAGGCTGAGCTGAATGCGGAGGAGCGGCTGCTGGATATTCTGTTGCCGCCTTCGCCTCCGCCGCGCGCGGGCGAGACTACTACTGCCGGAGGAGTGGTGATCGACAGCAGCACCTCTTTGGCTGAGTCGTCTTCGCGCACGCGGGAGAAGTTGCGGCAGCAATTGCGCGAGGGGAAGCTGGACGAGCGGCAGGTTGAGATCGACGTGCGGGAGCGAAATTTTCCATCTTTTGAAATTATGACGAACCAGGGTGTTGAGGAGATGGACATCAACATCAAGGACATGCTTCCGAACATCTTTGGCGCCCGGACCAAGAAGCGGAAGATGAAGGTGAATGAGGCTTTTGAGTATTTGATTCAGGAAGAAGAACAGCGGTTGATCGACATGGATCAGGTTACCCGCATGGCAATTGACCGGGTGGAGAATTCGGGGATTGTGTTTCTGGATGAGATCGACAAGATTGCGGGGCGCGAGGGCGGGCATGGTCCGGACGTTTCGCGCGAAGGCGTGCAGCGCGACATTCTGCCGATTGTGGAAGGCACCACCGTGAATACTCGCTATGGCATGGTGCGGACGGATCATATTTTATTCATTGCAGCCGGGGCATTTCACGTTTCCAAACCCAGCGATCTTATTCCTGAACTGCAGGGGCGGTTTCCGATTCGGGTGGAGCTGCAGTCGCTTACCATGGAGGATTTTGTACGCATCCTTACTGAGCCGAAATCATCTTTGGTGAAGCAGTACACGGCTTTGCTGGAGACTGAGGGGGTTAAGCTGGAGTTTACGCCGGAGGCTTTGCAGGAAATCGCGCACTTTGCTTTCCGGGTGAATGAGAGTACGGAGAACATTGGGGCTCGGAGGCTGCATACGATTATGGAGCGGGTGCTGGATGAGCTTAGCTTTGACGCTCCGGAGAGAAAAGGCGAGCACGTTGTGGTGGATGCTGACTACGTGCGAAAGATGCTTACCGATATTGTTAAGGATCAGGACCTGTCGCGGTATATTCTGTAGAAAATCGTTAACACCCTTCAGCTTCGGTCAGGGCGGGCAAAGGGCAGCGGGCTGGAATCAAGATGACCCGCGCGCGAATACCTGGTCCTGAAACACCTGTTCCTCCAACACCCGGTCCCGCAGGGGCTTGAAGGGCCTAGCCCAATGCGCCACTCTCGCGATAGCATTGCTATTGCGATCGGGCGCAGGCCCTCACCATGGCAATCAAGAAGAAGAACTCGAAGCGCAGTGTCAACGGAAACCGAAGGCGTAACGGTGTAGCCGGGTCCAAGGCCACAGGAATGGCCCTCCGCACCTACTCGATCCCTGACACTCGTCTGGAGCATCCCAACCTCTCTGTACGTCAGCACATAGAGAAAGACAAAGACGGCGCCGAGCACGTCCGATACGAGGTTACTGGAGATTTGAACGCTCCAGTCCCGCCCATCCGCGACTCCAAATATCTCGACAAGAAGCACGGCATCGAGATCTACCGCTACATGCTGCTCAACCGCAAAATGGAGACCGCGCTCGAAAATCTCTACAAGCAGGGCAAGGTGGTCGGTGGAGTCTATTTCGGACTCGGCCAGGAAGCCTGCTCCTGCGCCTCTGCCTACGCGCTCGATAAGGACGACTGGTTCGCGCCGATGATCCGCAACCAGGGCTCGCTGCTGGTCCGCGGCTTCCGCGCCAGCGACACCATGATGCAGTACATGGCCAAGGCCGATTCGCCCACGCGCGGCCGCGACGGCACGTCGCACTTCGGAGACATCGAGAAGCGCAACATGGTCTCGCCCATCTCCATGCTCGGCGATTTAATCCCAGTGATGGCTGGAGTGGCGCTCGGGGCGCGCTTGCAGGGCCGCAACATCGCCGTCATGACCTACATCGGCGACGGAGGCCAGTCCACCGGCGTTACGTATGAAGGCGTCAACTTCGCCGCCGTGCAGAACCTCGGGCTCGTGCTCTTCGTCGAGAGCAACGAGTGGGCATACTCCACGCCGTCAGAGATGCAATACCACTGCAAAGACCTCGCCGAGCGCGCCATCGGATACGGCATCCCCGGCGTGATCGTGGACGGCACCGACGCGTGCCAGGTCTACGACGCCGCCCGCGACGCCGTCGAGCGTGCCCACCGCGGCGAAGGCCCCACAATGATTGAGGCAAAAATGATGCGCATGAAGGGCCACGCCATTCACGACGCCGCCGCGTACGTGCCGAAACCCATGTTCGACTTCTGGAAGAAGCGCGACCCGATCGCGCGCTTTGAGAATTATCTTGTGAAAGAAAAGAAATGGCTGACTGCGAAAGAAAATGCGGAGTTGATTGCAGAAGTAGAACGAGTGATCGAAGCCGAACGCGAGATCGCCGTGAATTCTCCGATGCCGACGCCGGAATCGGCTGAGGGCGGCGTCTTCTGCGAAGATGGTTGCCACGAAATCAAGCCTAAGTATGGGATGCCGAAGGTGAAGAAGGGTAGCGGCGGTTTCAAGCAAACAGAGGCGGCAGTGCACCTTCGATAAGAAAATGGCACAATTAGGACCAGGCTCCTATGGCTAGTGGCGCTCAAGCTGCCAATCAGATTTATCAAATGATTCGTCAAGCGATCATTGATAAAGATATAGTGGTCGCGACTTATCACGGATATGTCCGGGAGATGTGCCCTCACGTGCTCGGTACAAAGCGGGGTCGACTTCAGTCGTTGATGTATCAATTCGCGGGAGGAAGCAGCAACGGGCTCGAGCCCGACGGATCTCCTGCTAACTGGCGTTGCGTGATTGTCGAAGAGTTGTCGAACGTTTCGACGAGGAGATCTGAGGGGGAGTGGCATACAGCTTCGGATTACTCCAGGCCACAAACATGCGTCGATCCGAATGAGAAGCTTGTCGATTTTGTGGACGTTGCACTATTGGGCTAGAGACGCGGCGGTTCAAAGCGAGGGGGTCGTTTTATGGATCTGGAGATAGTTCAAGATAGGATTTCCGCTGGCGTCTGGCGCGTCGAGTTGGTAAACCATGAACTCGATGGAGAAATCTATGTGACTATGTTTTCCGGTCCCACGGCTCAGTTACAAGCAGGTCGGTACGCCGCATTAGCACCTAACGATCGCGAGGAATTGCTCGAGCAAATCGAGGATTACATGGACCTTGAAGAAGTCCGCCAACGGCTCAATGAGCCCACGATCCCTCTCGCAGAGGTTAAAAGAGAACTTGGACTGTAGCTAGTGCGAATGTGCCGTACATAATTGAGTACGCGACTTCCGCGCTGCGAGAATTACGATCTTTAGATCGTCAGATCCAACAGCGAATTCAAACGAAGATTGAATCGCTTGCCGAGAACCCGTTACCGTCAGGCGTCAAGAAATTCCAGGGTGCACCTGATCACTGGCGTGTTCGAGTTGGCGACTATCGGATTATCTATAGGATAGACAGTCAGCGAATTGTTGTGGCCATCGTGCGCGTAGCTCACCGGCGTGACGTATATCGCTAAGGGCTGCCGCTGAGCCTCAATCGCAGTCGCAAACGTATGCAGCTCACCTACCTCGAAGCCATCCGCCAGGGAATCTGGGAAGAAATGGACCGTGACCCTTCCGTCTTCTGTCTCGGCGAAGACATCGGCATCTACGGCGGCGCCTTCAAAGTCACGGACGGTTTCATCGACCGCTTCGGACCCGAGCGCGTCATCGACACGCCCATCGCCGAGTCCGCCATCGTCGGCGCGGCCTTCGGAGCGTCGCTCACCGGCATGCGTCCGGTCGCCGAATTCCAGTTCATGGACTTCATCGGCTGCGCCTTCAACCAGATCAGCAACATGGTCGCGAAAACGCACTACCTCTGGGGCGCGCCCGCCCCGCTCGTGCTGCGCGGCCCCAGCGGCGGATACGTCCACGGCGGCCCCTTCCACTCGCAGAATCCCGAGATGTGGTTCGTCCACAATCCCGGCCTCAAGGTGATTTGCCCCGCCACGCCCTACGACGCCAAAGGCCTGATCAAGGCCGCCATCCGCGACAACAATCCCTGCATCTTCTTCGAGCACAAATATCTCTACCGCCGCATCAAGGGTCAAGTCCCTACGGACGATTACGTCGTCCCCATTGGCAAGGCGAACATCGTCCGCGAAGGCCGAGACCTTAGCATCATTACTTATGCGGCCATGGTCCACACGGCTCTCGAGGCTGCCGAGATTCTGAAGAACGACGGAATCGATCTCGAAATCCTCGACCTGCGCACCGTCTCCCCGCTCGACCGTGAGGCCATCGCGCAGACCGTCAAGAAGACGAACAAAGTGATCATCCTGCACGAGCACTCCCGCACCGGAGGCCTCGCCGGCGAAATCGCCGCCATCATCAACGAAGAGGCGTTTGACGATCTCGACGGCCCCATCGTCCGCATCGCCGGCCTAGACTCCGCGGTCCCGTTCTCCCCCCGCAGGAAGAGCACTACCTGCCCAAGGTGAGCGATGTAGTCCGCGAAGCCCGCAAGTTGAAAGCGTACTGACCTCGGGGACTAATTAAGGACCATGTGGGGACAGCCGCCCCTTCGACAAGCTCAGGGCAGGCTCTCGGCTGTCCGCCGAGCGAAGCGAGGCTGCTCCCGATCCGAACTAGCGCCCCACCCGCTCTATCTGCCACAATAGTTCCTTCCGGAGGCTCCGCATGGGCAAGTTCATTCTCGGCGTCATCGTCACTCTTCTCGTTCTCATTCTCGGAGGGCTCGGCTTCGCCACGCTCGGCTTCTTTCCCACCAACGCGAACGTTACCCCACCTCAAATCGAGAAACGCATCGCCAACACAGCCCTGGACGCTTCCATGGAGCGTCACGCCCCTCGCGTCACCAACCCCATGCCCCCGAGCGACCAGAACTTCGAGGATGGCATGAAGCTCTATACCATGCACTGCGCCGTCTGCCACGGGGGACTCGACCGCAAGCCTGACGCTCTCTCTAACTCCTTCTACCCGCCCGCACCTAATCTTGTCTCCGCTCCGCCCGACGACCCCGAGTGGCACGTCTTCTACGCCATCCGCACCGGCGTCCGTTACACCGGCATGCCCTCATGGGGAAAGACTCTGAGCGAGCAGGACATGTGGAAAATCACCAGCTTCCTGTCACACATGGAAAAGCTGCCGCCCGCTGTGCAGGAATACTGGAAGACCACCTTCGGCGTTGAGGCCCCAACCGGGGAAGGGGAAAAGGAGAAACACTAAGCAGTGGGGATTGGCCCTTGGATTCGGATAGAGGTGATAACAAGCGCGAGGACGTTCACTCCCGGAGAAGCCAGACATTCACTCCGATACGCGCCCAACTTTCCACCCCAACTCCCGCACCCGCTATAATATCCGTTTGCATCCGGCCCCTTGTCCCGAACCGTGGGCCGCGTGGAAGGAAATCATGCCGACTGACATCATCATGCCCCAGATGGGCGAATCCATCGTCGAAGGCACTATTACCAAGTGGCTGAAGAAGCCCGGCGACAAGGTGCAGCGCGACGAGCCTCTCTTCGAAATCTCCACCGACAAGGTCGACGCTGAAATCCCCGCGCCCGCCTCCGGAGTTCTGCAAGAGATCAAAATCACCGAGGGCACAACCGTCGGCGTAAACACAGTAGTCGGCACAATTGCAGTGGATGGCGAAGCCGCAGCGCCAGCGAAAGCGGCCCCGGCGGCTCCCGCGCCGCCACCAAAAGAAGAAAAGCCAGTCCCAGAAAAAAAGCCAGAGATTAAGGAAGAGAAGAAGCCCGCCGCGGCGCCCACGCCGATTGTCGCCGCTCCGGCTCCGCAAGAGTCAGCCGAGGACGAAGAATCCCGCTCCTCCCCGCTCGTCCGCAAGATTGCCCGCGAGCACGGCGTCAGTCTCTCGCAAATTTCCGGCACCGGACTCGGCGGCCGCATCACCAAGCAGGACATCATGGCCTTCATCGAGCGCGCACCGTCCGCTCCGGCCGCGCCCCCAGCCCCAGCCCAGCAGCCTGCAGCAGCCACATCCCGCCCCACTCCCGCAAGCTATCCCGGCGATCTGGTCCCCATGACCAATATGCGCAAGATCATCGCCCAGCGCATGATCGAGTCGCGCCGCACGAGTGCTCATGTCCACTGTATGTACGAAGTGGATTTCACCCGCATCGTTACCCTGCGCGCCAAACACAAGAACGCATTCGAACAGCGCCACGGCGTCCGCCTCACCTTCATGCCGTTCTTCGTGCGCTCCGCCCTCATCGCGGTACAGCAGTGGCCCATCATTAACGCCTCGATCGAAGGCGACAATATCCGCTACCACCGTCAAATCAACGTAGGGATCGCCGTCGCCCTTGACTGGGGACTCATCGTCCCCGTCCTCAAAAACGCCGGCGATCTCAACTTCCTCGGCCTGCAACGCGGTATCACCGATCTCGGCGAACGCGCCCGCACCAAGAAGCTAAAGCCTGAAGATGTCGAGGGCTCCACGTTCACCGTCACCAACCCCGGCCAGTTCGGCGCCGTCTTCGGTCTCCCCATCATCAATCAACCAAACGCCGCCATCATGGGCGTCGGCGGCATCACCAAGCAGCCGCTGGTGGTCACCGACAAAGAAGGCAACGATTCCATCGCCATCCGCTCCGTCGTTCACCTCACGCTCGGCTACGACCACCGCCTCATCGACGGCGCCGTAGCCGACCAGTTCATGGCGTTGGTAAAGAAGAATCTGGAAACGTGGAGCGAAGAGATCGGCTAGACATGCATCAGGCGGCGGGCGGCGTGTTTGGGGATAGCGGCTGCTTGCACCAGGTGGAAGCGTTGAGGCATTCCACGGTGCCGTCGATTATTTTGGAAATACCATCGCGAAATTTGTCCGGGGCGATTATCTCCCGCGCCGCCACGGCATCCGTCATGGCCAGCGCATTCTGCAGAAACAACATCGCCGCATCTTTTTTTTCTGCTCCGGACTTGCTCCCCGCGTTCGGAGTCAGCGCCACATTCAATGCGCCGTTCGTTCCCAACGTCACGTTCAATGATCCAGGCGCAATCGCCGTCCCGCTAGCCGTCACAAACGCCGGCCAGGTAATCACCAGCACGCCCTGTGCGGGATTTCCATTCGCCATGTAGACGGTGTCAATCACGCTGGTCAGCCCCGGCCCACTTTGGGGGGTCGGCGAAGCCGCGCGCGGTAAGACTTCCGCCGCACGCGGCTTCGCCGTCGGGGAGCTCGCCGGCTTTCCCGCGGAAGCTTCTTCACGCGCCGAAACCCGCGCGCTCAACGCCGTCACCACTACCAGCGCCCAATAAAAAAGCCGCCCCGTCGGGCGGCACACGTGAAACATACTTCCTCCTAAACTTCGTGACCCCTGTCATCCTGAACGGAGGTTGCGCTTCGCGAAAGCGAAGCACAACCGCCAGTCGAAGAGCCCGCCCCGAGCGAAGCCGAGGGGACCCCTTGCCCGCCCGCGCAACCACCGGCCCCGCAAGGCGTTTCCATTACGCCTGCGTTCCCACGTTCTCTTCGCGCCCTTCGCGGCCTTTCTTCGCGAACTTCGCGGTTAAAGGCTTTTCTCCCTGTCCTCCGCGCGAACCGATCCACGCCACTTCAGAAACTCTTCCACGCTCCGCACATAAACATCGGCGAAATCCGCGACAGGCCGTAGCCTCTCGATCAGATCCACGGCATCCTCCACCGTTGAACCCCTCACAGCCAAAAGCGCCAGCGCCATCATGGGCGCCCGGTGCACCCCCGCCGCGCAGTGGATGAACAACTTAGCTCCGTCCACTTCCAGCGCCGCCAGCGCAAATTCCACCCCGCGCTCAAATACCTCAGGAGGCTTCGACTTAAAATCATCGTCCACGGGATTCCAGCAAACGACAACGCCGAACTTCTCCGCCAGGGGCGTGTCATCGAACTCGATCTGCATGTCGATGATGTGCGTGATCCCCGCGCGCGCTATCGCCGCCATGTTGTCCGCGTTCCAGATGCCGCCCCCGACCGCGATTCGGTCGGTCACCCACGTTATATCCATCCCCACCCTGCGTCCTGTGACGCGGACGTTCCTGTCCGCCCGAATGTTGCGGAGAGCCTCGCCCGCCGAAACTCCAGCCGCCGGAAAAGCCCGCAGTTGCTTTCTAGGGAGCGATACCGCCCGAGGCGAAACCGATAACGCAGAAGGCCTGGCGATCTCTCCCGCACTCCAACTCCCGCGCTTCATTCTACGGCATCCTCCCCGCGAACTCCGCGGCCGTTCTCCGCGCCTCCGCGTTAAAAGCTCTTGATCTCCCCGTCACAGAAAACAATTCATCGCCAAAACTTTCGCGACTTGGAATTTACTGCACGCTGTCACTCGGTTCCGGCTCCGGTCCGTCTTCGCTCTCTGCTCCAGGTTCGATCTCAACACTCGGCGTCGTGGTATCGATCTTCACCGCTTTCACACCGTTCGGCGACGCGGCGGCGGCTTCATCTTCGTCACGAATCACCGGTTCGGTCGGCAGGCCCATTCGCTTCAACAGCGTGTGGGCCAGCGAACCGACCACCGGAGGCGGCGCCGTCTGCTCGGTCGCCGGATACAGCCCAATCGCCTCGAACAAATACTTCGCCGTCGCCAATTGGCCGGTCAAAGCAACTTTGATGACCTCGATCGCGATCAATTCCGCCGCGTCCTTCACCAGGTTGTCGATGTTTCCCCGCACCTCGACGATATTCTTCCCCTCGTTCGTCGCCGCTTTCTTCGCAGCGGACTTTTTTGCCGCCGCCTTGCCTTTTCCCTTTGCCTTCTTCACGCTCACGGCTCGCCCTCCACAAAACTTGGGTGGAGCAGGCCTTCAGGCCTGCGCACAGGCGCGCCATTTTGCAAAAGGCCTTCAGCCCATGATGTACCGTTCAAACATCCTGCCCAGAAACACGAAAGGCGCGCTTCGCAGCGCGCCCTCATAGAGTATTTCTTTTTTTCTTTACTCTATATATTCAGAATAGCATTTTGCAGGGGGTAAACCCGCCACATTTTGCAAATTTATTTTGGCACTAATTGACTACGCTAACCAAACAGTGATACGAAAGGACTTACCGTGACAGGGCAAAACATCAGTTTCAAGGGACGAATGGTTTCAATGGGGCCGCTGGCTAGAAGGGTTTTTCGTATCCCGGCGGAGGAGCAGAATCCGTCTTTGTCGGAAACAAATCATCAATCTGGTAGGGATGTTCCCGCCCACAGCGCCCACACTCAAACACAAAGCCAGTCGGCGGATTAGCCTCAATGTCCGACTGGCCGCTGTCTGGCCCGATGTATTTCACGAGGTTCATCGTGCGGCATCCCGGCGTTTTGCAGTTGACGGCTAAATAGATGTGCTTTGACATAGCGCCGCGAATTATACGCCTCAACCGTCAACCCTTTTGAAGATTCCTTTTCACAATCGCATGGCTGAACTGGAAGAGATTGCTTTTGTCGTGATGCCTCCCCTTCTGGTGTAGCCAGTTATTGTAATCACGCATGGTGAATCCGAGTTTCTTTTCCAGATTAGGAATGTCAGCCTTTAGACCTTCAAACCACTCTTGGCCGAAACAGAGGCAACCGAAACGCTCCGTTGAAGTGAGAGCTTCCCATGACGCTCTAGGTCTTCTTTTCTTAGGACCTACCATGTTGTCTAAGACCTTCATGCACTCAAAAGTGAGAAGGTCCGCAACCTGAAGGCGTGGGCATTCCTTCGCGTGTCCAAAAATGATTTCGTGGCTAAAAACTTTTTTAGCGATTGGCTCACCGTCTCTGATGTTTGCGTAAAGCAGGCCAGCGTTATATCTGTTCTCGGTGCTGATATCGAATTTGAATTTGCTGATCTGGCTGAAGTGCACAGATGCTTTCAGCATTTTTTCAAGGATCATCATGAACGCAACTTCATAGGCCAAGTCGAGCGCATCGGGAATAATCCTTCTCTGCGCTGTCAGGTCGAATGCAATTCCAAATCCCCCGATGTCGCTTCTGGTAATCAATGTGACAAGTTCTTTGTAGAGCGCTTTGTTCTTTTCGTGTGGGATATTCCTATAATCACCATAGTTGCTTTCGCAATTTTTGGCGTGAAACGGAATCGCTTGATTTCTAGCCTTCCATTTTGGTTGAAGCCATTTCCATGCCTGTCCCGATCCGAAAACGACAGCGACCGCCGAGACTCTCTGCTTCTTTTCGTCTGCGCTGTCATCGCCATAGACGAGAATCATAGCGACCTCTATTGGAGCGAGTTGACTGGCGCACACCACTGCGATACCCTCGTTTCTGAGGGCAACCAACGGTGTCCCAGAAGCCAACTCGTTCCGCTCCCGCGAAGAATGAGAACGAGTATGCTACGTTTGAAACTGCTCTCAAAAAAGTCTTGTCTGTCCCGCACTCGGCTCTCAAGGCGCAACTCGACGCCGAGAAGCGGGCGCGGAGACAGCGGACGAAACGGGCTTCCGGCCACGCTTCCCGCGCAAAGGATTAGAAAGCCGTTTCACCCACCTTGCCAGTCACCTCCGCAAAGGTCAACCGCTTCCCCGCGATCTGCGATAAGGCCAACTCGAAACGCTGCGCATCGTTCAGCTTGTTTCCGCTCTCATCCTTCCGGTGGTTGTAGCGGAATGCCTGTTCGTCAACGTATCGGAATAGGTGAAACGGCTCTACGGCGATATAGGTTCCGTTCAGTCCGCGCTTCAAGAGCGACCAGAAATTCTCAATCCCGTTAGTGTGGACATTCTCTTTTACGTAGCCTTCAAGATGATTAACCACCTTGTGAACATAGCCGTCTTTCAGGTTGTTATAGCCCATGAATTCATCAGTGTGAACTTCGGCTCCCGGCTCCACAAGTTCGCGCACGATCTGTTCCGGGATGTTCTGTCTGCGGTGGGGAATCACGGCGGTTTTCACCTTGCCGCCGCGCTCCAACAATCCCATGACTACAGCCTTGCCGCTTCCGCCTTGCATTCCACCATCGCGGCTCAAGCGCTCCCGCTTCGACTTGTGCATGAATCGGGCTTTACCGCCGATGAAAGTCTCATCCACTTCGACCGGAGCGCTATTGCCGCCGAGCTTGGTAATGCTGCCAGTTTGCAGGGCGAAGCGCAGCCGATGAAGTACAAACCATGCGGACTTCTGAGTGATACCCAGAGCGCGGCCCACTTCATAAGAGCTAACACCGTTCCGGCAATTGACCAGCATCCACAGAGCGGTGAGCCACTTGTCGAGCGGGATGGGGGAATCCTCGAAAATGGTGCCGAGCTTTACGGAGAATTGCTTGTAGCACTCCTTGCACTTCCAGCGTTTCTGGGTCGCAAGGTAGTAGTGCTCTTTATGGCCGCACGCAGGACACTCTGGGCCATTTGGCCAGCGGAGGCGCGCTACGGTATCAACGCAGACTTGCTCATCTGAGAAATGCCGGATGGCTGCTTGCAGTGTCTTTGGCTGTTCCATGAATGTAAGGTAGCAGACTAACCAAAGACTGTCAAGGGAAATTTGGTTACCGTACTATATTATTACCTTTATTTTTCCCATGCCATCAACAACTTGCGCAGATTTTGACCAAAATGCCCACTTGACAAGATTTTTGTCATTGCGAGAACCGTCCTTTGGAAGGTCCCTCGACCAGCAATCCCACCCGAAGAAAGTCTTCGCTCAACAGGTCGAGCACCTGAGGCAATCTCCGCTCAATTGTTCTCAGTCCACAGTGCAGGATGCGTGCCGTCTGCTCCTCACTGTGTTCCTGAAAAATAATGCGTGCGATCAACTGTCGATCCCAATACTCCAGTCTTTCCAATGACTTCTCCACGTCACGAACGAAGATGACCCGGTCCTCGAACGTGGTCGCAGTGTAGCACGTCACCTTCGCGCGGAAAAACTCCCGTCCCACGAACGACGGCAAACGTCCTGTTTCCAGTGAGAAGCGCAGATACCGCCGCAACAACCCCACCGTGCGTTTGCGGTACATCCACAAATCGGGATTCCGATCCAGCGGATCCTCTTCCAGTTGCGCTTCGTTTGGAACGCTCAACGGCGCCGGAAAGTTATGTGCTGGCAGCTCCTGCCACGGCGCGGGCACCGGTGAAGAGTCGCAGGGAGATTCCTCATCGGCTGGCGCGAACGGCTGGCGCGAGTTGAGTAGATCCTCCGGATCAGGTTCATCCGCTTGTGCTCCAATCCAATCCACGTAGCCACTCATGCCACACCTCCCGCTGCGTCAAAATCCAGCCCGTCGTATTCCTCTTCCTCATAGCTTTCAACGTAGCTGTCATCCACGCTCCATCGCGGCCCTTGGGGTAGCCGTGGGCTGTCCACGCCGCTCCTGGTATAGGAGGCCGGAGGCAGTTCAGCCATCGCGCGGCCGCAAGCCACGCAATAGACTTGCCCTCCGCCCATCGGGCGCAGCCACAAACCGCCGCAGCGTTCGCAATACTTCAGCTCGAATTGCAACTCGTTCGCAGGACTACTCTCTCTTTCCATGGTGCTCATCACTCCTCCTGAGGCTCCGGGCTCCCGCGTTGCGAACCTGGGCGGTTGAGACGGTTTTGCCGCGGCCCGAAGGCGGCAGCCGAAAAAAAAGCCCTGCGCCGGTCGCCGCTCCGAAGCGGAAACCGAACGCAGGGCTCGTTTCTCTTACGATGGCCTGCTTAGCTATTTATTTGTCGAACTGCTTTGCGGCTTGACCTTTTGCCTGGCTTGTCCTTTCTGGTTTAACCTTGGCACACTCCGCGAAAGGCTTAACCCGATTGCTGCCAGCTATTTATGGTTCGATCGCTATGCCCCGCTCCAGCATCGAGCCCGAGTCGCGTTGCCGGAAAAATCCCTCTTCGTAGCCTGACTTCAGAACCCGTCCGTTCTGCACCACCACGCTGATCCGCCCGCTGAAGTTCACCGACCGCAGCAGCCGTTCCATGGCCGCGGACAGCACCTCGGCCGCCCGCACCTTCCTTCGAAACTCCACGAAGTCCTTTTCTTCGTTGCAGTTATCCTCGCTACTCATGGCTGGCAATCCCCGAAACAAAACAGAATTGGGTTATACACTGTGGCGATGGTATAGCTGCTAAATTTCGGAGTCAAGGTTACGATCATGCATTTGACGCAGCAAACCTTCGGAGGCCAAAATGAGGAGCCGTGACAGGAGGAAGAAACGGGCCGGAATGTCGGTCCGGCCCAAGAAAACTAAGGATTCCGAACTCTTGCAGCAAGTTCGCGAATTCGGTCTCCTAGTGCGTCAGCAGTGTACAGCGTTGAGCGCACGGTTGCAGCGGCGGCAGCGAGAGCTTCTTGCGAGACTCCCGTCTGGGCGGATTCAATGAGCAGAAGATCGTTTCTTTCAAGATCGCACAGGATGGAAAATTCCACTTGGACGATCTCGAAAAGTTGGCGTACTATTTCTTCGGCGTCGCTTTGCATGAGCGATGTCCTTTCCTTGGAGGATGCGGCGGAGGTGGGAGTTGAACCCACAAAACCTTCTCAGGGGTTTGACGGATTTTAAGTCCGTTGAGCCTAGCGGGTTGCTCATCTCCGCCGTTCAATTTTTGAACGGCTGGAATGCTGCAATCCTCGCCGTGGAGAATGCGCACGTCAAGTGCTGAGTCAGTAAATAGAGGGCGAAACTTCGGGAAGGAATCTTGTACCACATCTTAATCGGGCTAAGATGATTGTCAAGCGCGGTTTTCTGTGCGGAGTTGTGAATGACAGTGCAAAAGAAGAGCCTAAAGGTAGATCGCGCAAAGTTCGAGGGAATAGTCCAGAACCTACTCCAGCACAAGCCACTCAAGCGCTCCAAAGTCAAGGTGAGCAAGCGCAAGCCAGAGAAGTTGATCCCGCCTCAGGAGTAGGAACCTATTCGCTGTACAATGTCCCCGCAAAGTGTCTGGCCCTTCCCCGTATTCGGGTTGCTTCATATGGATCATTCTACCCGTCGCTTCATTGGTATTACCCGTCAATTCGTTTCACTCGTCAGGTAGTGTCCTAATAGTGCGTTGCTGACTCCAATAATGCATTAGTGCTTGGTCCCTCCAACGTAAGCCTAGCAAAAGTGGCACTTTGTGCGAGCAGCGATTCTGCCACTCTCTGGCCTTCTTGTGGTGGCGGATAATCAAAACTGAAATTGAATGCACAGTTCTCAAAAAATAGAGTATCGCTGTCCATAGTGGTGGACCACGAGACCGGAGGACTTGTTTCGATCTGAACCGTTACGGGTAGTTTGGTGACCGCGACTATTAAGCTTACCGGCCCACCGTGGTAAGTAATGAGACAATGGCGGAACGTCAGTGCGGGCGCGGTATTGGTCACCAACCAGTTTATTTTCGCGGTCTCTATCGGCGAATCCAGTGACAATTTGCAGTTCTCGTAGATCCTCCTGCTAAATGTAAAACCCTTGGAATCGGAGGTGATAATTCTTGCGAGGGACGGCTCTTGATCTACACAATTCGGCAGATTTAGAGGCGCTGATACTGCTGACACAGAACGGTAGCTAATAAACTCCGCGACGACAGGCCAGTAACCGCTAGCCTCGTGATTAGCGTCTAATAGCTTGCTTTGCAAATCAATCATGACTTTGGGCGAGACTGGCAGCCCGGCTTTCTTGCCCGTTGCTAGGGCCGATTTTAGTTCTGGAAGTGCGGCCTGAAAAGCGTCGGACGGTAAAACCGCAATTAAGTGATCGGCGACTTCTAGAGCGGCCTTTGCATTTTCCGCACGACCCGCATCGGAAGCCTTCTTGGCGGCAATTAGAGCCTCATCGATTAGTGTTTTTGTGTCGCCGCCCTGCTTGGCTCCGATGATGCGAACGGCTGTTTCCACTCGGGAAATGTGCTTATCCAGAGCAACCAATCGGTCGTTTATTTTGTCGATTTCGATGTGGGCTGCCCAGACTAGACCACCTGCAAACACGGCCCCGGCAAAGATAGCCTTCCAATCTATGCGTCCGTTTTTTGAGGTTTCAGAACTCACGGGCTCACCGCCTAATTGCGCTTCATATTCCGTAAAAATGTCGGCAGGGTATTGCATCGGGCATACCTCCAGTGCTACGCTCTTGGAAGCATTGCCAGACGCGACAAATCAGAAAGACAAGTAGCCCGCCGCGAGCGGGTTTTCTTGTCTGCGGAATACTACTCCTAAATCTTATGGCCTCACAAACGGCGTAAACGCATTCTCCTCTACCAGTTTCGCATAAGGCAAATTCCCTGCCAGCGCCATCCGGCGAACCGTCATCCCGAACAGGTCCGCACTCTTGCGATTGTTGAAGCGGAAGGCGAACTCTTCCAAGTAGCGTTGCAGGTGCTTTAACGAGACCTTGTGGAAGGCTCCGGTCAGACCGCGCTTGAACAGAGAGAATGCGGATTCCACGGTGTTCGTGTGAACATCGCCGCGCACGTAGATTCTGTCCTTATGCTTAATCTGCTCATGGCGCACGTTGCGGAATTTCGTTGTCTGGAAATTATAAATCGGGCTTTCATCCGTCATGATCGCTTCTGCGTCCACTGCGACGTTGTCCGCAATGACCTGGTAGACTGTGTCCGCTTTGTTGTCCGGGGTCTGCACGTAGCGCACTTCCCCGCCCCGCTCTCGCACTCCGATCACAACGTCTTTGTTCTTGAGTTTGCTGCGGTGTCCGCGCTGCTTCCCGCCAATGTAGGTTTCGTCAATCTCCACGATGCCCTTTAGCTTGGGGCGATCCGCGTCCACCATGGCTTTCCTGATCCGGTGAGCTAAGTGCCATGCGGTGCGGTATTGCACACCTAGGGCACGGGCCAACTGGTTAGCGGAGATTCCTTTTCTTGATTCGGTGATCAGCGCAATGGCGAGGAACCATTTACTGAGGGGCAGGTGGGTGTCATGGTAGACGGTGCCCGTGGTGGCGGTGAATTGGAAGCGGCATTCGTTGCACTGGTAGAGTTCCCGGTCGGGACTGCGACGGCCTGTTTTCTTGTTCTTTTTGCCTTTCGCGGTAATCCGCGTTATCCGCAGGGATTCACAGGATAAACACTTGACTCCATCCGGCCAGCGCATATGCTCTAGGAAGGTCAGGCATTTTTCTTCGGTGTTGAGTTCCTTGTAGATGTCTAAGAGGTTCATGGGGCAACTCCAAACTAACCCCATGATGGCACAAAAGGGTATGATGTGTCAAGTGCATAATCGTGGTCAAGGTTGTTATACCAAAAGGGCTGTGGAAATCTTTTTTTGTTAGCGTATTGCTATAGCTCCCATGCTATACTCCCAGCTATGAAATTCAGAGTGTTGCAAGACAACCTGCGCGAGACTCTTTGGGAGCGCATTGACGAAGGCGATCTGACCGGCCTCCGCCTGGCACAACAGACGGGATTCAAGCAGGCCCACATCTCCAACTTCTTGAATCGCAAGCGCGGCTTGAGCCTCGAGGGCATGGACCGGGTCCTGGCCGTCCAGCATCTTTCGGTGCTCGATCTGCTCGACCCGGCCGAAGTCAACAAGCGCGCTTCGATCCTGCCTCCCAGCAACGACGAGTTCCAGAACGTCCTCTTGACCGACGGCACTGTCGCTGCCACCCATCCCCTTATCACCAGCATGCACGTCAAGGAAATCCTGAAATTCAAGAAAAGCTTTCTTAAGAAGCTGAAAGCCGAGACCGAAGGCGACCGGGAGCAGTGGGAACGCTTCGTGCTCATCAAAGTGGACGGCCGCGAAGGCATGAGCATGTACCCGCGCCTGCTGCCCGGAGCCACACTCCTCATTGACCGCCACTACAATTCACTCAAGCCCTATCGCAAGGGCGAGTTCAACATGTATGCTGTGCTCAAGAACGAAAGTTGCACCGTGAAATACGTCGAAATTGCCGGCAATCACCTGATTCTGCGGCCCCACAACCAGGCCTATCCCATCGAAGTCATGACCATGGAAGATGGGAAGTCCGCCTCCGATTACCTGGTCGGCCGCGTCTGTCACGTGGGAATCGAAACGTAAAGAAGCGGTCTTAGGTGTCAGGTCATAGGTCATAGGCCATCTTGGGTGATAGGCCTAAGACCTGACGCCTATGACCTAAGACCTCTCTACTCCGCCAGGCTGTCGAACAACTTCCAGAGCTTGTCTGCCGTGGGGCGATAGATTACATAGCCGCTGCCCGCGTCCGTGGTTTCGCGGAACAATAACTCTGCGCGGCCGTCTCCGTCCGCATCTACCGCGTCAATCAACTCCAGCCGCGGGGTTACGTCCAGGTGGAACTTGTCGGTGACGCCCGCATACAGCTTGCTCAGGTTGCCGTAGATGTCGGTTCGAGCTGCCAGGGTAATCGAGTACTGTTCCGGCGGTGCGTCCGCTCCCGGCGCAGGAGGAAAGTGCGCGTCGGTGCTCAAGATCATCACCGGCTGGTTGGTCGCCCACACATCGAAACCTCGAAACTGAATGTTCTCAAACACCGGCTGCTGCGCGGGCTTTGCCGCGGCCTTGTGGCCTGCAGCGGGCGGTTTAGCTGGGGCGGGCGGCTTGGCCGGGGCAGGCGGCGTGGCCGGAATGCGGTTCTTCGCCAGCGCACTCGCGTAAGCTTGTACTTCTCTTGCGGCGAGGGCAAGCATCTGATCGCGCCGCTCTTCCTCTTCGCCCGTCTTCCAGTAGAATTTGTAGGGCCGCGGATCGGGTCCACCCGCATCGGAAATTGCCGGCACCATCCGCACCGGTGCAGCGGCGCCGGCGCCTGCCGTTCCCGTAGAGTCGGGTTTGCCGGTCGTCGATTTGTCCAATGTAGCTAGTTCATCGTCCGACGGCGCCGACTGCGTGGGCTTGCCTCGGCGCAGCGTAGGAACATAATTCTTTTCCGACGCCTGACCTTGCGGGGCTTGGGCCGGCGGAGCTTGACCTGAAGAAGCCTGAGCCGGAGGCGTCTGCCCCGCCGCGGGCGCTTGCTGCTTAACGCTTTGATCCGCGGGCTTCTCGGGAGCCGGGGCTGGCTTAGGCGCATCCTGGCAGAGGCCCCACCGAGGAACCGCTCGCCGGCTGCGCCGCGGAAGGGGCGGCGGCGCCGGGCTTTTCCGACGAACCTGCCTTAGATGAACCTGCCTCGGCGGGAGTGCCGGACCCAGCTCCGGGATTCGGGCTGGAAGCCGCCGCTGGCTTCTCTGCGTTCCCTCTGCTCAGCCGCGGCCGTTCGTCGCCGCTGCCGGCGCTGGTGTCGAGCCCGACCGGCACGTCTTCCGCTTTGCGCGTAGTTTTCGGAGCCTCCGTTCCCTGCGGCAAATAAGAACCAGCGCCCAGCCACGGATGCGGGCTGCCCGCGGTCCTGCTGTGCAGCGCTCCACTGATGGTAAATAGTCCCACCGAATCGCCCGCCTGCTCGGCCTCATAGACGGTGCCGGATTCGAGCGCCATCGGCACTGGATCCGCCTTATACACGCTGGCATCGTAGAACTTGCCGTCGATCAGAATCGCGACCGGGATCAGTGTCCCTTTGCCGGCGCTCGTGAGCTGCAACAGACCCACGGCCCGCGGTCCCTTAATATTCTTTTTCGGCTTCTTCGCTTCGGGAAGCTTTTCTTCAGGAGTGTCCAACGGGCGTTTCAGCTGCGGCGTGCCCTGTGCCGCCGCGCCGGGCGGAGCCATGAGAAAGAGAAGCCCCAGAATGACGATGACGGCTGACCCTGATCTGCGGTATAAGAACTTTCTGGACATATTTGGTTCCAACGGTCGTGGTTCCGATGATCGTTCCGGCCCCGGCAATGCTGAGGTTGCGGACGCCGTCTTTGATCGTAACTTCGATCGTAACTTCGACCTGACTTTTCTAGAAATGAGGCGCTCATGAGTGTCACTGTCAATGTCAATGATAAGGCTCCCGAGTTTACTTTGCAGGACGAGAATGGAAAGGAAGTCTCGCTGAAAGGTCTACGGGGCAAAGTGGTGGTGCTGTATTTCTATCCTCGCGCGGATACTCCGGGATGCACGGTCGAGGCCTGCGAGTTTCGCGATACTTACAAACAGATGCAGAAAACCGGCGCCGTGTTACTTGGCATCTCGCCCGACACGCCCCAGGCGCAGAAGAAGTTTCAGGAGAAGTTCAAGCTGCCCTTCCCGCTGCTGGCCGACGCCGACAAGAAAGTTGCCGACGCGTTTGGCGTGCTGCAAATGAAGAACATGTACGGCAAGAAGGTGATGGGCATCGTGCGGACCACGTTCATCATTGGACCGGACGGCAAGATCCAGCACATCTTTCCCAAGGTGAAGGCGGAAGGCCATGCGGGAGAGGTGCTGGCTTACCTGAAGGAGTCGGCGAAGGGCGCGGCATAGGTTCGATCATCCCACGCACGGAGGAACAAAACCTGCCCCGCCCGGAGTACCATCGTGCAGGAGGAGTATATTCCCGCTCTTGATGCTCGAAAGGAGAATGACCATGCGCAATCCTGCCAGAGCTTTATGGATTTTTGTCCTACTCACAATGACCGCAGACGTCAGTATCCCGAAGGCGGGCGCCACAACTGCCGATGATCATGGATCGATGGTGATCGTGTTCAAAGACGGACATCGACAAAATCTTGAGATCGCGGGTATCGCGCGCATTGATTTCAAGGCTCCAGCCGCGATTGTTTTCAAGGATGGACGGCAGAGCATTCCTGCCGCGGACATTGCGCGCATTGAATTCGACGAGCCTGCGAATGCTTCCGTGCCGGGACGGAACCACTTTCTAGGCAAGTGGCAAGTGGGTCAGGGAAATGGAAGTGATTTCTACATCACTCTCGAAGCCGACGGGAAGGCCAGGAAGTTGATTGGGTCGCCCCACGGCACTTGGACCGTGGTGGACGGAGAAGCCCGCATCAGTTGGGACGATGGCTGGCACGACGCCATTCGCAAGGTCGGTGCGAGGCACGAGAAGCGCGCTTATGAACCCGGCAAGACTTTCGAGGACGCGCCGAACAACGTTACCGCCGCCAAAAATACCGAAGCCAAGCCAATTTAGCGGTCGTCCCCAACAACCAATTTCTCATGTTGGGACCAATTTTCCGCTTTAGGTTAAGATTTCGCTGGCATGGGCAAGCAGGCAACCCAGGTCGGGACTCGCACGCTTCGCCCGCTGGAGCGCGCGTTTTTCGCCCGCAATCCGCGGCGCGTAGCTGGCGAACTTCTGGGCAAGGTGCTGGTGCGCGACCGCGGGAAGGTGCGTCTGGCGGGCCGTGTGGTCGAGGTCGAGGCTTATCTCGGAGAGAATGACCCTGCTTCCCACTCCGCTGCCGGCAACACTGCCCGTACTGCTGTCCTGTTCGGACCGCCCGGCCATGCCTACGTTTACTTCATCTACGGCAATTACTATTGCCTTAACGTGTCGTGCGAGCGTGAGGGGAAGGCCGGTGGAGTGCTTTTCCGCGCGCTCGAACCGCTGGAGGGCATTGAAGAAATGGCGCGGGCTCGAGAAGTTCTGGTGCAAGCGCCTCGCGATCTTGTTCGGCTCACCAGCGGACCGGGACGCCTGGCCGAAGCCTTCGACATCACGCGTGAGCGCGACAACGGATGTGATCTTACCTTGCCCGATTCTGGCTTATGGATTGGAGACGACGGCTTTCGCCCTAGGAACATCCAAATCACCCCCCGCATCGGCATCAGCAAAGCGGCCGACCAGCCCCTGCGGTACATCCTGGGGGGAAACGTTTTCGTATCCGGCAGGAGAACGGCCGCCAAAGATTAACGTGTGCCGGCACTTGACAACGGGTGTAGACTGGCTGTCGGGTCAAATGCGCGAAAAGCCGCTTCAATCAAGGCATTTGACCGGTTGCCGGCGTTGAATGATCGGCGAGTGGATCGCCGAATGAACTCCTGGCAAATGAATCTCAGGTTTTTTCCGCATCCTCCAACGGAACGGATCATCTTACTTTGCGGGAGCCCGCGTGCGCCGGCTGGTTTTATTTCGCACTTCGTTCATCACTCTGCTCGTCACACTGACGATTCTGGGTGCGACTGTTTCGGGGTTCGCGCTGGCGGTGGATGGCGCGGCGCTCTCGTCCCGGCCGCCCGCCCCTTCCAACATTGTGATCGGTTTCGTGGGTGGTTTTGTCAGCCATGACGACCTGCATCACGGCCCAGTGCAACTCGCTGAACAAATGCGGCGAACCGTTCCCAAAGACACCTACATTCAAGTTTTTGAAAACCGGCGCAGAAAAAAAGCCCACGAAGCCATTGTTCGGCTGCTGGACACGAATCACGACGGCGTTCTTTCCAGCGAGGAAAAAGCCCGGGCGCGCATTATTCTCTTTGGCCACAGTTGGGGGGCATCGGCGGCGGTGTTGCTGGCGCGGGAATTGCGTCGGGAAGGCGTACCGGTTTTGCTGACCGTGCAAGTAGATAGCGTCGCCAAGGTGTGGCAGGAAGATTCCGTCATTCCGGACAACGTCGCCGAAGCCGTGAACTTTTATCAGCCGCACGGCATCATCCACGGGCGGGCCCGGATTACCGCGGCCGATCCAGCAAAGACTGAGATCCTTGGGAATTACCGCGTGGATTACCAGAAAAATCCGGTTGCGTGCCAGCAATATCCCTGGTGGAACCGCGTTTTCACTTCCGGCCACATGCAGAGCGAGTGCGATCCGCACGTCTGGTCGCAGATCGAAAGCCTGGTGCGGCAGCGGCTGTCGCCTCCGGACGCTTCCCCTGGCACTTCCGCGACGGCTTCCGTCGCGGCGGATCGGCGCTAAGACGATTTGGGAAGTACGATATTGTCGATAAGCCGCGTTGGGCCGACGAATGCGGCGACCGCGACCAATGCTCCCTCCGCAACGCTTTCAACTGCATCCAGAGTTTCTGGATTCACGATTTCAAAATAGTCGAGGCGGACTGA
>CAWEDF010000066.1:10000-97539 GCA_963807655.1 uncultured Acidobacteriaceae bacterium | reverse complement strand
CAGAGACCCGTCCCTACACGTAATTATTTGGCGAAGAAGTAGTCGAAGGATTTTACGGCGGTGAATTCGTCGTCTTTGATGTCGAAGACGGTGTATAGCTTGGTGACGTAGAGGACGTCCTGGACTTTCTTGGTGAGGGCGAGGAGTTTTAGTTCGCCGCCGGCGTTGCGGACCGTCGTGAAGCTGCTGACCAGTTCGCCTACGCCGGAGGAGTCGATGTAATCGACGTGGGCGAGGTTGAGGACGATTTTCTTTTTGCCCTGGGTGATGAGCTGCCGGACGGTGTCGCGGAGTTGTCCGGTTTCGTCGCCCAGAGTGATGCGTCCGTTGATGTCTACGATGGTTACGTGGCTGACTTCGCGGGTCGAGATGGTCATTGGGGTGGATTGATTGTACCGCTGAACAACAAAATCTACCACGGAGACGCGGAGTCACGGAGAAATTCTGCAGATGGGCTGGTGGAGGTGCTTTGCCGGGTTCGGGGCGCTTGCGCGTCGCTTCGCTCAAACCTAGAACCCTTTAACACGGAGGACACGGGGGTTCACGGGGTAGAGCTTATGTTTTTTAGCGCTTGTTTGCTCAGGATGACAGAGTCAGTAAGTTAGCGAGTCCATGGCGCGGGCGACGGGGAGGGGTTGGGAGTCGCGGATTTCCTGGATGGGAGAGGTGACGATGGGAGTGGCGTATTCGGGGTGGCGAAATTCGAGGTGCATGCCGCGGCCTACGTACTGGAGCTTGAGCATGGAGCCTCCCCAGGTGGAGCCGGCTATGGCTACTTGAACGGGGTCGGGACAAAATTCGGGATGGCCGGAGATCAGCGCGTCGCTGCCGCCCAGGAGCACGGCGGTGTAGCAGTGGTGCATGGTTTGAATGTGGAGAATGGTGGACGGGGGAAGATCGTGGAGAAAGACTCCTCCTTCGATTTCCGATTGGATGATGGCGTGGTTGACATCATCGGCCAGATTGGGGTGTGGGTTGAACATTACTAAAGCCAGTGCATAGGGTAATGGGTTTCGGGCGGGCGGGCAAGGGTTGTTTGTAAATTTCACGTAACTTTGGGAGGGGGGCTTTGGCGCTTCCGGCAAAAGGGCTCGTAACACAGAGGTCACAGGGGTTCACAGGGTAGGGCTGGCTGGTTAGGGGATTGCGGCTATGGCGCCTTTTGGGCCTACTGCGAGGGCTCCGCCGGTGGGGAAGGGGCTTAGGGCGTTGAATTGGATGGTGGGATTGTTGCTGGGGACGATGCGGGTGGGGCTTTTGGGCGGGCGGAAATCCAGGATGAAGTCCTGGCTTGCCAGGAAAATTCGGACTTGGGATTGATTTCTTTCGCGATCGTAGGCTGCGGCAGAGAAGTAGGCTTGGGGGTGGATTGGGGAGAGGGTCCAGGTCTTGCCGGCGTCGTTGGTGAAGGCGAGGTTGGGCCCGTCCTGGCCGGGATGTTTGTAGTCGCCGCCGGCGATTACGCCGTGCATGGGGTCGCGGAACGCTATGGAGAAAATTCCGGCGGAGTCGGGGCCGTGGAGGATGGGAGTTTCGAAGACACGCCAGGTATGGCCGCGGTCTGGGGAGTGGAAGACTCGGGCTGCTTTGCCGCCGGTGGCGAACCAGATGTTGGGGTCAGGGGCTTTTTCGGGCTGACGCGGCGCTGAAGCGCCGGGCTTCCACGATACGGCAATGGATCGAGGGGCCGTTGTTGGGGCGTTCGTGGTAAGAATTCCCTGCGGAGCCTCGGGTGATGGAGAACTGCAGGGGGTCCTTCGACTGCGACACGCGGTCCGCTTCGCGGCCTGCGTGTCTCCGCTCGGGATGACAGAGCTGTTGTTGGGGGCACGAGCGCGGAGGATGGCCAGGCAGGTATTGCTGGCGGCGAATGCTCCTTCGCCTTCTATAGCGGGTGGGAGTTGGGCTGGCGGGAGGTGGGTCCAGGTTTGGCCGTCGCTGGTGATCAGGAGTTCGAATTTCAGTTGGCCGGTCTCTATGCCGCTTTCATCGCTGCTTTGAGCGGGGATGGGATCGCCTAGAACTATGCCGTGGGTTGGGTCCCAGAAAACCATGGAGTCGAAGAAACCTTTGGGATTGGTGTTGGTGAATTGGAGTTGCCAGTGCTGGCCGGCGTCGGAGGTGTGGTAGATGCGGGACTGGTCGCCGGGACCGGCGGACATGAGGAACGCTTCGGCGGCGGAGAAGGCTACAACGGCGCGGAAATCGAGGGTGGCGGCGTCGGGGACGTGGGCGGGGAGCCAGGTGCGTCCGGCGTCGGTGGTGCGGAGATAGGTGCCGTGAGCGCCGGAGGCCCACGCGATATTTTGGGAGACGGCGCTTACGCCGCGGAGATTTTCGGTGGTGTTGGAGAGCTGGGTTTGCGGGGCGGGTTGGGGGAGGGCGGTTGCCAAAAGAAGGAGTAGAGTGCGCATTGGGAAATTGTCTCAGAAGTGCGCAGTGCGGACGCGCAGGAAATTCGAGATTCTTCAGTGGCGAAAGTATCCCCACTTCTCGCGCAAAGAACGCGCGAGAAGTGGGGCACCCCATCACAATCCCCCCATCACAATCCCCCCATCACAATCCCGCGCGCGTGGGAAGTTCCAAAGTGTGGTTATTTGGCGATGAAGTCGGCGAAGGTGGCTACTTTGCCGAAGTAGATGCGGAGGGTACAGCGGGAGCCGTAGTGGGCGAAGGCCACTTCGAGGGGGTCGGTGGCTTGGGGTACCTGGTCGGTCTCGATGGGGCCGCGGGCAAGATCCTGTTTCTCGTCGTAGGGGGAGCCGGCGGTGACGTTTTTGTTGACGGCGAGGGCCCACTTGTCCCTGCCGGGGATGGGGTAGACGCTATACGCGCCGATGGGGATGGTGGCACCGGCAAAGCTGAGTGGAGCTTCGGTGAAGAGAGTCATGGGGGCTCCGCCGGGAGACCAGGGTTTGCCGTTGGGAAGTTTGTCAGTCTTGGGGCTGACGGGAGTGTAGTTGATGCGGACCTGGCGACCGTCCTCGAGATTGCAGGCGGCGCTGGCGGAGTTCGCGGACTGCGCGGTGCAGGCGGCGGTTAGAGTTAGGAGAATGGGAACGGCGACGACGAAGCGAGCGCGGAGCATGGGAGACCCTCTCTGGGAACAAGAGTGTATCGCCGAAAGAGGCGGAGGGGAAGAGGATTTGGAATCCTGAGTGTTGGGGGATTGGGTTGATCCGTGATGCTATGCGGCCGGGCCTCGTCGCGGGTGCGGCCGGGCTTCGCCCAGGCCGGGACGGGCGAAGGCGCCCGTCCCCACACGATTTGTTGTTGTCCCTGCGAAGACCGTTAGCCCGTTTGTTGCTGGCCTTAAGTGACGTACTCAGGGGCGGGGGCTGTTGCTACCGTGAGTGGCGTACCGGGCGGTTGACACTGGTACGAAGCGAGGAGTTTACACTCATGGCGACGGCAGCGAAGTTGAAGATTCTTTATGGCGAAGGGGATGCGGAGGCACAGGCGGTTATGGCGGCGGCATTGGAGAAGGCCGGGCATACGGTGCAGAAGGCCGTGGGAAGAAAGGCCGTGGAAGCGGCGATTGGTAAGGGCGGGTTTGATCTGGTGGTGCTGGGTCCTACGCTGAGCCGGAATGACCGGCATCATCTGCCGTATGCGGCGAAGAAGGCACAGGCGGAGGTTAGTGTGCTGGTGATGCATGCGGATGGAAGCCGGCATCCTTATGTGGATGCTTGTACCGACACTGGGGCCAGCGTGGAGAATGTGCTGGCGCGGATTGAGGGGATGGCGATAGCGGGGATGATGCCGGCGGCTGCGGCGGCTGGGCGGTAGTCGGTAGTACCTAGTACCTAGTTTCGAGGGCGGCTTTGCGGCCGCTCTTTCTTTTTTTTCTTTGGAGGGAGAAAAACCTTTAACGACCTGGGGGGCACAGAGGGTCACAGGGGAATTCTTTTTGGTACGAATCTGGGTGGTTAATTGGTGGGATTGATTTTGGGCTGCGGGGGTTGTTGCGTGGGTTGGTCGCGGGTGCGATCCGTGGAAGTGGGATTTTTGTTTTCTGGTGGGTTTGAATTCTCGCGGGAATCTAGTTGGTAATAGTGGAACAGGGTGGGCATCTTGCCTTCGGTTTATGAGCCTTCGGCGGATGAGGGACGGTAGAGGGCGCGATTCGCGGGCAAAAATCTTTTAACACAGAGGGCACAGGCGAACACAGAGTAGTGCCTTGTCGCCTCTCTTGATAAATTACCTGATTCATCATCGGGCGCAGTTGGGAGTTTACTTGCGGTTGAATGAAGTGGCGGTGCCTTCGGTCTATGGGCCTTCGGCGGATGAGGGACGGTAGGCGCGCTTCGCGGGCAAGAATCTTTGACACGGAGGGCACGGGGGAACACAGGGTAGCGACCGCCGCGTCGTCGATCCGTGGAAAGTGCCGGTTGTCCGGAAGGACTACGATAGAATCTGCGGTTGAGCGGTAGGGACGATCGGCTATGGTCGGTCAGGTTCTGGGCCGGTACAAAATTGTCGAGGAGATCGGGGCCGGCGGCATGGGCGTGGTGTACCGCGCGCGCGACGAGCGGCTGGGCCGCGATCTCGCGCTGAAGGTCCTCTCCCCAGGCGCCCTGCACGATGAAGCTTCCCGCAAGCGGTTCCGCAACGAAGCACTCATGCTGTCACGGCTCAACCATCCTTCCATTCAGGTCATCCACGACTTCGATACGCAGGACGGGCTCGATTTCCTAGTCAGCGAACTGGTTCCCGGTGTCACGCTCAATGAAAAGTTGCGCGTGGGCCCACTCTCGGAGAAACACATCGTTGATCTTGGCCTGCAATTGGCGCAAGGCCTGGTGGCGGCTCATGCGGCCGGGGTGCTGCACCGCGACCTAAAGCCTGCGAACCTGCGGGTCACGCCGGACGGACGGCTTAAGATCCTGGACTTCGGACTGGCGACTCTGTCGCAGGATGCGATTTCCGTGCTGAGCACGATGACCAGCATCTCGGAAGCTCCGGGCGGAGCCGGCGGAACCGTCCCCTACATGTCGCCCGAGCAGTTGCTGGGAGAGAAACTTGACGACCGAAGCGATATCTATGCCGCCGGCGCCGTGCTCTACGAGATGTCCACCGGGCGCATGGCGTTTGCCGAAACTGTCCCCACGCGGCTGACTAATTCCATCCTTCATCAACTGCCGGCATCGCCGCGGTCGCTGAACAGCAAAGTATCCCCTGAACTGGAGCGGATCATTCTCAAATGCCTGGAAAAAGACCCCGAGCTGCGTTGTCAGTCGGCCAAAGAACTGGCGTCGGACCTGAAGCGGCTCAGCGCAGGGGAACAGACCACCAAGTCGGCAATGATGCCACCCCTGCGGCAGAAGTCTTACAGGCCTGCGGAGGTCCTGGCTGGGGCCATCGCAGTGGTATTCGTCATTGCCTTAATATCAGCAACGCTGCTTCGCCGTAAGCCTCCCGCAGCGAACGACAGCGGACCTCTGCAGTTCGAGCAGATCACCCACTATACCGATTCAGCGAGCGACCCAGCGCTGTCGCCCGACGGCAGGATGGTTGCGTTCATTCGCGGCGCCGACAGCATGGGAAGCTCAGCAAACACAGGGCAGGTGTGGATCAAGCTGTTGCCCAACGGCGACCCCGTGCAGCTCACCCACAGCGCTGTCCGCAAGAGCGCGGTCACGTTTTCGCCAGAGGGATCCAGCGTTGCGTACACGCAACTGAATGCGCGCTTCTTGTGGGAGACCTGGGAGGTGCCGGTGCTCGGCGGCGAACCCCACCAGTTATTGCCGAATGCGTCGGGGCTGACGTGGATCGGCCCCGACCGCATGATGTTTTCCGAGGTCAGACCGGGCGAGAGTGTACATATGGGTATTGTGACCTCGGGGCCAAGCCGGGCCGAGGAGACGGCGGTCTACTGGCCGCCGGCCGTAATGAACATGGCGCACTACTCGGCTCTGTCCTCGGATCGTAAATGGGCGCTGGTGGTCGAGATGGACGGAACCGGCTGGCTGCCCTGCCGCGTTGTCCCCTTCGACGGCTCGGGCGCGGTGCGTGTGGTTGGTCCTCCGCATGGCGCGTGCACGGCGGCAAAGTGGTCGCCGGACAGCAAGTGGATGTACTTTAACAGCAACGCCGGAGGTAGTTTCCACTTATGGCGCCAAGAATTTCCCGGCGGCAAGCTCGAGCAATTGACGAATGGCATCACTGAAGAAGCAGGGATAGCCGTCAGCGCCGATGGAAAGTCGTTGATTACCGCAGCGGGCATACGCGAGAGCACCGTGTGGATTCATAGGCGAAACGGCGACCGGCAGATCACCTCGGAAGGCTTCTCTTTCCTGCCGACGCTTTCGCGTGACGCCAACACGGTTTATTACCTGAAGCACACGGGCAGATCACGGTCGTATGTCAGCGGCGAACTCTGGGCTGCCGATGTGGCTAGCGGACGGCAGGAGCGCGTTCTGCCGGGATATGTCGTCGCGCACTACGACATTTCCCGCGACGGACGCATGGTGGTCTTCGCGGTGGCGGAAGGTGACAATACGGGTATCTGGATTGCGCCGTTGGACCGCAGGTCGGCACCTCGGCCTCACTTCCGGCGGCGAGTACCGAGCCTTCTTCACGCCCGAGGGCGATGTTATTTACATGACCAACAAAGAGCCGCGGTACCTCTACCAGATGAAGGGCGACGGCAGCGACAACCACCAGGTAAGGTCCGATCCGATCCTCCACTTGATGAGTGTCTCTCCAGACGGAGAGTGGGCAGCCATGATGGTTCCGTCCGGTCACGGCGAGGACGTGAGCTTGATCGCCTATCCACTGCATGGACGCAAGCCTGCGCTGATCTGCGATACCTGCATAGGGGGCTTCGGCCCCGCACGCATGAATGCCCCGCTGGCCAGCTGGAGTCCGGATGGGAAGTATCTGTACGTCTCGCTGCAGTTTTTCGCCATCGAGTTACAGAAAACGCTGGTAGTGCCGCTAAAGCCGGCTTCGGCGCCTCCGCTGTTAACGCCGCGGCCCGACGTAAAGGAATCGTATTTCGCTTCGCTCCCGGGGGCGCGGCTAATCAACGAGAAGGACGTCTTTCCAGGGCCGGACATCAATACCTACGCGTTCTACCGGCGCTCGTCACGTACCAATCTTTATCGTGTGCGACAGCCCTGAAGTGCCACCCGGAACCTTCGCCTTTGTGGGGAAGGTTTGAAGGGGAGTGGGAAGACTGGGGTTGAGCGCGCCTCCGGTGGCGAATCAGATGTTGGGGTCGATTTCTTTTTCTGAAGGTTTGCGGGGCGCTGAAGCGCTGTGTTCAACGGTGGTGCCCTGCGGAGTGGCAGGGAGGGGGAATTGGGGACGCCGGCGACACCCGGGTCCCTCGCTTCGCTCTGGATGACAAGCGTTGATGTCAGGGCAAGCTTTCGGCGGGGGGCTGGTTCGCTTCGCGAACCAGCCACTTCGCTCCGGATGATAAAAGCTCAAAGCCTGGTTTAGTTGTGGTTGTGGTCGTGGTCGTGATCGCGGTCATGCTCGTGATCGCGCATGTGGCAACGTTCGCGCACTTCTTCTAACTGGTGGCGGCGCTCATCGGCTTGACGGCTGTGTTCGCCGTGCTTGCGGACGGCTTTCTCCAGATTCTCTTCCGCCTTGTGGATGTCACGGCTGCACTTGTCATCACGGTCGGCGCGGGCGGGCGTGGCCGGTCCGGCTAGTAACGCGATACCCAACATCGCGCATAATATGGTCTTGGCAAACATTTTTTTCAGCGACATTTTACCTCCGGAAAAACTCTGGGGCTGAGGGCATTGTAGCGTAGATCAGCGGTTGATTCGTCTTGTCGTCCTGAGCTGCAGGGCTTGTCCGGAAAACCGCTTTAGACGATGTTTCGCCATCTTCCTCACGGCGACGCCTGGTTGAGCTTCAGCAGGGCGTTTTCTCTCTTGCCCGAGGCGTAGAATGTTGCATTGCCCGTGTCTGGGTCTCGCGGGTTCGATGGCTGAGAGCGAAAAGCTCTGAGAAAGTAGAGATATCGAATTGCAAAGAAGACGCAAGGTTTTAGCCGCAGCCGCGCTCTGGGGAGCGTGCGCCTGGTTCCTGAGCTTGGATGTGGATTACCTTGTGACGAATCTCCGCAGCGCTCCCCATTGGCTGCTTCAGAGTTTCCGCGCTCTGTTCATGGGAATGAGTGTCGCCATCGGCTATGTGATATATCGGAAGTATCTGCTAGAAGTACGGACTCGCAGCGAGAAGTATGCTGAGATTCGAGAGGAGATTCGCCGACTTCTTGCCGCTTTGCTCACCACTCCCGATGAAGATTTGATCCGCCAACTGCACCGCACGATCAAGCGCATCGAGCAAGTGCTCAAACGTCACGACCCCCTGGCCGCTCATCTAACTGAGGAACGGAAAAAGCCAAAGGTTGCGTGAAACACTGGCCAGCAGCACGCGGCTCAGGACCCCGTTTGGCTTGCCCCCTCGGCTTCGCTCGGGGCTTCGGCACAAACAAGCGCTGGCTTTCGATTGCGTAGCTGGCTCGCTGCGCTCGTCCCCACGTGAGCAGTTCCCCACGGCCGTTTCTCCACACGAACGCTACAGGGGTCATGCACGTTTGTTACTGTGGGTTTTCGGGCGCAATCGCTAATATCTTGAGATGGAGTTAGAGTGCTTGATCGTGACCTGTGACCCCAGCCTGATGGGGCAAGTGCAGGCTAGTTTTGGCACTCATTTGGCCTCGTTTCACCTGCGCCAGGATTGTGCCAGTGCGATCGAGCTGGTTTCGCGGCGGCATCTGGATGGAGTGGTGATCGACTGCGATGGCGTGCCGGGGGGAAGGATGGCGCTGCCCGCGCTGCGGAGCGCGCCGGCTAACAAGCAATCGCTTATTTTGGCGGTGGTGAACGGATTGACCAGCGCTCAAGAGGCTCTTGACCTGGGAGCCGATCTGACCATCAGCAAGCCGATTCAGCGGCCGCGATTGGCTGGCATTCTGGAGGCTGCGATTCCGAAGATGGAGCGCGAGCATCGCAGGTATTTCCGGTATGACGTTGATTTGCCGGTGCGGTTTCAGACTTCTCTGGGGCAATCTTTCAACGCCAAGATGAAGAACATCAGCGAATGCGGGATGGCGATTAAGCTGGTTGATCCGGTGCGGCTGAAGGGAGTGGTGGCGGTGGAGTTTGAGCTTCCGAGCGTTGAGGCGCGGACTTTTCATGCCAAGGCGGATGTGATTTGGAGCGACTCGTTTGTGATGGGGCTGCGGTTTTTGTATATCAACAAGGGCGATGGGGTTGCGCTGCAGGAATGGCTGAATTCGCTGGAGGCGCGAACCAACTTCCGGGAGTGGGCACAGGGAAGCTGAGAGGTTGGGGTCTAGACCATCGCTCCCTAGCAGCCTGTGGCGAAAGTGTGCCCTGCGGCCCCACCGTATGGCTGGCTCACGCTCTCGACCGCTGCACCTCGTAGTGCAGCTGAACGACGCCGTCCGGAAACTGTTGTACACCGAGCAAGCGGAGCGTCACCGCGCGATGCCTCGGTGCAAGGAGTGGAATCCCTTCCCCGATGAAGGTTGGCACGACGGTGATGATGAACTCGTCAATCGCGTCCTCGTCCAGGAAGGACCCGATGATCTCACCTCCGCCCATCATCCAGACGTTCTTGCCAGCTTGCGCGCGGAGGCGTTCGGCGAAGGCACTGATCGACTCGGTGACGAAGTGGACGCCGGCGGGCACGGAAGCAGGCGGCCGCCGCCGAGAGAACACATAGTGCACGGCAGCCGCACTGAAGCGCGCGCCCATCTGCAGACTCCGGTCGAAGGTCTTACGGCCGAGGATCTTGGCATCGGTGGAGCGCTCGAATTCCGGGAGACCGTAGAAGCCCTTTGGAGGCGGCCGTACCGTCAGCCAATCGAGATTGCCATCTGGTCGAGCCACGTAGCCGTCCGCGCTCGTCGCAATGTTCACGATGATTTTTCGCTGTGGCAAGCCCCCCAAGTCTAGCAGCAATGCAATGTGAGCCCCCAAGAGCAGCCTCGGCCCTCTGCCAGGTGGCTCGCTTCGCTCGCTGGACCCTTCGACTTCGCTCAGGACAGGCTCGCGAATACGCCCGTCCCCACACGAGTCTTGCCCACACTAGCATTTTGCCGCTACTGTTGGAACGACACCTTCATGTCTAGATTTCGGGCCAGGAAGGCCCAGGTGTCTGCGGTTTCATCAATCAACTTCGTGATGGATTTGCCGGCGCCGTGGCCGGCTTTTACTTCGATGCGAATTAAGACTGGGGCGGGGCTGGCTTGATCGGTTTGCATGGTGGCGGCGAATTTGAAGCTGTGGCCGGGAACTACGCGATCGTCGTGATCGGAGGTGGCGATCAGCGTTGGGGGATATTTTGTTCCGGGCTTGAGGTTGTGGAGCGGGGAGTAGGCGTAGAGGGCTTTGAATTCCTCCGCATTGTCGGAAGACCCGTAGTCGCTGGTCCAGGCCCAGCCTATGGTGAATTTGTGGAAGCGGAGCATGTCCATAACGCCTACTTCGGGGAGGGTTGCGCCGAAGAGCTCGGGGCGTTGGGTTACACAGGCGCCGACCAGCAGACCTCCGTTGCTGCCACCGCGGATTGCCAGCTTGGGCGTTGATGTGTATTTGTTGGCGATCAGCCATTCGGCGGCGGCTATGAAGTCGTCGAAGACGTTTTGTTTTTTCAGTTTCATTCCTGCCTGATGCCATTCCTCGCCGTATTCGCCACCGCCGCGGAGGTTGGGCTGGGCGTAGATGCCTCCCATTTCGAGCCAGACTAAGTTCGGCACCGAGAAGAACGGGGTTAGGGAAATATCGAATCCACCGTAGGCGTAGAGCAGGGTGGGATTTTGTCCGTCCAGCTTGACGCCTTTTTTGAATGTCAGGAACATGGGGACGCGGGTGCCGTCTTTGCTGTGGTAGAAGACCTGCATCGGTTTCGTAACGCGTGGGATCGAAATCAACTTTGGGCTGGCGGTAGACGGAGCTCTTGCCGGCTTCGGGATCGTAGCGATAGACGGTGGCCGGGGAGGTGAAGCTGGTGAAGGCGTAAAAAGTTTCTTTGTCTTTGCGTTTGCCGCCGAAACCTGCGGCGGTGCCGATGCCGGGCAAGTCGACGTTGCGCAGGAAGGCGCCGGTGAGGTCGTGGACTCGGACTTCGGTGCGGGCATCTTTCAGGTAGCCCAGGAGAAATGAATTGTTGACGGTGTTGGCGAAGTCCAGTTTGTCGGGGCCCTGGGCTACCAGCGTCTTCCAGTTGGCGCGTTCGGGATGGCGAGTGTCGATGGCGATGAGGCGTCCGCGGGGAGCGTCCAGATCGGTGTGGAACCAGAAGACGGGACCGTCGTTGTCGATGAACCGGTATTGCGCGTCGAAGTCGTCCAGGAGCCTTACTACCTGGGAATCCGGCTGGGTCAGGTCTTTGTAATAGAGGCGGTTCTTGGGCGACGTGCCTTGCTCGACGGTGATGATCAGATAATGGCCGTCGTCGGTCACGTCGCCGCCGAATAGCATCTCTTTGTTGTCGGGACGCTCGTAAATCAGTTTGTCTTCGGATTGAGCCGTGCCCAGGCGGTGATAGTAGAGCTTCTGGAAATAATTGGTGTCGCGCAGGGTGGCGCCGGTGGGCTCGTCGTAACGGCTGTAGTAGAAACCTTTGTTGTCTTTGGTCCAGGATGCGCCGGAGAACTTTACCCACTTGAGGTCGTCGGAGAGATCTTTGCCGGTGTCGATGTCGCGGACGTGCCACTCGTTCCAGTCGGAGCCGGAAGTGGCGATGCCGTAGGCCATTAATTTGCCGTCGTCGGATATAGCTGTGTCGGCCAGCGCTACCGTGCCGTCGGCGGAGAGCAGATTGGGATCGAGGAGGATGCGGGGCTCGGCGTTCAGGGATTCGGCTACGAGGAGGACATTCTGCTGCTGGAGTCCGGTGTTGTGCTGGAAGAAGTAGCGGCCGCTGTGCTGGCTGGGAGTGGTGAAGCGCTCGTAGTTCCAGAGCTTGGTCAGGCGGCCGTGGATGGCCTGGCGGTAGGGGATCTCCTCGAGGTAGCCGAAGGTTAGTTTATTTTCGGCCTCGACCCAGGCATGGGTTTCGGCGGCGTCGGTGTCTTCGAGCCAGCGGTAGGGGTCGGCGACTTTGGTGCCGTGGTAGTCGTCGACTTGGTCGCCGCGGCGGGCTTGCGGATAGACGAGCGTGAGTTTGGGCGGCTGAGAGTAGATCAAGTAGCGGGAATAGGAGTACGAACAGAATGTTTGCGTGACGAGCTAGATGCATGGGGCCTCTGGGGTTAAGTCGATGGCGCAATCTATTTTGCCTGAGATTGGACGGGGAAGTACAGGTTTGGTCATATGTGGTAGTGTCTCAGTTTGAAATCCGTCAGAACTAAGAATGGTGCCCATATCGAGTTTATCTCCTGGAGAAATTCGTAAACGTATAGAGGAGTCGAACCAAGCCTCATACAAGAGTCGAGCTCAATACGTGTGTTGGGAGAACCGCGCCTTACGTTCAGACTACGAGTTTATTGATTGTCCCTGCGGGCCGGAATGTTGGTGCAAGCATAGAGGGTGCCTGGGGCATTATCGGATCAAGGAGATATCGTTCAATCAGTTCGTTGACACCTATGTAAACCTCTGGACCCCGAAAAATGCGCGGGAGAATATCAAAAGCGCCGTACTCACCGGCAAACCTTTCAGAGGCCGTCAAAGAAACGCGATCCGGGCATTAAAGTGGCTCCATCAGAATTGGTCAGCCAGTCTTGCCAAGGCTAGAAGTTGCAACAAGAGTGGCCTGTGTGACCCCAATATCAGTATTGACCGCAGTGTTACGAACCTATACGAGGCTAAGATGTGGTCACAACTATTCTACGATGTGCTTGTTCCCTTTGACACTGCATCAAAGAAGGAAAATCAAGCGGGCTGGTTATACGACTACACATTTCTTAACAATGAACAGAGAACTTTTCCGCGACTTACGCAGATTCGCGGAGGCGCATGGGTTAGACGTTGCCGGTATACGAAAACTGGATTCTCCATCCGCTATTGCGCCTTCTCTATCTTCGCCGGCAGGTGGCCAGGCGCTTTCACGAGTACTTGATAAGATCTTTTACAGCCCATGAAGAAGTTCATTGGCTGATTCTTCCAATGCAGATTCTCAACTGCGGCACTACCTCATAAGTTTTAGGAGGGCGTCAGGCGGGTACAGAAATTTTCTTGCGCCCCCTCGGGGCTCGTTCATCGATGGCTTTATTACCCACGGCTTACGCCGTGGGCGCATTCTTGCGCCGCTTCGCGGCTGCTTCAGTCCTACGGGAGGGTGCGGCGGGCTTGTTTGCTGGCTGCGGGTTTGTAGTCTGCCGGATAGAGGACTACGGAGCGGTTGAAGCCTTCGCCGTCGCTTTCTGTGCGGAGGTCGGTCTGGTCGCGGAGGGCGAGGTGGAGGACGCGGCGCTCGCGCGAGGACATGGGGGCGAAGTGGAAAGGGGTTCCGGTCTGACGAACTTTTTCGGCGGCTACGCTGGCGGCCATGCGGAGTTCCTGGAGGCGGGTCGCGCGCTGGTTCTTGCAGTCGAAGGAAATCTTTTCGTGCTCGCCGGAGGGCAGGTGCAGGATTTCCAGGGCCAGCAGTTCGAGAGCGCGGAGGAGTTCGGCTCCGCGATCGAGGAGAAGAGTTGAGTCGGGGCCGGAGAAGTCTACGAAGATTTCGGGTTTCTCCCAATCGGTTTGCGCAGGGGGATCTACTACGATGCGGTATCTTAAGTGCAGTCCTCCGTTGGTGACTACGGATTGGAGGAATTCGTTGATGCGGTTGGCGGCGGCTAGTTTGTCCATAGGGCAGCTTTAGCAGTTAGCAATTAGCTTAAAAACCTAAAACCCTTAACCACAGGGGACACGGAGTCTCACGGGGTAAACCTTCTGCGTGAAACCAAATCTTATCGCAACCACGGCTGCTCTAGCGTGCTTCAGGCTAAGTGCTAACGGCTATTGCAACGCTCTCTTATTTCTCTTTCTTCCGGGCGCGTTTTTCCATCATTTCGCGCATTTCGCGGCCCAGCTTGGTGCGGTTCATGATGGCTTGCTGGGCGATCGAAATCAAATTGGTTTCCGCGTAGTAGAGATTCAATCCCGCAGGCAGGTTGAAGAAGATGAAGCCCATCATGAGGGGCATCATCCACATCATCATTTTCTGTTGGGCGGGATCCATGCCGGCCTGCGGGGTCATGCGCTGCATGGCGAACATGCTGATCACCATGATTATGGGCAGCAGGAAATAGGGGTCGCGCGCGGAAAGATCGGTGATCCAGGTCCAGTGGGCGTGGCGGAGGTCGAGCGCGACGCCGAGCATGCGGTAGTAGGCGATGAGGAACGGGAACTGGATGAGCAGAGGCAGGCAGCCGCCGGCGGGATTTACGCCTTCTTTTTTGTAGAGGCCGCTGATCTCTTCGTTCATGGCGGCTTTGCGCGGGTCGCGCAGGCTGTACTTCTTGTATTTCTCCTGGATGGACTTGATCTGTGGGGCGATGCGCTGCATCTTGAGCATCGACTTCATCTGCGTGATGCGCAGGGGGAGCAGCGCGATGGTGATAACCAGGGTCTGGATGACTATGGCCCATCCCCAGTTGGGGACGATGTGTTTGTAGGTCCACTTGAGCCAGAGGAAGAGCGGGCGCGACAGGATGCCCCACCAGCCGAAGTCGACGATGCCGCGGAGGTCGGGGCTGTCGTTCTTGATGGTGGAAACCTGGACGGCGTCGAGTACGGCCAGTTCTTTGGGGCCAACATACATGCGCTCAGCGGTTGGGCCGCGGAGGCTGCCGACGGCTGTGCCCAGCAGATCGACGTTGGCCGTTTCTTTGGAACTGGCGCCGACGGGATTAAGGCCGGGCTTCTGCGCAATCTCCATGGAGTAGCGCAGGGTAACCATGGCGGCGGTGGCGGGATCGTCGGGGATAAAGATGGCGGTGAAGTATTGATCGCCGGCGCCGGCCCACTCGAACGGTCCTTTTATCGTGTTGCCGCCGCTGATGTTTTTTACGGGCAGACGCAAGACAAAGTTCGGAAAGACCAGGGCGGTGCGGTCGGTGGAGGCGTCGCTGTGGTAGTCGATGCGGGCGGCGGCGTAGGAGGCGGGCGTGACCTCGTCGCCGAATCCGGCAGGCCAGGCGGGCGCGGCGAAGATTGCAGCGCCTTTGTAGATGACGTCGGTTGCGACGTTCAGGACATAAGTGTGGCCGAAGCTCAAAGTTTTTCGGACTACTAGATCCTGGTCGGCGTATTCGAAAGTGATTTTGGCCGGAGCGGAGAGATTGCCTTCATTTGAAGATACGTAGAGCGCGGAGTTGAGGCGGTTGCGCAGGGTCTCGTCGTAGCTGAAGAGGGAGAGCGGGTAGCCGAATTTTTGAGCGGCGGCGGGGTTGACTAGATCGAGCGGGCCGTTCTGGGCTTCGTTGTCGAACTTTTTCAGGATCCAGGATTTGACCTGAGCGCCGCGGTTGGTGAAGGTGATTTTGTAGAGATCGTTCTCGATGACGGTTTTGGTTTCGGTGGCGGCTTGTTTGGTGATCGTGTTCGTCGTGACCGTGTTCGTCGTAACAGCGGCGGGAGCGGACGGCGTTGGGGCGGAGGCAACGGTTGCGGGTTGCGAGGGCACGGGTTGATTTTGCGTTTGGGGCGGCGTGGGCGGCTGCGGGAAGAATTTTTTCAGCAGCGGTTGGAAGATAATTAGGACGACAAAGGTTAGAACAAAAACTAAGAGGAGGCGGCGCTCGGCGCCGGGTTCCTGTTGCGGATTCTTGTATTCGGCCAAAGCTTTATTAAGTACCTCGGGGGCTAAAGCCCGTTAGTCAGCAAGTACCTTATCGCAGCGCGGGAAGCGCTGCGCCACCCAAAATCGGTCCCACACACACCCATTGATCGCATCTTGAATCACAGTTTTCCGCAGTGCGTTGCGTGCTTTACTACCGGGTCGTAGCCGGAGCGGGCGAAGGGGTGACAGCGGAGGATGCGGAGCAACGCCATCCAACCGCCGCGCAGGGCACCGTAGCGCTCGACTGCCTCCGTGGCATACTCGGAGCAGGTCGGCAGGTAGCGGCAGGCCGGGGGCAACAGGGGCGAGATGGCCCATTTGTAGGCCCGCAGCAGTTGCAGCGTGACGAATTTGGCGATGTTGCTCAAGAGCGGCTATCGGCTTTCGGGCTTCGAGCTTCGGCAATTCTGTTCGACACTGGGTCAGATGGCGTTTTCCCTGCCAAGTTCTGCGACAGTTTCTGTTCGATTACGGCGAAGGCTCGGATTACTTCGTTTCGTACTGCGGCGAAGTCGGCGGTCAGCAAAGATTTCTTGGGGTTGATGACAATGTCCGCGGCAACCCCCGCCGGCGGAATGGACATGCGAACTGCTTCGCGCAGGCGGCGCTTCATGCGGTTGCGCTGGACTGCGCCGCCCAAGGCGCGGCCTACAGTGAAACCTACGCGCAGGCCGGAGAACGGCGAACCAGGCGCAGTTCCGCCGACCAGCGGTTGTGCTTCCGGGCGCGGCCAGTAGAAAACGGTGAAGCACGCGGAGAAGTGGCGGCGTCCCTGCTTATAGACACGCTCGAAATCCGCGTGGCTCAGAAGGCGCGCGGTGCGGGGGAAGCGGGATGTTTTCTTTGGAGGCATGGCGAAGCGGGGCCGAACTTTATCCGGCCGAACTTTATCCGGCCGAGCTTTATCCTGTCGAGCTGTCAGCGCGGCATCAGCCATCATGTCCTCGGGCAGCGACAGGCGGCTGAAGGTCTCGACTGTGAAAGTGAGCGGCACCGGAAAAGTCTACTCGCGGAAGCCGGGCTTTACGGAAACCCGCTTCCGTCCCTTGGCGCGGCGGCGGGAAAGTACCTTCTTGCCGCCCTGGGTCTTCATGCGCGTGCGAAAGCCATGCTTCTTGCTTCGCTTGCGCCGGTTAGGTTGGAATGTACGCTTGGGCATGAAAAATAGCTGCTCCTGATTCCGTCGACAGTGTTAGGGCAAACGGTAAGTATAAATGACGGGGCGGCAGGAGGGCAAAGGGCAGTTCCCAGTGTGTAGATGCTCCAAGATAATGTCACCCCTAACTGCAACGACTGCCAATAGGAGCAGCGCGATTCCTGCGCGGAGAAAACCACGCCGAACAACCTCCACAGCGTCAATTTGCTCATTGCCTTCTGGTGACCGAGCAGCCCATTCCTAGAACAGCCGCACTGCTTTCGCCTGCCGCACCGCCGGAATCTGCTCCAGCTTCTTCAGCACATCGTCCGGCACGCGGCCGTCGACGTGGACTACGGCGATGGCCTCGCGAGGCTCCGAGGATGCTTCCGCGGTACGCCGTCCCAGGGAGAAATCTGCGATGTTGATCTCGCCATCACCCAGGATCGTACCCACTTTGCCGATCACGCCCGGGACGTCGCGGTTCCGCAAGTAGATCAGGTCACGTCCGAGCGGAGCTTCGATGTCGATGTCATCGATGTGCACCAACCGGGGCGCGGACCCGTGCAGCACGGCGCCTTTCACCATGTGCTCTTCCGTCGAGCTTTTGAGAAACACTGAGAGCACGCTCCCGGCGCCGCCGGTCGAGGCTTTCGCCTTATGCGCCTCGTGAACGCGAAGTCCGCGAAGATCGGCCAGGGACGCGGCATTCACCAGGTTGGCTTTTTCCTCCAGCGCCTGGTTGAGGATGCCCTTGATGGCCCCATTGCGAATGAGTTCCGTCTTCCACTCCGCGATATGGCCGCTGTAGCGCAGCGAGATCTCTTCAATCGAGCCTCCGGAAATCTGCGCCAGAAACGCTCCCATACGCTCGGCCAGAACGATGTAGGGCTGCATCTCGGCATACTCTTCCGCCGAAACCGACGGAACGTTTACCGCATTCTGGATGACGCCGTGGTTCAGGTACTCCCGCACCTGCTGGGCAATTTGTACGCCGATGGCTTCCTGTGCCTCGAAAGTCTGGCCGCCGATGTGCGGGGTGAGAATCACGTTCTCCATAGCCTGGAGCGGCGAGTTTTTCAGGGGCTCTTCGGCAAAGACATCGAGCGCAGCAGCGGCCACTTGACCTTGTTTCAGTGCCGCGATCAAATCGGCCTCGTTCACTAGTTCTCCGCGCGCGCAATTCACCAGGCGGACACCCTTCTTCATCTTCTTGATGGCGGCCGCGTTAATCATGCCCGTGGTTTGCGGCGTGAGGCCCACATGCAATGTGATGTAGTCCGCTGCAGCGTAGAGTTCGTCCAGACTCGCCAGGAGGATTCCCTGTTCTTTAGCCACGCTGACCGAAACGAAGGGATCGTGCCCGACGATCTCCATTCCGAAAGCGCGCGCCCGCCTAGCGACTTCCATGCCGATGCGGCCCAGACCGGCGATGCCGAGCGTTTTGCCACGCAGTTCGGTGCCTTGCAGCGATTTCTTTTCCCACCGGCCGGCGTGCATCAGAGCATCGGCGCGGCAGAGATGGCGAGCCATGGCCAGCATCATGCCCAGTGTATGCTCGGCCACGGCCACGGCATTGGCCCCGGGTGTGTTCATCACCGCAATGCCCTGGCGGGTGGCCGCGTCCAGATCGATGTTGTCCACGCCCACCCCAGCTCTTCCAATGACGCGCAGCTTCTTGGCGTGCGCCAGCAGCGCGGCGTCAGCCTGTACCGCCGAACGCACGATTAAAGCGTCGGCCGACTCCAGTTGCTCCGCCAGTTTGCCCTCAAGCTGGTCAGAGGTGAGCACAATCCAATCCGGTTCTCTTAACTGTTCGACCGCTGCGGCCGAGATTTTTTCCGCTATGACGATTTTCACTGGCACGCTCTTCCTTTAGTAATTCGGAACTATCTCGTCCGACAAACTGTTGACAGAGTTTTGACACGCTACTGACATGGCGGTTTTGCTTCTTTCGTAAACTCTCTCGTGGGCCACTGCCCATGGAGAGATCATATGAAAACCCTGCAGATTATGCTGCTTACCGGGCTGGCCGCTTTCGCGGTGGCGTGCGGCGGGTACGGTTCGCACTCGACCACTCCCCCAACACCCGGAACGGTGCCTAACGTTACCGCGCTGGTTCCGAACAACGCGAATGCGGGCAGCACAAAGGTTGTGCTTACGGTCAACGGCACCAGCTTTAACAGCACTGCGACGATCAATTGGAAAGGCGCGGCAATAACCACCACTTACGTGAGTGGGAACCAGCTCATGGCTGCGATTCCAGATTCGGACCTTGCAACTTCAGGTACAGCAGCGGTTACGGTGACGAATCCTGGAACGGGCATGGGTCTCTACGGTGGCGGCACTTCTGCGGAAACGTCTAATAGCATGACGTTCACCATCAACTAGCCGCCAGGAGCCCACTCCGCTCCTCAGGCCCCTACTACCTGACGTTTGCCGGACAGGCCGCGTGCGTACACCTCCTGCGCGGCGCGCACCGCCGAGCCATACTCGACCGCTTTTCCGGTGGCGCGGACGAGAACGTGCTCGAGTGCGCCGAGTATGCCGATCGTGTCCAGGTAATCGTAGTAGCCGATGTGCGCGATACGGAAGAGCTGGCCTTTCATTTCGCCTTGGCCATTCGCCACCACCGCGTCGAACGACTCGCGGAAGTCTTTGACGATCTTTCCGGAATCAATTCCATCCGGCGAGCATATCGCAGTGAGCGCGGCCGCCGGCGACGCGCTATACAACTTCAATCCCAAGGCCTGGGCGCCTGCCCGCGTCATCGCGGCGCAGAGTTCAGCATTGTCGACCAGCGCTTCGCGTCCCGCGGCCACGTCGCCATGTCCCATGCCCCGGATAAACTCCAGTGCGGCTCCAAGCGCCGCAAACAGCGACGTCGCAGGCGTGTACGCAGATTCGCCCTTGGCCGCCGATTTGCGTTCCTTGCGCAAGTCGAAGTAGTAGCGCGGAGAGGTCGTCTTATCCATCCGCCGCCATGCTCGCTCACTCACCGCACAATACGCGAGGCCGGGAGGAATCATCAGCGCCTTCTGCGACCCGCCGATGATTACGTCGACGCCCCAGCCGTCCACATCGAGATGAGTGGTGCCCAGGCCGGTGATCGCGTCCACTACCAGCAGCGTGTCGTCGCTGCTGCCGTTGCCGTTGGCGCGCACGATCTTTGCAATGCCTTCGACATCATGCCGCGCGCCCGTTGAACTCTCCGTTGCCTGTACAAAAACAGCGCGCACGTCAGGGGTGAGCTTGGCGCGAATCTCATTCAGCGAGAGCGTTGCTCCGTAGGGCGCAGTCAATACGTCCACGTTGCAACCGAATGCCTTGGCCAGCCCGGTCCAGCGCTCGCCGAACTTGCCGGCCGTGAGTACCAGAACTTTATCGCCCGGCGACGTGAGGTTCGATACCGACGCCTCCATCACACCGGTGCCCGAGCAGGCCAGCACCAGAACGTCATTCTGGGTGCCAATGAATTCCTTCATGTCGGCTAGCACACGCTGGAACAGTACCCGGAAATCGGCAGTGCGATGGTGCGCCGTAAATGAAGCCATAGCCGTTTGCGCTGCCGGCAATAGCGGCGTCGGCCCGGGAGTAAAAAGACGGCTCTTCCGCAGCATTTCGATAGAATCCTGAAGACTTGGGAAATATGGTTCCTGAGTAGTCTATCGGAAACGTTGGCGTGTGCTGAAATGCCGCCAGGCGCCTCAAGCCAAACGCGGCAGGCGCCGGGTCAGGCTCTCGTGGATTTCGCGGCGAGGACCTCCGGCTTGGCAACATCCGGCGGTTTGGAAAAGAGATCCTTGGCTTTGGCGAAGAGCGCCTTGGCAATTTCGCCGTTGAGGTGGGCATTGCGGCCATTCTCGTCGGCAAAGGTGTCGAAGATGCCGTATTTTCCCGGCCCCAGTTTTATTGCGTACCAGCTGATTGTGGCCGGTTCGCGCTCGGCCAGCGGCTGCGCCGACTTCAGAAATTCTTCCACCTCTTTTTCTTTTCCCGGCTTCGCTTCCAGTTGTGCCCAAATCGCGAGTCTGCTCATGGTTGCTTCCTCCTGAGCATCAGATGCACGTTAAGACCGTTTGGTGGCGGATTTGGTCGAAGAATGTCTCCAACCGTTGGTGTGTTAACCCCTCCCATATAATTGGTGCCATGACCCTTGTCGAACAAATCCAGAAAGACATTACCGCTGCCATGAAAGCGCGCGAGGAGCAACGCCTTTCCACGCTACGCATGGTCAAGGCGGCGCTCAAGAATCGAGAGATCGAGAAAATGGCGCCGCTCGATGACAAGGAGTCCCAGGCTGTGCTGACCACGCTGATCAAGCAGCGCAAGGAATCCGTCGAGCAGTTCACCAAGGGCGGACGCCAGGAGATGGCCGATAAAGAAGCCGCCGAGATCGTAGTGATCGAGACCTACCTGCCCAAAGCCGCGGGCGAGGCCGATGTCGTTGCCGGAGTGAAAGCCGTGATCGCCGAAATGGGCTCACCGACCATGAAAGACATGGGCACGGTGATGAAGAATGCCATGGCGCGCTTCAACGCCGCTGGCATGCGAGTGGATGGGAAGATGGTGAGTGAGGCGGTGAAGCGAGAACTGGCGGGGAAGTAGCTGGCTCTGAGGTTGAGGTGCGAATCATCGCAGAATCACGACATGACGATCCAATCCAGCGACGACTATCTGTTTTTGCCTGGCGTGCCTGTCAGCTATGTCCGTGAGCGACTTGAGAAAGCGGATGGTCAAGAGTTAAGCAGCGGGAAGCTGGCTAGCAAGGAAAGTTCTGCGCACTTGCGGTAAATACATTCGGCTGGTTTCACTTCCGACCGGAACGCCTACCACCCTTCTTAATGCTACGACACGCGGTTTCATTCCCTAACCTTGTCGAGGTAGAGTACTGTGCCCGTTTTCCGTGGTCAGGTGGCAGACACCCCTGGCTGGACGCGTGGGTCGAGACACATGAGGCCGTGATTGGGGTTGAGTCGAAAAGGTTCGAGCCCTACCGGGGTCGAAAAGACGGATCCCTATCACAGGCATATGACCGGTCTGTTTGGCATGATCGAATGGCTCCTTACGAGCTCATGAGGGATAAGCTGCGTTCTGGAGTCGAGCGATTCGAATTTCTAGACGCAGTGCAACTGATAAAATACGCCTTCGGACTGGTGACTGAGGGCCGTCGAAAAGAGAAGCGACCATGCCTTGTATATCTGTTCGCCGAACCTGCGGAACTCGGCGGACGGCCAATCGATGACACGAAGAAGCGGAATCACCGCGATGAAATCGCCCGTTTTACCACACTGGTTAGTGGAGCGGAGGTGGCTTTTGGGGCAACAAGCTATCGGGAATGGCTGGACGGTTGGCCCGATTCCGATCCCGAACTGATTAACCACCGCGACCAAATAATTACGCGCTTCCAGCCTTAGCGAAGCGCTGCTATCGAGAACTCAATCCGTGACCCGAGGCTTGACTCGACTTTGGCCGACCGTCACTTCGACCTCTGCAACTCCCGGTATGCCTCGCTCTTCGAGATGCCCCGCTCCTTCGCCACTTTCTTTAGCGCGGTTTTTTCGTCGACCTTCTCTTCAGCCATGATTTGATCAACTCTCTGGCGAACGCTCATCCCCGGCGGAGCGGCGGCTTGCGATTCCGCCGCCTCGGCCTTGCCGATCAGCAGCGTAATCTCGCCCTTCACTCCGTCGCGCGCTTGCAGCGTCTGGAGCACCTCGCCCGCGCGGCCGCGCAGAAACTCTTCGTGCAGCTTGGTCACTTCGCGCGCTATCACTACATGGCGGGCGTTTCCCAGAACTTCGACCACATCAGAGAGCGCCTCGACGATTCGGTGCGGGGCTTCGTAGAAAACCTGGGTGCGCGGCGAGGGCTTGATCGCCTCCAGCGCCGCTCGCCGCTCGCCGCGCTTCGCGGGAAGAAATCCGCTGAAGCGGAACGAATCCGTCGGCAGACCGCTGGCCACCAGCGCGGCCAGAAACGCCGACGCTCCGGGAATCGGCACCACTGGCACATGATGCCGGATGGCGAGCGAGATCAGCCGGAATCCGGGATCGGAAATCCCGGGCATGCCGGCATCGGTCACCAGCGCTACGCTTGCGCCCTCTTGCAGTTCTTTCACCAGCTCCGCCGCACGCGTCATCTCGTTATGCTCGTGGTAGCTGATGGTGCGGGTCGTGATGCCGTAGTGGTTGAGCAGTTTCTGGGTCTGCCGAGTATCTTCGCAGGCGATCACATCAACTTCTTTTAGCACGCGCACCGCTCGCAGTGTAATGTCTTCCAGATTGCCAATGGGTGTCGCTACGAGATAAAGAGCCGGCCCCAAGGATTGGGACGCTGTCTCTGGGACGGCGGCAGTCTGCTGCCCGGGCTCGTTGCGGGAGTCCTTCATGCGCGAAGTGTAACACCGCCGTTGCCGTTACCTGGGCTCCGTAACCTGGAGGACTCGTCCGCCATTGTGTTACCGTACACATTATTTCTGGAGCGCACGCGTGACGGCCAACGATTTTCGCCGCCTGGCCCTGGCTCTTCCTGAAACCGAAGAGAAGGCTCACATGGACCATCCGGATTTTCGCGTAGGCGGAAAGATTTTTGCCACTCTCGGCTATCCCGACAAAGGTTGGGGGATGGTCAAGCTCACGCCGGAGCAGCAGCATTATTACTCGAAGGACTATCCCGACGTGTTCGTACCGGTAAAAGGCGCGTGGGGGCGTCGCGGCGCTACCACCGTGCATCTCAAGGCCGTCAGCAACGAAGCGTTGCAAGGGGCAATCGCTGCGGCCTGGCGCAACACTGCCCCTAAGCGTCTAGCGGAACAATTCCCGGAGAAGGCCAGAGCGTAAATGATGGAGCGCAACTTGAGGATTTCACTCGGGTTGCTATTAGTAAAACATTAGCGCAGCAAGCGAGCAGCCTTGGAAGCGCACCGAACAACTTGGATGCGCCGGTGCTGATGAATGCAGGCGGCAATATAGGTCAGATATCCACGCGCGTTCTGCACTATCGTTACAACTGCGACAGCTCATTTCAGAACTGCGTTAACGAAGACCAGTTCTTCCTGGGGTTTGGCTATGGGTTATGGCAATGGAAGCACTACAAGAACGGGGTACTCGTCAGCTTCGACATTAGTAAACGACATTCAGACGGGCACTGCCAGCGGCACGTTGCCTTGCACCCAGAGTTATCAGGCTAATCCCTGAATTGACGCCATCGAACCCGCACCCCTAGAATCAATACGAAATTACTTTTCCTCACAACCGTCTCAAAACTCATGCCTCTTTACGAGTATCAGTGCGAGAAGTGCGGTCACCGCTTCGAGAAAATCCAGAAATTCTCCGACAGGATGGTCAAGAAATGCCCGAAGTGCGGAGGCCGGGTGGAGCAGATGATTTCCGCGCCCGCCGTGCAATTCAAGGGATCGGGCTGGTACGTCACTGATTACGCGAAGAAGTCCACTGCGCCTTCTTCGGAGGGTGGCGGTAACTCGAAGAAGGACGACAAGTCCAAGTCGGAAGGTTCCTCGAAAGACAGCTCCACCAAAGAAAGTTCACCGACGGAAAGTTCCTCGAAAGAGAGTTCCGGCAAAGACAGTCCTACGAAAGAAAGCACGACGAGAGTAAGTTCGTCCCGGAAGCCCGACAAGCGTAAGTAGCGTCCGTCTACTTAAGTTCCCGCTCGAAGTGCTCTTCAATCATGTGGAACAAGTGAGTGCGTGCGTCGCTTCCCGAGATGCTGTGGGTCTTGTTGGGATAAATCATCAGCCGGAACTGTTTGCCGGCTTTGATCAGGGCGTCAATCATCTGCACGCTGTTCTGGAAATGCACGTTGTCGTCGCCGGTGCCGTGCGCTAACAACAGTGCGCCGTGCAGATTCGCCGCCCCTTTGGTCACGTCGGACTCGGCGTAGCCCGCCGGATCCTCCTTAAGCTGGCCCATGTAGCGCTCGGTGTAAATGCTGTCATAGTTAATCTGGTCGGTGACCGGGGCCACGGCGACTCCGGCGCGGAACCGGTCTGAATGCGTCATGGCATAGAGCGTCATGGAGCCGCCGTTGGACCATCCCCAGATCGCCATGCGGTCTTTATCGAGTTGCGGGTATTGCGCGAAAAGTTGATCGAGCGCGGCAAGCTGATCTTTCAACTCGACCGCTCCAAACTCATGGCGAATCGCGGTTTCGAACTTGCGGTCGCGGCCCGGAGTTCCACGATTGTCGACGGCAAAGATCGCGAAGCCTTTGCGCGCCAGGATCTCATCGAACGCGCTGGACGGTTCTTTCAAAACCATTTGCGCTGCCGGCCCGCCGTAGATGTGCACGATCAGGGGAATCTTGCCGTTGGCCGGCGCCTCCGGAGGAAGCAATAAACGTCCGTAAAGCGTAGTGCCGTCCTCCGCCTTGAACTCCAGGAATTTCGGAGCCCGCAGTCCATATTCCGCAAATTCATCGCGCCCCTGCCATACCCGAGAGCACGCGCCGCCCACCGTGCAAAGTGTAATTCGCTGGGCCGTAAGAGGACCTACGAACGTCTGCTCATAGTGTTTGCCATCGTCGGAGAATTTGCCGATGTTAAGCCCCTCTTCATGCGTAAGCTGCTGTGAACCGCTTCCATCCAACTTCACCGAGAAGAGATGGCGTTGCCTGGGGTCGCCCTGGTTGGAATTGAAAAACACCGTGCCCGCGGCTTCATCCACTCCATCGATTCCCAGCACCTTGAAGTCGCCGTGGGTCAGTTGCCGCTCCAGCTTTGCGTCCGCTGCCAGCGGGTTCTGTTTATCGAAGCTGTACAAGTAGAGATGCGTGTTGCCGTCGCGCCAGCTGGGCCAGAGGAACGCGCCACTTGATTTCAGGAAGCGAACCTCGGCATGCTCGAAATCAATCCATGCACCCGGAGTGGTTTCTGTGAGAACGATGCGCGACTTTCCCGACTTCGCATCGACGAAATACAAATCCATTTTGTCCTCGTTACGATTCAGCACCTCCGCCCAGATCACTCCGTCGCGGACCCAGCCAAAACGAGGAATGTAAGACTCCGCGTCGTTGGTCAGCGAAATCCAACGAACCCTGCCATTGCCCTTGTCGGCCTCGACTACGCCCAACTTGACCACTGGATTGGGATCTCCTACTTTCGGATATTTTTCGTTGTCCACCGTGGGGTGCGTGGGAATCAAGTTGACGAGCGGATAAGTTGGAACCTTGGTTTCGTCCATGTGCAGGAATACGATCTGTTTGCTGTCAGGCGACCAGAAATAATTGCTGCGCACCGACAACTCTTCGGCATAGACCCAATCGATGTCGCCGTTGAACAGGTTCTCCGCAGTATCCTTGGTGAGCGGCTTTTCGTCTCCGCCACTCGCCGGTCGAACGTAAAGGTTGTGTTTGCGGACGTAGGAAAGATGGCTGCCATCGGGGGAGAACTTGGGGTCGCCACTGGGGTCGGGCGCCGAAGTGAACTGCACGGCCGTGCCTGTGGCCGGATCAAAAAGCCAGAGCTGTCCCTGGGAGTCGAAAATCAGGTGCTTGGAGTCCGGCGCCCACAGGTAGGCTGCGACGTGGTAGCGCGTCAGGCGCTCTCTTTCGCGCTCGTCCTTTACTTTGTTGGTGTCGGGCGCGAGGGAGGCCAGTTTGGCGGCACTGACAAGAACCTTCTTCTCGCCGGTGGCCGCGTCCACATACCACAGTTCGCCGTGTTCTCCCGCGTCGTCGCGCTGCACGAATGAGAGCTTGGTTCCATCGGGACTCCACTCGATGTTTTCAGGACCGCGTCCGCTCAAGCCTCCGGGAGCGAAGATGGCTTCAATGGTAAGTGGTTTCACCGGCGCGGACGATTGCGCCCAAAGCGGCGAAAGAACGGCAGAAACGATAATGGCGACACTAGAAGAAAGGGCGGAAAGTAAGGTCTGTTTCTTCACGATGATACCTCGGGATTAAGAAACTCAAAGATAAAAACGCATGGCGAATGAAAGAGTTTACACCCGCGAAGGCCTTCCGCGTGGCTGCTTTGGAGCGGCGGTGCTGACTCAGTTTGCGGCAGTGACAAAGAAAGCGGTCGAGCTTCGCTCGACGGACAGCCGAAGGCGGCTGTCCCCACATGGTATCTCCGCAAAACTGCTCCGCTTTAGGGCGCTGGCCGGGGGAAGCTTCGTTTTCCGCGTGGTAGAATCAAAGCTGAGCTGTCTCGGGATGCTTCCAGAAATAGAAAACTTGTTGCGCCTGCAAGAAGCGGACAAGGAAATCCGCCGCCTGCAGGATGAAGTCGCCGAACTTCCCAAACGGGTCGCCGCCATCGAGCACACACTGGCCGACACCAAAGCCCATCTGGAAAAAGCCCAGGCCGCCGTCAAAGCCGACGAAGCCACGCGCCGCAAATACGAAACTACGATCACCGACCTCCGCGGCAAGATTTCCAAGTACCGCGACCAGTCTCTCGACGTAAAAACCAACGAACAATACAAGGCGCTGTTGCACGAGATTCAGTTTGCGGAAAAAGAGATTGCCGCCACCGAAGACAAGATCCTGGAGCTGATGGTGAATGCGGACGCGCGCGACAAGGAAGTGAAAGCCGCCCAGGCCGAACTGAAGGCGGAAGCCGCCGAGATTGAGAAAGAGAAGATTGAAGCCCGGGAGCGGACCGCGGAAGACGAAAAGCAACTGACCGAGTGGCGCGCCAGGCGCGATCAGATGCGGGCCGGCGTGAATGAGGACCTCCTCCGTCACTACGAGCGCGTTGCCAAATTTCGCGGCAGCGGCATCTCCGAGGTGCGCGATCACAAATGCATGGCTTGCCAGGTCATGCTGCGGCCGCAGACTTACAACGATGTGCGCACCGGACAGCAAACCGTGGTCTGCGATTCCTGTCAGCGGGTCCTGTATTTCAATCCCGCAAACGAAATGCAGGCTCTCGAGCCGGAGCACAAACGCTCGCGCCGCCATCATCCCAAGGTCGATGCGCCCCAGGCGTGGTACTACCGGCAGGAATTCGGCGAGGCGGGCGAAGTTTTTATGTGCTTCGCCAATGCCGCGGGACAAGCCAGCCGCCGCGTTTTCGACATGCACACCGGACGCCTTATTGGCGACATTCTCAGTCGCGAGGGGGATTTCCGCCACGCTTTTCCGGAAGACATCACTGGCGCCATCCGCCTGAATGGAAGCTGGACGGAACAGGAAATGGAAAATTGGGGAACCGAGATGCCCATGACTGCGCTTGATTCCCTGCACGTCGATCTGGAAGCCGCGCAGTACGAGATGCGTGCCCGAACAGCCGCCAAGCCTGAGAAGCCCGCAGGCGTTCCGACCGGGCAGGCCGCCAGCTAACAGGTTCGCGGTCCCCACTACTACATTCGAGATATTCATCCTTGTGTTTTAGAATGCCTCCAGCTTCCGGGAGGGGCCAATGCCGGTCATAGTCGATTCCTATAACGTGGCAGCCAAATATTACGACGGCGCGTATTGTGCAATGAGAGATCTCGTCGACGCGCCCTTCTACCTCAATCTGGCCAAGGAATTCGGCGGTCCGGTGCTGGAGATCGGCTGCGGCACTGGTCGCGTTTTGCTGCCGATCGCACGCGAGGGAATTGAAATTCACGGCGTGGATAATTCAGGGCCGATGATCGGTATCTTGAAGGAAAGTCTGGCCCGGGAAAATCCCGAGGTTTCGAGCAAAGTCACTCTTCATTCCGGCGACATGCGCGAGTTTCGCCTGAATCGCCGGTTCCCGCTTGTGATGATCCCCTTCCGGCCGATGCAGCACATGCACACCGTGGCCGATCAGGTTCGCGCCTTGACCTCGGCCGCGGCACATGTCGCGGAAGGAGGCACACTGGCCTTCGACGTGTTCTACCCCAAGTTCGAGGTGCTGCCGCTCGGCATCGGAGAAGAGAGGCTGGAGGCGGAATGGCCTTCGCCATTCGACCAGGAAACCGTGATCCGGCGCTACTATCGCAAGGATGCAGTTGACAAGATCAATCAGACGTACAGCCTCACATTCATCTTCCGAACTTATTGCAAAGGACAATTGGTGTTCGAGGAGAACGACACGCTCAAGATGTCGTACTACACCTATCCGCACCTGCGAGCGCTGTTCCTGCTGGCTGGCCTGGAACCCGTAACCGAATACGGCTCGTTTGTCAAAACCCCACTCGACAACACCGCCGAGGAGATGATCTTCTTGCTCCGCCCGGTCCGATCTTAGCCTCCGGTCAGAACATTCTCCGTTAACATTGCACTATGGTCCGCAACCCGGCGGCTTCTGATTCCGGTTTCACTGTCACAGTCTCCCCGCGCGGAGCATCCCGCCTGAAGGACGGCCACGTCTGGGTCTACCGCTCCGATGTGGTGCAAGCCGATGGAGTGCCGCGCGGCGCGTTAGTCACAGTAGCGGATCATCGCGGCCAGCCCCTCGGCAGCGCGTTATATTCCAGCTCTTCGCAAATCGCCATCCGCCTGCTCTCGCGCGAGACTGTGGTCGATTTCCCGGCGTTGCTTCGTCAGCGAATTGCCGAGGCCATCGTCTATCGCGAGCGGATCATCGAGAACACCAACGCCTACCGCGTGATCTTCAGCGAAGGCGATTTCTTGCCCGGCCTCATCGTCGATCGCTACAACGACATTCTCTCCATGCAGATTCTCACCCAGGCCATGGACGCCGAAGCCGTGCGCAAGACCCTCAGCGCCGAGTTGACCGAGCGGCTGCACCCGGCTTCGATCATCGAGCGCGTGGACCCGCGCGTGCGCCAACTCGAGGATCTGCCGCCACGCCAATCCGGTCTCGTCCAGGGCGAAAAGACCTCAACGATCTTTACTATGAACGGCGTCCAATTCCACTTCGACGCGCTCGAAGGTCAGAAGACCGGAGCCTTCCTCGATCAGCGCGAGAACTATGCGGCCGCGGCACAATACGCCCACGGCGATGCACTCGACGCTTTCTGCTACCAGGGCGGGTTTGCTCTTCATCTCGCTCCGCGCTGCGCACATGTCACCGGCGTCGACAGCTCCCGGCCCGCGCTCGAAGTCGCCGACCGGAACGCTACGCTCAACCGCCACAACCAGAGTCAACCTGAAATCGAGTGGATCGAAGCCAACGCCTTCGACCTGCTCAAGGACTACTCCGCTTCCGGGCAGCGCTATGACACCATCGTTCTTGATCCGCCCGCCTTCGCCAAGACCAAGCGCGACCTTGACGCGGCGCTCCGGGGCTACAAAGAACTCAACCTGCGCGCCCTGAAGATGCTTCGCCCGGGCGGCATCCTCGTCACCTGCTCCTGCTCCTACCACGTCAGCCAGGCCGATTTCGTCGAAATGCTGGCCGATGCTGCCCGTGACGCTCATCGCACCCTTCGTATGGCCGAGGTTCGGGGACAGGCTAAAGATCATCCCATCCTTTTGAATGTCCAGGAAACTGCGTATCTTAAGTGCGTTATAGCTGTCGTAAGTCAATGAAAGTATTGGCCTTTTTTATTACTTGACAATAATACACTCATATTTTATGCTTCTTTTGTGCTGAATAGACATCTGCTTGTGAACGGCCACCGCCGAATTCCTGAGAACCAACACAAAGAAGGAGACCATTACCATGACTGTACTTACCCGTTTTGAGCCTTTCCGCGAGTTTGCCACCCTGCAGGACCGCATCAATCGCGTGTTCCGCGAGTCCTATGCCCCGGCTGGCCAGGATGAAGCCCTGACCACCTCGAGCTTTGCCCCCGCTGTCGACGTGTACGAGGACGAACACAACGTCACGTTGAAGATCGAAGTCCCGGGCATCGACGAGAAAGACATCGACGTGCGCATCGAGAACAATACCCTCACCGTGCACGGCGAGCGCAAGATCGAGAAGGAAGAGAAAGAAGAGAACTACCGCCGTGTGGAGCGCCAATACGGCAGCTTCACCCGCACCTTCACTCTGCCCACCACCGTGGATGCCGAGAAAGTTTCGGCAAACTACGACAAGGGCGTGTTGAAGATCGCTCTGCCCAAAAAGGCCGAAGCCAAGCCTAAGCAGATCAAGGTCAACGTGGGCACCGAGAAGACCCTGGAAGGCAAAGGCCCCAGCAAAGCCGCGTAAGGCAATGTTGTGAAGCGCCGCTTGTGTGGGACCGGGTCTCAGACCCCGGTCGTCGAGCGAAGCTCGACGGTCTACAATCGAAGGGAGGCGGCAAGATAAGCGCCTCCCATTATTTTGTAATTTGGCGATTGTGCAATTTGGTAATTTGGAAAATCCTTCCGGTAGGCGAAGATCGCGTGCCCAGCTTTCAAATTGCCCTACTACCCAATTACAAAATTACCAAATGGAGTTTTTATGCCCATCCGTTGGGACAAATTCACCGTGAAAGCGCAGGAAGCAGTCCAGCGAGCGAACGACCTCGCTTCCGAGCACGGCAATCCGGAGCTTCAGCCGATCCATCTGCTCGCTGCCCTGCTTGAAGATAAGGAAGGCATAGTTCCGCCCGTGCTGGAAAAGATCGGCATCGGCCCGCAGGCCGTTCTCAGCGATCTCTATCGGGAGATCGAAAAGCTTCCCAAGGTCTCCGGACAGGCGGCGCAGGCCACGCTCTCGAACGCCACCAACAAATTGCTGGAGCAGGCCTTCAAAGAGGCCTCCAACTTTAAGGACGAATACGTTTCCACCGAGCACCTGCTCCTTGCCATCACGCACCTCAAACAGGACGCGGCGCAGCAGGTTCTGGCTCGTCACGGGGCCACCAGCGATGCCATTCTGAAGGCCCTAACCGCGGTCCGCGGCTCGCAGAAAGTAACCGACCAGAATCCCGAAGCCAAGTATCAGGCGCTCGAACGCTATGCCCGCGACCTCACCGAGCAGGCCAGCCGCGGCAAGCTCGATCCCGTTATTGGCCGCGATGAAGAAATCCGCCGCGTGGTTCAGGTTCTATCCCGCCGCACGAAAAATAACCCCGTGCTCATCGGAGAACCGGGTGTCGGCAAGACGGCTATCGTTGAAGGTCTCGCACAGCGAATCATTTCCGGCGATGTGCCCGAAGTGCTCAAGAACAAACGTGTGGTCGCTCTCGATCTTGGAGCGATGCTGGCTGGAGCAAAATATCGCGGCGAATTTGAAGACCGCCTCAAGGCGGTCTTAAAAGAAATCGAAGACTCGCAGGGCCAGGTCATTCTTTTTATCGACGAGTTGCACACCCTGGTCGGCGCCGGAGCCGGCGAAGGCGCCATCGACGCCTCGAACATGCTCAAGCCCGCCCTGGCTCGCGGAGAGCTGCGTGCCATCGGCGCCACCACACTGAACGAGTACCGTAAATACATCGAAAAAGACGCCGCCCTCGAACGCCGCTTCCAGATTGTTTTTGTAGGCGAGCCCAACGTCGAAGACACCATCGCCATTCTTCGCGGCTTGAAAGAGAAATACGAAGTGCATCATGGCGTGCGTATCAAAGACTCTGCGATCGTTGCCGCAGCCGCGCTTTCGCATCGCTACATCTCCGACCGCTTCTTGCCTGACAAGGCTATCGACCTCATCGACGAGGCTGCCGCTTCGATTCGCATCCAGATCGATTCGCTTCCCACCGACATCGATCAGCTCGAGCGCCGCGCCACGCAGCTCGAAATCGAAAAGCAGGCGCTGAAGAAGGAAGACGACCCGAACTCCCGCGAGCATTTTTCCGTCATCGAAAAGGAACTCGCGGGAATTCGCGAGAAAGCCAACGCCCTCAAGGCCAATTGGAAAAAAGAAAAAGATCTGATCGCCCGCTCCCGCGAGCTGAAAGAGAGAATCGAGAAGCTCAAGATCGAAGAGCAAGCCGAGGAGCGTAGAGGCAATCTGCAGCGCGTGGCAGAAATCCGCTACGGATTGCTGCGGCAGGCCGAAGAAGAGTTGAGCCAGCTGACGGCTAAAATCGACGGCAAAAGCACGGGCGCGCCGCGCATGCTCAAAGAAGAAGTGGACGAAGAAGACATCGCCCGCATCGTTTCCAAGTGGACTGGCATCCCCGTCTCGAAAATGCTCGAAGGCGAAGTAAAGAAGCTGGTCACTATGGAAGACCGCCTGCGCCTGCGCGTCGTCGGCCAGGATCAGGCTCTCGAGCGCGTTGCCAACGCAATCCGCCGCTCCCGCGCCGGGCTCAGCGATCCAAAGCGGCCCATCGGTTCGTTCATTTTTCTTGGCCCGACCGGCGTTGGCAAAACCGAACTTGCCCGCGCCCTCGCCGAGTTTCTCTTCGACGACGATCGCGCCCTGCTGCGCATCGACATGTCCGAATACATGGAGAAGCATTCGGTCGCCCGCCTGATCGGCGCGCCTCCGGGGTACGTCGGCTACGAAGAGGGAGGACAGCTTACCGAGCAGGTCCGCCGCCGTCCCTATGCCGTAGTGCTGTTCGACGAAATCGAGAAGGCTCATCCGGATGTGTTCAACGTCCTGCTACAAATGATGGACGACGGCCGTCTCACGGACGGCAAGGGTCGCGTCGTCGATTTCAAGAACACGATTCTGATCATGACCTCGAACATCGGCTCGAGCTATCTGCAACCTGACCACGTGCAAACCCCGGAAGAGTTTGAGAAGGCCAGCGAACAGGTGCTTGAAGCGCTGCACGGCCACTTCCGGCCCGAGTTTCTGAACCGCGTCGACGACATCATCGTCTTCACCCCGCTCGGCAAAGAACAGTTGGTCAAGATCATCGACCTGCGCCTCGAAGACGTTCGCCGTCTGCTTGCCGACCGCAAAATTTCAATCGAGCTGACCGACGCCGCCAAAGACCTGCTCTTCACTCAAGGCTACGACCCGAACTTCGGAGCGCGCCCGCTCAAGCGCGCCATTCAAAAGCTGATTCAGGATCCGCTGGCGTTGAAGATTCTGGATGGAGAGATTCTGCACGGCGACCACGTGATCGTCGATGCGGACAAGAAAGCCGGCAAAATGACATTCGAAGTCAGCAAGCGCGTGGGAGAAAAAGAATCGGCAAAAGCGAAGCGCTAAACAATCGGATTGTCATCCCGAGCGCAGCGAGGGACCTTGGTGTTTGCTCGAGCACCTGTAGTGCCGGTGCAAGCAGAGACCAAGAGTCCCTCGCTTCGGTCGGGATGACACTATTGGAGGGTCGCCCTATTTTCGCTTGAACGCCTCGATCACCTCGGGCGATGCAGCCAGATACCATGCGATCACGACGCGCACCATGATCTGGAAGCCGTACAAGAAGAAGCGCCAAGTCAGATCCCTCGCGGCCGCAGAAACTGCCGGCACCGATCCCGCGACCCCGATCACCATGAGTAGAATCGCGCACCAGCGCGCCCAATTGCGCAGCCGATAAAGGCCCCATGCAACCAGCGCCCATCCTGCGCCGACGGATAAGGCCGCCTGAGGCCCGGTGAGTTCTCTCCCGTGCTTGACCCCCGTTCCCAGCGTTGAAAGCGTGCCAGGCGCCACCAACTCAATAATGCCGATCGCGACCAGATATCCCGCGACCAGAAAAAACAGCGCTGCGATCGCCGTGACGCTGGCCGGGCGTTCCATACGGATGAGAGTACCGCAGTCTAGCAGGAGGAATGCCGATCGGGTCTGTGGCACACTAGCTTCATGCCCAGCCTCACTGTCGGCGATTTCGAACTCAGCATCTTCTCCGATGGCACTTACCGGCTCGACGGCGGCGCTTTTTTCGGAGTCGTTCCCAAGATCATGTGGTCGCGCAAGGCGGCGGCTGACGAAAAGAATTACGTCCAGGCCGGACTCAACTCGCTGCTCGTTCGCACCGGCAAACAAACTGTGTTGGTGGAAACCGGCATGGGGAACAAGCTCTCGGATCGCATGGTCAAGTTCTACGGCCAGCCCGCGCAATTGCTCGCAAGTCTCGCCGCCGGCGGAGTCGCTCCCGAAGACATCGACATTGTCATCAACTCGCACCTTCACTTCGACCACTGCGGCTGGAATACCGTGCGCAAAGACGGCAAAATTGTGCCAACTTTTCCGCACGCGAAGTACTACGCGCCAGAAGGCGAATGGGAATATGCGCGGCGTCCCAGCGAACGCGACGCCATCAGTTACATCCCCGACAACTACGACCCGCTCGTGCAGAGCGGACAGATGACGCTGCTCAAAGGCGGCGAGGAAATCGTTCCCGGCATCTCCGTAAAAACTTTCCCCGGTCACACCGCGAACATGCAGGCCGTGATTGTGAACGGCCATCCTGGATTTGAAAGGGCGCGATTTCCAGTCGCGCCGTCAGCAGCTCACAAGGAAGACGGGGCTTCAGCCCCTGAGGTTGCGATCGCCTGCTACATCTCCGATCTCATCCCCACAACCGCGCATATCGATCTCACCTGGGGCATGGGCTTCGACCTTTATCCGTTGCAGACCATAGAAAGTAAGAAGCAGTACTACGCGAAGGCGATCGCGGAGAAGTGGGTGACGGTGTTCACGCACGATCCCGCCATTCCGTGGGCCTATATAGAAAAAGACGAGATCGGCAAGATGGTCGCGCGAAAGGTATAACGATCGGGTTGTTCTTCGGTAACTTTCTTTTTAAGCACATCCTGCTACCGTGAACTGAGGCGGGCGCCTTCGACCGCGTCCGTCGAAATCAATCTCCCCGCGAGGAATCATGAAGCGATTCGCAACCATCGTCGGTATTTCTGCCTCATTGTTGCTGGGAGGCGCTATTGCCGCTTCGGCTCAAGACGAGCACAGGGAGCGGGAACGAAAAGAACTACGCAAGGAAGAACGGCACGAAGCGCATGAGGAGCGCCGCGCCGAAGAGCGGCACCTAGCCTATGGAGAGCGGCGTGCCGAGGAACGGCACATGGCGCATGAAGAAAGACGCGCCGAACTACGGCACATTTCCGATGAACACTTTCACGCGCACTTTGGACGTGAGCACTACTTTGCTGTCGGCCACGTGACCATGGTGGCAGGCCACCCGCACTTCGCCTACGGCGGCTACCGGTTCGAAATCGGGCAGCCCTGGCCTGCTCGATGGGCATACACCGACCACTGCTATATCGACTTCGTCGAAGGCCGGTATTTTCTGTTTAATCCGCGGTACCCGGGAGTAAGGGTCGCGGTAACCGTCGTCCCTTGAAGAAACACTGCTCGGTATGAGAGAGGGTGGCGGAGCCTGCGCTCACGCTTCGCGGGCGAGAACTTGCCCTGAGTTTGCCGAAGAGGCGCCCGCGCCACACAGTTTGGCCTCGAAGAATTCCTCCACTCGCTCCAGTACTTCCACATCGCTCTTCGATTCGTAGATTGCCTTGCGCAGCGCCGCTCCGCCCGGCACGCCGTGTGTGAACCAGGAGGCGAACTGCTTCATCTTCCCGACGGCGTCTGGGACTTCTTCTTCGATCAGCATCTGAAAATAGGTGCGGATCATCTGGTAACGGTCGGCCTCGGTGGGTTCGTCGTAGGACTGCCTCAACAACGAAACTGTTGGCCGGGGCAATGACGGGAAGGTCACGGCTTCAGCCGCGCCGTTAGGCGCCAAGAAAAATTCGGCTTCAGCCCCTGAGGGAATGCCTGCCTCCGAGTGGGAGCCCACCTCAGCGGCTACAGCCGATCCGTAAGTTGCGGGGTTATCGGCACGACTAAAGTCGTGCCCTTCCCGATCCATCCCCGCGCAATACTGCTCAATCTGCCGGAAGATCCAAGGATTCGACGGCGCCGTGCGCCCGATCATGACCGCATCGCATCCAGTCTGCGTGACCATGGCGCAGGCATCCTCAGGCGACCGGATGTCGCCGTTGCCAATCACCGGAATCTTCACGGCATCCTTTATCGCAGCAATCCACTCCCAGCGCGCCTGGCCGCTGTAGCCTTGTTCCCGAGTCCGCGCGTGCAGCGCGACCGCGGCCAGCCCGCACGACTCCGCCATACGAGCCAGTTCCACGCACACGATCTCGTCGTCGCTCCATCCCGCGCGGAACTTCACCGTAAAAGGAATCTTCACCGCAGCACGCACCGCCTCAAAGATGCGGCCGATCGCGGGCAGATCGCGCAGCAGGCCGGAGCCTCCGTTGCATTTCACCACTTTCTTTGCCGGGCAGCCCAGGTTCAGATCGACAAGGTCGAAACCGAGGCCCTCGACCATGCGCGCCGCCTCGGCCATCACCTGCGGATCACTGCCAAAAAGCTGTGCCGAAATCGGATGCTCGTCTTCATAGAAATGGAGGTAACGCTTCGCCTTCTGATCTTTCTTGCGCAGCACGCCGTCGGCCGAGGTGAACTCGGTCATGATCAGTCCGCAGCCGCCGAGGTTGCGGATGAACCGGCGAAAGACCGTGTCGGTAACGCCGGCCATGGGTGCGAGCACAGTCGCCGGGGTGATCTCGATCCCGCCGATAGAAAGGCTCGCAGGGACTGGCTCGCTTCGCTCGCTGGACGGGCGAATGCGCCCGTCCCCACACGAGCTTGCTCCGCCCGAGCCGTTACTACACGAGTTGTCCCATGACTTCCGCACAGGTCTATTCTACTTGGCCAGCCAAACAAAAGCCCCCGCCGCGAAGCGAGGGCATGATTTTCAGGTGTATCCGTGGTAATCCGCACAAACCCGGCGGAAAAAAGTTAGTTCTTCGACGCCTCGGCTGCCTTAGCTGGCGCGGGCGCGTTCTTGGCGTATTTGCGGCGGAAGCGCTCCACGCGGCCAGCCGTATCCATAAGCTTCTGCTTGCCAGTAAAGAAAGGATGGCAGGCGGAACAAATTTCTACGCTGATATCGCCTTTATGGGTCGACCGCGTAACAAACGCATTGCCGCACGCGCAATGCACGCGCACTTCGTTATAAGCGGGATGAATAGCAGGTTTCATATGAGTTAGACCTTGGCTTTCGAACATCTTACATCGATCAGAATCCTTAGATTCTATCGGAATCCCCCAGGATTCAGCAATCTCGCACCCTCTTCCCACCCTCAGAAGCGAAATTGGTATGACACTTTCACAAAGAATTGCCGGCTATCGTTGATATAGCCCTTCGCCGTGAAGAGTCCTGCCAGGGGATCCCCCATCAGACCGTGGTTCAGGTTCTGCAGGTCGCTGTTATAGCCCACATAAATCGCCGTGCCCGGATGCACGAGATATGTGAGCAGGAAGTCAGCGTTGAATTGCTTCTCCGTGGGCAGGAAAGTATATGGATAGAGAGTGGTGCCTGGAGTGTTCGCCAGGACGGAGTTGTATTGCAGAATCACGCGCAGCGAGAGCTGAGAAGTGAACTGCCAGTTCCACTTGCTGCGCACGATGTGGTTGTTGAAAATTCCTTTCCCGATCGGCACGCCGGGGGGCGATTCCGAGAGGACAAACCGATATTCGTTCTCGGTCGCGCGCAAGCGTTCAAACAGATAGGTATTTTCAATCTTCAACGGCTTGACCGGTCGGAAGGTCAGGGTGGCCTGTGCCGTATCCAACCGAGCCAGAAGAGACTGCGGCGCCGCGGTAGCCGCCGGCACGAAGTTCACTCCATTTCCCCAGTAATAGTTCGCACCGATCGTAACCTTTGAAAAATAACCCGTTTGAAACGAAGCTCCGCTAAGGTGCTCGTGATAATCCTGGTTCTGGTTCGCCGACAGACCAAGAAACAAGAAATCCTGGGGCCGCAACCGTTCCCGCAGTTCCTCGTAAGGAAGCAGAATGATCGCCGTCTGACCGCGGCCTTGAATCCCCAGATAGGGGTTGTAATAGGTGTCCAGCCGGTTGCCTTCGTGATCGAAGACGACGCGCTGTTTGACGGACGGACCCCAGTCCACGACCCATCCCTTCTTCGGACGGAAGCGGTAGTCGGCCGTCTGGTAAAGCCCGCGAATGTCCACGCGGTTCACGAATCCCGGCACAGTCACAAATCCCGGACTGATGTCGTCGTAAATTCCCTCGTAGGAAAAGTGCAGCCCATCGCGCTTCAGGTCCAGCTTGTCCGCCGGGCCAGCATAGTAATTTCCATTCCCGACATTTCCCGAACTGAAGGGAAACAGGTTGGTCTCGCAGTTGTTGCCCGAGTAGCTGGAAAAGAAAAAGTTGCCCGCCAGGTTGCTTGAACTCAACACAGCCTGACCCTCCAATGTCCAGTTGGGCGTCAACTTCAAGCGCGTGTCCACTCCGCCGACGCGGTTGGACTCGCCCGTCGTAGGGCATTCCCAGTCGGTGTAAACCACACCTACCGTCGACTGCCTGGAGATGTCGCGGCTGGCCCGCGCAATGGTGAAGTAAGACCGCGTTCCGGCGAGCGGAAAATAATTCGGTACAGCCAGTCCTGGCGCGCGGTCATCGGTCGACATCACTCCGACCGAATACGGGCCCTCCTTCCCCGTGAGCCGGATTCCCGCCGAAAGGTCCTGAATATTGCGCGTGAAAAACAAATCGAACGGGGTGCGAAAGAAGTCTTCGTTCTCCAGGAAGAACGGCCGCTTCTCCGGAAAATACACCTCGAATCGCTGGTTCACCGTGATCTGCGGATCCTCCGACTCTACCTGGCTGAAGTCGGGATTCGCCGTCATATCCAGCACAAAGTGATCATGGATCACGAACTTCGCATCCATACCCGGCTGCCCCTGCGCCGTTGCACTCTGGAAATACGGATTGTTCGGATCTTGCGTGTTTAGAGACCGGAAACCGCGCATGATTCCGTACGGAATCAGGTCGATGCTGCGGCCCGGCGAAATTCCCTCCAGCCCATACAACGTCGCCGCCTGTCCCAGCCGCCCTTCCACTTTGGACGAAATCTCCGGCCAGAACGAATCTTCGTTCTTGCGAACGATTCCGCGATACAGAATGATTCCCCACTCCTGTTCCTTCGTCGCCGGAAACCGCAGGCTCTTGAATGGAATCGCCATCTCGACCACAAAACCGCGGCTGGTCAGCTTGCCGCGCGAATCCCACACCGTGTCGAACGACGTGTCGAAGTTCCCGTTCACCTCTTCCCGCGACGCCTCGGTCCAGATCGCGTCCCACTGCACGCCCAACGGCGTGGTCTGAAAGGCATAAGCCCGGCGCCGGTCGTGAAACGTGTCCAGCATGATCTCGACCTGGTCATCGTCGAAAATGTCTTCGCGCCGCGACATGCGCCCCCGCACCTTCTTCGCATCGTCGAAGCAGACGAACACGATGTAGAGATTTTTCTGGTCGTAGCCCAGGTAGGCCGCGGTTTCTTCCGAGACTTTTTCTCCATCGTGCGGGTTGCGTTGCACGAAGCCCGTCACCTTCGCCATCTGCAGCGCGATCTCGCCCGCAGGCTCCATTCCTAAAAAGTCTTCGAGCGCCGGAGCCCTGGTCACACGTGGAATGGTCACCGCCGGCGGGCCGAGCGCGTGCGCTGGAGGATTCTGCGGCGACGCGCCCCATCCACATTCCGAGGCTCCCAACAGCGTCACCGTTGCCAGCACGAACCCCAAAGGCCTTTTTAATAAGAAACGCCGAGTTTGGACCACAGACAAAGCGCCCTCACATTTCCCCGCTCGTGTCTCGAGAGGAATCCAGCAAGATACACCATGAGCGGGCCCCAAGAAGCAAGGAAGCATTGCCTTTCAGGTTTACCGAACAGTGTCACTCTCTGTCGAATCGGTGGATGAAAACGCTTGGATCGCAGGTCTCACGCCGAAACCAGCGGAGTTTCACGGCGATGGGCGCGGAGTGATGCCAGCCTTAGCGTTGGAACAGGTAAGAGATCTTCACAAAAATCTGCCGCCCGTCGTTGATGAAGTGGTCCGGGGTACGCAGCAGGTTTCCGTTTATATCAGCTCCCAATGGGTTGGCCAGATTTTGCAGGTTGCTGTTGTAGCCTAAATAAAACGCCGTCCCAGGATGCACGAAATAGGTAAACAGCACATCGGCGTTGAAGTTTTTCGCGGGCTGCAGTGAGCTCAGAAGAGAATTCGCGATCACCGTGTTGTACTGTCCAATTACGCGCAGAGAGAAGGCCCGCGTGAACTGGTAGTTCCACTTCGAGCGAATGATGTGGTTGTTGAACTGGTTCAGGTTCGTGGCCACATCCCGCAAACGCGTCAGCAGGTAAGCGTTCTCCACAGTCAGTCCCGGGATTGGCCGGATCGTCGCCGACATCTGCGCAAAGCCCGACTTACCTAACACCGGCGGCCCCACTGCCGTGTTGTAGTTGGTGTCCTGGCCCCAGTTGACCTCCGCCGAAAGCAACACGGGTTTGAAGTAGGCGTAGTCAAACCAGAACCCGCGATGGTAGTGCGCGTAATCCTGATTCGAGGTCAGCGTGCTGAAATCCTGCGGGCGCAGGCGCTCGTGCCCAGCGTTATAGTAAATCCCGAAATCACTCGACCCATTCAGTTGAAACCGCCAATTTACGTTGGTGTACCACTCCAGGCGCGTGCCGTGGTGGTCCCAGTTATTGATGGTGGAAATCGACGGCCCATGCCACTGCAACGTTTTTCCTTCGGGGCGGAAACGGTACAGCGCGAACTGGCTCAAGCGCCGGACATCCGGACGCCGGAAGAATCCGGTATCGGTTTCAAATCCCGCCGTCGTGTCCTGGTAAAGTGCGTTGTACTCCGCTTTGCGGGAACTCCGTTCCACAAACCAGTCATAGGCGGGTCCGCCCTTGTGGGTCCCGTCATTAAACTTGGTGTGGCTGTCCAGCGCCTGCACGGTGATCAGCCACTTATTGCCGGGCTTGATTTTGGTATCGAAGCCGCCCACCCGGTTCGAACCCACCAGGCAGGGATTCAGTGTGCACTCCAACTCGCCCGGAACGGTTTGCAGCTCGCGGTCGGTGTAGATGAGCCCGATGCTCGACGCTTTCCCGATGTCATGGTTGACCCGGAGAGCGCCGAAATACGCTTTGTGTCCAGCCAGCCGATCATAAGGGGCCACGCTCTCCCCGGGAGACTTGTCGTCGGCAAACAGCATGCCCAGGGACCACGGCCCGTTCTTCCCCGTGAGCCGCGTTCCGTATTCCGGGTCCGCAATCCGCCGCGTGAAGACCAGATTGATCGGTGTGTAGAAGTAACTCGAGTTCTCCAGAAAGAAAGGCCGCTTCTCCGGAAAGTACACCTCGAAACGCTGGTTCACGGTGATCTGAGGCTGGTCTGATTCCACCTGAGAAAAGTCCGGGTTGATGGTCGTGTCGAGCACGAACGAGTCCTTCAACACCATCTTCGAATCCAACCCCGGCCGCACTTGAGAGACGCGCCGTTGAATGTCGGATTAAAGGGATCGCGATCATCCAACTGGCGGAACCCCCGTCCTACAACATAGGGAATGAACTGCATGTTGCGACTTCCCGAGACTTTCTCGATGCCATCCATGTCCGCCCCTTGCACCAGAAATCCCTGCGCATTGCTGGTGATGTGAGGGTAGAAGGAATCTTCGCTGTTGCGCTTGATGTCCCGCTCGAAGAAGACGCCCCAGTTCTGCACGTCGGTTGGCGGGAAACGCAGCGACTTAAAAGGAATCTCGAACCAGGCGACGTACCCCTTACCCGTCAGCTTGCCTTCGGAGTTCCACACCATGTCGTAGGAATAGTCTGGCCCGTTTATGTTTAGGCTGGCCTCGTCCCAGATACCGTCCTGCTGCACTCCCAGGGCGTTTACGTAAAAGAACAGCCCGTGAGCGTGGTCGTGGAAGGTGTCAAGAACAAAACCGAACTGGTCGTCGTCGTTGATCAGTTCGCGCCGCACCAGCCGCGCACGAATCTTTCCCGGCTCCGAGTCAAAGCAAACACATACGACGTAAAAGTCCTTGTCGGTGTAGCCCAGATACACCTCGGTCTTTTGCGATACCGGAGAACCATCCTTGGGATCGCGCTGCAGGAATCCATCCACCTTCAACATCTTTCCTTCAACTGCGGGGGAGGGCCTCATCTCCAGAAAATCTGCGATGGTGGGGCGCTGAGCAAGGTGGGGAATGTGCAGCTTGGCGAACTTGGTCTTAGCAACGAGCGGCGGGGTTGCGTTGTCTTTCGCCTGTGCTAACGACAGCAGGGCCAGATATGCCAGCAGTCTGGCGCCCATCCGCTTTGTGTTGGACCAGTAACCCATTTGCCCCAAGCCCGCAACATTCCTACGGATCGATCGCTGCTGGAGCTTAGACGGGAGGACGGCGGCAAGGTTAGAACAGTTTTTGGAGCATTAGAGGGCGCGAGTCAAAACGTGTCTATCGTGAACTCTAGAACAGCGAACTCTGCCTCCGGCTCGGCGTAATTCCAAAATGCTCATACGCCAACTGCGTCGCCACGCGCCCGCGCGGAGTGCGATTCAAAAACCCAATCTGCATCAGGAAGGGCTCGTAAATCTCTTCAATCGCGTCCGGCTCTTCGGCCAGCACCGCCGCCAGGGTATTCACGCCCACGGGCCCACCCTGATACTTTTCGATAATCGTCAGCAGCAGCCGCCGGTCCACTTCGTCGAATCCGTATTTATCAACCTCCAGCATCTGCAGCGCCGCCTGCGCCGTGGGCAAATCGATCTTACCCGCGCCGCGCACCTGTGCATAGTCGCGCACCCGCCGCAGAAGCCGGTTCGCGATGCGCGGCGTCCCCCGCGACCGGCTGGCTATCTCGATCGCGCCAGCACCGTCAACCTCAACTCCCAAAATCTCCGCTGACCGTTCCACGATCACGCGCAAATCCTCCGGCGTGTAAAACTCCAGCCGCAACACAATCCCAAACCGCGACCGCAGCGGCGCAGAAATCAATCCCGCCCGGGTAGTCGCGCCCACAAACGTAAACGGCTTCACTTCCAGCGTGTGCGTGCGCGCCGAAGGCCCTTGCCCAATAATGATGTCGAGCTTGTAGTCTTCCAGCGCCGAATACAGCAGTTCTTCGAGTACCGGCTGCAGCCGGTGAATCTCATCGATGAACAGGACTTGCTTGTCCTGCATGTTGGTGATGATCGCCGTCAGGTCGCCCTTGATCTGCAACAGCGGCGCCGCAGTCGGCTGGAAGTGCACGCCCAGTTCGTTAGCGATAATATTGGCCAGTGTCGTCTTCCCCAGCCCCGGAGGCCCGTATAGCAACACGTGATCCATGGCCTCGCCGCGCGACCGCGCCGCCTCAATCGCCACCGCCAGATTCTCTTTGACCTTAGCCTGCCCGATGAATTCGCCCAGTCTCTGCGGGCGAAGTTTGAGTTCAAATGAAGAATCGTCTTCGACCGGCGGCCGGAAACGAGGCGGTCACGGCTTGATTCAGGATCGGGATAGTTTTTGGCAGTGGCCACAGGCGCTTTGCGAAGTTTGTTAGGACCGAATCGGGAATCTGAGGAAAGAGGCTGGGATACCCCCTCCCCCCCGATCTATTGGAATCAGCAACTTACCAAGAAATCGACGAATAATCCAACAGGCTCAATCGTTTACGGGCAAAATCTTGAAAACAGATGGCTTACACTGCTCTTCCGCCCGCGCTGGCGACTCTGTTCTCGTATCAAGCGCAACCTTGCGAGAGCTGCTGGATGGTTTGACGCCTGAATTTCAAGCATGGTCTGTTATGGGGCTGAAGTCAAGAGGGAATCTGATCACGAAAAGTTGGCTTTAGATATGGCAAGCTGCGTTCCACGTAATCCTCGATCGGGGCGGTTAATGAGAATTCCTATAGAACCGATATGTTGCAAATGAACGCGTGTGACTTCTTTCGAGTGACCCATCCATGAAAATGCCATCGATAACGTTGAGCCAATTGCGCAATACGCGGCAACTTAAAGCATGGCTTCGCGCAGGAAAGACGGTCGAACTGCGTGAGCGCAACCGCGTGATCGCCTACATCGTTCCCGTTAAGCGGGAAAAGGGTTCCGCGACTGCGGATCAAGCGATTCCTGACGTTCGATGAGCGGCAGGCAAACCTAGCGAAGGCGCATGGCATGAAAATAACCTAAGAACGATCGTCATTAAATTGACGGCAAAGGAAGGAATGTGGAATCAGGCGGCTAACACCCAATGAGTCAGTTCATCCGGAGGAACGGTACCGCGAATCCCATCACAGCGAAGAAGGTAATCACGAATTTCGGATTTCGTCAGACACGGGTACGTTTCCTCTAGCCCAGATACAATTGTTCTTACGTAGCATTCGCTGGGCGCTGAAATGTTATGAACGTCGTCCCGCTCCGCGGTGATCGTCACGATTGGAATGCCTTCATCGATCCCAATTTTTATTATGCAGCTATATTTTCCGCCCCCGCCAAAAGACCACTCATTGCCGAGGGCAGTTCCGCGTAATCGGGAACGACGGTCGCGCCCGGAACTTTTCGCCCATTCTCTTGCCGAACGACGTCATTGAATTGGCCCTGAGAAATTAGGTACATCCGCCCGTAGGATCGCACATTACCGGAACTGCGCCTTATGAAGGCGGGTGCTCCGCCCCAAGTGTCGGAGCGGCCGGCAAAATACAGCTCGTATGGGAGTTCGATCGGCCGATTACCACGAGGCGCAGATCTCTCGCGGCACCCGTTCACATAGGACTCGAAACGGCTACTCTTAAGGTTTGAACCGTACCCCGCGTACCAAACAAGTCGGTCCGCCACACGGCTTGGCGTCGTAGCCATGATGTAACCCGATCACCTCAGAGAGATTGAGAATTCTTGCGTCTGTGCGGCCCACTAATGAGCCTCGCCCCGCTCTACTATTCCGCGCTCAACGAACTCATTGAGAATTGGCACGACAGCCCGATCTAGCCCGACGCCGGTCTGCCCTGCGCCATCCACACGCGTGGAAAGCTCTTGGTGGGCCGCTCTCACTTGAGCTTTCGAGAGGCCGATCCGATATACAACGGAAGCGAAGCACTTGAAAGCTCGGTCAACTCCGGGATCGCCATCGAGAATCATGGTCGACCATCGGCTTGAGAAAAGTCCCGTCCGGGCGGTGCTTATGAAACAGTTGAAGGCAGTCGCATGGACGCAGGTAGCCAACGAGCCAAGGATTCGGGAAGGCGGTAAATCAGAAACAATCATGGTGCTTTAGGGTCTCGTTACCTCTACTCTTCCTCGTCCTTCACATCCCCCCGCGCCGCCTTAGCCTTCTCAATAATCTTCTCCTGCAACTGGCCCGGCACGGTGTCGTAGTGGTGCATTTCCATGTTGAAGCTGCCGCGGCCCTGTGTCATCGAGGTCAAATCCACGCCGTAGGTCAGCATCTCAGCCATCGGCACTTCGGCCTTCACCACGGTATTGCCGCCCTTATTGTCCATGCCCTGGATGCGTCCCCGCCGGCTGTTCAAATCGCCCATGATCGAGCCCGCAAAGTCGTCCGGGATGGTGATCTCGACCGACATCACCGGCTCCAGAATCGTGGGCTTGGCCTGCTCCATCGCCTTTCTGAATGCGATGCGCCCCGCCATCTGGAAAGACATGTCGTTCGAATCCACGTCGTGATACGACCCGTCATACAAAATCACGCGGAAGTCCACCACCGGAAATCCCGCCAGGTACCCGCGCGCCGCCGCATCCTTGATTCCCTTTTCAATGGCCGGAATATAGTTCTTGGGAATCGCGCCGCCAAAAATATCGTTGACGAATTCAAACTGTCCGCCCCGCGGCATGGGCTCCATCTTGATCTTGCAATCGCCGTACTGACCGTGTCCGCCGGTCTGCTTCTTGTGCCGGCCCTGCACGTCAGCTTTGCCGCGGATCGTCTCGCGATAGGGAACCTTCGGCGCTTTTAAAACCACTTCCGTGTGATACCGCTTCTTCAGCTTCGAAACCGTAACTTCAATGTGCTGACTGCCCGGTCCCAGCGATCAGAAACTCCTGGGTTTGCGGATCCCGGAAAAATCGCAGCATCGCATCCTCTTCGATCAGCTTGTGGACCCCTGGCCCCAGCTTGTCTTCATCGGCGCGGCTTTTCGGCTCAATCGCAAACGTGATCGCGGGCTCCGGCAGCTTCACTCGCGGATAAAGTATCGGCGCGGATTTATCTCCAAGGTATCGCCGGTGAGCGTGTCCTTCAATTTCGCCACCGCTCCAATGTCCCCCGCGTGCAGCTCGGTCACCGGCACTGCTGTCTTTCCCTGCATGATGGAAATATGCGACAACTTCTCCGTCGATCCGCGCGAAAAGTTCTGCGCCGTCGATTCGTTCTTCAGCACGCCGGAGAAAACCTTGAAGTACGAAATCCTTCCCGCAAACGCATCCGAAACCGTTTTGAACACATACAGCGACACCGGCTCCGAATCCGTCTCATGCCGCTTGGGCACGTCTCCGTTGCCCGAGGCCGCCGGTTCGCCCTGCACCCACTCATGCTCCGAGGGCGCCGGAGTGTAATCCACAATAAAATCCATAACCCGGTCGGCGCCAATATTGCCCAACCCCGAAGCAAAAACTACCGGGAAAAGTTTGTCCTCGCGAATCGCATTGTGCAGCGCTGGGATCAAATCTTCTTCCCCAAGCGTCCCGGCTTCGAAAAACTTCTCCATCAGCTTGTCGTCGCCCTCGGCCACCAGTTCGACCAGTTGCTCGTGCGACTCCTGCACCTGCGCCCGCATGTTGGCCGGGATCTCGGTCTCCTTCCCTTTTCCATTCCCACCCAGCTCGTAGGTATAAGCCTTCATGCGGACCAAGATCGACCACGCCGGTCAAATTCTTCTCGCTGCCGATCGGCAGCTCAATCGGAATCACATTCCGCCCAAACGCGCTGACCAGCGATTCCAGCACGCGCTCCGCATTCGCCCGGTCGCGGTCCATGCGGTTCACCACAATCAGCCGCGGAGTCTTGTACTCCTCGCAATCGTTCCACACCCGCTGCGTCACCACTTCCACGCCGGCCACGCCGTCGACCACCACGATCGCCGCATCCACTACCGGCAGCACCATCTTGGCCTCGTGGACAAACATGTTGAACCCCGGCGTATCGATCACGTTGATCTTCGTCTTGCCCCACTCCACATACGCCGCGGACGCCGCAATCGACATCTTGCGCGCGATCTCTTCTTCGTCGTAATCGGTGGTTGCCGACCCATCGTCCACGCGCCCCAGCCGCGGCGTGGCCCCCGCTGTGTAGAGCATGGCCGAAAGCAGCGTGGTCTTGCCCGCATGACCATGCCCCACAATCGCTACATTACGAATGTTTTCTCCGGAATAAACTTTCACAAGTAGGCTCCTTCGCAGGCGTGGAAAGAGAGAAGGCCCAAAGTCAGAATCAGACTTCAGAACGAAGAACAGTGCAATAGACAGGCCAGCCCAACATCCCGTGCCAAAACTAAGGATGCTACCACGCGGGAAGCGGCTGCCTCAACCCTCGCGAACCAGTGCAAAGAAGCGCTCAGCGGTGTATGATCCTTCCGCCATGTTAGGCAACCGCACCAACGAGCAGTGGATCGCTCAATACGCCTCCAGCCATCAGCATCCCGTGAACCGCGCCTGCCACACTCTGGGCATCCCAACCATTGTGCTCTCGCTCGTAGTTTTTCTCGCCAGCCTCTTCCTCCATCGTCTCTGGCCCTACGCGCTGGCTCTGTTCGTCCTGGGATGGATTCTCCAATTCGTCGGCCACGCCTTCGAAGGCAAGCCGCCGGAATTCTTTTCCGACTGGCGTTTCCTCTTCGTTGGCGTCCGCTGGTGGTGGGCCAAGATCCAGGGCAAAGCCTGAACCAATTAGTCTTGAGTGAACGGCAGCGCGCAGCACCGTGGAAGAGCAGCGCTTCAGCGCCGCATAAAGCATCCAAAATGATTTCGGGCTTTAGCCAGCGGTCGTAATGTGCAGAGACTCCAGCTTCCCAATCCGACTCATCCAAGAAGGCACCCATGTTCCCTCAACTAGCCCGCTTCACCGATCTCGGCTTGCTCCTCATGCGGCTCATGGTCAGCCTGGTCTTCGTCGCCAGCGGCTTCCGTCATCTCAAAGACCCCGAAGCTCGCGCCAAGGACATCGGAATGTCCAAGCCTTTCACAATCTTCCTCGGCATCGCCGAAATCGCCGGAAGCCTGGGTGTAGCTTTCGGAGTCCTAACCCAGCTCGCCGCCTTCGGTCTCATCTTCATCATGTTCGGCGCCATCCAGAAAAAAATCTTCGCCTGGCACAGCGGCTTCTGGGGTGAGAAAGTATTCGGCTGGCATTACGACCTGATGTTTGTCCTGATGAACCTAGTCATCGCCTTCACCAACGGCGGCGCCTATGTCCTGATGCGATAACGCGCCTTGCCAGAAGGATGGCTCTCTGGATAAAATCCTCCCGACTTGGGCTTGGGGCCCAATCGTCTCGATACGTATCCAGGAGACAAAAAATGAAAAGACTCACCCCGTTTCTATACATCACCCTGGCGGCCTTTGCCGCGGTCGCGCCCTTCTGCGCCGCCCCGCCGCAAGCCTTTGCACAACAGCAAAACAGCCTTTACCACCGGCTCGGCGGCTACGACGCCCTCGCCGCCGTCACCGACGACTTTCTCACCCGCCTCATTGCCGATCCTCAGCTCAAACGCTTCTTTCCCGGCCTCAGCGCCGATTCGCAGAAGCGTCTGCGGCAGCACGTACTCGATTTCCTCTGCAGCGCCACTGGTGGCCCGTGCCTTTACACCGGACGCGACATGAAAACCGCGCACACCGGTCTGGGCATCACCGAAGCTGATTGGAGCGCCGCCGTGAAAGATCTCGTGGCCACGCTCGACAAATTTAAGGTCCCCGATAAGGAAAAAAATGAAGTCCTCGGAGCCATCTCTGGCCTGAAGGGCGACATAGTAGGCCGCTAATATTAGTGTGTGGGCGGGCGCCCTCGCCCGCCCTTTGCTTGCGCCTATTGAGGATTCCGTTCTATGCTAGGCCCAACCTGGGATTCTTAATTCCGGCAGAAAGCATGCACCGCCTAATCGCCAGATTATTGCTGTTCATCGCGCTTGCGGGAAATCTGCTCCCACTGGCGCTGGCGGCTGCGTCTCCCCCGCCGCGTGTCTGCTGCCTCCGCAAGGCAGTTCATCACTGCCAGAATTCGCTGGCCTCGGACTCCGAACAGCTTGTCATCCGCGACGCCACTTGCTGCAACCATGATTGCTGCCGCGCCGTCACCACCGCTCAATGGGCTCACCCTCAGCCGAAACCGGCAGCCTTCTTCTTGCCCACCGTTACTGTGCCCCTGACCCGAACCGAACCCAACTCCCCGGCCAACGCCTCTGCCGAATTCCAATCCTCACGCGCTCCGCCCGCCTGCTGAAGCCTCAAGCCTGACTGTTTTCCTTTACTGAACGCACATACTGAGTCGGTCCGTTGCCGGACGCTGCCGAACGGGGCTGCCGAACTAAGATCGGCCGCCGCCGGCGAACCGCCCCTACCCGATCCATGGGAGACAAGAGAGATGACACGCAGGACGAATTGCATCCTGGCCTTGCTGCTGCTGACCAGCATCGACGCCTTCGCCAACATTTACGGTGCTGTCCGTGGCATCGTGCACGACCCTCAGCACCGCCCCGTCCAGGGCGCCATGGTAATGCTGAAATCGAAGACCTCAGACTGGGCCAAGACCATCACCACCGGCGCCAGCGGAGAATTCGAAATCAATGCCGTGCCCCTGGGCAGCTATTCCGTTTCCGTCGCCAGCCCGGGATTCGCGCAGACCGCGCAGGATGTTACGGTCATGTCGGGAACGGTGCCGGTAGCTCACTTTCAATTGCAGCTGGCCACGGCAACAACGAGGATCACTGTCTCGGCAGCGCCCGAGGTTGCGCCCACTGACTCCGCCTCTCCCACCACTCTGGTCAGTCGCGTCGATGTCGAACGCACTCCCGGCGCCGACCGCAGCAACAGCTTGGCCATGATCACTGACTACGTTCCCGGAGCATATTTCACCCACGACCAAATCCACATTCGCGGCGGGCACCAAACCAGTTGGCTCGTCGATGGCGTGCCCGTGCCCAACACTAACATTGCCTCCAATCTCGGTCCGCAATTCGATCCCAAGGACATCGACTACCTCGAGGTCAACCGCGGAAGTTACGGCGCGGAGTTTGGCGACCGCACTTACGGTGTCTTCAACGTAGTGCCGCGCACGGGTTTCGAGCGCAACCGCCAGGCTGAACTCGTCCTCGGCGCCGGAAACTTCTACCAGACCAACGACGCCCTCAGCTTCGGAAGCCACACCGAACGCTTCGCCTACTATGCCAGCGTTAACGCCAACCGCAGTAATCTTGGCCTGCAAACGCCGGTTCCCCAGGTGGTTCACGACGCCGCCAACGGCTATGGCGGCTTCAGTTCCCTGATTTTCAACGTCGATCCTTCCAACCAGCTTCGCCTCGTGACTTCCCTGCGCCAGGATTATTATCAAATTCCTTATGACCCGTTTCCCAACGACCTAGAGAACAATCTGGTAAATGGCCAACTGACTGGACAGTACCCCAGCTTAGATCTGCGGGATGGCCAGCATGAAGGCGATGCTTTCGTAAATTTCTCCTGGGTACACACCTTCAACTCGAGAACGCTCGCGACCGTCTCGCCCTTCTACCATTACAACCGGGCCAACTACGACAGCCTGCCCAGTGATTTCCCGAGCGCCACCACGGATCATCGCACCTCCGCTTACGCCGGCGCGCAGGCAAACCTTAGCGCCAACCTGTCCAGAAACACTTTTCAGATGGGCCTTTACAGCTTCTACCAGCGGGACAACGAACTGTTCGGCTTCAACGACGGCTCCCCTTCATCGTTCACCGACCGCGAGCATCCTTCCGGCGGCCTCGCAGCTTTCTTCTTGGATGACAAATTCAAACCAATTCCATGGCTGACTCTGTCCGCAGGCATTCGCCCGACCCATTTTTCTGGCAGCGTTACCGAGAACGCCATCAGTCCTCGCTTCGGCGTGGCGGCCAACGTGCCCCATCTCAACTGGACCTTCCGCGCTTTCTACGGTCACTACTATCAGGCGCCGCCGTTAATAACAGTTTCCGGGCCGCTGCTTCAGTTCTGCACCGACATGAATTGCGGTTTCGTAGCGCTCCACGGCGAACGCGATGAAGAACATCAATTCGGGGTCACCATCCCCCTTCGCGGCTGGATCCTCGACGCCGACAATTTCAGAACCGACGCCACCAACTTCTTCGATCACAGCTGCATCGGAAACGGGGCCTGCCTCCCGATCACCATTGCCCGTGCAGCAATCCGAGGCTGGGAACTTACCCTCCGCTCGCCCCGCATTGCCCACCGTGGACAGGTCCATCTGGCCTATTCCAACCAGATTGCGGAAGGCGCCCTGCCCATTACCGGAGGTCTGACCAACTTTTCGCCGCCCACACCGCTCTTCCCGCTCGATCACGACCAGCGCAACACCCTGAATCTCGGCGGCGACATCACCCTTCCCTGGCGATCCCGCGCTTCCACCAACGTTTACTACGGCTCGGGCTTCAGCAACGCTTTCCCCGGCGCGCCATATCCGGGAGACCATTTGCCACAACACACCACCTTCGATCTCACTCTCGGCGAGGATTTCGGCGAGCGTTTCTCCGCTTCGCTCAACGCCATCAACGTAGCGAACCGCCGCATGGAGCTCGACAATAGCCAGACCTTCGGCGGCTTTCACTGGAACAATCCAAGAGAGATCTACGTCGAACTTCGCTACCGCTTCCATTATTAAGAGACAAATGCTCGACAGAATGAATCTAAGCTTCGTATCAGGGTACGCCCTCGGGCATACCGTACCTGTAGCCCTATCGTCCGCGCCTTTAGGCGCTGCGGTTTCAGGACTTGCTCCAGTTCAACGAAGACTGAATATGCCAGACAAACTAAACTCATTGTTTCCTCACCTTGCCCTCTTTTGTCTCTTCGCCTTCTTGACTCTCTCCCCAGCCTGCAATCGCCAACCCTCACAGCCCACGGCGAACCCTCAATCCGACGCTAAGCGCTACCCTCTGCAGGGAAAAGTCATCTCCGTCGACAAGCAAGCTGGATCCGCCAACATCAACAACGAGCCCATCCCAGGCTTTATGGACCCGATGGTCATGCCCTACCCCATCAAGCCACCCGCCACGCTCGATCAACTCCAGCCCGGCGACTCCATCACCGCCGAGGTAGTAGTAGCAGAGCCGGGAAAGTACTGGCTGGAAAACGTCAAAATCAACGGACACGCGAAACCCGCAGCCAGCAAGCCATCCGCGTCCAATTGATCGTGTGGGAGAGGAAGCAGAGAATTGTTGATTGCTGATTGTTGATTGAAACCCAACGCAAGTTTTTCAATCAACAATCAGCAATCAACAATCATCAATTCGAAAGAGGAAGCAATGAGGTACATCCTGGTCGTACTCGCCGCCGTAGGAATCGTGGTTTCCGCGCTCGCCCTCCGCGAGCACTACCGCACCGAGGGCGACTCTCCCTGCAGCATCAACGAGCGCTGGGACTGCGGCATAGTCAATCACAGCCCCTACGCCATGCTCGCGGGTATTCCAGTAGCCGCCCTGGGCATCGCCGGATATCTCCTCATGGGCGCGCTAGCCTGGCGTCGCGCCCACCGCATTTTGCTGGTGGTGGCTCTGGCCGGATTGTCCTTCTCCCTCTACCTCGCCCACATCGAGAAGGATATTCTCGGAGTGTGGTGCATTTACTGCGCAATCTCGCTAGGCACCATCTCGCTACTCACCCTACTGGCGTTGGGAACCACGCTAGCCTCTCTACTCCGCAAACCATCCGAAATGCCGTCATAAAATATTCTTCGGAAGCAAAGAAACCCATGTGGAGGCAGCCGCCTCGACTGCCTGCCCTAATCAAAGCCGAAGGGTCCAGCGAGCGCATCTCCCGTCCCGGCCCGGCATTGACGAACCCGCACCATTCGCCTAAGATAAACGCGCTTCCGGTTCCGCCCGCAATCGCGGGCCGGTGTCCAGCGTCCATGATCGGCCAGACCGTCTCCCACTACCGCATCCTCGAACTGCTCGGCGGCGGCGGCATGGGTGTGGTCTACAAAGCTGAAGACACCCAGCTGGGTCGCTTTGTCGCCCTCAAGTTTCTGCCTGACGGTGCTGCCGACGATCCCCAGGCCCTCGAGCGCTTCCGCCGCGAAGCCCGCTCAGCATCGTCTCTGAACCATCCCAACATTTGCACGGTCCACGAGATTGGCCAGCATGACGGTCACCTCTTCATCGTGATGGAATGCCTGAGCGGCCAGACCCTGAAGCACCTGGTTCACGGAAGGCCGATGGAACTCGATCGCCTGCTCAATGTGGCAATCGAAGTCGCCGACGCCCTTGAAGCCGCCCACAGCAAGGGAATTATCCACCGCGACATCAAGCCCGCCAACATTTTCATCACCGACCGCGGCAACGCCAAAATTCTCGACTTCGGTCTGGCCAAGGTCGCACGCGCCGCCCGGCCCACCAGCGGCGATTCGCAAACCATGGCCGACGTCGCCAGCCTCGATCTCACCAGCCCCGGCTCCGCAGTCGGCACCATGGCCTACATGTCGCCCGAGCAATTGCGCGGGAAGGAACTCGACGGACGCACCGATCTTTTCTCCTTCGGCGTCGTGCTCTACGAAATGGCCACCGGCGTCCTCCCCTTCCGCGGAGAAACCTCCGCGATCATCACCGATGCCATCCTCAATCGCCAGCCCACCGCCGCCAACCGCCTGGTTCCGGAAGTTCCTCCCAAACTCGAGGAAATCATTAGCAAAGCTCTGGAGAAAGACCGCGACATGCGCTGTCAGACCGCGGGCGAACTCCGTGCCGATCTCAAGCGCCTCAAACGCTCCATCGATTCCTCGCGCACCCCGGTAGTCACAGAAACAGAAAAAGCGCAGCAGTCTGCCTCCGCCGCCGTCGTCGCCCCTTCCGCTCCAGTCCCGGCGCCGCGCAAGAGATCTCCCGCCGCGCTGATTTTCGCTCTAGGCTTGCTCCTGGCTGCGGGTCTCGGCCTTTTCGCTGGCAAGAAATTCTTCGCCTCCACGCCCCCCGAGCCCCCCATCTACCGTCAACTGACCTTCCGCCGGGGCAGCATCCGCGCCGCCCGCTTCGCCCCTGACGGCCAAACCATCCTGTACAGTGCCGCCTGGCAGGGGAATCCCACGGACGTTTTCACCGCCCGCCCGGAAGCTCCCGAATCGCGATCCATGGGCCTCAGCCGCACCCAGCTTATGTCCGTTTCTGCCACTTCGGAAATGGCAGTCTTGCTGAATAGCAAAGCCATCGGCGCGTGGGTAACCTTGGGCACGCTGGCTCGCGCGCCTCTGGCTGGCGGAGCGCCACGGGAAGTCCTCGAAAATGTGCAATGGGCAGACTGGTCCCCCGACGGATCCCACTTTGCCGTAGTTCGCGACTTCGGCGGCATGAACCGCCTGGAATTCCCCATCGGAAAGTCGCTCTACCAGACCGGAGGATGGATCGGGCATCCCCGCGTATCTCCGAAGGGCGATCTCATCGCCTTTGCCGACCACCCTCTGCAAGGCGACGACAGCGGCGCCCTCGCGGTCGTCGATCTATCGGGAAAACGGAAAACACTCTCCGATCAATGGTTCACCATCCAGGGTGTCGCATGGTCCCCCGACGGCAAGGAGATCTGGTTCACCGCCAGCAAGTCCGGCACCGATCGCACTCTCTACGCCTGTACACTCGACGGCAAGATGCGCACCATCGCGCGTTTGCCCGGCGCGTTGATGCTTCTCGATATTGCCCGCGACGGCCGCGTGCTCCTGGTGCGTGCCAGTTGGCGCCGCGAACTCATGGGCTTCGGCGCGGACGGGAAACAGCGCGAACTTTCATGGCTCGACTACACCTATCCGGGGGAACTCACCCCCGATGGCAAGACCCTGCTCTTCGACGAGGAAGGCGGCGGCGGTTCGCTCGCTTACTCCAAGTCCGGCGGATACACCTATGGCGTCTATGTCCGCAAGACGGACGGCTCTCCCGCCGTCCTGCTGGGAGAAGGTAGCGCCTTGGCCTTGTCGCCCGACGGAAAATGGGCGATCACCCAAACCCAGGTCTCGCCCGCCCAACTGAAACTCCTGCCCACAGGCGCAGGCCAGTCCAAGGATCTCACCAGCGACAACATCAACCACAACTGGGCTCACTGGTTCGCCGACAGCAAGCGCATCGTGTTTTCCGGCAACGAACCGGATAAGGGAGAAAAGCTCTACGTCTACGAACTGGAATCGGGCAAGAGCCAGGCCATCTCGCCCGAAGGCGTCAACGGAAACTCGTTCGCGATCTCGCCCGATTCTCAGTCCGTTGCTGCCATTGGTCCTGACCAGCGAAGCTACCTGTATCCCGTTAATGGCGGCGACCCGCGCCTCGTCCCTGGCGTAACGCAAGGCGAGCAGCCCATCACCTGGAGCGCCGACGGGCATTCTCTCTACGTCTACCAGCCCGGTGAGATGCCGGCCCACGTCTTTCGCGTCGATGTGCAATCCGGCAAGCGCACGCTCTGGAAAGATCTAATGCCCACCGATCCCTCCGGCGTGGAAAACATCGGTCCCATCCTGATCACCCCCGACGCCCAAACCTGCGTCTTCGGCTACCACCGCAATCTAGCCGACCTCTACCTGGTAGAAGGCCTGAAGTAGCGCCGCCATTCCGGCGCCTTCTTTCCATCCACAGCATTCATTCAGTTAGATTTTCATCATTGAAAGGATTGTCATCAATAAAAGGTGTCACCACTAAAGGCTTGTCTCCCGAACGAAGTGAGGAATCTCGGCTTCGCGGGCGCCTTGCATCAGATTTATCAACCGTTCGCCCATAAGAAAGGCGGCCATGAAGGCCGCCCTTATTTTCTTTCCGTGTGAATCCGTGCAAATCCGTGGCAAAAGGTTTCTAAATATCCAAATTCTTCACATCCAGCGCATTCTCTTCAATAAACTTCCGCCGCGCCTCCACATCCTCGCCCATCAAAGTGGTGAAGATGGTCTCGCACTCGGCAATGTCTTCCAGCTTCACCGAAAGCAGAGTCCGCCGCTCCGGATCCATGGTCGTCTCCCACAGCTGCGGAGCCGTCATCTCCCCCAAGCCTTTATAGCGCTGAACATCATAGCCGCGGCTGCCTTCTTTCTTCACATACTCAAACAGCTCGCGTGCCGTAGCCTTCTCCACCGGTTCGACCGCGGCGCGGGTCTTCGATCCAGCTCCAGATCCAGGCGCAGTCTTGGCGGTTTTCTTGCCGGATTTTCCATCGGACTCAGCCGAGTCACTGTCCGCCGCCTCATCTTCCGCGCCTTCATCGCCGTTGCTGCTAACCGCGCCGGCCTTGACCACAGCTTCCACCACAAACGGCGGTTCCAGATAAGGCTCAATCTGCTTGAACTTCGAAATCAACTGCCGGCACTCCGCGCTCGAAGCCAATTCCCAGTTGATCGTGTGCTCCGACCCTTGCGAGTTCACGATCTTCACTTCCCAAAGGTTGTGCTCTTCGTCAAAGACCGCTTCCACACTCTTGAACTTCCGGTCTTTCTGCAGCTTCTTCAGTTCGCGTTCCAGCCGCTCGATCTTCTTCGGCGGAGTCTTCTTGTCGCCCTCGAAATCCGCATGCTTCGAGAAATCCAGCCGGGGCAGCAGCTCGGTGACGCTCTCATCGCGCAGCCGCTTGTTTACCTTGTCGAAGAAGTTCAGATACTCCTTCAGCACGCTCATAAAGCGAGTCAGGTTCGCGCCCTCCAGCTTGGCCGCACCCTCGCCGTAACGCACGATCAGCCCATCCGCCGCGCGCTTCAGCATCACTTTGTCAAAGGCATCGTCGTCCTTGATGTACTGCATCGACTTGCCTTTTTTGATTGAATACAGCGGCGGCTGCGCAATAAATACGTTCCCGCGCTTGATCAGCTCCTGCATGTGCCGGAAGAAGAACGTCAGCAGCAGCGTGCGGATGTGCGACCCGTCCACGTCGGCGTCGGTCATCAAAATAATCTTCCCGTACCGAACCTTCGTTGGATCGAAATCCTCCTTGGCAATGCCGGTGCCGAGCGCCGTAATCATGGCGCGAATTTCCTCGTGGGCCAGCATCTTGTCGTAGCGCGCTTTTTCCACGTTGAGAATCTTGCCTTTCAAAGGCAGAATCGCCTGGAACCGCCGGTCGCGCCCCTGCTTCGCCGTCCCACCGGCCGACTCGCCCTCAACCAGAAACAATTCGCACCGGTTCGGATCGCGCTCCGAACAATCCGCCAGCTTCCCCGGCAGCCCTCCCGAGTCGAGCGCACCTTTGCGCCGCGTCAAATCCCGCGCCTTGCGCGCCGCCTCGCGCGCCCGCGCCGCGTCCACCGCTTTGTTGATAATCTTCCGCGCCACCGTAGCGTTCTGCTCGAAAAACGCCCCCAGCCGCTCATTAATGAAGGCTTGAACTACGCCCGCAATATCGGAATTCAACTTGCCCTTGGTCTGTCCTTCGAACTGCGGCTGCGACAGTTTCACGCTGATCACCGCGACAAGACCTTCGCGCACGTCGTCGCCCGTCAGGTTTTCCTTTACGTCCTTGAACAGACCCATCTGCTGTCCGGCATAATTAATCGTGCGCGTCAAAGCCATGCGGAAACCGGAAAGATGTGTGCCACCGTCTACGGTATTGATGTTGTTCGCAAAGCTGAACACCGACTCCGAATACCCGTCGTTGTATTGCAGCCCGATCTCCATAGCCACGCCGCTGCGCTCCGCTTCCATGTAGATCGGTTTGTCGTGCAGCACCTGCTTGCCGCGGTTCAAATGCTTGATGAACTCCGCGATGCCGCCGTTGTACTTGAAGTCTGAATGCTTCGGTTCGCCGCTCTTCGCGTCAGTCGAGCGCTCGTCGGTCAAAGTGATCAGCAGTCCCTTATTCAGGAACGCCAACTCGCGCAGCCGCTGCGCCAGCGTGTCGTAGTTGTATTCCACCGTCCCGGTAAAAATTGTCCGGTCCGGAAGAAAGTGGACCTTCGTCCCGCGCCGCTTCGCCGCGCCCACCTTCTTCATCTTGCTGGTGGGTTCGCCCTTCGAGTAGGTCTGCTCCCAGGTCGCGCCGTCGCGCCAGATTTCCAGATCGAGTTCCTCGCTCAGCGCGTTCACGCAAGACACGCCCACGCCATGCAGCCCGCCCGAAACCTTGTAAGTGGATGAATCAAACTTCCCCCCAGCATGCAGCGTAGTCATCACCACCTGCGCCGCCGAAACCTTCTCCCCGTCGATGACCATGTCATCCACCGGAATCCCGCGCCCATCATCCACGACTGTGACGCTGTTGTCGATGTGAATCGTGACTTCGATCTTGGTCGCGAAACCCGCGAGGGCTTCGTCGACGGAGTTGTCGACGACTTCATAGACGAGATGGTGCAGACCCAGATCGCCGGTCGAGCCGATATACATCGCCGGACGCTTGCGCACGGCTTCCATTCCGCCGAGGACTTTGATCGAGTCGGCGTTGTAGTCGCCGTTGCCTCCGCCGTTTCCGGCGGTGATCGGTGTCACAACTCCGTTTTTTGTTTTGGTTTCGACGATGGGAGTATTGATCTCTTTGGTGGCCATTCCGCTCCGCGGGAGAATGCCCCGACTTTCTCTCAGAACTGGGCCCGGCTACCGCGTGAATGCTGACTCAGAAAACCCGCCCCAACCCAGCTCCGGACTGCGTCCACGAATTGACTTCAAGTGATTGAAATGTCTTATACTTAGGTTCGTTTGGCGACTATTGAAATTATACCACGGGAGCGATCAGTTTTCGACCGTCGCCAGGCCCGAATCGGCCCAGTAAACGTCCCATTTTGAACCGCTTCCGGCGGTCGTTCTGGACTTCTACGAATGGCGTAGTGAGGACCGCCATCTAGATGCGATCCGGAACAAATTCCGGACCTCGAACCGGATGTGGGTTTACCAAAGGGTGGCGATAGAGCCAGATGGACAAAACGATTCCCAGAACGTTAGCGACACAGAATAAGCCTCAGGACTCCAATAATGCCGGCAGTAACACTACTAAACCTAGGAAGTCGGTTCACCCATTTTTCGGTGTTGTGAAGGATCTGAAGATGTTCGTTTTGGCCAAGGGTTGTACCGACAGCTAGAGTCAGGTCGGTTGGTGTCCTTCTACCGGCTTGTTCAGCCCGATTTGTTCTTCCAATAGTGTTTTCTTAACCACGGTCCGCCGATAATACTCGTCCCCCCTTTGGATATTCCTTATGCCAATTAGCGAGGACAGAAGACCTATCAGGAACACGCTTGCAACAACGAGATTCACGATCGGAGCACTCGCAATCTTCAATAGCCCGACAGCAACCGCAAAAAGACCGCTATTCAGTGTGAAGTAAAAAGCCGTCCGATCCCAGTTCAGCCTGACTTCAAAGCGATACTCCTCCACGGCGATTTTGTAGAGATCGAGTAATTGATCGCTGGAGAGTGGTTCAGACACAGGGACTACAGTTTACTCTCGTAGAAGCTAAGAACCTTCAAGAATGTGGGCGTAAATGTTCGCTCGCCGGAAAGCTGAAGTTGATGGATCACGTTCCTTTGCAGGAACTCGAGCTTCTGGATCTGGTTCCTGTCGAAATGGAAACGACCATCGCTGGTCGCCGCGAAAACACCGATGAACTTCTCGGATCCCTCATCCGTCATGGAAGTTTTGCCAATGTAGCTGAGCGCGACTCCGTGGACTCCCAACTCCTCGGCTAGACGCCTCACGGCAGCGGCCTGGTACGACTCCCCGGCAAACAGATAGGCAGCAACGGAAGAACCCCAATAGCCAGGGTGCGAGCGCGAGTACTCGCCAGCTGCTGAACCAAGAGTTCGCCGCGCGAGTTGAAAATGAGATCGTGGACGACGCGAGCGAGCGTGTTTGATGAAGACCTCATCCCGATGTATCAGCCCAATCGGCTGGTCGTCCCGATCAACCCTGTCGACGACCATTCCTTCCGTCACGGTAGCCATAGCGCAGCCTCCACGAAGCTGGTCAATTATATTTGATCAATCTGTGGATTTGTCAAATATAATTGACCATCAGCCGTGGAACAACATGCCGATTCTGACGATTTTGCCCGCGCGTTTGGCGATGCCCTAGACCAGTTCCTTCGAAGGAAAGGCTGAATCAGAGCGACGCCGCGAAGGCATTGGGGCTAGGAGATGAAGGAAAGGCCCGCTTGAATACTTATTGTCACGACTCGCCAAAGGGATAAGGCGAAAGCCGAACGCCGAAATGCTTTATCTGCTTTGCGTTAACCTCGGCTTTGCATTCGAGTACAAGGGATTCAAGATAAGCGCGGCGACGCTAAATGGAAACGGCAGGAAGTCGCCCGAACGACCCGCTGAGCAGCTTCTCATACAGTTCGACGGTCAATTTAATTTGACCGATCAAACCGGTACCGTTGCGATTACCGTCAAGCGACCGCCGGAGGATCAAGTGGCCTTTCTCTGAAGGGGGCGTCCTTGAGGAGGAGCTAGGTTTCATTTTCCGGCACCTCGCACCTGTTCGCAGTCATCTAAACGACCTGTCCCTGATAAGATAAGGGCACAGGAGTTCCAATCAATAATGCCAGTACCGGTTTCACAGATGTGGACTGTGACGAGCTATGTCTTGCGGCAGAAGCTCGCGGGACGCAAGCAGTACCCGCTCGTGCTTATGCTTGAGCCCCTGTTCCGCTGCAACCTGGCCTGCGCGGGATGCGGCAAGATCCAGTACCCCGCCCACATCCTGAAGAAAGATCTTTCTCCTGAAGAATGCTTCCGCGCCATCGATGAATGCGGAGCCCCCATGGTCTCCATCCCCGGCGGCGAGCCGCTGATGCATCCGCAGATCGGCGAGATCGTCCAAGGGCTGGTCGCGCGCAAGAAATATATCTATCTCTGCACCAACGCGCTGCTGCTGAAGGATAAAATTCATCTCTTCAAGCCCAGCAAGTATCTGACCTTCAGCGTCCACCTTGACGGCCGGCGCGAAGAGCACGACCTCGCCGTCTGCCGCGAAGGCGGATACGACATTGCGATCGACGCGATCAAAGAAGCCCTTAGCCGCGGCTTCCGCGTCACCACCAATACCACGCTGTTCGACGGAGCCGATCCAAAATCCGTCCGCGCCTTCTTCGACGACATGATGGAGCTCGGCCTCGAAGGCATGATGCTCTCGCCCGGCTACTCCTACGACAAGGCGCCCGACCAGAAGCATTTCCTCGGCCGCGCCCGCACGCGCCGCATGTTTCGCGCGATCCTGTCGAACCGCAAAAAGAACTGGCGCTTCAATCTTTCGCCGCTCTTTCTGGAATTTCTGATGGGCAAGCGCACCTACCCCTGCACCCCTTGGGGCATGCCGACGTACAACATTTTCGGATGGCAGAAGCCCTGCTATCTGCTCCAGGACGGCTACGCCGAAACTTTCGACGAACTCCTCGTCAACAACAAATTGGAGCAACTACGGCACCGAATCCGGCAACCCCGCATGCGCCAATTGCATGGTTCACAGCGGCTACGAAGCCTCCGCGGTAAACGCCACCTTCAGCTCGCTAAGCGGATTTTTGGATACGGTCAAAGCAACCCTGTTCACGAGTTATCGCGACGAGGAAGCGCTGCGTTTGCTGGAGGAACATCAAGCGGCGGTTCACCCGCTGGTGCAGATCGCGCCGACGCAGAACGATTGCACGAAACCGAGCTGTAACCTCTGTGTCCCCTGTGTTTAAGATTTTGAAGTTGATTGAATCATGACAGGCAAAGAATCCGGCCACATCGACCACTCCGCCGCGCAAGCCGTGCCCCACATCAATCCCGACGCACTCGAAGTCGCTCCCGGCACCGCACACGAAAATCTCGAAGGCTGGATCCCACAACTAGCCACCGACGACGAAATCCGGGTCGCGCTCGAAAAGGCCTTCGACTACCGGGGAGACGTAACCATCACCCGCAAAGACGGATCGAGAATTGAAGGTTACCTCTTCGACCGCCGCACCGCCGCAACGCTGAAAGATTCCGTGGTCCGCCTCTACCCGAAGAACTCAAACGAAAAAATCTCCATCTCCTACGCCGACATCGCGGCCCTCGCCTTCACCGGACGCGACACCGCCGCCGGCAAAAGCTGGGAAGCCTGGATGAAAAAATACGCCGCAAAAAAAGCCGCCGGCGAAACTAACATCGCCCTCGAACCCGAACCCCTGACTAGATTACCTACCTCTCGCGCGCGTGTTCAGCGATATCGGATTGATTGTCATCCTGAGCGAAGCATGATCGTCCGAAGGACGGTCATGCGAAGTCGAAGGACCCCGCGTACGCGAGCAGCACAATCTGCTTTCAAGGGATTTCCACGACGCGCTACTTCGCCGTTTTCCCTCTCGCCCCAAAGCTCAGCCCCTCGACCAACTCCTCCACCTCATCCTCCGTCCCCCCAATAAAAGTAAACGACACCACATATCCCCGCGCCAGCATCACCAGCGTCGACTGCCGCATCACCCGCGTCCCCACATCCTTCTGAAAATCTCCGCGAACGACCTTCTTCGTTCCGACAGCAAACTCATACGGCTCCTCCTCGATTTCGAATCCCTGCGCCTTGGCCACTTCGGTCACCGGCCCAAAATACTGCGCCGCCTCCTTCAGCCCCGGATACGCCGCCGTACTCTCCGCCGCAATCAGAATCGACCCATTCACATCCTCCGCCCGAGCCTCCGGAGGCCGCGAAAACGCCGCCAGCAGCACTCGCCCGCTCTTCCAGCATTCGGCGGCTGTCTTGCCCGCGTCCGCTTTCGCACCTCTCCCCGAGCATTCATCTCGTCGGTCCGCAGCACCCACCCCGCAGGAATCTTGCAGGTGAGGCCAAACGCCGCGTTGCGGTAGCCTCCTGCGCTCACTGTGCCGGAATCCAACGAGAATCCGCGCCGGACGCGGCCTTCTGCCTGCTTTGACGAAGAAGACGACGAGGAAGGCTGCGCTGGCTGCTTGCGCCCGAAGGGACCCCGTCGCACAGCTATGACCCAAGACCGGGATTCCGAGAATACAGATCAACTGCGTCTACTGATTCCCACCTGACGTCAATGCCACTCATGCTTCCATCTTACAAGGACATTTCACGACCTTGCTTTCCCGGAAATTCCGCGTCCGAAGATTTGCGCTCAAAGAAGGGGGCGGCCCACTCGGCCGCCCACTGAGATCCTGACCCCGAACCCTGACCACTGCTCTTACGCCGCCCGCCCCATGACCGGCTGCGTGCAATGCGAACACCGCCGCGCCTCAATCGGAATCTCGCTCAGGCATTCCGGACACTTCTTGGCCGTGGGATCAGGGGGCGTCTCTCCCCGATTCATCCGCGCCACCAGCGCGTTCACCGGCGTCACAACGAAGAAATAAATCGCCGCCGCAACCAGCAGAAACGATATGCAGGCATTGATGAAGTCGCCGACCGGAAAGGGTGTGCCGCGAATCGAGAATCCGAGATAGGAAAAATCCGGCTTGCCCACCAGCGCCGCGATCAGCGGCGTCAGCAAATCCTTGGTCAGCGCCGCCACCACGCCCCCAAACGCCGCGCCAATCACAACGCCCACCGCCATATCCACAACGTTTCCGCGCAGGATGAACTTCTTGAATCCGGATAGCATAGGTACCTCCAAGAGAGATGGCCGCAAATGTATGACAGGAAGGCCCGGAGGTCAAGACCGGCGGGTTACAGGCTTACTCGGGAAAATGGAATGGGGAATCGGTCAGCCGTTCAGATCCGCATTGGCATAACGATATACCGGTACTTATAATCGTCGCCCTCAGCCGGCCGCAACTGCCCCGCCGATTGCGAATCCTTCAACTCCAGCCGCACCTCGCCGGTGCCGGCGGCTTTCAGGAAGTCCACCAGGTACTGCGCATTGAATCCAATGGTCAGCGTCTCGCCGTCGTAAGGAGCCTCAATCGAATCCTCGGACTCGCCCGCTTCCGTCGACGACGCCGAAATCTTCACCTCACCTTTTTCCAGCTTCATGCGCACCGCTTTCGATCGCTCGTCGGCAAACTGCGCCACCCGCAAGATCGCCGCATTCAAATCCGCATTGTTTAAAGTGATGCTCTTGCTGTTGTCCTTGGGCAGCACCGCCTCAAAGTTCGGAAATTGTCCGGTCAGTTGCCGCGAGGTCAGCAGCCGCGATCCGATGCGAAAGAAAAGAGTCGAGTCATCTTTCGCAAACTCCACCGTCTCCGCGTCGGTTGAATCCAGCAGCGACCTCAGTTCGTCCATACACTTTTTCGGAACCAAAGTCTTCATCTCGCCCGAGACGCCTTCGAACTTCTCTCCGTTCCGCTCGCAGTGCGCCAGCCGATGCCCATCCGTCGCGACCATCGTAATCGACTCCGGCTTCAGCAGCATCAGCGCGCCGTTCAGCGTGTAGCGCGACTCTTCGCTCGAAATAGCAAACCCGGTCCGCGCAATCAACCCGCGCAGTACCTGCCCCGGAATCTTCACTACTCCCGCCGTCGGAAACACCGGCAGGCTGGGAAAGTTCGACTTCGCCATCCCCACCATCTTTGTGTTGGAACGTCCGCAGCGGATGCTGACCCAGTGATTTTCCAGCAGCTTGATCGTGATATCGGCGTCCGGCAGCAGTTTCACGTAGTCATGCAGCTTGCGCGCCGGAATCGTGCATGATCCTTCCTTCTTCACCTTGGCATTGCACGACGTTCGCAGGCTCAGATCCAGGTCGGTCGCCGTCAGCGACAGTTTCCCCTCGGCTGCTTCGAATAAATAATTGGAAAGAATCGGAATGGTGGTCTTGCGCTCGACCACGCCCTGCGTCGCCGTCAACTCCCGCAGCAATTCAACTTTGCTGACCGTGATCTCCATCGTCCCCACCGCCGTCCCCGCAGCCATGACCGCTTCTACCGGCATAGACTTTGCTCTCCCCTGCCGCCAGCTACTTCTATTACTTCCCTTATATCAAATGCAAAACCTATAAAACCAGCAGTAACAGTAGGTGGGTCGCAGAAGTGGGAAACTTTGGCAAGCGACCCATTGTCACCACTTTAGGGATCGTCCCTTCGTGTGAGAAATCAGTCCCGAACCTGGCGGAAGCCTCACAACAAGATTTCCACTTTTGTCAATTCTCCTCACCCCTGCACAGCTTCCACATCTCTTTCACAGCAACCAATAAGGAAGACTGCGCCGCTCGGTGCAAAACCCAAAATTCTCCGCGCCTATCCGCCCAATTGCTCGGTCAGCTTATTGAGCAACCTGTTTAAATCTTTATCGTTCTTGCGCAACTCTTCAATCTTCTCCACCGAGTGCAGCACGGTTGTGTGATGCTTTCCGCCAAACTGCCGCCCAATCTCGGGCAGCGAAGCCTCGGTCATATGTTTAGCCAGATACATCGCAATCTGCCGCGGATACACGATCGCCCGCGAATTGTCCTTGGCCTTGATCTCCATCAACCGCAGCCCAAACTGCTCCGCCACCATTTTCTGGATCGACTCAATCGTGACCTTCCGCGCCTGCGAGTCGATAAAATTCTTCAACACCTGCTGCGCGTAAGGCAAAGTAATCTCCGCCCCAATCAGCGACGAATGCGCCACCAGCCGGATCAGCGCTCCTTCCAGCTCGCGCACGTTCGACCGGATATTCTGCGCCACGTACAGCGCCACATCGGTCGGCAGGGTGACTTTTTCCTGCTCCGCTTTCTTCTGCAGGATCGCCACCTTGGTTTCCAGATCCGGCGGCTGAATATCGGCAATCAGTCCCCACTCAAACCGGCTGCGCAACCGGTCTTCAATCTCCGCCAATTCTTTGGGCGACCGGTCGCTCGCAATCACGATCTGCTTCATGGTGTCGTGCAGCGCGTTGAAGGTGTGGAAGAATTCTTCCTGCGTCCGCTCCTTGCCCGTAAGGAACTGGATGTCATCGATCAGCAGCACATCCACCGTGCGGAACCGGTCGCGGAACGAGGTCATCTTGTCGTAGCGCAGCGAGTTGATCATGTCGTTGGTGAACTTCTCGCTCGATACGTAGCAGATGGAAGCCTGCGGCTGCCGCCGCTTGACCTCGTGCCCAATCGCCTGCATCAGGTGCGTCTTGCCCATGCCCACGCCGCCGTACAGGAACAGCGGGTTGTAGGCTTTCGAAGGACGCTCCGCCACGGCCTGACACGCCGCATGCGCGAACTGGTTCCCCGATCCGATCACGAACGCGTCAAATGTGTAACGCGGATTCAGTTGCGCCGCGCCATCCCAGTCGAAGCGCGCCTGCGCCGGAGCCGCCGCGGTCGCCGGACCCGCCGAGAGTCCGCCATTGTGCCGCACCGTAGTCGCCGCCGGATCGTCCTCAGGAGTCACGAACTTTACGTTGCTGAACTCCAGACCCAGGTTGTCGATCGCTTCCTGGATGAGGTCCTCATATTTGTCGCTCACCTGCTGGAACTCCGCGGTCGGCACCCGCACAAATAGAGTTCCGCCGCTGGAGTGGCTGTAGCGCGTCGGCTTTAACCACGTGTCGTAGGAATGACGGTTGACCTTTTTTTCCAGCGCATCCAGAATGCGCGTCCACGGATTGGGGGAGAGTGTTGTGCCTTGAACTGACATAAATTATGAAATACCCCGCCGCGGCGTCCCGGCGGCTGGCTGAGGGCGCCTGTTTAAAACTGCTGTTTACCTACTCGCTGATGGAACCCTTAGTGTACTGCGGAATGCGCGCCTTGTATGGTGCGCTTGCCATGGTGAATTAGATTTTCTTCGAAATCCAACAGTGCCGCATGGTAGCACAAATTGTTTTCGTCGAACGAAAATCTTCACGCGCTTCTTGTTCGCGAACACGATTCGCACCCCGAAGCCGCGCGCCTGTCAAGTATCTAAAATGTAACTGCAACGCGTGCAGTGCAAAACGCATCAAACAGTTTCTGTCGCAGGAACGATGCACAAAACCTCCGCTCCTTTGAAAGCGAACAACCTCCAGGTAACGTTTTGGTTGACGGCTGCGGGCCTCTTTATCGTTATCGTTCACTTTCTGCTATTTGCCGCCATCCTGCGATGCTACCCACAATGGCGAATGATTTGGTCATGCCGATCGTGATTGTGGAGGCGGGGCTATTCTGCGTAATTCTCAACGTGCCGCTCGGCCCTCGACGAAGTTGCGGCGTAAATCGTGAGTGGAAAATAGTTAAGCTCAGTGCGCCCGCCGAACCTACGAGTTCGACTCATCCCGCCGCAGTTTGCGGCTCTCGGCCAGCAAAGCCATCGAGTGCATCAGATTCTGCAGCGTGACTATGCCCACCAGACGCTGATCCTCGACCACCGGAATGATGCTGAGATTGCGCGACGTGAGTTTGCGAAAAGCGGTAGCCAGCGACTCCTGACGCGCGGAAACCTCGAAAAGCTTGTTCATCACGGCCTGCACGTAGCCGTTGCCTTCGAGTCGCAGCGCCTCCAGAATGCGCTGCCGGGAAATCACGCCCACCATGTCACTGCCGCGAACCACCGGAAAGTCGTCCTGCAACGAATGCACCGCCTTATCCAGCGCGTCTTCAAGCGTGTCCGCGGGTGAGAGCGTCGCGAATTCGGTAAGCATGACCTCTTCCAGGCGCACGTCGTCCAACACCGACTGGAAGATAACCGCCCGCTCTTCGAGCTGCGCCGCCGAAAAGATGATCAGGCCCACCATGGTGAGCCAGTATTGCCAGAACAAACCCGCTACCATCAGAGTCATCGCCAGAGCGTGGCTGATGGAAACGGCCCGGCGCGTGGCTCCAGCCGCATCCATGCTGCGCGCAAAAAAGGCCCGCAGAATGCGGCCGCCATCCAGTGGATAGGCCGGCAGCAGATTCAAGCCGGCGATGTAAATGTTGGCCCAAACCAGGCTGCGCGCCAGATTGCTCGACTGAAAAAAAGGCCACTCCCGCAGATGCGCTCCAACCCCGGCAAGAGAGATCACTCCGGCCGCGATCAGGGCGAACACAAGATTCACCAGCGGCCCGATGAGCGCGATGCGGACTTCACGTTTCCAGACCGACTCAGCGGACTCCGGCTTCGCTACGCGCGATTCATCGAAAACGGTTACGCCGCTGAGTGGCAAAAGAATGACCGCCTTCGGAACCAGTCCGAAGCGCCGGGCGACGAGCACGTGCCCGATTTCGTGGGCTGCGACACAAGCCAGCACGATGCCAACCAGCGCCAGGTCCCGCGGCCCGTTGGCCGAGGGGTGCACTCTGTATTCCGTCCAGAAAACAAACAGCGGCAGGATCACAAACGTCAAGTGCAGGCGAACCTCGACTCCGAACAGGCGCCCGACGTGAATGGACCAGCTTCTCATACTCCCTTGTACTTCGCCCGGTTACTGCGCCTCGCTGACTGCTACAGTTATTTTACATGGTCGCACATATGCGCTCCGGCACTCGAAGGTACAAGCCATGCGCGTGATCGCCGGCAAATACCGAGGACGTTCTTTGCGCTCGTTGCGCGGGATGGACACTCGCCCCACTTCTGACCGGTTGCGCGAGACGCTGTTCAATGTGCTCACGGCCGGCAATCCGGAAGCGCTCGCGGGCACTGTGTGGCTGGATCTGTTCGCGGGCACGGGCGCAGTGGGGATTGAAGCCCTCAGCCGCGGCGCCCGGCAAGTCTATTTCGTGGAGACCGCGGCTGCGGCGGCGAAGCTGATTGAACAAAACCTTCACAGCCTGGGGATCACACAGGGATACAGAATTCTGCGGGAGGATCTTGCCGGAGTACTGTGGCGCCTGCAGCGTGCCCATGTCGCCGCCGACGTCGTATTTCTCGATCCGCCTTACCGCATGCGTGAAGCTTACGAAGAAGCGCTTACGGCGCTGGCCGATTCGTCATTGGTATGGGCCATGACTCTGGTGATAGCGGAGCACGAAAAGAAGTTCGATCCGGGCAATGAATTCGGGTCTCTGCTGAGAACTCGCAAACTGATCCAGGGAAATACGGCTCTCAGTTTTTACCGAATCGGCGGGCCGCCTGACTTGAACGGTTGATTGGAGCGGCTGATTTGAATGCCTGGAAGAAGAGGCCCGAGCCTACATGAGCCGTTCGCTGGCGCGGCGCACGATCGGGTGCTGCATTTCCTGCAGATCGTTCTTCACCATATTGAGGCCGTAAACGCAGCCCTCGAACTCGCGCGAAAGGTGAGCAAACAGCGGCGCCACCTTGGCGTATTCGAAGTGCTCAAACTTCGACACGATGTAATAGCTTTCCTTGCCCGCCTTCATCCACTCCACAAAATTCTCCACGCGGTGGCGGCGCAGCCGGAAATGATTGATGCTTTCGGGAAACATTCCGGTGAAGAACAGAGCGTAGTCGCCAATGTGCTGGCGCACTTGGCGTTCGCGGTCAAACGAGGGCGCGGGACCATAGACGGGATTCGATTCGATCAGCATCTCGCCCAGATCGGTCAGAGGACGATCGGCCGCGTCGTGAATCTTGAATAACTGATCGGTTTCGCAGAACTCCGCCAACAAGTTCGAGACGTAGGCGACCACCTCCGGATCGCGAATACCGATTTCCTCGGCGTAGCGGCGTCCCACTAATTCCTGAAAAAGCTGCCGCAACGGATGAGATTCCGGAATCATGCCTCTTGATCCCCCCGAAAGCTCCTGCTGCAGCAGGGCTTTCGAATGATTATGAGTAACTTGTTATCCTAGTTACCGCACAAACGCAAGTGACTTTTGTTTATTAGAAGCATCATTTTTCCTAATCGGTTGGAGGTGTGCAAGTACTTGCAAGGTTGCTCCGCATTTTGTTGGCACACGCACGCGTCGGCTGCTAATTACAAGGCTTTGGCGGCGGCTTAGAATCATCTGATCTGCAAGAAAATGATCTCCAAGCAATTGACCTGCGAGAGAGGAATTCGAGCCAATGCATAGAATGAATATCTCCAGCGGCACACCTTGGGAACCAATCGTGGGTTACTCCCGCGCGGTGAAGGTTGGACCCCACATCCACGTCTCGGGCACCACCGCGACAGGACCGGACGGCAAGATCGTGGGCGTGGGCGACGCCTACGCCCAAGCCGTGCAGATTTTGAAAAACATTGAGAGCGCGTTGCAGAAAGCCGGCGCCACCAGGGAGGATGTGGTGCGCACGCGAATGTTTGTGACTAACATCGCGGAGTGGGAGAAAATCGGCAAGGCCCACGGAGAATTCTTCGCCGACATTCGCCCTGCAACGGCGATGGTGCAGGTAAGCGCTCTGATCTCGCCAGAGATATTGGTTGAAATCGAAGCCGACGCTTACGTCGCAGCGAAGTGAGAGTACAATTCCACCATTCTAAAGCCTTCTTTCGATTCAAGAATGGCGAACTGGTCTCACCCAACGCAGGCGGGTTGTCGAGACGCAGGATGTTGCAACAGATCCGCGCGGAGGCCGATCCTGAGATGGGTGAGCGTATTAACCGGGCGAGGGAGTTGAAGGCCGCAACGGACGCGCTTGTAGCAACAGCCCTCCCTTCCCCAAACACTTCCAAGGCGTCATGCCCTGCGCACGAACCAGACAATCACAAGAATCACGATAATCGTTCCCACCAAACCCATACCCAACATAGTTCCTCCTGAGGGGAGATCATCTACCCAAAACAAGTATGCTCTAAGAGGAGTGGGCTTCGATGCTCAGTTTTGCTCACAGTTAGGTCAAGCTCGGAGTGAGGTTTCCGCGTGTTTCTCAGGGACATTTGCTTTCGGTGCCGCAATTTTTCTCAACACGGAGCGGGATCGATCTGGGGTCTTCAACCGCAAGCAAAGACAGCGGAGAGGGAGCATCCCCGCTCTGATACGCCGTCTGCATTATCCAAGAGATGAACCCGACCGAAAACCCGCACCCTCCGCTAATTCCGCTGTGCCCGATCTGCAACAAGCCTTGTTCACTCGAAAATTGCGTAACCGACGCAAAGGGCCGCGCTGTCCATAAGGAGTGTTATCGCACTGCTCTTATTGAAGGCCGGTTAAACCCTTATCGGAAGTTTGGGTTCCTGATTTGAGGCAAGACTCATGGGCGAAGAAGCCGTATTCATCCAGCCTAGATTCTTCTGGCGAAACCGGCTGGCGGCATACCCAGCAAATGTTCCGTGATGGGGGCAGCATTCCCCCAACGTAAGAGCCTCTGACAGCGCTGTCTATACAGAGTAGTACTGTCGCTAATCGCACAGGCGGACAACTCCCATCAGGCAGATGAATGTGCGATTTGCGCAAAAGTGAGCACTATTGCACAGTCCCGTTTTGGGCTTAAAGAGTAATTTGGGGCATGTCGGAACCTGATGTCCGTCTCGAACTCGAAGACCTCCTCGATAGTCTGCCTGCAAAGCCGTCTCCCACACATTGCCCCAAATGCGGCTCCAAAATGATGCACGTAGACACTACATTTTTCTCGCCGGGACCAAACGGCAAAGTCTGGATCGTTCCTTTGCCTGTTTGCCCTCTGTGCGACCTCACGGAAGATGCGGCGAGGTTCATACCTTCTGCTGGCGCAGTCTGTTAGCTCTTTTCTTTGACCCAACGGAGGATTTATGGGTGGTCAATCTTTACCAGAAATACCCTGTACAGTATGCGCCAAGCCAGTCGATCTCTCGGTCGATCTGTCTACCGATGAAGACGGCGGGGCCGTCCATGAAGATTGCTACGTCAAACGAATCAAGGCATCCTCGGATGCCTTCCGGGTTCGAGCATTGATGACGCAATGGCGAGACTCTAAACTCGCATAGCTGAATTATTTTCCAACCTGACCCATTCCCTTATCAACAGCGTCCGCAAAGGCTTCGTTTGGTCCGCTTTGTAAATGCTGTAGACCCTGAGCCTGTGCTTCACCCTTGGTCATCACAACGTTTGCGCCTTTCGTGCCGTCCGCGTTTTGATAAGCAGGATGATAAGCAACAACTAAGTTATCGTTGCCCCAAGGGTGTTCTTCGGCGGCTGCTTTATTAGCGGCCAAGTTCACAACAGAGGCTTGATTCTTGGTAGTGGCTCAGTGAGCCACTACCTGATTCTTTGGTGAGTTCTCAACGTCAAGTTGCGCCTGTTTGATACCTTTTGCTTTGTCGGCCTCTGTCTTGATTGCATCTGGCGAAGTGGTTGCGGCGGCATGTTCACCGGCCTTTGTTGCGCCAGAGCTGAATCAATCGGCCGGTTCGCAGGGCGGCTCATTCTCCGTCTCTGGTTCCGGCTGTTCTGTGAGCAGGCGATCCAGTTCAGCGCGGGTCTGGCTGACTAGCGCTGCGGCAAACTGTCGCGCAGACCGCTGCCTTTCAGCCGACAGATCCTTCACTCGCATGTTCAGCAACGGGATGTCTTGTTCAAACCAGCGCAATGTTCTCTGTACACGGGTAATGCGGTAAGCGGCAGGAAGCATGGCTGAATCTCCAGTAATCCAACAAGATTGCCATGCCAAGGCGGCGGCACAAAGTTGCAAACTGAATACCTGGAGAATCAGGCTGGACACGGGGACGCTTATTGGGCTTCCGGAGTTGCGCCAGCCAGTTTTTCCACGCCCGCGGGAGGCTGTTTTTCCATGCGTTCGCCGAGCCATTTTTCGAGCACTTCCTGAGTACTCGGAGGCACTTTGAGAAAACGCAATCCGGCGTGGCCTTTGAGGTCGGCCCAGGCTACCTCAGCTTCGATCTCCAGCGCCATTTTGGTTTCGGGCAGCGTGAATTGCAGACGAGGACTAGCGCCCTTGGGAATCGCCTGATGCAGCATAAGCGCAATACCACGCTCGCTGATATTCGTGCTGGTTGCTCTCAATTCTTTCTCGTCCAGGACCACCCTGACCAGCATCTTCACGGGATGGCGGAAATAGCGGCGCCGCTCGCGCTCCATGAAACTAAGCGCCGCATGGAAGCAGCGGGAAGCATTCAGGGTGCTGATGGGCTTCTGCAGGACAAAATTCACGCCCATGCTGAAGGCTTCCTGCGTAGTGGTTTTCTTGCCGTTCAGGACGGCAAAGGCCACAGAATTCTTGTTGCTGGGAGCGGCGCGCAGGCACTGCAGTACCTCGAGCCCGCCCTGCACATCATCGCAGTCGACAATGACGGCATCGAACTTTTCTGAGATGAGGATCTCGCTGGCCTTCTTCGCTTCCTGGCATATTTCGACCTCGATCGACAGCTTTTCCAGCGTCGGGCGCAACACCCGGACCACTTCGGCGTCCCGGCTCAGAAGAAGAGACTCTAACGTCATCTTAAGGATTCTAGCGTTTGGCGACGCCAGCCAAAAGTGACCAAGGTGTCGGGTTGAATGAGTAGTCATCTTAGGCGAAAGAGGCGCAAAACCCGAGAGCGCAGGCAAGACAGAACGGCAGTTCGTGATCGAAGTCAACGCGCCTCGAGAAATTTCTAGTGGAAACCGGAACAATAATGCCTGACACTAGCTTCCGTACCGTGCCCAACCTCGCCTATCTTTCTCTGGGATCAAATGTCGGCGACCGCGAGGCGCACCTGCGCGACGCCCTGACTCGCCTGGGCGCGGCTGGCCGCGTGGTCGCGGCATCGTCTTTTTATGAGACCGAGCCCGTGGAGTTCACCCGCCAGCCGTGGTTTCTGAATTGCGCGGTTGCGCTTGAAACCAGCCAGACCCCGCGGCAACTTATGACCACGATTCTCGGCATCGAAGAGGAGATGGGCCGGCGGCGCGTTCAGAAGAAAGGCCCGAGATCGATTGACATCGATATTTTGATCTTCGTTACTGGTGAGACCATGACCGGTGAGCCGGAAGAAACGGTCTCGGATTCGAAAGAACTCACCATTCCTCATCCCGCCATGCACGAGCGCCGCTTCGTCCTCGAACCGCTGGCGGAAATTGCGCCAGACGTAGTGCACCCAGTCTTCAGGAAGACAATCAGGGTACTGCGCGATGCGCTACCTGAAGGACAATTAGTGCGGCGAGTACGAGAAAGCCCACGACCGAACACTAACGACTAACGACGTTCTAGGGCACAATGAGGCGGCTGCCCGCTTCCTGCGGCGTTACCACCGACGACTGCTTCTCGGGAAATTGTGCGAGCAGAAAGTCGATGAAGGCCCGCGACTTGGGCCGGCCCGAGGTGCGTCCGTGGCCAAGCCGAACCAGGAAGGCCAACGCTTTGAGGACGTCGGAATCCCGCAACGTGGAGTATCCCAGCTGTTTCTGCTCGGCCTCGCGAAATTGCTTCAGCATCTCTTCCACTTGCGCCGCGGCAGCCTGGTGCGCTGCGCTGGTCAGCGGCTGCTCGTAGTGCAGCCCGGAGTTCACCAGCCGCTCATAGCTGGTGCACATCGCCGAGAGCGCGGCGATCAGATCGCGATCGTTCAGGCTGCGGTCGACTTTAGCCGCGTTCGCCAAAGCGTAGGTCAGTCCCATCAGCAGATGTTCGCGCTCGTAGGTGAATTGCTCGGAAATCTCAACTTGCAGGAATAATGAGGCGGGGTCGAACTGGTCCGCGGAGCGCGGCTTCTCGTGCTCTCGCGCCTGCTGAAGATACGCGCAGTCGCTGGGACAATCGAGCGTCACTTCGCGCTGCTCGCCGCAGCACTGGGGGCAGATGCGGCCGTGCACCGCGGGACAGAAGCGCTTCTCCTTGCGAATCTCGCAGATTGCGCAGCTCAAATCGGAGTTCTCCTCCGCAAGCATTATGGCACCGGATGCGGTGGCGCTAGCAAGCAATTAGCAGTTAGCAATTGGCAATTCGCAATTCGCCAGGCGGGCACTTCGGAAGTTTTTGCGTGTTGCGGCAATGTCTCAACGGGCTAGTTGCCAACCGCTAACTTGCAAACGGCTAATTGCCAACTGCCAATTGCCGACTGCCAATTGCCCCGCAATACCCGTGTTTGGGCCATTTTGGGACGCTGACCTGTGAATAAGCACGTAAAAATGGCTGTTTTTGAGTGTTATCTGTGCGGAACCCGCGTAGAATAAGGGTGTTTTCCACAGGGTAGTGATGTAAGATCAACCCCGCTGGAATTAAAATTCAGGTCGTTCCCCAAGGAGGAGAAATGGCTTCAGGTTTAACCAAGACACAACTCGTCCGCCATCTGGCCGAGAAAACTGAACTTCCCAACAAGACGGTCGCAGGATTTCTCGAGCAGTTGGCCGACGTCGCGGTAAAAGAGACAAAGAAGAACGGCGTGTTCGTCGTGCCCGGCCTGGGCCGGCTGGTGAAAGCGCACCGCAAAGCCCGCATTGGACGCAATCCGCAGACGGGCGAGCCCATTCAGATCAAGGCCAAGACCGTGGTCAAGTTCCGCGTGGCCAAGGCCGCCAAGGATGCGATCGCTCCCAAGAAGTAGTTGCTGGTATTGAGATTGATTGCGAAGGCCGGCCTTAGGCCGGCCTTTCATTTTTGTGCAGGCTTCGCCTTTGCGCCCGCTTATGCTGAACTGGATCGTAATTGGAATTGGCGATATCGCAACCCGTCGCGTCATCCCTGCGATTCAGGCCGAGCCCAGAAGCTGTTTATATGGCCTGGTCACGCGCGATCCGGCAAAGGCCTCGCCTTACCCCCCCAACGTGCGGTCGTTGGACCACGCTCGACGAAGCGCTCTGTGACCCCGCTGTGCACGCGGTTTACGTCGCAACTCCCGTTTTCCTTCACGCGCCACAGGCCATCCAATCTCTACGATGCGGGCAAGCACGTGCTGTGCGAGAAACCCATGGCCATGAACGAGGCCGAGGCGCGCTCGATGTTGCAGGCGGCGGAACAAAACGGACGCACTCTTGGCGTGGCCTACTACCGTAGAAGTTATCCTAAACTGCAGCGCGCGAAGCAACTGCTCGATGCCGGCGCGATCGGCAAGCCTGTGCTCGCCGAACTCACCAGCCACGGATGGTTTGGCGAAAAAGAGAGTGAGCCGCAGTTGGCTGATCGATCCAGCAAAGGCCGGCGGCGGGCCGCTTTACGACATCGCTTCGCACCGCATCGACGTGCTGAACTTCTGGTTCGGCCAGCCCCAACGAGTGAGCGCGCACTTGTCGAATCAGTTCATCACTACGCCGTGGAAGACAACGCGACGGTGATGATCGACTACGCCGGCGGCGTGCGCGGCATCGTGGATGTTCGCTGGCACTCGAAAGTGAAGCGCGATGAATGCCGCATCCGCGGCACCGATGGCGAGATCGAGTTTAGTCCGTTGAATGGGCCCGATCTCATCTATCCCGGTGGCCGGGAGAATCTTCCGCCCCACACCAACCTTCACTATCCGATGATCGAAAACTTTCTAGATGCAGTGCTCGGCAAAGCTCCCCTGCTGGCGAGCGGAGCATCTTCCTTCTGGACGGACTGGGTTATCGAACGAGCGCGGTGAGAAGGGAACGGAATTACCCTCGCCGCCCATCCAGGCCCCAGACCTTCCCGGCATCGGTGGCGAAGAAGATGATGAATAGCAGCAACAGCGGCAGGTGATCAAGCTCGGCGCCGAAATAGCGCCAGACCGGCGCACCATGGCCCGGGCCCCACCAAGTGGCAAGAGTGAATTCAGCATGTACAGCCCGCCCAGAACGGAAGCTGGCCGCACCCAGAGACCGAGCAGCAGGCTTAATCCGATGAAGCTTTCGATCACGCCGACCGCGTATCCCAAAACTACCGCGTGCGGCAACACCAGACCGGAGAGCACGGGGCGGTAAAAACTCACAGCTCCGTTGGCGATGTAATCTTGAAGGTAACCCTGGAATGCGCCGTGAGCAAACCCGGGGCCGGCCAGCTTATATTCGCCGAACAGCAGAAAGAAAACCGACGTGGCAATGCGCACACCAGCAATCGCCTTTGCGGTTGGGGATGAAGTGATCGCCATCAGTCAGAAGGCCGCAGGAAACCGCGCTAACCTCCGGGGCCATCATTGGAGACATATTGCTCGAGCGCGTCCAGTTCGTGACTGAGATCTTCAACGCGCCACTCCAGCAAGTTGCGGATGGAGAGAATCCCCAGCAGTTTGCCGTTGTCGTCCGCAACAGGCAGATGGCGGAAGTGGCGCTCCAGCATGGTGGTGAGGGCCTCGCCCGGCCCGGTGCGCCGCGTTGCCATTTCCACCGGCGTGGTCATCAGTTCGCGGACTGGCGTGGTCTGCGGGTCGGTGCGGCGAAGCGCCATCTTGCGCAGAACGTCGCGTTCGGTGAAGATTCCGGCAACCCGGTACTCGGAGTCGACCACGGCCACAGCGCCGACATGGCGGTCGAGCATTTTGTTGATGGCGTCGGCCACGCTGGCCTCGAGCGGAACCGCGGCGATTTCCCGGTCACAAAGTTCCAAAACGCTCATAAAGTACCTCCTCAGGCTCTCGACGATTCCCCCTGAGCCGAGCCCCGATCGGAATCAGGGACGGGATTGATGAATTATGCTCACGCTAGAGCCGATGTCAAGTGAATTGAAACGATTTTAAGAATCTTTATTGCAGCGGGAAGGGAATCGGGAATTTCAACCTCCGTCGTCAATATCTCACACGGCCCGTCCTACGGCACTTGGGTCACGCCCGAGCTCAGCGACGGCGCAGTGGAAGGAACCTGCTGTTTCTTCCCTCACAGAACAGGCTTGATAGCGCTCCGCTCTAGAGCGAAGATCCCGCGGTGGCTTGAGCGGAGTAGGAACTCGCGGCGTCGTGCTCTTCCTCCGACAGCGTTACTTCCTCCCACAGCGTCTTGTCCCGAAGTATGCGCGAGACCAGCGCCGTATGCATGGCATGACCCGCCCGATCGGCTACGATCCTGCCCAGGATCGGCTTCCCAAGCAGCGCGAGGTCGCCGACCAGATCCAGTACTTTGTGCCTTACGAACTCGTCGGAAAAACGCAAGGGGCCATTTTCGATTCCCTCGCGAGTGAGCACGATGCAATTCTCCCGCGATGCGCCCCGGATCAGTCCCATGTCGCGCATGGCTTTCTCGTCTTCGCGCGAGCCGAAGGTGCGTGCGGCCGCGATCTTGCGCAGGTAGCTGCCGTTGGAAAGCTCAACCTGGAAAGTTTCCTTGCCGATCAGCGGGTGAGGAAAATTGATGGAATAAGAAACCGAATAACTGCCCGCGGGATACACCGAAATAAACTTGTTGCCCTCGCGCATCTCCACTTCCTGCAGAATCTTCAGATACTTGCGTGGGCGGCGCTGCTTGCGCAGGCCGGCCTTCTGGATCAGCTCGACGAACGGCAGAGCGCTGCCATCCAGAATGGGGAGTTCGAGGTTGTCGAGTTCTACGATGGCGTTGTCCACGCCCAAACCGACGAACGCCGAGAGCAGTGCTCGGTAGTGGAGATGAGCACGCCCTTCTTCATCAGGCTGGTGGCGTAGCTGACGCGAGCCACGTTGCGGCTGATGGCTTCGATCTCAAAGCCATCGAGATCGACACGGCGGAAGACAATTCCCGTTCCGGGAGGAGCGGGAACAATTCTCACGGAGACCGGCGCTCCGCTGTGGAGTCCTACTCCACTGCATTCCACAGCTGAGCGGACTGTCTGCTCCTGCGTCAAAGTCGTCTGGTTATGTCCCGATGAATGAATAGATTACAGCCACCGCGCCAATCCTGACTGTGGTAAAAAAGCCACAGTGCCTAAGAAAGTAACCAGGCGCAACCCGTCCCGCTTACGCCCTGGATCGCCCCTAAGCAGAGGCGTGTCAGTGAGTTATCTTTGGGAATCGACAAGCCTTCAGGGCCTACAACTATGGGGTTACTTTATCGTTTCTTGGCACTCTTATTTGGATCGTAGCCCGGAATTAGCGTCGAACATCGCGGGATTGAGCCCCTGGTTGAATTGCACCGAATTGATGAAGCGCTGCGACTGCATGTCCCCGTTGTAGTAACGCGTAAAGCTGTAGGGCGTCATCACGCCCTGTACCGGCTTGTAATTATCGTAGACTTCCTCCTCGGTGTTGCGCTCTTTGTCTACCGGATCGCGCCATTTATAACTCTTCTTGATGGGAAGATGGCTGCCCACATCGAAGGACAGACTCACCGCTTCGTTTTTTGAATTGATCAGCGTGACCTGCTGCGCTGGAATGTTGCCCGCCATGGCGTTGCCGTCATAGAAAAGGGCGACGGTGGGATCGTTGATCCAGACGCGCAGCATTGTTTCCAAAGAAAATCTCCGGCGCCGCAGATAGTCTTCGAGGTCCTTCTTCTCCAGGGCGTGCGGGCCTTTGTAAGTGACTTCGTAACCCTTTTCCCCGGAGTATACGTAAGCCACATCGCGCTCTTTCGTGACCTCAAGCCGCTCCTTGTCGGGATACTCGATGAATCGCCAGAACAACGCTCCCGCGCCGGTAGGACGTCCGTGATAAAAACCGTAGGTGCGCCCCTGCTGCTGCACGTCGTGTATGTTCAAGAACGTCTGCCCGCCCAAAGCCTGGATCGCCTGCTCCAGCAGCGCCCGCGCCTGGCGCGCATTTTCCCGGTCGTCTCCCCGGTTCGCGGGAATCGACGCGCGAGTGCTGGCACCAGATTCAGCAGGATTCTGCGAACTTGTCTGAGCCTCCGCCGGCCTACGCCAGCCGGAGATCGCCAGCGTAAACGCCAGCACCACGATGAGAAGCAGATGTTTCATTTAGGCAATTGCATTCAGGTCAGTGTGATGCACGAAAAGGAAATTGTAGCTGCTTGTAGTGTTCCTCGCGTGGAGTGGGCACTCTTGTGCGGAGCCGGCACTCCTGCCCGCTTGCCTGCAGTGCCGAAAAGTAACGGGCAAGAGTTCCTTCGGCTCCGCTCAGGACAGACCCCGCCACACCAGCAGTGGCGGAGCCCCGCACTTTCTTAGATGCAGAAAAAGCCACTGGCGTTGAATCATCCCGCCAGCACGGCTCCCCCATTCACATTGAATATCTCGCCCGTGATAAAGCCGGCGTGCTCGGTGCATAAGAAGAGCACCGGAGCCGCAATCTCCTCCGGCTTGCCCACCCGGCCCAGAGGAATCGTCTGTCGAACCTTGTCTCCGCTTACCGGGTCCTCCAGCGTGGCTCTCGACATATCCGTTTCCACCCAGCCCGGCGCAACGCAGTTCACGTAGATTCCAACCGGCGCCAGTTCCGACGAAAGGCTTTTCGTCATGCTGATCACCGCGCCCTTGGTGGCGGAATAATCGCAATGAAACGCCTCGCCGCGCTGCCCGCTGGTGGAGCTGATCAGCACGATGTGCCCGGCAACAGATCCGGTTCGCGGCTGCGCCTTCATCTGCCCGACCGTGTATTTGACCAGGCCGAACACCGCATCGAGGTTGATCGAAAGAGTGGAGCGCCACTGCTCATCGGTCATCTGGTCGATGGCCACGTCTTGTGCCGGCCACACGCCGTGATTGGCGACGAGAATGTCGATTCTGCCGAAAAGCTTCACCGCCTCGGCAACCAGAGCGCGGGCGGAAGCCGGGCTGTCCAGATTGCTGGCCACAGCACGGCAATTCGCTTCGCCGCATTCTTTCGCGAGCGCTTGAGCCTGCGCCTTTGCCTGCTGATAGTTGAACACAACCTTCGCGCCTGCCGCCGTGAACATACGAACCGTGGCCGCCCCAATGCCGCGTGAGCCGCCGGTGATGAGAGCTATCTTGCCGGAGAGAGATAGATGCATAGTTTCTAGTTTCCCGTTTCTGCTTTCCACTTGCAAGTCGGCGGGCGAGTTGTATCGCATTGCGTTCGCCGGTCTTGACCGATTAGGCTTGTGACGGCTGATCAATCCATGAACTCACTCGCCATCATTCCCGCTCGTCTCGCTTCCACCCGTCTGCCGCGCAAGATGCTGCGCGAGATCGTGGGCAAGCCGTTGGTCGGTTGGGTCTATGAGGCGGTTCGCTCGTCTCCGCTCCTCTCCGACGTGATCATTGCCACCGATTCCGAGGAGATCATGGAAGCCTGCCGCCGCCACGGCTGGAACGCGCGCATCACCTCATCCACGCACCGCAGCGGCACCGAGCGCGTGCATGAACTGTCGAACTCCATCGCGGCGGATGTCTATGTCAACGTGCAAGGCGACGAACCACTCGTCCGCCCCGAACAAATCACTGCTCTTCTCGATGTGATGAAAGACCCGGCCGTCCAGGTGGGAACCGTAAAGACTCCATGCCCCCCGGAAGACGTACGGAATCCCAACGCGGTCAAGTTAGTAACGGCCCCCGACGGACGCGCTCTCTATTTTTCTCGGGCGACCATCCCCTTCGACCGCGACAAAACCGGCCCGCGCTACTTCAAACATCTGGGTCTGTACGCCTACCGGAAACCCGCGCTCGATCTGTTCGTAAGCCAGCCAGAATCGACGCTGGAAAAAAGTGAGCGCCTCGAACAACTGCGTTTCTTAGAAAACGGTATCGCAATCCACGTAGGCGAAACCCCCTACGACTCAATAGGCGTGGATACGGAGGAAGATCTCCAACGTGTAGCCGAAATCCTAAGTAAGCGCTGATATCTAGGTACTAGGTACTCGGTACTAGCGACATACCGGCTCTGCGCCCGCCCCCAAGCCTCCGCCGCCGCCACCCGCTTCGAAATCGCCGGATGCGAGTGGAACAAGACCTCAACCCACTTCGACGGCGTGCGCTCCGCCAGGTTCTGCTGCGCCAGCTTGTTCATCGACGAGATGAATGGCTCCACGTTGTCGATCGATTCAAAAGCATAGCGGTCGGCCTGCCGCTCGTTGTAGCGCGAGTAAGCATTCAGAGCCGGCATCAGCAGCAGCGAAAGCGCCGCCGCCGTAAGCGCCAGCAAGGGCAGGTTGGCGAAATCGGAAAGCTCTTCGAACATATGGTGATCGACCGTGTAGTGAAGCACAAAGTTCGCCGCCCAGAAACCGAGAAAGGTAATTCCGGCCTGCACAAAAATGCTCTTCAGGATGTGCCGGTGAACATGATGGCCAAGTTCATGCGCCAGCACCGCTTCGATTTCCTCGGGAGCATAATTATCCAGCAGCGTGTCGGCCAGGATGATCCGCCGCGTGTTGCCCAGTCCCGTAAGCGCGGCATTCGCCTTCTTGCTCTTCTCCGAAAGCTTCCAGCGGTAAACTCCGCGCACCCGCGTGCCCGCATGTTCGCTCAACAGAACCAGCCGCCGCCGCAGATCTTCATTATCCAGCGGCTCGAACTTGTAAAAGATCGGGAGTAGCACCACCGGTGCAAGCTGCGCCAGCAAGATGAACAGCCCTATGAACAATGCCCACGTGATAAGCCACCAATGCTGCGGCGATTGCCGAATCATGAAATACAGCAACTCCACCACGATCCCCGCCAGCACCAGCCCCACCAGAAATCCTTTGGCCTCATCCCAGAGCCACGAGCGAAGTTTTTGTGTGGAGAGCTGAAACTTTCGCTCCAGCCGGAAGCCGTAGTAGTCAAGCCCAAAGCCCAGTGCTTTGCTGATCAAAAGCAGGAAGAACAAATACAGGAAGACGGCCAGCGTGTAGTTCTGCAATCCCCGGCGCAAGGCCAGATCGCGCAGCCAACCGCTCCAGCCCGTGACCAGCAGAACCACCAGGAACGCCGAGCCAATCACAAAATCGGCGATCCCCAGCCAGCGGTGGATCCGGTTGTAACGACGCGCCTCAGGCGAGTCGGCAGTCGAGGATATGCTTCCGGCGAAGTTCATGCGCAGTTAGAAGTATCGCATTACTGCCGCTTCAAATGTGGAGTTTCGGGCAAGATCTGGCGTCAAGCTGGCTGCCGACCCAACGCGGCGCGGCCGATGAGAAAGAGAAATCCGAGTGCGGCCCCAACCGCCCCATAAACCGCAGCGCTGATCGGGACAAGCAGGAGCAGACCACCTTGCTAATGACTCGACGCGAGCCCTGGCAGGACACACCCGCGAACACCAACCCCGATTTATGGTAGCGCGCGCCGTCCCGGCGGCAGACCATCGGAACATCCCGCACGCTGGCCCGGACATTCAAGCCAGACTTGCCTAATTAACGCGCGCCCCGCGGGGGTATGCGGGTGGCGTGTGCTCATCGCCACCACGCTATGAACAAGGTAAATCTCAGCCCCGCACAAAACTTCTCCGCCGCCCCCAAAAATCTCCTCCACCAACTCCGGCGACGCAGCCTCCGCGTACGCGCGCAGCAGCGGCTCCGTGCCCGAAGCCCGAAACAGGATCCACGCTTCCGCTCCATTCCCGTTCGTCGGCGCATCGAGAAAAAACTTGATGCCGTCCAGATTTTCTTTCTTCACCACACCGTAGCGCCCCAGGCTCTGCGTGTTCTCGGCCCGTGCCCGCTGGATCGCGCTCTGCTTCGTCTCTTCCGGAATATGCAGATCGCGCCTGCCGTAATAGTGCGGACCGAACTCGCGTTGCAGGTCCGCAACCAGTTGCCCCAGCGGCTTGCCTTCCTCCGCCATCGCATTGGCCAGCAGCAGGCAATTCAACACGCCGTCGCGCTCCGGCAAAAATCGCGAGTAACCGATCCCCCCGGATTCCTCCCCGCCAATCAGGATGTCGTGTTCCATCATCAGATCGGCGGTGTACTTGAATCCGATTGGCGTCTCGTAAAGCTTGCGGCCGAACTTGGCGGCAATGCGATCGAGCATGCGCGTCGTATTGAAGGCGCGCACCACGTCTCCCGGCCACTTCTTGTACACCAGCAGCCAGTACAGCAGAACGCAGAAAATCTTGTGTGGATCCACAAAGCTGCCGTCTTCCGCAACCGCACCGATGCGGTCCGCATCGCCGTCCGTAGCCAGCCCGGCATCGCACTTCTCGCGAACCACCGTCTCCTGCAGTAGAGCGACATGCGGAATAATGGGCTCGGGATTGATCCCGGGAAACAGCGGGTTTACTTCCTGCCGGATCGCGACGAACGGCACTCCGCGCTCCTGAAAGATCCCGGCGAGAACTCCCCGTCCCGAACCATACATCGAGTCGATCGCGAACTTGAACTTGGTCTTGCCGATCAAGTCCATGTCGGCAAAACGGCAAACCGCTGCAATGTAAGGCGTCTTGAGATCGGTTTCTTCAATGGCCGCTCTGGCACCCTGCGGCATCGCCCCCGCACTCAACTCCTCTTCAATTCTTTTCATAATGCCGGGCGTGGCGGAGCCGCCAAAGCTCCCTTTGAACTTCACCCCGTTCCAGTTCCACGGATTGTGGCTCGAAGTGATCATGACTCCGCCCGCAGCGCCATTGTTTTTCACCGCATAAGAGACGGCCGGCGTGGGCGTGTAATCGTTGGCCAGCCTCACCGGAATACCAGCGGCGGCGATCACTTCGGCGGCCACTCGCGCCAGGGTTTGCGAAAGGAAACGCGTGTCATAGCCGATGAACACTCCGCGTTGCGCCGCCTCGTACTTCAATACGTAAGAAGCAATCGCGCCCGCCACGCGGCGCACGTTGTCAAACGTGAAGTCGTCAGCAATAATGCCGCGCCAACCGTCGGTTCCGAATTTGATTTCCTGAGCCATAGAAGTTCAGTGATCAGTGGTTAGTGGTCAGCAAATTCTGGTATTAACTAGCCACTGACCACTGACCACTTTTCTCACGTCAGCCTATGCAGCTTCTTCTCGTCCAGATGCTTCACCACTTTGCCCACGTCCTGCGCGTGCCACCGAGTCGTAATCAACAAAGCGTCCGGGGTTTCGACCACCACCAGATCGCTCACACCCACGGCCGCCACAAATTTGCCCGGCGCATGCACATAGTTGCCGTGGGCGTTCAGAACAAATACACCCGCGCCCTGAATAAGGTTGCCATCAGGCGGGCTGCTCCTCGCCGTGTGGTGTTCGTGCAGCGCGGTCCACGACCCCAGATCGTTCCAGCCAAAATCCGCAGGCAGGCAAAAAATGTTTCCCGCTTGCTCGCCCTTCGCCGATCGCGGCTCCAGCACCGCGTAATCGACGCTGATGTTCTCGCACTTGGGATAGAGTCTGCGGAACGTCTGCGAGAACTTGCCCGTGCCGAAAGTTTCAGCAATCTCTTCGAGAAGAGGCGCGGTCTTCGGAAGATGCTCGCGCAGCGCGTTGGCCAGCGTGCGGGCGCTCCACAAAAACATCCCGCTGTTCCAGAAATAATTCCCTGCGGCCACAAAAGCAGCGGCCATCTCCGCATCGGGCTTCTCCGTGAATCGGCGCACGCGCAGCGCCTCACCACGGAAGCTGCTGCCCGCCTCAATATAGCCGTATCCAGTCTCTGCCCGATTCGGCCGGATGCCCAGCACCACAATGTTTTCCCCCGCAGCCGCTATCTCCACGCCACGTTCAATCGTTGCGCGATAACTTTTCTCATCGCCAATCACATGGTCGGAAGGAAACATCCCAATCACCGCATCGGGATGTTCGCGCAACAAAAGAAAAGCAGCCAGCCCGATCGCCGGCGCGGTATTGCGCCCCACCGGCTCCGCCAGCACCTGATCCTTCGCCAATTTGGGAAGTTGCTTCAAAATCGCCGGACGCAGATCACCGTTGGTAATGATCCAAAAAGTTTTCGCCGAAGCCATCGGCAGCAGCCGCGCCACCGTCTGCTGAATCATGGTCTGCTTGCCGTCAAGCGCCAGCAACTGCTTGGCGCGTTTCTTACGGCTCAAGGGCCAAAAGCGCGTCCCCCGCCCCCCGGCAAGGATTACAGGATAGAAATTTGAATTCTTAGCCAAAGTTTTCCCATCCCCTCAGCCGTCCCGACCGTCCGCACCCGCACGAAGCCAGCCGACTAGATGCTTAGTGCTGAATGCTTTTTTCTAACCTACATCCTCGTTTCCGGCTCCGCCACCGCCGCGCCCGGAACGCACGCCCGAAGAAACTCCAAAGTCCACTGCGGACGCACGGTAAACTTCTCCACAGACGCCGGCACCACCACCGCATCGCCCTTCGCCAAGGTCACCACTTCCGCTCCCGCCGCCTCAACGACTCCGCATCCCTCCACAGCCACCAAAATCTGCGCCGAACGCTTGCCCGAATCGTCGCGGGTGCTCAATTCCTGCGCGTCCTTCATCTCAAACATATCCACCACAAAATACTGAGCAGCCACCAGCGCAGCCCGCCGGTTCCTGCTGCCCGCGACCTGCGCCGGAGCCGGCCTTACCACCTTCCCGGACCCAACCTTCAACTTTACCGCGGCCATACCCTCTTTCAGGTGCAGCTCACGCAGCCGCCCATAATCGTACAAACGGTAAGTCGTATCCGATTGCTGTTGCGTTTCCACAATCACCGAACCCGGCCCCAAAGTATGTACTGTGCCGCCGCAAACATAAATCATGTCACCGGTGTAGACGTTCAGCCAGTTCAGCAACTCCTCGGCGCGTTTCTCATGGATTGCCGCTTCCAATCGCGCCACTGTCACACCCGGCTTCAATCCCAACGCGATCTGCGACCCGGCCTTCGCATGCGCCACATACCAGCACTCCGTCTTTCCCCAGGGCTGGCCCACGCGGCGCGCCTGCTCGTCATCGGGATGAACCTGCACCGAAAGTTTCTCATGCGGAAAAAGAAACTTGAGCAGCAAAGGAAAGCGCCGCGCATCGCGCGCAGCATCGCCCACCAGTTCCCGCTGATATTGCTCGCTAAGTTGCGCCAGCGTCTGACCGGTCAGCGGACCATTCGCCACTCTGCAATCGTCCCCAGTAAGCCAGGCCTCGCCAATCTTTTCCTCGAACCGCCGGTTCGGATAAATTGGCGAAAGATCATGCGTGCCCCACGGCCGCGGATCGAACGCCGGAAGCATCAACAATGGATAAAGATTGCTCACAATAAATGCCCGCGATCGCCCAGGTCATAGGTCCCAGGTCTTAGGTCTTAGGCGCGATCGCGATGGAAATGCTAGGCCCCGGAACCTAAGACCCAAGACCCAGACCTATGACCCAAGACCCGATAAAAAAAGGCCGTTCTCGAACAAACGGCCTCCGCCGAACCTGATTCAATCATGTGCCTGAAACCTGCGCCTACAGCGCGCCAAAGAACTTCCGCATCCGTTCCAGTCCGCGATCCAACTCCGCCTTCGAAGTCGCGTAAGAAACGCGGATGTGGTCGCCCGTGCCAAACCCCTCCCCCGGCACGGTCGCCACGTGCGCCTCCCGAAGCAATCTTCCCGCTACGTCCGAAGCGGACTTCACCCCGCCCCGTCCGAGAAACGCCGATAT
>CAWEDF010000066.1:0-5000 GCA_963807655.1 uncultured Acidobacteriaceae bacterium | reverse complement strand
ATTGTTCGATTCCATCATAGGCTTGGGCCCGTTTCTGATCCCGATCGTTGCCATCCTCGTAGGGGGCGCGGTCGCCATCACAGCGATGGTTCACCGCCACAACGAACGCATCGCCAAGATCGAGCGTGGTATCGATCCCGACGCTTCGCCGCGAGGGTAGCTCGCATGGATCTCCTGGATGTATTCGTAGAGCCACTGTTGGAGCTTGCGGGGATGATCTTTTCGGAAGTGGAAGTGGTTCCACGGATTCAGATGTGAAGGTCCAAACGTTGTTCGGGAATGATGTTTGGTGGAACGAGAAGTAGAGTCAGCCCGATGTTGGGCGTCAACGCGACAACCGATTCGGTATCGGTTCAAAGAAAGTCGCCTGGCGCCGAACATTGGGTTGGAGGAACTATGGAGTTTGCACACTCTGGACTGAGTAAGACCCATACCCGCACAAGCGGGCAGGATGAAAGTCGTAGGTATAGGTTCTTTGGCTAACAGCCAACAGCCAACGCAACGACCAACGACGTTTCACCCGAGGACGATATTTGACAACTGAATAGATTGGGCAAATACAAGGCGTTGTAAATTTTTATGAGTGCCTGAGAGAAGCTGCTGGTGTGCGTAAACGTTGATAGGCGTTCAGCGCGCGATGAGCAGGATATAGGCCCATAGAGTTTATGCGGCGTGTTCGAGAAGGTTTGAGCTAAAGGCTAATTGCCAATGGCTAACCGCGCGTGTGTCGAGTAAATTTTGTGGTCAAGCTACTAAGGGCGCATGGTGGATGCCTTGGCAGAAGCAGGCGATGAAGGACGTGGCAAGCTGCGATAAGCTTCGGGGAGCCGCAAGCAGGCATTGATCCGGAGATTTCCGAATGGGGAAACCCACGGGGGCAAACCCCCCGTACGGCCCGATGAATCCATAGTCGGGTACGAGCGAACCCTGGGAAGTGAACCATCTCAGTACCAGGAGGAAAAGAAAGAAACCTCGATTGCGATAGTAGTGGCGAGCGAAATCGCAACAGCCTAAACCAGTCCCACCTTCGGGTGTGGCCGGGGTTGTAGGGTCGACAACAGTAGAGTTACCAATTTGGCCGCTAACTGAAGCCCTCTGGAAAGAGGGGCCATAGAGTGTGATAGCCACGTAAGTGAAAGCGGACCAAACTCGAAGTCGATACCTGAGTACCGCGGAGCACGAGAAACTTTGCGGGAAGCTACGGGGACCATCCCGTAAGGCTAAATACTAGCTTCTGACCGATAGTGAACCAGTACCGTGAGGGAAAGGCGAAAAGAACCCCTGCGAGGGGAGTGAAATAGTACCTGAAACCGTGTGCCTACAAACGGTGGGAGGACTATGCGGCGCAAGCCGAAAGTCTGACCGCGTGCCTATTGCATAATGAGCCGGCTAGTTATTCTTGTCAGCAAGGTTAAGCGAAAGCGAGCCGCAGCGAAAGCGAGTCCTAATAGGGCGAATCAGTTGGCAGGAATAGACGCGAAGCGGGATGATCTACCCTTGGCCAGGCTGAAAGTGGAGTAACATCCACTGGAGGGCCGAACGGGTGTTTGTTGAAAAAAGCTCCGATGAGCTGAGGGTAGGGGTGAAAGGCTAATCAAATTCCGTGATTGCTCGTTCTCTCCGAAATAGCTTTAGGGCTAGCCTCGTATGATTTGTCGTGGTGGTAGAGAACTGAATGGACTAGGGGGCTTTCCAGCTTACTGAATCCAATCAAACTTCGAATGCCATAGAACAACCAATACGGGAGTCAGACGGCGGGGGCTAAGCTTCGTCGTCGAGAGGAAAACAGTCCAGACCGCCTGCTAAGGTCCCAAAATATCAGCTAAGTGGGAAAGGAAGTCGGAACGCCCAGACAGCCAGGAGGTTGGCTTAGAAGCAGCCATCCTTTAAAGAAAGCGTAATAGCTCACTGGTCAAGCGGTCCGGTGCCGACAATTTAACGGGGCTTAAGCTGGTTACCGAAGCAGCGGATGCACACCTTACGGGTGTGCGTGGTAGGAGAGCATTCTCAACAGTTTGAAGCTAGAGCGAAAGCACTGGTGGACGGTTGAGAAGAGACCCTGCCGGCATAAGTAGCGATAACGGAGGTGGGAACCCTCCGCGCCGAAAGTCTAAGGTTTCCTGAGAAAGGTTAATCCGCTCAGGGTCAGGCGGTCCCTAAGGCGAGGCCGAAAGGCGTAGCCGATGGACATCCGGTTAATATTCCGGACCTCCCTTGTTTTCGTTATACGATGGGGTGACGCAGGAGGATAAGCAGGCCGTTCTATGGCTATAACGGTCGATGCGCGTAAGGTGTCTCCGATAGGCAAATCCGTTGGAGAGTTATCACTGAGGCGCAAAGCAGTACTCCGTATGGAGGAAAGCTGCCGATTCCACGCTGCCAAGAAAAACCTCTAAGGAGAAAGTAAGGGAACCGTACCTCAAACCGACACAGGTAGACGAGGAGAATATCCAAAGGCGCTCGTGAGAACAGTTGGTAAGGAACTCGGCAATATAACCCCGTAACTTCGGGAGAAGGGGTGCCCCGGTAGAGTTCATAGCTCGAGGGGGCCGCAGCGAAATGCGCACTGCGACTGTTTAACAAAAACACAGGTCTCTGCAAAGTCGAAAACGACGTATAGGGGCTGACGCCTGCCCGGTGCCGGAAGGTTAAAGGGAGAGGTCAGCGCAAGCGAAGCTTCGAACTGAAGCCCCGGTGAACGGCGGCCGTAACTATAACGGTCCTAAGGTTAACGATTCGCTAGCCTTAGTAAAATCTGGCTATATGCTGGAAGGTCTGAGTATCCCACGCTACTTGAAACCAAGTGACAATGCGTTGGGTGCAGATAATCAGCAGGAAAGGCCAGTAGGAGAAGCATCCCTGCTGCGAATCCTCCAGAGACTATACGCCAGATTCCAACGAAATGTTTGTTGGAAAAGATATAGTCCGAACTGCATGGCGACATGCAGAGGATGACAGAAATGTTCATCCCGCTTCTCAAGCTAGTAGCTAGGAGCTAGAAGCTCAAAGCTCTAAAAGCCAGTAGCTAGAAGCTGTAACACACTTGAGCGAAATTCCTTGTCGGGTAAGTTCCGACCTGCACGAATGGCGTAACGAAAGTGCGACTGTCTTGCCGACTGACACGGCGAACTTGTAGTGCCGGTGAAGATGCCGGTTGCCCGCAACTAGACGGAAAGACCCCGTGCACCTTTACTATACCTTTACCATGAACTATGGCCCTTGCTGCGCAGGATAGGTGGGAGGCTTTGATTCCAGGCTCTCGGGCTTGGAGGAGCCAACGGTGAGATACCACCCTGCGAGATCTGTGGTTCTAATGTACTTCCATAATCTGGGAGACTGACATGGTAAGGCGGGTAGTTTGACTGGGGCGGTCGCCTCCTAAACGGTAACGGAGGCGCGCGAAGCTACGCTCAGGCTGTTTGGAAATCAGCCGACGAGTGCAAAAGCATAAGCGTGGTTGACTGCGAGACCAACAAGTCGAGCAGGTACGAAAGTAGGCTTTAGTGATCCGGTGGTTCTGCATGGAAGGGCCATCGCTCAACGGATAAAAGGTACGCCGGGGATAACAGGCTGATCGGAGCCAAGAGTTCATATCGACGCTCCGGTTTGGCACCTCGATGTCGGCTCATCGCATCCTGGAGCTGTAGAAGGTTCCAAGGGTTAGGCTGTTCGCCTATTAAAGCGGTACGTGAGCTGGGTTCAGAACGTCGCGAGACAGTTCGGTCCCTATCTGTTGTGGGCGCAGGAGATTTGAGAGGACCTGTCCTTAGTACGAGAGGACCGGGATGGACGAACCTCTTGTGTTCGAGCTGTCATGCCAATGGCACCGCTCGGTAGCGAAGTTCGGTAGTGATAACCGCTGAATGCATATAAGCGGGAAGCACTCCTCAAGATGAGATCTCCCAACCCGTAAGGGATAAGAAGGGCCCAGGAAGACTACCTGGTTGATAGGCTGGAGGTGGAAGAGTGGCAACACTCGTAGCTTACCAGTACTAATCGCCCGTTCGGCTTGACCATAAAATTTACTCGGTGCAGAAACAGCCGTCAGCTATCAGCCTTCAGCCCTCAGCTAAAACCTGAGCTGAGGCTGAGGCAAGAATTTCTTTCGACCGCCAGAATCTGGGTGGGGAAGAAGAAATCCGCTGACGACTGTGCGCCGACGCTTTTGAAATTCCAAGACGAAGCTGATTCAGCTTCGAGGACGAAAAAAGAAAGCAAAGCCGATGTACGGTGGCTGAAATTGGAAGTAACCAAAGAAGAAAGTAAGCCACACCCAATCTATTCAGTTGTGAGGCATCGTCCTCACGATCTTTGAGAAATCAGCAATTGGCAGTTAGCAATTGGCAGTTCGATGCCACGCGCTGACGGTCAATTCCAAGTTTGCAGCGACGATTCTTTCAGGGATGGCGACAATGTCTGCGCCGGAAGAATCAAGCTAAAGGCTAATTGCCAACGGCTAGCTGCTACGAGTTGTCGGTGATCTTACCGCGGGGGATCCACCCGTTCCCATCCCGAACACGGAAGTTAAGCCCCGCAGGGCCGATGGTACTGCACGCGCCAAGTGTGTGGGAGCGTAGGTCGTTGCCGGCATTAATAAAGGCCGTCGAGAGAAATCTGGTGGCCTTTTCCTTTTGGTAACTAGCGATTTGAATCTCTGGGCTATACAATTTTCTCGTGCCAGGACTCTTTAGAAAATCCGTCAAGCCGAGCAAGTCGATGGTTGCTTTTGCGCTCGTCGTCGCTGTGGGTTTGAATCTTGAATTCATTTACGACAGTTTGGCTGGACGTTTATGTGAATGGTCACCGCGCAAATTTCGCCACTTTGCCCCTATACTGGCTGCTTTGGAATCTCTTCCCGCTTACGATCTTCGGAATCGGCAGGCTCCTCGAAAACAGGGCAACTGAGCAAACCGAGTCCCGTTCCGGCTGACAATCCTTCGCAAAGAACGCTCAGGATTTCGGCAGAAGGCTCCCGCGCGCAAAGAACGCGCGCTCACGCC
>CAWEDF010000065.1:0-107410 GCA_963807655.1 uncultured Acidobacteriaceae bacterium | reverse complement strand
CCCGGCCAGCCGCGAAGGGCGCAACCCGTGGGTGTGAGGTGGAATGGTAACAAGCCCCGAAGGGCGAAAGAGCGAACCTATCTCATAAATCGCCTACAGCCAGGTTGTTCGCCCTCAAACATAATCTGAGTTGCCCGTCATCCGCCCGTTATCGGCGGCGATGGAGAGTGGGGCGAACAGAATCAAGGCCGCTTCCATCGCGGACGATGGCTTACTGCGGGTTGTCCGGCGCATGCAGCAAGATGGTTAAAGGTTGGATGTGTTCCGGTTTCACATAGCGGTTTACCAGGAACCGCTTGCCATCCTTGGTCACATCGTAGGTAACGAGATCGCTCGAAGAGATCGGCACCCAGCCGCGAATCTGGAATAGCGATGTCGCTGTACCGGCCGAGAAGGTCCCCTCAGTGCTGACCGGCACGGCGGTGAGCGTGCCCTTGGGTCCGATATAGAAGATCTCCTTGCCGTCGCCGCGCCAGCGAGGCTCGGTCCCGCCGCCGCGGGATACTTGCCATTTGCCGGCGGCGCCGGGGAATGTGGTGACATAGGTCTCCCAGTCCCCGGACTCGTTCGAGGCATACGCTGCCCACTTCCCATCGGGAGAAATCTGCCCGTTGCTCACACTGGCTTTGCTGCCGGGGCCGGCCAGAAACGGCGTCATCTCCGCGCCAGATGCAGGAACCAGCACCACCCTGGAAGCGCCGCCACCCGCTTGCAACGTGCACAGTATGGCCTGATCGTCCAGCGTCCATGAGTTGGGATATGGATCACCACCGCCCCTCCGAATAAACTTATCAGGCTCCAACCCGTGGGCCTTCTTGAGAAGAAGGTTCCCTTGGCCTACGCTTGAACGATAGAACGCCACTGTACTACCGTCGCGCGACCAGGATGCTGAAACCTCCTCGGCTGGATCGAAGGTAAAACGTGATCTGTTACCGTTTTTCAAGTCGTGGATCCAGATGTCCACGTTATTCGCCCTTACGTCGGTGATATTCACTGCCACACGGCTGCCGTCAGGCGAGATTGCCGGATTGGCCAATACCCCCGGGTCCCCCACGCGGCCCAGTTCCTTGCCGGCCCGGTCAAGCCACGTCAGGACGGAAAGCACCGCCCCGCTTCCGGCGTTGTAGACCACGGTGCCATTCTCTGCTGCCGTGAAAGCGCCCCTATAGATTGAAGGTTGATAGCCGACTCCTTCCGCAACCACGCGCGGCTCGCCCGCAACCCGTCCGTTGGACACGTCCATCGAGGCCGCCAGCAATGCTTTCCTGTCGTCCACGTAGTACACGTAACCGGACGAATATCCCGGGTTGGACCGGGTCACCGCCACCAACGCCTTGCGGTTCGCTTCGAGCGAACTGAAATAGATGCCGCTGGTGGTGTCATCACTGGCGTTCTGGAAATTTCCGGCCCAGAACAGAAAGTGGTCGCCATCGGGCAGAAAGACCGGCCAGCGGTGCGAAGACTCTTTTGCGCTGTCGAAAAATCGCATCGGTCAGCATAGCCGCGTTGCTGCCGTCTGCGTTCACCCTCCAGAGCCTGCCGGCCGCGTCCGGCGCATAAATAATTACGCCGCGCCGTCCCCAACTCCACCCCGTGGGATAGGTGCGATGGCAAGGGTTTGCGGCGCTCCTCCGGATGCCGCAACCTTTTTTAGCTTGCCCTCGGCGAAGAACGCCACATAGGTGTCGTCGGGTGACCAGAAGGGAAAGCTTGCGCCCTCGGTGCCTGGTAGAAAGGTTACTGCGTCCCGGCCGATACGCTGCACGCTCACCATATTCGCCCCGGACGATTCATCGGGAGACACGAAGGCGAGCATGCTTCCATCAGGGGAGAGCGCCATGTGGCTTGCTTCCCCGTTGACTGGAATAGCGAATTCCAGCCGCTGCGCGCGAGGCGGCCGTCGTCCAAGCAGGAATACGCCCGCGGCCACCCCGGCCAGCGCCAGTCCGATCGCTCCCCACGCCAGCCATGGTCGCCTCCGGGCTACAGTCGCGGCCTGAACTGCCGAACTCGTTTCCCTCCCCGATAAAGCGCCCAGCGCAAAGGCAAGATCATGCGCCGATTGAAAACGATCCGCCGGATTCCTCTCCAGGCAGTGCCGCACGATGCGTTCGAGACCGGGCGATATCTTGGTTTGTTCGGCATCAATCTCCGGCGGGTCGCTCTTGAGAATCGCGTTCATCGTCTCGATTGACGATTCGCCTTGGAACGCTCGCTTCCGGGTGATCATCTCGTAAAGGACTGCGCCGAAAGTGAAAATGTCCGACCGGTGATCCATCGCTTGCCCGCGCACCTGTTCCGGAGACATGTACCCCACCGTCCCCAGCACCGTACCCGGCGCAGTCAGCGCCGGACCGGTCAGGCTCGCAGTTCCTTCTGGCAGATTTGCTGTGTCAGACGACTTCGCCAGACCAAAGTCGAGAATCTTCACCCGCCCATCGCGCGTGACAAAGATGTTTTCCGGCTTCAAATCACGATGAACGCTCCCCTTATCGTGCGCTGCCGCCAGGCCATTTGCAATCTGCTGCGCGTATTCGATCACTTTGTGCTGCGAGAGTGGATCAGCGCTCAGGCGTTCGCGGAGCGTCTCACCTTCCAGATATTCCGACACCAGGTAGTGGATTCCGCCTTGGGTGCCGACGTCGTAGATCGCCAGCAGGTTGGGATGGCTCAGTGTACTCAGCACCCGCGCTTCCTGCTCGAACCGCAGCAGCCGGTCGGCATCGCTGGCGAATGAGTCAGGTAGAACCTTGACGGCGACGTCGCGTCCCAGCCGCGTATCGCGCGCCCGATACACTTCGCCCATGCCCCCTGCGCCGAGCGGGGAAACAACTTCATACGGCCCAAGTTTGGTCCTAGGCGCGAGCCCCATAAGTTACGCGCATTATAATCTCATGGAAAGGCGTCTCTCACTTGGAGCCAGAACGGCCGCAGATTCATGCCCCCGATGCCGGCGCCATAACCCTTGCCGGCTCGCCCTCCTGCGCAGAGTATCAAGCAGCGCAGGTGTCAGGGTTCAGAGATAAGGGAGCAAAAATCAGGGATCGCAAAATTTGCACTTGACATTGACAGATAATCCACTACCATATGGTTGTGGATAAATTAGGTACAACGTTTGCGGCTTTGTCTGATCCAACCCGGCGGGCAATGATCGAACGGCTCTCCCATGGGCCTGCCTCTGTGCATGGATTGACGGAACCGTTTGCACTTTCGCAGCAGATGATTTCAAAACATATTGCCTACCTGGTGCGGGCGCGGATTGTGATCAAGACGAAGCGTGGACGAGAGAGCGTATGCACGCTTAGCCCAAAGGCCATCAAGACAGTCAGCGATTGGGCGATTAGCTATCGCCGATTCTGGGAAGAGAGTTTCGACAAGCTGGATGCAGTTGTAAATCAAATGAAGAAAGAGGAGGTCAGAGATGACAAAAAACACGGTTAGCGAAATTGAGCGGATGGTCGTTACAAGAGTTTTTGATGCCCCACGCGAGTTGGTTTGGAAGGCGTGGACAGACCCGAAGTACGTGATGCAGTGGTGGGGACCGAAGGGCTTTACTGCGCCGGTTTGCAAGATGGATTTTCGCGTGGGAGGAAAATCTCTCCTCTGCATGAGAACGCCGGATGGGCAGGAGTGCTGGAATGCGGTTGAATACCACGAGATTGTTCTGCACGAGAAGATCGTTTCCTCCATGTACTTTTCCGACCCGCAGGGAAACAAGGTTGAGCCTGCAGAATTAGGAATAGAACATGAGGCTATAGACGGTGCGTACGACGTGACCATCTTTGAGGATCTCGGGAACGGCCAGACGAAACTCACCCACATTGGAAATGAACCCATGGAGAGCGCAAGAGATAGCGGCCAATTGGAGGGCTGGAACCAGATACTCGATAAAGTTGCCGCAGTTGTTACGAAGCTAGCACAGGCGAAATAGGAAGTTGGAATTTTGATGATTGTCATGGGTAAAACCGGGACAGACGGCACGTTCTCCATTTTTCGACAATGGAAACCGGTGAACGTCCCGTCTGTCCCCCAGTTTTTCCCGTCGGGGATGCCGGCGCGAAGGCTTTAATCGGAAGAGATGCTACCAAGCGTACCGTGGGCGTGTCGTCGGCAATCCGGATATTTGATCAGGTTGCCTTTTTCATTCTAAGCTGCAAGCCCATATCGTATTGCCGCTTCAAGCGTATCGATGTTTATATCCTTTAGAGCTTTAAACCGAATGCAATATCCAGTCACGCTCGCCTTGCCAAGTTGCTTTCCATACGTTTTGGCTAAGTACTTCTTATCTTTGAGACCAAGAATATAGACAGAGATTCCGGTTTTGTTTCCGCTCACACCAATTTGAAAAGACTCTCTACTTTTTCCATTGGCATATTTTATTGTGTGAAATCCATATCCAATCGTAGGGTTGGAAACAGTATGATTTTTGCTGTCTTTACCATCGAAGAACCATAATTTGCATTCTGGTGACACTTGAAGTGTGAGCCGATGCAACTCTCGCATGTCACTGCGTTTTGACTCCGGTTGGCTAGTAATATACTTCTTGATTTGTTCTTGCACGTTCATATGTTCTGCTCCCAAGCTGCGCGCACGAGATTATACGACGTTTAATCCTTCTCCCCGTTGCAAGGGCGGGCGGCCCTGACCGTGCTCAAGCAACTAGGGCTCGGAGGAAAGGAGCCGACACGGTTATCTAATCAGCCCATACTGCTTATTGATATTTGAGAAAGAGATCATTTTGAAGGAGCAACTCGCGGTACGCTGCCTCTTCCAGTGTAGCCCGGCCAGAAAATTGCCGGCCAACGCTGGCACGTCGGATTATTGAAGGTTGGCCCGTTATCCGCCCAGAGTGGTGCCAAGTGCGGAGATCATTTCCGACGAGTCGACTTTACGAGACTAATCAACCGGAGGGGAGAGGTTGGCACGGGCCACATGATACTCTGCTAGCAAAAGGATGCTCGATGATTCCGACGGTAAGCTATGCGGAGATTATCCGAAAGCTAAGTAGCGACTTCGACTACTGGCAACGTGACGAACAGAACCTGAAGGTGACGATGTGCGGACTGCTTTTCGCGCGACCTCAGAGCGAATTAGCGTCCAAAGAAATCTTTCCAGAACTTGATTATTTCGACAGCCGACTAGGACCGCATTTTCACTTGTTCACCGCAGGCTGTTTCCAGCGGTCTATGCCCGTGGAAGGCTATCCAGACAGACGCCCGATTGGTCCGCGAGATAGATGGCTCTATAGTGACACTGCTTTCGATTGCTTAAGGCGCGAAATTGAGTCCTCTACAAGATGGCGATATCGGGATGGAGTAGAACTGCTGCTTTTCAATGCGACACGAAACGCCCGAACTGGAGACGCGTCTCTTGATTTTCATTCTGCTATAGCCGTGGACCTACAACGGCTTCGAGAGCAAAGAACTTCGGAAGCGATAGCCTCATTGATCGGAAAATTGGCCAATTACTGTGAACAATACAGCGGAGACGATCCGACCTGGGGATTCAGCGATCAAATTGGAACACGCATTGCAGGATCAGCCCTTTGGAGTCTGATCTTGAGTTTTCTTCCCGAAGGTCTTCGCAGAGATGCCTCGACAGCACGATTGTTCGTGACTGAAGATCTTTCAAGGGCGCACCGCTAACTCATTGGTATCGATAAACGCCTCTGCGTCCACGGGTAGGTCCCGGTTGGTCGGCAATCCGGAAGTAATCTGCGAACAGGCTCCCGGAAATCGCTCCGATGGTTTCCGCTCATGCCTGACACGTTCTGCCTCCTCCAATGTAGCCCAGCCAGAAAATTGCCGGCACTTGTCCGAGATTATGGATAGGATCACCAAAGGAAACTCGGGGAGACTGAACGTTCACCGATTTCGTTGCCGAGAAACCGGGTCATTCCCGTCTGTCCCCGCATTTCTTGCCCCCACATTTCTGGAGTGAGGGCGAGAAATCGAAACGAAAAGGTGTGCCCGCCCCAAAGAACTATTGAGGATTTCATACTTAGGGAGGACTCTGGAGATGGAAGAGAGAAATTTCGCCACCTGGGAACATTTCATTGAAGGGCTGGACGACGTTCGGAAAGAGCGTACTAGCTCTACGGAATATGTACAAAATTCTCCTCTGCTGTTCCGTGGTCAGGGCAATTCGTGCTGGCAACTAGGCGCGACCCTTGAACGTAAGCGCGAACGGATGCTCTACAAGGACTACTACCGAATCATCTCTAAGATCAAGCCACAGATCGAGACTTTGGTCGGCGGCGATTGGCCAATTCCCTCGTATCCAGAAGTCGAGCGCCTGGTAACGACATATGAGGAGTTCAACAACATCTTGTGGGCGGGAGATCGTCCGGCATATGCCTACATGGCTTACCTCCGACATCATGGGTTTCCGTCCCCGCTGCTGGATTGGAGTCGATCACCGTACGTCGCGGCGTATTTTGCTTTTGCGAAGGCCCGCGAGGACGCCCAGGGGAGAGTATCCATCTTCATCTTGTGCGAACGCAACTTTAAGATCTCAGGAAATCGGATGCAGGTGGTATACACCTTCGGCCCATACGTGAAGACGCATCGGCGGCACGTTTTGCAGCAGAGCCAGTACACCGCTTGCCTGAGTTTCCACGATGAATGGCGATTTGAGAACTACGACTCGGTATTTGAAAAGGGACTTCATCAGCAAGCGTTCTGTTGGAAGTTCACAATTCCGATCTCTGAGCGACCGAAAGTTCTTGCTCTGCTCGATGAGCACAATCTTAACGCGTTTTCTTTGTTCGGCTCTGAAGAAAGTCTGATGGAGACGATGGCTGAGCGAGAATTCTAGAAGCTCTTACGACGACGCCGGGCGCCCAGTGCCAGTGCCCCAGATTCGCCGCTGGCAGAAAACATATTACGGCCGATGGCCTATAGTGTTTTTTGTCGGCGTTCATCCGCTTTCATAGGTGCACCCACTGGATTCGTGCTGGAAAGACTACGAAATGCGGAAAGGCTTTACGAAAAAACCACAAGCGGACGAGCCCGCGCCGCCAGTCAAGAACTACATCACGCCGAGCGGGCTGCAGCGCCTCAAAGATGAGCACCGGTTTCTGCTCACCCGGGAACGCCCGGCCGTGACGGAGGTGGTGGCGTGGGCTGCCAGCAACGGCGATCGCAGTGAAAACGCCGACTATCAGTACGGCAAGCGGCGGCTGCGGCAGATCGATGGGCGGATTCGCTTTCTCACCAAGCGAATCGAAGCCGCGCGGCATTGGCATAGCGCACGGTCGCTCCGAAGAATGCCCTCGTCGCCGCCTGCCCCGCTCTCGGAGCTTCCGGGTCCACCACTTCCGCGCTGGAGTATCGCGAGTGGCGAGCATTGTGGGCACAGACGAAATCGATCTCAACCGCAACCACATCAGTTGGGTGTCACCTCTGGGGCGCGCGTTGATGAAGTCGGCAGCGGGTGACAGCGTAGTCCTTCACTTGCCGGGCGATACAGAATACCTGACCGTGCTGGAAGTGTGTTACCAGCGGATTTCTGTGGAACCGTTCCGTGAACCATCTGGATCCGAGGCCTCGGCAAAGGGACTCCCTCGCCGACGCTAATCCACCTGACGAAGTTTGCGAAGCGGCACATGAACATTCCAGGCCCCGCGCAGGGACGAATTGTGAGCTGACTCGAAGGCTATTTGTTCCGCTATTGTTCCGACTCCCAGTCAGGAACGCGCGTGTGGAACGGTGCCGTGTTCAGCCACTGCTCCGAGCGGATCGTCGGCCATTCGGAAGTTATTCCGCCACGCCTCGCAACTCGCCTCTGATCCTGCTAGGCATTTATGAGATGGGTTCTGGTTAACACTCTCTGTCATTCCCACCTGGGGGCACCAACGCCACTGGGTCACGCCCACAATCCCACATACCAAAACTCAAACAATACCCTCCCATCCCACTATTACCACCCTGATTCCTCCCCTCCGAACACGAAAAACGAAAAAAGGCGGCCACCAGACCGCCTCAAGAACTGGGTACTAGGTACCAGGTACTAGCTACTTCTTGCTACGCAGCAGCGAGGTCACCCGCTCATAATCATCCACCGAAGCATACTCAATCACAATCTTCCCCTTCCCATGCCGATCCCGAATCCGAACCCGCATCCCCAAAGTTCTTTCCATATCCGTCTGTGCCGCCCGCACATTCGGATCCATCCACCGCGCCCCGCCCGTCTTCTTCGGCGCTCCCGGCAAGGTCTGCCCCGGCAGCAAAGGAAACGATCCGTTGATCCGCATCACCCGGTCTTCAATCTGATCCCATTTCAACTTGTGCGTCACCACTTCTTCCGCCACCGCCTCGATGTACTCGTCATTCTCCAGCCGCAAAATCTCCCGCGCGTCGCTGAAGCTAAGCCGGTCCGACAGCATGTAGTCCATCACTTTGCGCGGCAGCCGCAACAGCCGCATGTAATTCGACACCGTCTCCCGCGACACTCCAATCCGCTCCGCAATCTGCGCCTGCGTCAGCTTGAACTCGGTGCTCAGCACGCGGAACGCTTCGGCCTGCTCCATCGCATTCAAATCCTCGCGCACCACATTCTCAAGCACAGTCATCTCGGCAGCCTGCTGCGGCGACAGCCGGCGCACCAACGCCGGAATCGTCTCCTTCTCCGCCATCTTCGAAGCCCGCAACCGCCGCTCGCCGAGCACCAGGATGTACCGCCCCTCTTCCTCCGCCGGCCGCACCACGATGGGCTGCACCACCCCATGTTCCTTGATCGAATCCCGCAGCTCCCACAACATCTCCTCATCAAACACATACCGGGTCTGGTAAGGATTCTTATCGATCGCCTCCAAAGGAAGGTGAACCACGCGGTTGCCAACAACCCGATCGTCCGCCACCGCCTGAATCGAAATCACCTCGGTCCCCGCATGAGGTTCAAACGTAGAAACATCTAATGTGGGGACAGCCGCCCTCGGCTGTCCAGCCGCGAGAGCGGCGACAGGCTCGTGTGGGTCGGACACTCCTGTCCGACTAGCCTCCAGCTCCGGTGAAGCCAGCCCCTCACGGCTGCTGTCATCCCGAGCGAAGCGAGGGATCTTGGTTTCCGCGCTAGCATTACCGCCCAACGTGACGTCGGCGGCAACCGTGGGGGCACTAATTGCTGACGGCTGATGGCTGACCGCTGACGGCTGCTCCGCAACCACCCGAGGCCCCGGCAACAAAGAAGCCAACCCTCGCCCCAAAGCCCGCCGCTTCTCCACCTTCTCGTCTTTCTTCTCACCAACCGCCTGCGCCTTCTCCGCCGCACTAGTCATCCCTGATTTCCCCTGTGAACCTCTGTGTCCTCTGTGTTTAGAGCTTTTGACCATTCTCCCCGAGGAAAGATGGGTGCCCCATTTCTCGCGTCCTTTGCGAGAAGTGGGGCTTCTCCTGGCCACGAAAGTCCCGGCTCTGTATATTGATGGACATCGATATACATATATCGATGTCCATCGATCTATCAAGCGGTCTTATCCATCTCCTCCGCCGCCAGTGGCTTCTCCGCCTCTTCTGACGGCGGGCTCGCCGAAGCCGGAAGCCCAAAGCCCGGAGCCCGCCCCAGGATTTCCTTCGCCAGCCGGATATAACTCTCCGCCCCCTTCGACCGCGGATCGTACACCAGCGCCGCCTTCCCATGGCTCGGCGCCTCGGCCAGCCGTATGTTCCGCGGTATGGTTACCGCACACACCTTCTCCCCAAAAAACTTTCTCAGCTCAGCCGTCACCTGCTGCGCCAGGTTGGTCCGCTCATCCAGCATGGTCAGCACCACGCCTTCAATCTCAAGCCCCGGGTTCAACTCCACGCGAATCCTCTCCACTGTGTCCATCAGCTCACTGATGCCTTCGAGCGCAAAGTATTCCGCCTGCATAGGAATCAGCACCGAGTCAGCCGCCACCAGAGCGTTCAGCGTGAGCAGATCAAGCGCCGGCGGACAGTCCAGCACAATGTAGTGAAAGCGATCGCGCAGTGGCGTGATCGCGTCCCGCAAGCGGTACTCGCGCCGCTCCGCCTCCACCAGCTCAATGTTTGCCCCGATCAGGTTCTTATGCGAAGGGATCAGCCAGAGCTGCTCCAGCTCAGTAGTCGCGAGGGCCTGCTCTCCCGAAGCCTCGCCAAGGAGCAGGTGGTAAGTAGAAATCCGATCCGGATCTTTGACCAAGCCAAGGCCGCTGGTGGCATTCGATTGCGGATCGCAATCGATGAGCAGTGTGTTCACTTCAGCCGCCGCGAAGGACGCGGCAAGGTTGATGGCAGTCGTAGTCTTCCCCACGCCGCCCTTCTGATTGGCAACAGCGATGACGCGTCCCATAAATTGTCGAGGAGCCAGAGCTGTTGGCAGAATAGTGCGATTCGTATTTCAAATGCAAGGACGAATGAACATTCATCGGTTGAATTTGTGTGCAAAACTCGTCCAATGTTCCGGTGGGAACATTTCGTCACAATGTTCCGGCTGGAACATTCAGCGGAAAATCAAGCGGCCGTCTTGGGAACTGAGGTAGAACCTGCTCGAGTGTTCCGACTGAAACATAGTAGCGATCTCGCATCGAAGAGGTCCTAAGAGGTCGAAAGCGGGGGCGGGGGCGAGGACAGATGCGCCCGAATGTTCCGACTGGAACATTCAGCTTGTTGAATAAGCTTGCCAGTGTTCCGATTGGAACATATCGGCGTAGTGTTCCAGTTGGAACATATCGTCATAATGTTCCGGTTGGAACATTAGTATTGAATGTTCCGGTTGGAAACAGGGGGAGATTTAAAGGACGGCACGCTATCAGAACGATCAAGTTTGCACTGGCTTACCACTTTATTGGATTTGTCTCGGGGAATCTCGCTACGCTGTTAGGTAGTTTACTTCTAGTTCTTCCCACTTGTTTACACTCTTGGTTGTTTACACTATTGGTTCCTTCTACCTACTAGGAGTACGCGGGATTGGGATTGGGGGATGGGGATGGGGGGATCCCAGAGGAGGTTGGGGAGCTTGGAACGGGTTGGATCTAGCTGGGGAGAGGAGAGCAGGAGGGCTAGACGTCCCTGGGGGGCTAGGAGGTTGGCGGCGGTGGGGAGGATTTCGGGCAGGCGGTCGACGGCTCGGAGGGTTACGGTGTCGAAGGTGGATGGGGGGAGAGTTTCGGCGCGGGCGGTTTGTATATTGATGTCCGTCAATGTAAGGGCGCGGGCCACTTCGCGGAGGAAGGTGGCTTTCTTTTGATTGGATTCGATCAGGGTCAGGGCTATGTTCGGGGCCCAGAGTTTTATGGGGATGCCGGGGAAGCCGGCGCCGGAGCCCAAGTCTGCGAGGCGGTCAGGGCCGTCGTTAGTCGTTGGTCGTTGGTCGTTGGCGACGTCAACGTCAAAATCTGTTACCACGGGGGGCACCCTTCGACTTCGCTCAGGGCAGGCTCCGGACACGGGGTAGACCGTGGGGAACAGATGGATCGCGGCAAAGAGGGATTCGCCGAAGTGGCGGGTTACTATTTCTTCTTCGTTGCGGATGGCGGTCAGGTTGATGCGGGCGTTCCAGTGTTGGAGTATATCGATGTACGTCGATATACTTTGGAGTTGAGTGGCGGAGAGGGAAGCAGGTTCCCAACCGGGCCTTTGGCCCGGTTCGGAATGACATGGGTTTGATAGGAAGGGTTGGAGTAGTTCGGCTATGCGGGCCGGGTGCATGGCGAGTTTCGATTGTAGACGATTCGTTGCCAGCTACCGGTGAGACGTCAACGTCAAGATCAACATCAACATCTTTAACCACAGAGGGCACAGAGGGGTACAGAGGAAGACACAGGGTACGGCGGGGAGAGGTGACGGGATCGGCCAGCCCCTGGGTCGATTGAGTGGCGGAGTGAAAACCAACTTTGGCCGCAATCTATTGACCCGCCATTGGCGTCGTCCTACTATTGGGCGACTCGTTTGTTCGGCTAAATCTTGTTCGGCTAAATCTTGATCGGCTAAATCTGATCGGCTAAATCTTGATCGGCCAAACCATCTCGCACTATCGCATCGTCGAGAAACTCGGCGGCGGCGGGATGGGTGTGGTCTACAAGGCTGAGGACACGCGGCTGCATCGCTTCGTCGCGCTCAAGTTTCTCCCTGATGAAGTTGCGCGAGACCCGCAGGCGCTCGCCCGCTTTCAGCGCGAGGCACAAGCTGCGTCTGCGCTGAACCATCCCAACATCTGCACGATCTACGACATCGGCGAGCGGGACGGACAGGCGTTCATCGCCATGGAGTTTCTGGATGGGCTGACGCTGAAGCACCGCATTGGCGGGCGGCCCATGGAGACCGAACTGATTCTGTCTCTCGCCATCGAGATCGCGGATGCGCTCGACGCAGCACATGCGGAAGGCATCGTTCACCGCGACATCAAGCCTGCGAACATCTTCGTTACCAAACGCGGCCACGCCAAAATTCTTGATTTTGGGCTCGCGAAGGTCAGTTTGGCAGGCAGTTCTTCGAGCAAAATTGCGTCTCTTAGGACGCAGACGGGTTCGGAGGACGCGGAGCATCTGACGAGTCCGGGCACAATGCTGGGAACAGTAGCCTACATGTCACCGGAACAGGTCAAAGGAAAAGAACTGGACGCCCGAACCGATATGTTTTCTTTTGGTGCAGTTCTGTACGAGATGGCGACGGGAGCGTTGCCGTTCCATGGCGACACCTCCGCACTTATTTTCAAAGCAATCCTCGATTCTGATCCGCCGCCGCCAATTCGTTTCAACCGCGATATTTCGCCCAAGCTAGAAGACATCATCAACCGGGCACTGGAGAAAGATCGGGAACTCCGTTATCAGCACGCCTCCGACATGCGTTCCGAATTGCAACGGCTGAAGCGAGATACCGAGACCGGACGAGCCAGAGGAGCTAGTTCCGGCACGGTGGCTGTCGCACAGGAAAGCAGCTCTCAAGTTGCAGCCAAACCGCCGTCGCCAGCATCCGGTTCCTCGCCTGCGGTCGCTCCTTCGCCGTCATCGAGCACGGTGAAGGTGGCCGAGGTTCCGGTCTCGAGCAGGAAACTCGAGAAAGTTATTGTTCCGATCGCGTTAGTACTTGTTGCCGCTGCAATCGCGGGAGGGTTCTACTTCCGCTCACGCTCGGCCAAACACCTCACCGACAAAGACACGATCGTGCTGGCGGACTTTGCCAACACCACAGGCGATTCGGTGTTCGACGATACCTTGAAACAGGCGCTCACCGTCGATCTGCAACAGTCGCCTTTCTTGAATGTGCTGTCGGATGAAAAAGTGAATGAGACGCTCAAGCTGATGAATCGCTCTCCGCATGATCGACAAACGCAGGAGGTGGCGAGGGAAATCTGTCTACGCACGGGGAGCAAGGCTATGCTGGCAGGCTCGATTGCGGCTCTGGGCAGCCATTTCGCAATCACTCTGAAAGCGATGAACTGCCAGACTGACGACTCCCTGGGCTCGGCAGAGGCAGAGGCCGATAACCGGGAGAAAGTGCTCGGCGCGCTAGGCCAGGCGGCAACCGTAATGATAAGGGCGACGTGGAAGCGCTTCCGTTCTTGAAACGCGCCGTCGAACTCGATCCAAGCTTTGCTGAAGCCTACCTTGATCTCGCAACATTTTTCACCAACCTCGGCCAATTTGGCCTGGGGCGAGAAAATGTTAAGAAAGCGTACGAGTTGCGTGAACGGGTGAGCCAGCGCGAAAAGTTATGAGATCACGACGAGTTACTTTCAGTCCGTGACTGGAGAGCTGGAAAAAGCGGCACAGGAATACGAACTCCTGATTCACGAATACCCCCGTCAGCCTTCAACTCATAATAATCTCGGCGTCCTTTGCGGAACATTGGGAAACTACGAACGGGCGGCAGGGCTCATGCGCGAGGAATTATTGCTTGATCAGGATACCTCCGCAACATATGGCAACTTGGCATTTGAGTACATGGCTTTGAACCGGCGGGACGAAGCCAAAGCAACCCTCGATCAGGCACGGGCGCGCAAGTTGGAGGTCTATCCTGTCCGAGCTGCAGTGTATACTCTGGCATTCTTGCAGAACCACCCAGAGGCAATGAAGGAGGAGGTGGATTGGGCCAGGGGCAAGCCCGGTGCGGAGGACTATTTTCTGTTCCTCCAATCAAATACCGACGCTTACTACGGCCGACTTCAGAAGGCACGCGATTTCACTCGCCAGGCGGTAAACTCCGCGATGCACAACGAAGCCAAGGAAGTTGCCGCCACCTACGAAGCCTATGCTGCGGTTCGCGAAGCCGAATTTGGGGATAAGGCGCAGGCACATCAGCAGGCTACAGCGGCACTGGCGCTATTCCCGGGAGGACAGGAGGTCCGCTTGTGGGCCGCGCTGGCGCTCGCGCAAATTGGCGATTCTCAAGGAGCCCAGAAACTGGTCGACGAAGTAAATGGCGATTTTCCTAATGGCACTCTTGTACAACAGTATTGGCTTCCCTCAATTCGTGCGGCGATGGAATTCTCCCACGGCAGAGCTGCCAAAGCGATCGAGCTCTTGCAAGCTGCACGTTCTTACGAATTGGGTGGGAACGGGGTTATGGTCCCCGTTTTTGTGCGCGGACAAGCCTATCTGCTTGCACGGAATGGAACGTCCGCCGTTGTGGAATTCCAGAAATTACTCGACCATCCAGGCATTGTGCTTAACTGGCCATTTGGGTCGCTGGCGCATCTTGAGCTTGGTCGCGCCTATGCGATAGCAGGCGACAGCACCAAGGCGAAAATTGCGTACCAAGATTTCCTAGCTCTTTGGAAAGACGCAGACCCTGATATTCCCATCTTGAAGGAAGCCAAGGCGGAGTACGCGAAGCTGCAGTGAGAAAATTGAGTTGCGGGGTAGGGGAATGCCACGTTCCTAGTTCCCGAGGGGCTGAAGCCCGCATTCATTTAGAAGGTTTACGCGGCGCTGAAGCGCCGCTCTTCCACGGTTGGGCGGGCATTCTCTGGTTCGCTTTTATCGCAGCGCTGGAAGCGCTGCGCCACCCAAAATCCAAAGTCAAAGGCTGCGGACAGGAGTGTCCGCACCACACGAGCTGCGGTGATCCGCGGGGAAAATCCTTACGACAAAATCCCCACCCTAGCCGCAAAAGGCGAGCCACAGGGGCTGAAGGCCGGATTCATTCAGGTGCTTACGCGGCGCTGAAGCGCCACTCTTCCGCGGTACTCCGGGCAGTCCCTTTTCTCACCGTTGTGCATGTTTCTCTGTGGGTCACTTCTGGGGGAGATTTGTGCGGCGTATTAAGTTCTGGAAGCGGGGAGTGGTGCGCAGGCTGTCGAAGACGGGCTCAATCTGGAGGAAGACCATCGAAGGGTAGCGTTCCTCGAAGGCCTTTTCGAGGCTTTCGAGTGTCTTCTCTTCCTGGCCCATGCGGGCATAAGACACGGCGAAGGTGTACGGCGAGATATAACGATCTTTTGACTGCTGCTCGAGCATGGCCAGGCGCTCCTGCCAAAAACCCTTGATGCCGGAGGCTCGATAGGCGGCGCGAAAAGCCTTTCCTCGTGGCGTGTCGGAGGAATCAGGAATTGATTTCACTAAAGCGTCGAAGGCCTGGTCGTACATACCTTTTTGTTCATACAGCAGGCCGAGATACCAATAGGACCAAGTGAATTGCGGGTCTAGTGCTATGGTCTTCTGACACTGCGCAATCGCCTCGTCATTACGATGCGCGAGGAGCAGAATCTGGCCCAGGTCGGTGTTGATGATGGGCGAGAGGGGGTCGAGATCGAGCGCCCGGCGGATCTCAGCAACGGCTTCTTCCGGGCGCTTCAGGGCGGCGAGGTCATAGGCATACCAATGGTGAGCAGTGGGGTAGTTGGGGTTGAGTTCGATGGCGCGGCGAAACTCCTTTTCGGCCTGAGCAGGATTCCAATCGTAAAGCAACATCACAAAACCCAACGACGAATGGGCTTCGGCGAGGCCATCGTCGATTTGCAGCGCCTTCAGGGCGGCGCTCCGCGCCAGGGGATAGACTTCCCCGGCGGGCAGTGCGTCGTTCGGCCCCAGCAGAATGTAGCAATCGGCCAGGCCGGCGTAGGCCTGCGCATAGTTTGGGTCTTTTTCAATCGCCTGCCTGAAGGCTTCGATTCCCTTCCAGAAGCCAGCCGGGGTGCGCTGGTTCCAGTAGTAACGTCCCTTCAGGTACAGATCGTGGGCTTCGGGGCTCGCCGGAGTGGGGCCGGCGCGGAGTGGGCGCGGGGGCGAGAGGGCGCGCTCGACTTGACTGGCAATCGCGGCGGCCACTTCGCCTTGCAGGGTGAGCGCACCGCGGGCGTCCCGGACGTAGGTTTGAGCCCATACATTCTTATCCTCAGGAGCGTAGATGAGTTGGGCGGTGATGCGCACCTGGCCCTCGGTCCGCTGCACCGAACCCTCGACAATGGCGTCCACATTGAGTTCATGCGCGATCTGCGGCAAGGGCTTATGTGTGCCCGCGTAAACTTCCGATGAGGTTCTGGAGATCACTTTCAAGGCGCGGATTTGGGACAGACTGGTGATCAGTTCTTCGGTCATGCCATCGGCGAAGTATTGCTGATCGGGATCACTGGAGAGATTTTTCAGAGGGAGGATGGCGATTGACCGGATCTGGGGAAGGTCGGCGCCGCCCGAAAGCCAGGCCATTCTGCTGGTTTTAGCGCTGAGAAGTGCGATGGACAGGACAGCAGCTGCGGTCACGCTGATGGCGATTCCGATCCGACGATTACGACGAAGGGCAGACGAGGTGCGTTCAATCGGGGTGGTGACATGGGAAGCAAGCCCGGCGGCTCCTCGGTCGACGGCGGTTACCAGCCGGTAGCCGCGTTTCGGAATTGTTTCTATAAACTGCGGCGCCCGGGCATCGTCGTCGAATACCCGGCGGAGTTCGGAGATGGAGCGGGTCAGGACATCTTCGGTGACAAAGGTGTCGGGCCAGACAGTCTTGAGAATGACTTCTTTGGGAACTGGATCGCCCGGTTGGGAGGCGAGGCACAGCAAGACTCCCATCACCTTGGGCTCCAGACGAGCCGTGGTGCCGTTGCAGGAGACGGTGTTCAGGTTGGGCTGGACCAACCAAGTGCCGACACGGAAGTCGCCATTCAAGGCCGCCTCCAGAGCGAACCCGAGTCGCAAAATTATACCCCAGTTCCATTGCTGCGCTGAAATCCCTGGTGTCCTCGGCAAAACCTCACCGAAACATCACCTCTTCATAAGGACATCCCATCCGGCAAGGGGTAAAGACTAGGTCACGGGGGCCAGGGGTAGCAATACCATGCATACAAGAAATCCACAAATTCACGGAGCATACCTCGCTGTGGGCTTACTATTCTTGGCCACGCTGGTATCCGCCGACACCCCAAGCTTCCAAGCGGCCAAGTCGTACCCTGTGGGCACATTCCCGGTCGGGGCGGCTTTGGGCGATTTCAACGGAGACGGCAAGCTCGACATCGCGGTTGCCAACAGCGGCTCCAGCAATGTCAGCATCCTGCTGGGCAATGGCGACGGCACGTTCGAGCCGGCGGTTAATTTCGACGCTGGCGTCGCCGTCAACGGTATAGCAGTCGAAGGTTTTAGCATAGCGGTCGCGGATTTTAATGGGGACGGCAAGCTGGATGTTGCTGTCTTCGTGTTGCCAAACACGGAGTTTTCCGTTCCAAGTGCAGTCTCCATACTCTTCGGCAATGGCGATGGCACATTTCAGCCGCCAGTGATGACCACGCTTTCCGTTCAGCAAACCGTGGCCGGGGTGGCGGATGTGAATGGAGACAAGAAACCGGACCTTATTGTCAACCTCACGGATTCAAACGTCAACCCTGCGGGAGTGGGTGTGCTTCTCGGCAACGGCGAGGGCACGTTTCAAGCCGCGAAGACCGTTGCTGGCAGCAGCGACATTCCTCTGGCTGTCGGCGATTTCAACCACGACGGCAAACCCGACTTAGCCGTCAATACATTGACTGCGGTGCAAATCATGTACGGCAATGGCGATGGTTCGTTCTCGCCGGGCCCGCAAGTAATTCCCGCCAATGGCACCCCGAACCGGGCTTGGGCCATCGACCTGAACGGCGACGGCAATGCCGATCTGATCGTGGACTCGCGAAGCATAACGAGCAATGGGCCCGACTCGGCCACCACGCAGTACATCGGCGCATTTCTGAGCGGCGGCGGAGGCTTTGGCGGCGAGATTGTTTTCGCCACGGGATCAGCGTCGTCGTTTGAATTCGGCACGCTCACCGATTTCTTGATCACCGACATCGCAGGCGGCGACTTTGATGGGGATGGAAGATCTGATATCGCGAACCGGGCGGACAACTACAAGTTTGGCGGCGGGGGACCCGGGCCCACGTTTGCGCTTAACCTTGGAGACGGCGCCGGAAAGTTTTCGGTGGTTCCCATGACCGACCCAGGCCCTTTGGCCGCCGCCTTCGATCTGAATGGAGATCAACTCACCGATCTCGTCGCCCTCAACAAACCTTTTAACAGCATCGTTGTGTTAGTAAACTCCACGCCCGCCTTTTCGATGGTTGCCGCTTCCACTACGCTCACCGCGGGCGCCGGCGAGCAGGTCACCGACACAGTCACGGTGACAGCCGTAAACGGATTTTCATCAAGCGTTCAACTTTCCTGCCAGGTGGTTGGGCCGGCGCCGGCGCCCACTTGTTCTCTGTCGCCAGCATCCATCGCCGCGGGAACAGGCACCTCCACGCTGACAATCAGCGTCCCGGCCACTCAGGGCGGCCTGTTCCCGACTCAAATGCCGCGGCCTCCGCAACTATTTTTCGCAATGGCGCTCTTGATTTTCTCCGTGGGATTTATCCCCCTGCAAAAGCGTACAGGGGCCGGAGCGAAGTATTCATGGCGGGGCTTTCTGGCAGGTTCGCTCCTGCTTGTTGCCAGCAGTTATAGCAGCAGCGGCAACAGCACGCACCAGCAATCGCCCCAGCAGTATTCGGTATCTGTCACAGGCGCATCGGACTCGCTTACAAAGGCTTTGCAAGTCTCGCTCACCGCGCCTTAAAAGTACGGGAGAACTATCGAACTGGAGCTAAAGACTTGGAGGAAAACATGCGCACATCAATTCGAAACTTCGTGATCATCGCCGTGATTGCCTGCTGCAGCTTTCTCGGTCAGGGCACGCTGGTTGCTCAGTCTAATTTGGTCATTAACGGCGGATTTGAGACTGGCGATTTTACGGGCTGGACCACAGCCTCAGGGTGCAGCGCGATCGTCGCCAGCTACGGGGAGCCCCTCAGTTGCTTCGGCGGTTTTATCAATCAAGTTCCGGCGCATAGCGGAACATGGGCCACGATCTTCGCGCAAACGGCTCCGGGCACGATATCACAGACTATTGCCACGAAGCCCGGAGCCACCTATGACCTCAGTTTTTGGCTGATCGCCGTAGACAACGGCACGGGTTTCTCTCCCAATGCCTTCAGTGTTTCGTGGGGAGGAGTGACGCTTTTTAGTGCGACGAATGTTGTTACGTCCGGCTACACGGAATTCACATTTGTTGGCCTGAAGCCAACGGGGCGCCGCACGGTCCTATCGTTCACGGGATCCGACACGCCTGCCGCCTTGGGGCTCGACGAGATTTCGGTCACGAGGAGCAAGGCAGAATGAGAAGTCGGAGGACGAGTGATGCCGGAAATAAACCGGGACAGACGGGACGTTCCTATTTTCGAAGCAGGGATTGGTGAACGCCCCGTCTGTCCTCATATTTCCGTCCCTATATTTCCCTATATTTCGTCCCCATATTTCTTCAAACGCAGAAACGAATCGGAGGGATAAATCAAATGAAAAACTCGGGCAAGGCGGTTTGTCGACTGGCCAGTGCAGCTTTGTTTTTGCTGCCACTGGCGTGCACGGCACAGAATTCTGACCCGTTGGTTGGCAGTTGGAACCTGACGGGTTCACAAAACGGAACTGCGATTTTCATCGCGGTGATGAACTTCCATGCGGGAGGAACCACGACCGAATTCGACACCGCGGGCACAAACTCATCCGCATCTCCCGGTGAGAGTATCGTCCTCGGAGTGTGGAACAAAACCGGAAATCGGGCTTACACGTTTAAGGAGCAGAACTACATTTACGATTCTTCGGGGAACTTGAATGGGTTGGCGGTCGCCGGCTGCAATCTGAGGCTGGCGAGTAGCCTGAATACGTTCAGCGGCAGTTGCTCGTTGAATTTTTATGGCTGCAGTCTGGCCCAGTGTCCGGGATCGCTAGAGGATGGTCCTGTCGCCTTTCAGATTAGCGCCAAGCGTTTCTGAAAAGCACAGGAGGCGCACGAAAGACAAGGTTCGCTTCGGTAAGCCGGGGCTATTTATCGAATAAACGTGGGACGGGAATAAACCTGAGGCAGACGGGACGTACCTACACCATCACCATCACGGCCAAGTCGGGAGCGCTGCAGCATTCGACGGCGGTGACGCTGACGCTGCAGTAGTCCGCGCGGGGGCTGAAGCCCGCATTCATTTAAGTGCTTTACGCGGCGCTTAAGCGCCACTCTTCCACGGCAGTGCGGGCATTTTCTCCGGTTCGTTTGAGTCTTCAGCGGCATTTCCGGATTTTCTCCGGCAGTTCGTTCCAGCACTTCAAGCGGCTGAAGCCGCCTTTAGTCTGGTGGCATTTATCGCAGCGCTGAAGCGCTGCGCCACCCAAAATCGGCGTCTGGAGAAACTGCGGGTGACGACAGGGCTGAGTGGTGTTGGTGTCGAAAGGATTGGGGGCGGGGTGGCTGGTTGGGCAGGGGTAAGGTCATTACCGCGGCGGAGGCGGACGAAAGGCCGAATGGATAGTGAACCTTGGGAACCTGAACTCGGTGGAATTGAGTGCTAGGCTGCTGAAGATGCCAGTATTTAAGGAGAATCTGCAGGCTGCGGAAACTCGATCGAGCGAGGAAACGAAGTCTGCCGCGCGGGTTGAGGCGCTGGTGCAGTTGTTGCGTGGGCGGTCGTATGAAGAGATCCGGCAACGGATGTATGACAGCGCGCCCGGGACTGCCTGGTGGTCGGCTTGCAAGGCGGAGTTGGACCTGCGCAATGGAAAGCAGATGGCGGACGCGTCGCTGGCAATGTCCCGGGTGTCGGAAAAGATGCGGGCCTCGACTCAGCATTTCGAGCAACTGGCCGACACTTTGCACCAGGCTACGATCGACATCGCTGAACTGCTGCGCGGGGTGGAGGAAGCGGGGCGGCGGCTGGAGATTGCGGTGTATGTGACGATTGGCATCACGCTGGTTCAACTCTTCAATCTGATTTTTATCGCCTTCCGCAAGCGGTAGTCCTCGAAAGTCATAATCAAAGTCAAGATCCAGATCAAAAGTCAAAGGCAACGGACAGGAGTGTCCGTTCTACAGGTTTGCTGTAAGCTTGAGGGATGAAGAAACAAGGATTGGACCAAGCGTTTCATGATCGGCGGTATCAGGAGCGGAAGCGGGCGGAGGCGGAGCGGAAGGTTCCTGTGAAGAAGAAGGTGGCGGAGGCTGGGAAGAGCAGTGGCGGGTCGCGAGTACCTGGTAGCTAGTACTCAGTAGGTTTTGGGGCGACCGGGCTAGGGTCCGCAATCCTTTTGGCGGCTTTCGCGGCGCTGGAGCGCCACCTTCCACGGGGCTTCCGGCTGTGTCCGTTAATGGGCAGAGGTGGCGCCGGCGGGAAGCAGGTTCCCCTCGGCGAGCTCAGGGCAGGCTCTCACTTCGTTCGGAATGATGAGGTCCTCTCGGAATGACAAGACTCTCTGGTTGACTTCGCGGTGGTATGTTCTGTAGATTCTGATTGAACTGAAATTACTGATATGGCTAACTTGACGGGGATGCAGAAGCAGTACATTTTGCATTGGGGGGAGATGGGGACGCGGTGGGGGATTAACCGGACGGTGGCGCAGATTCATGCGTTGCTGTATTTGTCGCCGCGGGCTTTGCCGGCGGAGGAGATTGCGGAGACTTTGAGCGTGGCGCGGTCGAATGTGAGTACGTCGATCCGGGAGCTGGAGACGTGGGGGATTGTGCGGGCGGTGCATGTTTTGGGGGACCGGCGGGAACATTATGAGTCGATGAAAGATGTCTGGGAGATGTTCCGGCTGGTGATTGAGCAGAGGAAGCGGCGGGAGATCGATCCGACGCGGGAGTTGCTGCGGCGGTGTTTGGAGGAGTTGGATCCCAAGGAGCCGGGGGCGGAGTTTACGCGGGAGCGGCTGGCGGCTATGGCTGGTTTTTTTGAGGCGGTGACGGAGCTGCATGATGAAATGAAGCGGCTGCCTACTGGGACGGTTAGGAAACTTTTGCGGATGGGGGCTCGGGTTAGGAAGAAGTAGCTAGTGCCTGGTACCCAGTACCCAGTACCTAGTAACTGGTGGGTGCTATGGAAGAGGTCTGGATCGGCACGGCGGAAGTCCTTCAGCTACGGGGTCCCTAGCGCGGGCGGGCTGCGGTGCTACAGGCGGCGCAAATAGAAACTCCCGTGCGGACTTGTGGTTGTGCCGGCGGTATGGGGTGCTTCGACTGCGTGAGATCGTCCTTTGGACGATCTCACTTCGCTCAGCATGACAGGGGAATTCTTCAGATCGAGAGGTGGGTTCTAGGATGACGCAGGCCGGTGAGGGGAAAAAGATTTGGGTGACGCTGGGCGGGTTGCCTTTGAGTTTTGAGTTGGAGTGGCCGTTTCACCGGTCTAGTTCGGGGGCTGATTTTTGGGTGTTGCATGGGGATATCCGGCTGGAGGGGTCGGAGGGGATGCATGCGCCGGTGGCGGTGAATTTGTCGGCTACGGTGCGGGAGGTGATGGCGTCTTTGGAGGCTCGGGACGCGGAGGCTCCGGTGATTAACGCTTTGCGGAAGGAAGTGGACCGGAAGCAGATAGAGTTTGTGAAATCGGGGAAGTTGAAGCCGGTGGCGTTTTCGAGCCGGCATTATGATTTCAAGCGGGGGAAGTGGGTGTTTGGGAAGGCTTCGGGTGAGGTGATTGCGGAGTTTTTGGAGCGGAAGGTTTATTGGGGGACGAGGTTGGGGGCCGCGACGCGAGTTTGGATTGGGGATCCGACTGACGCGCAGTATTTGGAAACGAGCCCGGCGCACTTGTTGGAGATTGGCGGGCGATTTGTGGCGGGGGATGGGCTGGTGCGGATGGATGGGGAGTTCGCGGTGGCTACTGATGGGTTGATGGGGCAGGGGGAGAGATTTGAAGCGGCGATGCGGGCGGCGGTGGAGGAGTTGGAGAAGAAGCATGCGTTTGAGAGAGGGTAGGGAAACAGTTCTCGGTTCTCAGTTCTGAGTTAGAACGCGGCACGACCTGTGGCCGCGCTTTCCGGATTAATTCCTTTGTGTTCAGCAACGGGGTTGTGGAGCTCGGGCATCCAAAGAAGCTTGGCATTGGGGTGGGCTGGTGATGGCGAAGTCAAAGTCAAAGGCCTTAACACAGAGGGCATGGAGGGCACAGGGTAGAGCCTGCTGTGTGCTTGTCTTGGGGTGTGTGTTTTGGATGATCGGGCGGGGATTGGCGCAGGGTGGTGAGGTGGGGCAGCAGAGTGCTCCGCAGAACCCGGGACAGGGTACCGGGAAAGAGATTCCGGATGCGCCGGGAGAGAGTAAGAAGAAACAGGAGAATGGTAATCCGGTGCAGGCTGTGGCGGGAATGACTGTGGGCGCGGCTACGGCGGGATTGAAGAAGGCGCGGGACTGGGAGTCGGGGTGGATTGCGGGAGAGTACGCGGGGCGGAACCGGACGCTTGTAACGCTGACGCGAGAGCAGCGGGAAGGAATTTATTTGCGGCAGACTTTGACTACTCCGGAAGCTTATATGAAGAGAATGTTTGGGGCGCTGATTGACCAGGCGCGCGGCACTCCGTGGCAGTGGGGCGGCGGATGGGGAGGGTATGGGAAGCGGTTTGCTTCGCGGGAAGGGCAGTTTGTGGCGGCCAACAGTCTGGCGGCTTGGGGGAATGCGAAGCTGGGATATGAAGTGCGCTACGATCAGTGCAAGTGCCAAGGGTTGTGGCCGCGGACGCGGCATGCGTTTTTCAGGAATCTGGTGACTTACGATCGCAGCGAAGAGCATTTGAGGCCGCAGTGGGCTTTGTATGGGGGAGCGTTTGGTGCAGGGATGCTTTCTACCGCCTGGAAGCCGGGTTCGCACAGCGTGTTTGCGGAGGGTTCGCAGGCTGCTTTGGAGCAGGTGGGGTGGGGGACATTGCTGAATTTCTTTACGGAGTTTTCTCGGGAGATTAATCGGAAGCAGGGGGTGAAGTAGTACCTAGTACCCAGTATCTAGTACCCAGTACCTAGTGGTGGTCCGGGGCAGTGGTGGTGCCGGCGGGAAGCAGGTTCCTCCACTGCGCCGTCCCCTTCGGCTTCGCTCAGGGTCCGGCTCCGGTCGGAATGACAAGGTTTTGGGATAGTGCGGTCAAAGTCAAAATCAAGGTCAAAGGCAAGCGGGCAGGAGTGCCCGCTCCACACAGGCAACACTTCCACACAGGCAACACTCCTACTGGAGTAGCGTGCCTCCGTTGCCATTTGGTTCTTCTTCTGGGGCCAAGACAACGGCGGCGGCTACGCGGTCGCCGGGCTCCATGTGGAGTAGGCGGACGCCTTGGGCGTTGCGGCCGGATTCGCGGATGGTTTTGGAATCCATGCGGATGATTTTGCCGTATTGGCTGATCAGCATTACCTGCGAGTTTTCGTCTACCAGCGCTATGGCAACTACTTTGCCTACCCGCTCCGTGGTCTTGACATTGATTACACCTTTGCCGCCGCGGTTGATGAGACGGTATTCGTCGGCGGGGGTGCGCTTGCCGTATCCGTTTTCGGTTACGGAGAGAATCAGGTTGCCTTTCTGCGTCAGGTCTACGGTTTCACCGGCTGGGACTTCTAAGTCAGCGGGCGCTGAAGCGCCCGGGACAGCCCCTTCGGCTCCGCTCAGGCCAGGCGAGGCGGGTGTCCCCACATGGTCTGTGGTTGTCGCTACTTCTGCTTTGGGAGTTACCGTCATGCCTACTACATAGTCGCGCTCTTCGAGGTTAATTCCATTCACGCCGTAAGCATTGCGGCCCATGGGACGGACGTGATTTTCGTCGAAGCGGACTGCCATGCCTTCGTGGGAGGCGATGAAGACGATCTGGTTGCCGTTGGTGATGCGGGCGGCTACTAATTCGTCTCCGTCTTCGATGTTGATGGCGTTGATGCCGTTGGAGCGGACGTGCATGAACTCGCGGAGTTCAGATTTTTTTACCAGGCCGTTGCGGGTGGCGAAGAAGATGAATTTATTTTCTTCCTCCAGATTGCGCACCGGCAGCATGGTGCGGACGGTTTCGCCGGGTTGGAGTCCGACTAGATTGCCGATGTGTTTGCCTTTGCCGGCGGCGCTTACGTCGGGAATTTCGTAGACCTTGAGCCAGTAGACCCGGCCTTTGTTGGTCAGGATGAGGATGTAGGCGTGGGTGGAGGCGATGAAGAGGTGCTCGACGAAATCTTCGTCGCGGGTCTTCATGCCGGTGCGTCCGGTGCCGCCGCGGCGCTGCATGCGGTAGGTGGAGATGGGCGTGCGCTTCATGTAGCCGGAGTGGCTGTAGGTTACGGCGACTTGCTCGTCGGCGATTAAGTCTTCCAGAACGATTTCCGCGGCTTCGTCTTCGATGCGGGTGCGGCGCTCGTCTCCGTAGAGGTCTTTTACTTCTTCTAATTCTTTGATGATGACTTTGCGAAGTTTGGCTTCGGAGGCGAGGATGGATTCGTAGTCTTCGATTTTCTCGCGGACTTCTTTTAGCTCGTTGGAGATTTCGTCGATGGAAAGTTTGGTCAGGCGGTGCAGTTGCAGTTCCAAGATGGCTTCGGCCTGGCGCACGGTGAACGGTTTTTCGGGATCTTGTTTGGGAGCGCGGCCGGTGGTGTTGATGTCGATTTTCTTGCCGCCGAAGTAGGCGACCAGATTTTCGCGGGCGTCGGCGCGGTTGGCGCTGGCTCGGATGATTGTGATTACGTTGTCGAGATGATCGAGCGCGTTCAGGTAGCCTTCTAAGATGTGCTCGCGGTCTTTTGCTTTTTGCAGCAGGAAGGCGGTGCGGCGGCGAACAACCTCGACGCGGTGATTGATGAAGTGCTTGATGGCCTGGATGAGTCCAAGTTCGCGGGGCTGGCCGTTGACCACCGCCAGCAGGATCATGGAAAAACCTTCCTGCATGGAGGTGTGCTTGAAGAGCTGATTGAGAACGATTTGAGGCTCGGCGCCGCGCTTTAGTTCAATCACGATGCGCATGCTCTTCGCGACCACTTTCGTCACGCACATCGGAGATGTCTTCGATGTCTTTGTCGTTGACCAGCTGGGCGATGCGCTCGACCAGGCGCGCTTTGTTTACCTGATAGGGAATTTCGGTGACGATGATGGCCTGCCGATCTTTGGTGATGTTTTCGATGGCGGCTTTGGCACGCATCATGAAGCGGCCGCGGCCGGTGCGGTAGGCTTCGAAGACGCCGGCGCGTCCGTGGATTACGCCGGCGGTGGGAAAGTCGGGGCCTTGAACGAATTTCAGGATGTCGGCTAGCTGGGCGTTGGGATTGTTGATCAGCGTTATGGTGGCGTCTACGATTTCGGTTAAGTTGTGTGGCGGAATTTTTGTGGCCATGCCTACGGCGATTCCGTCGGAGCCGTTGATTAACAAGTTAGGAATTCTTGCTGGGAGAACGTCTGGCTCTACTTCGCTGCCGTCGTAGTTGGGGCGGAAGTCTACTGTTTCTTTATCTAAATCTTCTAACAGCGCGGTGGAGACTGCGGCTAGCTTGGCTTCGGTGTAGCGATCGGCTGCGGGAGGATCTCCATCGACAGAGCCGAAGTTTCCTTGGCCAAAAATTAGCGGGTAGCGCATGCTCCAGGTTTGCGCCAAGCGGACTAGAGCGTCGTAGACTGCGAGATTTCCGTGGGGATGGTACTTGCCCATTACGTCGCCGACGATTCTCGCGCACTTGCGCGTGGCACGATTGGGCTGGAGGCCCATCTGCTGCATGGTGTAGAGAATGCGGCGGTGGACGGGCTTGAGTCCGTCGCGGACATCGGGGAGAGCGCGTCCGATGATGACCGACATCGAGTAGTCGAGATACGACTTGCGCATCTCGTCTTCAATGTTGACGGGCTGGATGTGCAGAGCGCCGGGACTGCCGTCGCCGCCGGGGGGCGGTGGAGTCAGGGGGAGTTCGGGATTTTGATCGTCGGGCATGATTAGCTTCTAGCTCTTAGCTACTAGCTCCTAGCTTGATTCGCGTTACCCATAAATCGCTCTAAACAATTGCATTTACAGGCGGTTAATTGCGTTCGGGATTGTTTTTATTTTATCACGATAACGGCGCTGTTCGCGAGGGGCAGAACCATGTTGGGAACTCGATTCAGGAAGGAGGTTGGCGCGGATTCTTGCCGCCGGCGCGATCTCCGGGAGGCCTGAATAAACATTCTTAATGAACATTCTTGCTGAGAGGCGCGCACTTCGATATCGTGTTTTTTCTGAGGCTTCGTCGTGAATAGAACACTGCTCCCATTGCTTGTGTGCGTGCTTGTAATCGGCATCGGAGCCGTTGCGCAAAACGAATCATCCGCGCCGACGTCACCTGGGGCGCAAGTCCGACTTGGCAATACATACCTGGAGAAGAAGGATTACTCCTCGGCGATGGTTTGGTTCCGCAAGGCGGCAGCGCAAGGCAATGCCGTGGCTCAGAACAATGTTGGCTGGCTATACGAGAGTGGGTTTGGAGTGTCGCGGGATTATGCCGAAGCTCTGAACTGGTTCTCAAAGGCGGCGACTCAAGGCAACGCTGACGCGGAAAATAATATCGGATGGCTGTATCAGAATGGCTGGGCAGTAAAACAGGATTATGCGCAAGCAATCACTTGGTATCGCAAGGCCGCGGATCAAGGCAACACGCGAGCCGAGGAAAACATCGGGAGCTTTTATGAGAAGGGGCTTGGGGTCAAGCAAGATTTTCCTGGAAGCAATGGCTTGGTACCGCAAAGCTGCGGATCAAGGAAATACAAACGCCCAGGTGAACGTGGGATGGCTTTACCAGCACGGTTGGGGAACGAAGCAAGATTACGCTGAAGCGCTCGCTTGGTACCTTGGAGCAGCCAATAAGAAGAACCCATACGCGGAGAACGATATTGGCTCGCTCTACGAAGCAGGGCTCGGGGTGAAACAGGATTACGCAGTGGCCATGGCCTGGTATTACCGAGCGGCAACTCAGGGCCATGCAAAAGCGCAGAATAATATCGGAAGGCTATACGACAATGGCTTGGGTGTTCAGCAGGATTACTCGAAGGCTGCGGACTGGTACCGGAAGGCTGCGGATCAAGGAAACGCCGAGGCTGAAACTAATCTCGGCACGCTCTTCCTGAACGGCCATGGAGTGAAGCAGGACTACTCCGAAGCCTTGAGTTGGTATCGCAAAGCGGCGGAGCAGAGCAACCCTGATGCTCAGAACGGTATCGGTTGGATTTATCAAAAGGGGCTGGGAGTGCCGCAAGACAAAAGCGAAGCAGCGAAGTGGTATCGCAAGGCAGCGGATCAGGGTAACACGCGGGCGCTAACAAATCTCATTGCCCTTTCTCAGACACCGAACGCGGGTGGAACAATCAACCATGTGTGCAGCGAAGGGAATTCGGCTGACTGCGTCACGGCGCCGCGGGTTATATTTTCTACAGATCCCGAGTTTTCGAAGCAGGCCTCCGAGGCAAAATACCAGGGAACTTGTGTACTTACGCTGACCGTTGGCATCGACGGCCTGCCCCAAAACGTTCGGGTGATAAAAAGTCTCGGCATGGGCCTAGACGAGAAGGCACTGGAAGCGGTTCAGAAATGGAAGTTCGAGCCTGGCATGAGAGACGGTAAACCTGTCGCGGTTGAATTAGCTATCGGAGTGGATTTTCACCTGAAGTAGCCCCTGACATCGACATTGCTCGACTGAACACGAGAGCGGCTGTCCCTTACATTAGATTTACGGCCTTGTGATTACTTCGTTGGGAGATGTTGGCAGGAGGAAATTTACGTTGCGCGCGGTATTGGCTTCTAGAGTTTGGGGGACGTTGAGGGCGGAGAGGTCGATTTTCTTGTTCCAGTATCCGTCGGTGTAGTAGTCGCCGCGGGCGTAGAGGGTGCCGTCGGCGATGGCGTAGTCGCGGACTTCTTCGGTGTGGCCGTCGCGGAAGATCAGGACTGCTGGGGGGACGGTATGCGGTCGTGGTTCTGCTGGCTTCGTAGTGCTGGTTTGCGCGCGGGTGGAGTCGGGCAGAGGCTCGCCGTTGGCTGGGGTGCTGGTGAGGCGGACGTAGCGGCCGTTTTGGCGCTCGATCATCAGCGGCTGGGTTGAGGTGACGGGTTCGCGGTTGTGATGGGGTTGGGTTAGATCATCCCCGGAACCGGCCGGTGCGCTGGCGGCTTGCAACAGGATGATGGGTGGTTGCGAGGCCACCGGGTAGCCGGTGGAGTAGAGGTCATCAGGACTGAAGAAATCGCCGAAGAACGGGAATGGCAGAGACGTGTGAGAAGAAAATCGGCGGAATCCGTGCGCGTTTTGTCCGAAAGCAAAATTGCCCGTGGGCGAGTTGAAGCGCGGGATCGCGGGGTGCGTTGGGGCGGCGTGCGCGGAGAAGCTTCTCTGGGCTGCGGCCCATGGGGTTAGAGCCGTTAGCAGCGTGAAGATGGCGAGTGGGCGCATGGTTAGTTTCCCTGGGCCGAGGACGGCAACTGGAAGGTTACGCCGCGGTCGTCATTCTCTTTTTGGGTGGCCGGGAGATCGAGATCCGCTAGAGCGATCTTGCGGGAATGACCGGGGGTTAGATCGTAAAGCGTCTGACCGACGACGGCGTAGTTTTCGATCTCGAGTTGATGACCGTCTTTGAAGACTAGAGTCGTTGGAATCTGCTGTGCTTCGGAGGAATGTTCCTCAGCTTGCGCATGAGCTGGGCCTTGGTACGACGGGGGCACGTAGGAGTCGGGGCCCGATCCGCGGCGGTCGAAGATGGTGGGGCCGCCCTGGTGCTCGGCGTCATCGTCGTCGTCGTTGTTGTTGTTGTCGTTGCCGGAGGTGCCGGTGTCGTTGGCGTCGACGGCGTAGGGCACGGGCACTCCATACAGGTAGGGGTAATAGACAATACCGGTTGAAGTGTCGTGGCGGGGACGTCCGTTATTGTGGCCCGAGCCGTGAGTGGGAGGCGAAGTTCTGCTGGCGCCCGGCACGGAGCTGTTGTGGCTGAATGAACTGGTGACGGCAGCGGCTCCGCTGACGGCGTGACCCGAACTGGAGGAAGTTGCCGACGCGCTTTCGTGTTGAGCGGCACTGAGGGAGACGAGAAGAAGTGGGAGCAGGAGGATACCGAGAAGCGCTGGCGAAGTTGGAAACGAGCGCTGGACGGAGCGTTTCACGGGAATATGATACGTCAACGGGAGGGGCATAGCACACCTCTACTTCTACAGTTTAGATCGCGGCTAGCAGGGGGTGGATGCGTGGAGAATTGTAGAGAATTGTTAGGGAGCTGCCAGAGCCGTTTTGACCGTCAGCAGGCGGGGCAGGGGCAGAACCAACAAGGTCAAAAGCAGCGCGCAGGAGTACCCGCTCCACATGGGCGGCGCAGCTTGCAAAATCATCCGCTGGGGACTTGGGATAGTTTTAATACGGTCCAGAGGATGTCGGCTGCTATCAGGGCCCAGACTGTGGCTTTTACCAGCTGGCTTTGGGGAGTTTCCAACAGGTCGGCGGCTACGCCGGCTACGAAAATCAGGATAAAGGGGACGGATGCCAGGAGGAATCCTGCGCCGGCTTGGTCGGGGTGGGACATGCCTAGTGCGATGAAGAGTATCGCTACCAGTGCGGGGGCAGTGTTGCCAAAGTAACGGGTGCGCGGCCAGATGATGTAGGTTGCCACGGCTGCGGGTAGCAGCAGGGCCAGGGCGGGACAGGCTCGCAGAATCTCTCGCGCTACTTCGCGATAGACGGCCAAGACGGTGAAGCTGCGCCAGGTTGCTCCCCAGAACGAGGCGTGTTGCGTCGCTGCGAAAAAAGTGTGGAGATGGAAGAAGTATGTCGCGAAGAGCAGGGCTAGCGCCACTCCGCAGGCGGCGGTCCAGATGGCAAGGGCTGCGGCTCGGCGGATGGGCGCTACATAGAGCATGAAGGCCAGGGCCAGGGGCACAACTACGATCATCGAGAATTGTGATCCTGCGGCGATGGCCAGGGAGACTCCTAGTAACACGATGCGACGCCAGTTCCACAAAACTACTTCGCGCGGGGCGTAGAGCGTGTGGGCTAAGGCGATGGCGGTGAAGATTGCGCCGAAGGATCCCCAGGCGGCGAGGACTTCAGGCTCGGTGTGCCAGAGGGCGCTGGACTGGATCATCGAAGGAGAGAAACAGTAGAGGGTCAGGGCGAGGAATCCTCCGGTGTTGCCGCAGAGGCGGCGGGCTACATACCACAGGGAGGCGCCGAGGGCGAGTCCGCAGGCCAGGAAAGGAAGGCGCGGGAGCCAGCGCCAGTACTGGGGAATATTCGGGAATGACCAGTCTCTGGGGCACGACTAGCAGGGGCGCGGCGGTTAGCAGGGAGAGCAGCGGGGAGTGTTGCGGGTCGAAGCCGTTGGCGTCGTGGGTGACTTCTGCGGGAAGAGCGTTTGGAGGATCGGAGAAAGGCGCGCCGGCGATGCCGCCGTCGTGAAATTGACGCCAGCCGAAGACGATGCGGGCCAGCTCAGAGGCGCTGGGGGCGTCGGGTCCAGTTAATGCTGGCGCGTTCAGTTCGGAATGCACTAGCCAGAGGGCTTGGGCCAGGAAGGCCATGAGCAAGAGTCCGGCCAGAAACTGAGGGCGGCCGAAGCGTTCGTGGGTGAAAAATCGGGTCATAAGGCAGGACGAAGTGTTTTACCATGTTGCGGCCAGTTTGCGGAGGGAAGTTTCCGGGGGAGCGGAGGTCTTGAGTTCAGTCGACCACGAAGCCTTCGAGTACACGAAGGTTCGGAGATGCTGACGGCGGAGTTGAACGATAAGGAACTCTGCCGGAGGCATTGATGGCTGATAAGCATGGGGCTTGCGTCGGTGACGGGCCGCAATCACGATCCGGCTGCGGGAGAGTTTTTTTTGGCGCCGGGGGTTTGCGCCTGGGGTGGAGCATCGCTCTTTATTGGGTGATGTTTGGGGTGATCGCGGCAGTGGAGAACTGGTTGGCGGATTCGCTGCAGTTGGGCAAACTCTGGTCGCAGATGTTTGGCGAGCTTGGGGCTTTGGTGGCGGCAGTCATTCCTGCGCTGGTCCTGGCACGCATTGAACGCAGGCCTTGGGGGGATTATGGCTTGCCGTTGCGGCAGGCGTTTTCAAAGTTGTTTTGGGTGGGCGTGGTTTGGGGGTTCCTGGGCATTACGCTGCTGCTGGAAATTCTGCATGGGTTGCACGCTTTCGATTTTGGGCACGTTGTGCTGCACGGAATAACTATCGTGAGATACGCCATCTTTTGGGGTGTGGTGTTTCTGCTGGTGGGATTGGTTGAGGAATTCCTGTTCCGAGGTTATACGCTGTTCACGCTGGGCCGAGGGTTGGGATTCTGGCCGGCGGCGGCGCTGCTCTCGATCGGGTTTGGGGCAATCCACTTGAACAATCATGGAGAAGCCTGGACTGGTGCGCTGGCCGCGGGTTTGATCGGGTTTTTCTTTTGTCTTACGCTGCGGCGCACTGGGAGCTTGTGGTTTGCGGTGGGATTCCATGCGGCTTGGGACTGGGGCGAGAGTTTTTTTTATTCGGTGCCGGATAGCGGGGCGATTTCTCCGGACACTTGCTTAGTTCGTCGTTTCATGGGTCGCGATGGATTACAGGAGGGTCGGTGGGGCCGGAGGGCAGCTTGCTCTGTTTTTTGGTGATTGCGATGGTTTGGGTGGGGTTTGCTTGGAGTTATCCGGAGGTGAGGTATGGAGGGGGTGAAGAAAAATCTTTACCACAGAGGACACAGGGGATCACAGGGTAAGTCTGGGGTTCCCAGTTTGGAAAGTTTCCCACAAAGAATTTGCGATTCAGCTTTCTCCTAATATTCGCCTGAGCCTATACTCTTTTTCATGATGCCGGAAACGGATCTGCTGGCGCCGCTGCGGAGGTACTGGGGGTATAGCACGTTTCGTCCGCTGCAGGAGCGGATTGTGCGCAGTTTGCTGGCGGGGCACGATACTTGCGTGGTGATGCCTACTGGCGGGGGCAAGTCTTTGTGCTACCAGTTGCCGGCGGTGGTGTCGGGTGGGACGGCGGTGGTGATTTCTCCGCTGATCGCGCTGATGCAGGATCAGGCGGCGCAGTTGGCGCAGATGGGGATTCCGGCGGCGGTGCTGAACAGCACGCTTGAGCGACGGCGAGCAGACGTAAGGTGATGAGCCGGGCGCGGGATGGGGCTTACCGGCTGCTTTATGTTTCGCCGGAGCGGATCGCGCGGGGCGATACGATCGGTTGGTTGCAGCAGGTGCGGGTCGCGTTTTTTGCGATTGATGAGGCGCATTGCATTTCGGAGTGGGGACATGAGTTCCGTCCCGAATACCGGCAGTTGAACAAGCTGCGGTCGAAGTTTCCGGATCGTCCTATTGCGGCTTTTACGGCCAGCGCTACGCGGCACGTGCGGCACGACATTCTGGCGCAACTGCAATTGCGCTCTCCCGATAAATATATTGCCAGCTTTTACCGGCCCAACCTGCGCTACCTGGTGCGCGAGTGCGAAGGGCTGGAACAAATGGAGTTGCTGGAGCGGGCTTTGCGCAGCTACTCCGGGAGCAACGTGATTGTTTACGCTCCGACGATCAATCGTGTGGAAGAGACGGTGGATTTTCTGGGGGATCGCGACATTGCCGCGGTGGGATATCACGGCAAGATGGGAGCTGACGATCGGAGGCGCAATCAGGAACGGTGGATGTCGGACGAAGTACGGGTGCTGGTGGGGACGATTGCTTTTGGGTTGGGCATTAACAAGGCGGCGGTGCGGGCGGTGATTCATTTGTCGCTGCCGAAGTCGATCGAGCAGTACTACCAGGAGGCGGGACGGGCGGGGCGCGACGGGGCGAGCGCGGATTGCGTTTTACTGTGGCAGAAGAGAGATGCGGGGCTGCTGGGATTTTTTGCGAATCAGATTACGGATGCGGCGGAGCGGGAACGGGCCTGGGAGCGGTACCGGATTATCCGGGAGTTTGTGGAGTCGCGGCGCTGCCGGCATCGGCAAATTTGCGGGCATTTTGGAGAAGTCGCTAAGTGGGAGACTTGCGACGCTTGCGATGTGTGCGGGAGCGCGGCGGAGTGGATGACGGCGGCGGTTCGGGGAGCGAGCTATGCGGGAAGGAATCTCGGGTTGTGGCGGGGCCGGTGTGTTTCCAGCGTGGATGTGGAACTGAGCGAGTATTTACGGGAGTGGCGGCGGACTACGGCGAAGGAGCAGGGCGTTCCGGCGTTTGTCGTTTTACACGATACGACACTGGAGGAAATTTGCCGTCGGCGGCCGTCGGCGATGGCGGAGTTGCTGAGCATCACCGGAATTGGTGAGCGGAAGGCCGAAGTATACGGGCGGGGAATTCTGGCTGCTCTGGAACGCTACCGCAACGGCGCTCGCGCATCTGCTTTTCCTGAGAAGATGACGGCGCCTGCCCTTGAGACCATGCGTCTGCTGAGTGCGGGGCATAGTTTCGAGGACATTGCGAAAATCCGAGGACGGCAGTTGTCGACTGTGGTGAACGCTGTGGCGAATCTGGTGGAGAGGGGGGATATGGAGTTTGAGGCGGGATGGATTGATCGGAATAAGTTGGCTGTTATCGAGGCGGCTTGCGCGCGGATTGGGGTCAACGGGTTGAGGCCTTTGAAGGACGCGTTGCCTCCGGAGGTGACGTATGACGAGATTCGGCTGGTGGTGGCACGGGTGCGGCGGGAGTGGAAGGTTAGTAAGGAGGATGTTCCGGCGTAGGGGTGCTGGGCGAGACCTATAAATGTTAGGTGGTGGTGGAAAGGCGCTGGGCCGCGATGGCGCCGGCAGAATACAGAGGTCCTTCGCTTCGCTCAGGATGACAGATTGAGGACTTGCTTTGCTGCTTCCTGGCCGGAGCGGACGCAGTCGGGGATGCCGATGCCGCGGTAGCCGTTGCCAGCGAGTGCGAGACCGGGTAGTTGCTGGGCGAGGTGCTCGATGCGGTCCAGGCGTTCGAGGTGGCCGACTCCGTACTGGGCCATGGCGGACTTCCATTTATAGACGCGGGCGAAGAGAGGCGCGGCGCGGAGGCCGAGGATCTGCTGCAATTCGTTGCGGACTGCGGCGATGATGGCGTCGTCGGAGAGTTGCCAGATACTTTCCGCGTTGGAGCCGGCGAAGAAGCAGCGCAGCAGGGCGCGATCGTCGGGCGCGCGGTGGGGGAACTTGTTGTGGACGAAGGTTGCAGCCAGCAGGCGCTTGCCTTCGCTGCGAGGAACGAGAAATCCGAAGCCGGGCGGGAGGGATTGGCGGACGTCGCGATCATAGCCGAGGCCTACGGTGATGGATGAGCTGTAGCCGATCGCGGCTAGTTCGGCGGACAGTTCGGGACTGCAGAGCGAGAGAAGCTGCGCGGCGGCGAGCGCAGGCACGGCCAGGATTACTGCGTTGAAGTGATTGGATTTTGTGCCTGCCGATACTGTCCAGCCTCCGGTTCGGGGTTGAATGGACTGCACCGGAGTGTTGGTGTGCAGTGAGTCCTGGTTGAGCTTCGGAACTATGGTTTCGGGGAGCTGCTGCATGCCGTTCTTGAGAGAAGTGAAAAGCGGCGGAGCGGGTTGGTCTGAGCGGCGCGGCATTTTTCTTCTGGCAGCGAGCATGGCGCGGCCTAGACTGCCGTGAGTGCGTTCCATCTCGGCGAAGCGGGCCAGGACGGCGCGCACGCTGAGGCTAGCGGCTTCGCCGCCGTAGACGCCGGAGAGGAGAGGGTCGGCGAGGCGGTCGACCATTTCGGCGCCGTAATGGCGCTCGACCAGCGAGGCTACGCTTTCGTCGGCTTCGGCGGTGCGCGGCGGATGGAGCAGCTCGCGGGCGATGCGGAGCTTGGTGGTCCAGGAAAATAGCGGCGAGAGCGCGGTGGGGAGAATTTTGGTTGGGACCATGAACATCAGGCCGTCGGGCAGGGGGATCAGTTGGCCGCGGACCAGGATGTACGTTTTGCGATCGAGGTCATTCGAGCCGATGAGTTGATCGCCGATGCCTAGCGTGCGGCAGAGGTCCGCGGCCCAGAGTTTTTTCAGTGATGAAGGAATCGGGTCCGGCCTCGACGATGCAGCCGTGGATGTGCTGGGTGCGGAGGACGCCGCCGAGACGAGGCGAAGATTCGTAAAGCGAATATTCGACTGCGCCGGCGTGGCGGTATTGTTCCAGAGTGAAAGCGGCGGTGAGTCCGGAGATGCCGCCGCCGATTATGGCGATGCGAGTCATGAATGCGGGCTTCGGGCTTCGGCTTTCGGGCTTCGGGTCGCTGGATTCGTTGCCGAGTGTTCTTGAACGAAGCGGGTCAAATCTTTCACATTTTCGACTGGGGTCTCGGGCAGGATGCCGTGGCCTAGATTGAAGATGTGGCCGGGGCGTCCGGCGGCTAGTTGAAGAATGTGTTGGGCGCGAGACTTCAATTCTTTCCAGTCGGCGAAGAGCAGGACGGGATCAAGATTTCCCTGCACGGCGCAGCGATGATTGAGATCGCTCCAACCTTTGTCGAGCGGGATGCGCCAGTCGAGGCCGATGACTTCGGCTCCGGTTTCATTCATCGCAGGGAAGCAGCGTGGCGCTGTCGGTGCCGAAATAAATTACGGATGCACCGGTCTTCTGCAGGCGGGTCACCAGGCTTTTCGCGTGCGGCAATACGTAGCGGCGATAGTCTTCCACGCTTAAGCAGCCGACCCAACTGTCGAAAATCTGAATTACATCAGCGCCGGCGCGCACCTGGGCGGCGGAGTACTCGGCGGTGATTCGACCAGCTTGCGCAGCAATCGTCCCAGTCAGCGGAAGAGTTGTACATCATCTTTTTGGCGTGGAGATAGTAGCGGGAGCCGCCGCCCTCGATCATGTAACTGGCGAGGGTGAACGGCGCTCCGCAAAATCCGATGACTGGGATCTTCCCGGCAAAATGCTTCGCGACAAGACTCACCGCTTCGGAAACGTAACCGAGATCAGTGGCGCGGTCGGTACGAAGTTTGGCTACGTCTTCATGGGTGCGGACGGGCTTCTCGATGACGGGGCCTTCTCCGGCGGAGAAATGAAAAGGCAGGCCCATGACTTCTAGAGGAAGGAGGAGGTCGGCGAAGATGATGGCGGCGTCGACGCCCAGGAGTTCGGCGGCGGTGATGGTGACTTCGGCGGCCAGCGCGGGTTTCTTGCAGATTTCGAGCAGCGAATGCTGTTTGCGAACGGCGCGGTACTCGGGCATGTAGCGTCCGGCCTGGCGCATGAACCAGACGGGAGTGCGGTCGACGGGTTGGGATTTGCAGGCGCGAACGAAGAGGGAATTGGGCGCGGACATGAACCTTCAATGTAGCATTTTTGCGGGGACGCGGGCCCTTTGATGTGCGAAGCAAAACCTTTAACACAGAGGTCAGGGGGGAACACAGGGTACACCCGGTGTGCGAGACTGAAGATCAAGTCTGGAGAAACAACCGAAGCGATTGGTTGGACGACAAGAGATCGAGCGTTGATCGCTCGCTGCGCTCGCTAAACACTAGGCGGCTGTCGCTATGGGAGCTTTTCTTGTCTTGCTATTGCTGACTGGGTTGGTATTTGAAAGACTGGATTGGGCTCATCCATTTGATCGCGAATCCGGGATCTCCAACAACAGAAGCAAAATTCGGGCGCGGGTCCAGGGATGCTTACTGGGCAGTGGCCGCGGTGTTTCTGGCGGTTTATGTGGGGTCGATGTTCACTCCGGGGTTGCTGGATGATGCCGACAGCACGCATGCGGAGGCGGCGCGCGAGATGGTGGTGACGGGAGATTACGTCACGCTGCATGTGAATGGGGTCCGGTATTTGGAGAAGGCGCCGTTGCCTTACTGGCTGGTGGCGATCAGCTACAAAGTTTTGGGCGTGAACGAATTCAGCACTCGATTGCCGATGGTGCTGTCGGTGATGCTGCTGGGAGTGGTGGGATGGTTGTGGGGACGGCGCGCCTTCGGCGAACGGACTGGGATTTACGCGGTACTTTTTGTCTACACCTGCGCGGGGGTATACCTGTTTACGCGCGTGCTGATTCCGGAGGTGTTGCTGAGTCTTGCTGATCGCCGCAGCGCTTTATTTTTTTCTGACAGCGCTGGAGCCGAAAGCCACGGCCTGGCGATGGTACGCGGGGTACGCGATGATGGCGTTGGGCGTGCTGACGAAGGGGCTGATCGCGCTGGCGTTTCCGTGTGGGGCGGCATTTTTCTTTTTGCTGGTTACGGGAGACTGGCGGCGGTGGCGGGAGTTCCGGCTGATTTCGGGGCTGGCGTTGTTTCTGGCGATTGCCGCGCCTTGGCATATTCTGGCGGGCCTGCGGAATCCGGGCACGGCTGAGCATCAGGGTTTTTTCTGGTTTTATTTTGTGAATGAACATTTTCTGAGATTTTTGGGGAAGAGGTATCCGCGGGATTACAACAAGCTTCCGGCGACACTTTATTGGACGCTGCATTTGGTCTGGTTGTTTCCGTGGAGTCTGTACCTGCCGGCGGGGGTGAAGATTGCGATGCAGGAGTGGCGAGGATGGCGCAGCCGTGCGGGCGCCGGTGGCCAGAGATGTTCGGCGGCAAAGCGACTTTTCTTCACGGACGCGGTTGCTGTGCTGGATTTGGGCGGGAGTGGTGCTGATCTTTTTTGCGGCCTCGACCAACCAGGAGTACTACACGTTTCCCGCGTACTTGGCGCTTCTGCTTTTGCTGGCCGACGGGGTGGCGCGGTGCGAGCGGGTGGAGTGTGAAGGCGGAGTGCGGGCGGGTTGGTTGACGACTTCCGCGGGCTTGCTGGCCGTGATTGGAGTTGCGGCCAGCGCCATGCTTGTCGTGGGACTGTGGCAGTCGCGGAAACTGCCGTTCGAGCCAGATATTGGACGTTTGCTGAGCGAGCAGGACACAAACGCTTATACGCTTTCGACATCGCACATGCTGGATTTAAGTTACGCGTCGTTTGCGGCGCTGCGTTTGCCGGCGGCGCTGGCGGCGGTGGCGCTGCTGGTGGCTCCGGGGACGTCGCTTATTCTGCGTTTGCGGCGGCGGCATTATGCGGCGACCTGGGCGCTGGCGGCGGGGCTGACGGTGTTTCTGGTGGCGGCGCACATCGCGCTGGTACGGTTTGGTCCTTATCTTTCATCGAAGCAATTGGCACGGGAGATCGCGGCGCGGGCGCGACCGGAGGATAAAGTGATGATCTATGGCGACCAGGCGTTTGGGTCGTCGTTGCTGTTTTACCTGCGGCGGCCTATCGATCTGGTGGAGGGGCGGACTACTTCGATGTGGTTCGGTTCGACCTTTGCGGATGCGCCGAAAATCTACTTGAGCGATACGGATTTGCAACGGGACTGGGCCGGGAGCGGGCGGGTATTCTTGTTTGTGCCTCCGCATCAGAAGGCGCGAGTGGATGGACTGTTGCCGGAGAAGGTTGTCGTGGCTGAGATGTCGGGCAAATATATTTACAGTAATTTGCCTTGACTGCTCGCGGCGCTCCTTAATCGCGAAGTGCGCGGAGAAAGGCCGCGGAGGTCGCTGGGAAGAGAGCACGAATGATGGCAGCGAAACCCAAGTTCTCTCGCTTCGCTCGGGATGACAAAGAGTCAAGAACGGGATGACAAAGACTCAAGAACAGGATGACAACGACTCACTAATCTTAATGAGGCTTTCATCGATGAATTGGAAACTTGGCGTAGTAATGGCGACTATCGCATTTCTGGCGGTTGGTGGAGTTGTGACGGAGGTTGCGAAGGCGCAATTGGGGGGCGCTCCGCACGCAACGCCCAATCCGCTTCCTGACGGATCGAAGAAGGCGGAGGAGCAGTACAAGAATATCCGGGTGCTCAAGGGCATTCCGGCGGATCAGTTGATTCCCGGGATGCAGTTCATTACGGCATCTCTCGGCGTGGAGTGCCAGTTTTGCCACGTGGAGGGCGACTTCGAGAAGGACGACAAGAAGACGAAGCAGACCGCGCGGAAAATGATGGAGATGATGTTCGCCATTAACAAAGACAACTTCGAAGGACATCGCGAAGTGACCTGCTATTCGTGCCACCGGGGAAACGCCGAGCCGGTGGGGACGCCCCCGGTTATGGCGGAAGAGCCGAAAGCGGCGATGGGCGAGGCGAAGCTCGCAGAAAACAAAGGCGAAGGTGAGAAGGAAAAACCGTCCGCCGAAACGCTGCTCGACAAGTATCTGCAGGCGGTGGGCGGAGCCGCCGCAATCGAGAAGATTACGACCCGGGTGATGACGGGCACGATCACGTTCGGAGACAGGAATGTGGCAATCGACATTTACTCGAAGGATCCGGACAAGCGGATATCGTTCTCGCACACGCCCGACGGGGACAGCGTGACGGCGTTCGACGGTCGGGAGGGCTGGCTGGGTTTTCCGGGGCGGCCGGCGCGCGAGATGCGTGGGTCGGAGCTGGATGCGGCGGCGATGGATGCTGATCTTCATTTTGCGGCGCACTTGAAGGGGATGTTCAGCGAGGCGCAGGTGCACGGCGTGGAGAAGATCGGCGACCACGACGCTTACCTGGTGATTGGACGGCGCGAGGGGAAGCCTCCGCTGCGATTGTATTTTGACGAGCAGTCGGGGTTGCTGGTGCGGCTGGTTCGATACGGGGAGACGCCGCTAGGGCGGATGCCGACGCAGATCGATTATGCGGATTATCGCGAGGCGGGCGGGGTGAAGATTCCGTTCCGCTGGACGCTGGCGCGGCCGAGCGGGCGGTTCACTATTCAGGTGAGTGAGGTTAAGCAGAACGTTCCGGTGGATGATGCGAAGTTTGCTAAGCCGCCGGCGCCTCCGGAGGAAAAGAAGGGGGCGGCCAGGTGAGGGGTTGTGCGGGCGGAGAAGCGGTCGAGCCGCGCTCGACGGTCCCGTCTGGGCTCAGGGCAGCAGCCGAGGGCGGCTGTCCCCACATGGGCATTCCGCAAGCCGTATCAAGGATTCACGTGCGCCTTCTTTTTGCGTTCTTTCTGGAATAACAAATCCTGATGGGCACGATAAATTGTTTCGATTTCCGTGGAGCGGCTGCAGGCGATAGAGTGAGCGTGCGGTATTGTGTTCGCGTGGATCTTGCTTGCGGCGGCGCAAATTGAGAACAACATCATGACGAAAGTTGAAGCGGTCATCCAGAATTCCAAGCTGGAAGCGGTGAAGAACGCGCTGCATGAGATTGGCGTCGAAGGCATGACGGTGCTCGAGGTGCGGGGGCATGGGAGGCAGAAGGGACACACCGAGGTGTACCGCGGCCGCGAATACAGCGTGGACCTTATTCCCAAGACCAAGCTGGAGATGGTGCTGGTCGACGCGATGGTGGAGAAGGCGGTGCAGGCCATTCTAGTGGCGGCGCGCACCGGCAAGATCGGCGACGGGAAGATTTTTCTGACGCGCGTGGATGAAGCGATTCGCATCCGCAATGAGGAGCGTGGCGAGGGAGCGTTGTAGGGCGGCGGGAAGGCTCGTGGCGCTCGCCCCTGGACCCTTCGACTTCGCTCAGGGCAGGCTCGCGAATTCGCCCGTCCCCACCACGATCATCGGAAACGAGGGGATATTCTACCGGGACGTGACCGGACGGCATCTTAAGGGCTGCTTGTCACCAGCCATCTGTGAATGACATGCGGCAATAGGGTAGCGAATCGTCGATTCATTGACACCTTGTCATGATGGAAACGTCTTCACTGATCAGCGAACTGCGAAGTTCTATGGCCGAGGAGTCGGCGCTCATGGCGCGCGACTTCGCGGCGACGGGAGACGGCCGTGCTGCGGTCGCTCGACGAACGCGGTTTATCGAAGACATTCTTAAACGGCTGTGGCGGGATTTCGTTTCAACTGATGAAGCAGGACCGCGGGACTTCGCGCTGGTTGCGACTGGAGGATTCGGGCGCGGCTGGCTGTTTCCATATTCCGACATTGATCTGCTGTTCCTGTATGCCGATCGCCGGGGCGAAGAGACTCACAAAGAGGCGGTCCGGCGGTTCTCGCAAGAGTTGTGGGATCTGAAACTTAAGTTGAGTCCTGCGTCGCGGACGCTGGCGGAATGCGACCGCTTCGATCTGAACAATACCGAGTTTACGATTTCTCTTCTGGATTGCCGTTATCTGGTGGGCGACCGGGAGCTGTTCGCGCGGCTGCACGACAAAACGATTCCCAAGTTGGTGATCCGGGAAGCGAAGCCGTTGCTGCAGGGGCTGGCCGAGGTGACGCGGGAGCGGCATGGGAAGTTCGGGCAGACGGTGTTTCACCTGGAACCGAATTTGAAGGAGACGCCGGGCGGACTGCGCGATTACAACGTGGCTTGCTGGCTGGCGCTGATCTCATCGATGGGCAAGCTGGGAGATTGGCCTGACGCCCGTTCGCTGCGCGCGCCGGTGCGGAAGCAACTGGACGCGGCGCTGGAGTTTTTGATGGCGGCTCGGTGCTTTCTGCATTTCCGCCACGGGCGCGACGACAATGCGTTGAGCTGGGAGGCGCAGGACGAAGCGGCGGCGCGGAAGATTGGAGCCTCGGATGCGGACGAGGTGACGGCTGCGGATTGGATGCGGATTTACTTCGGACATGCGCGCGCTGTGCAACGAACGGTGATGCAATTACAGGAGGAGATTCCGGAGGCTTGGTCATCGCTGCGCCGGCAGTTTCAGGGCTGGCGGTCGCGGCCGTCGAGTCAGGACTTTTCCGTGGTGGATGGGATGATTTTTCTGCAGCAGTCTTCTTCGCTGCGCGACCCTGAGATGCTGCTGCGGCTGTTTCACTTTATGGCGCATCACGGGTTGAAGTTGAGTGCGACTACTGAGCACCGCATCGAGCAGGAGCTGCCGGCGCTGGCGGTGACTCCGCCGCGCGGGGCTGAATTGTGGCTGTATCTGCAGGAAACGCTGCTGCAGCCGCATGCCGCGGAGGCCCTGCGGACGATGCATTCGCTGCGCCTGCTCACCTTGCTGCTGCCGGAATTGAAGCCGATTGATTCGCTGGTGGTGCGGGATTTTTATCATCGCTTCACGGTGGACGAGCACTCGATTCTGGCGATTGAGAGCCTTCACCGGCTGAACGAATCAAAATCCGAATGGGACATGCGGTATGCGGAGTTGCTGGGGGAGCTGGAAGATCCGGAGTTGCTCTATTTGGCGTTGTTGTTGCACGACACGGGGAAGGGAGTGCCGGGCGGGAATCACGTGGAAGCGAGCCTCGAGATCGCGAGCCGATGTCTGGACCGGCTGGATGTGGAGGCGGGAGAGCGCGCGGTGGTGCTGTTTCTAATTGGGAGCCACCTGGAAATGTCGGCGCAACTGCGGCGGGATATTTTTAATCCGGAGACGGTAGCGGCTTTCGCAGAAAAAGTAGGCACGCCGGAACGGCTGAAGATGTTGTGCCTGCTGACGTATGCGGACATCAAGGCGGTGAATCCAGAAGCGCTCACGCCGTGGAAGGCGGAGAACGTTTGGCAGCTCTACATCGGCGCCGCGAACTACTTGAGCCGCAGTGCGGACCAGCGCGTGCACGATGCGAACGGAGAAAAGCTGGCGCGGCTGCGCAGTCTGGCTCCGGTGATCAGCGCGAAGTTCAAGGATTTTGTCGAGGGATTTCCGCAGAGATATTTACGGGTACACTCCGCCGAAGACGTGATGCGGCACATGGAAATGGCGGAGGAGTTTGGGCATGATCCGGTGCAGGTGGACCTGAAGCGGGGCCGGCACTGGTATGAGCTGACGCTGGTCACCAAAGATCGGCCATCGTTGTTTGCGACTTTGACGGGAGTGCTGGCGGCCTGGGGAATGAACATCGTCAAAGCACACGCCTTTTCGAACCAGGCGGGAACCGTCGTGGACACGCTCTACTTTCACCGACCGTTTTCGCACGCTGGAGTTGAATTTGTCAGAGTGGGACCGGTTCAAGCGAAGCATTGTTGCGGTTTTGGCGGGAGAGGCGGATCTGGACAAGATGCTGCGCGACCGTCAGCGGGGGGAGAAAAGCCTCCGGGTCAAAGTCGTGGTGGAGACGCGGGTGGACTTTGACGATGAGTGCTCGTCGACTAGTACGCTGCTGCAGGTGATTGCGCAGGACCGCCCGCGGTTGTTGCACCGGATCAGCTCGTGCTTGTCCCAGCAGAAATGCAATATTGAGATTGCTTTGATTGATACCGAGGGGCAAATGGCGATCGATGCGTTTTATTTGACTTCGAAGGGGAAGAAGCTGACGGTGGAGCATCAGAAGAAGGTGGAGAAGGCTTTGGGGGATGAGTTGAAGAGTTTGGAAGTGGGGGGATGAGCGGAAGGACTTGGACATCGAGAGCCTTCCAGTGAGATCAAAAGCAAGAACAAGAGCAGAGTCAAAAGCAGCGGGCAGGAGTGCCCGCTCCACATGAGCCCCCCACACTAGCCCACGAGACTGCTCCGCACGAGCCCCAAGGTGGTACCATTCCGTGGAAACGCCATGATCAAGCTACGGTTGTTCCTCTTTTCCTCCTTATTACTGCTATTGCTCCACGAGTTCTGTGCGGGGCAGGTTTCCTCTGCGGCGGCGCCGCATGCGATTGTGCTGCATGCTGCTCGATTGCTGGACATTAAGGGCGGACGCCTGGTGAAGCCGGGCGAGGTGCTGGTGCAGGGCGAGCGGATCGTGGAAGTAGGCTCGGCGGTAAAGCGTCCGGCGGGGGCGGAGGTGATCGACCTTGGGGACCGCACGCTGTTGCCCGGTTGATCGACGCGCATGTGCATTTGTTTCTGCATCCGGGAGCGGAGGACTTGCAGACCGTACAGGAATCGGTGCCGCAGCGCACGATCATGGCGGTGCTCGCGGCGCGGGATGATTTGATGGCCGGCTTCACCGCGGAACGCGACATGGGAACCGAAGGTGCGGGCTCTGCGGATACAGCAGTTCGTAATGCGATTGACGAGGGGCTTGTGCCGGGGCCGCGGTTGCGCATCAGCGGGAATGCGATCAACATCCTGGGCGGACACGAGGACGCGCTCGGCTTCAATCCGGCTCAGAACGTGCTGCCGAACGCCGACTATGCCAACAACGCCGCCGAGCTGGTGGCAGTGATGCGGCAGCAGTTCAAGGAAGGCGCGGACTTCATCAAGATTTATGAGACTGGCGCGGACACCTTGCGCAACGGCCAGTTTTCCACGGTTTATCAATACACCGAGTCCGAACTCAAGGCAGCGGTCGAGGAGGCGGCGCGTCTGGGCAAGCGCGTGGCGGTGCATGCCACCGGCGAACCTGGCACGGTGTTTGCCGCCCGGGCGGGCGTGGCTTCGATCGATCACGCCAATCAGCTCGGCGATGAAACCATGCGGCTGATGCGCGAGAAACAGATCTTCGCGGTTCCCACCTTTACTATCTTTGAGTATTTTGCCGACCATGCGGCTACGCCGTCGCGGGCAGAGTATGAGCACAGGATGCTCGATTTGAAAGTGCAGGATTTCCGCAAGCAGGTCGCGGCGGGAGTTCCGATGGCGGTGGGCTCTGACGTGGGACCATTTCCTCACGGCACGCAGGCAGAGGAATTCGTGTTGATGGTGAAGCACGGCATGTCGCCGCTGGCTGTGCTGCAAGCAGATCTGATCCACGGAGCAAAGCTGCTGGGTTGGGAGGGGCAGATTGGGGCGTTGGACGCGGGGTATTTGGCCGACGTGATTGCGGTCTCGGGCGATCCGCTGCAAGACATCGGTGCGCTAAAGAATGTTTCATTTGTGATGAAGGGCGGCGTGATCTACAAGAAGTGACAGGTGGGGCAGCTTGGAATTGATCCTGACTTACTGGATTGCGCTGCCGACCAGCGAAAACACGTTGCCCGCGTTCAACCCAATCAGCCGTACCGTGCTTATGACAATGACGAGCATGACGGCCAGCATCACGGCATACTCGGCCACATCTTGTCCTTCTTCATTCGACCAGAGCGTTTTTGACCACGAGTTGTTCAGGCTGTTCATGAATTGGTCTCGATTCAGGCTGCTCCAGATTTCGCGGAGGCTCCGGTTAGCGGCTGGGCACTGGAATTGAAAAGACTCATTCCCCAGGTTTCTTTTTCCTGCGAAAAAGCCTGGAGGCCAACCTGATATTCGGCCTTGCCATCAAGCAGCTTGGTCCATACCACGGTAAATTCCATTCGGCGCTGACGATAAAAGATGGTCAAGGTGTCGAGTACTTTGAGATGGTGGCGAATCGCCCCCAAACGCACTCCAGTGGGCGTGAGGTCGAGAGTGTGCGCCAGCCCTTCAAACGACGCGCCAAAAGCGTCGGTTCCTCGAACTCGCACGGGCAGTACAGCTTGAATACGATCCTGCCGGCGCCGGTTTGTTTTGACATCTGTTGCTTGCATTTATGGCCCGGAAACATTTTGCGATAAATCGCCGCAGTGCGGAATAGCTCCGACGAGGGAGGCACAAAGGTAACCAGCCGGAGAGTTGGCGGGAGGGTCGGGATAATGTGCCAATCCCGAGCCGGGAAAAGAAGATAGAAATGCAGCAGGCTGGCGGTTCGATGGCATCCGGCTCGGTTAGACTGGAAGAGCCGATGTGGCATCCAAGGGTAGAAATGCGAAGCGCAGAAGTCAGAAATCGGGCTGTGTTTGTTCTGTTGCTGCTTTGGAATGTGGCGGCGGTCTGCCAGCCCTTTCCCCAAGCACCGGATGCGGGGAATTCGTTGTCTTCGGCGCAGAATGTTCACCTGACGGCCGAGCAGGTGGCCAGGAAGCTTCAGGAAAGGAATGCGCAGCGGGCTGCGGCGCTAGGTCAGTTCGAAGGAACCCGCGTGTACCGCATGCAGTATCGCGGCTTCCCGAGCGATCGTGACGCTGAGATGGTGGTTACCATGGTCTACCACGCTCCTGATTCGAAGAAGTTCAGCGTGGTGTCGCAGAGTGGTTCGACGCTCATTATCGATCGTGTGTTCAAGAAACTGCTGGAGGGCGAGCAAGAAGCGGTCAATGAAGAGAACCGACCGAATACCGCGCTCAGCACCGAGAATTACGATTTCACATCCGCGGGGTATGAAAATACACCGGATGGCGCGCAATATGTGCTGAACCTGTTGCCCAAGACCAAGAACAAGTATCTCTATCGCGGAAAAATCTGGGTGGACGCGAAGGATTTCGCAGTCAGGCGGATTGAAGGAGAGCCGGCCAAGAATCCGTCTTTCTGGATCAAGAAGACGGAAGTTACGCACCGATATGTCAAGGTGAATGACTTCTGGCTTCCGGCCGAGAACCATACTGAAAGCGTTATACGGCTGGGAGGGCGGGCCATCCTTTCCATCGAGTACAAAGACTACAGAATTACGAAGGCTGCTCCGCTGCGTGGCCCGGAGACCGCGCACGAAGACTCGAAGTGAGGCGAGTTCGGCTTGCCTGGAAGCGAAGAAGCGTCGAGCTTCGCTCGACCGACCCTTCGAGAGTCGGGGCAGGCAGCCGAGGGCGGCTGTCCCCACATCCGAGCTTGCGCGACTGCGCCCTGCGGGCTTGCCTCACAGCTTACTTCCGAACACGGCGGAAACTGTATAGTGTGAATTGCTGTCGTGGGTGAGAAGGCGGCAGTCCGTCCGTGCGGGCGATACAAATTGATCGAGCTGATTCTATATTTCGTGGTGGGCGTGGCGCTGGTTGGCACATTATCTTCGGCCGTGTTCCTTGGCCTGGCGCTGATGGGAGTAATCCGGTTTCGCTCGGACGCGCGCAAGCAATTTCGTTCCATTCCAGACGATGCGCGCCTGCCTCCAGTTTCGGTGCTTAAGCCGGTGCACGGTCTGGAAGCTCGGCTTAAAGAGAACATTGAGAGCTTCTTCCGCCAGGACTATCCCGACTACGAAATTTTGTTTGCCGCGGACGAGGCGAACGACGCGGCGCTCGAGGTGGTGCGGGAAGTGTGCGCGCGCTATCCGCACGTCCGAAGCCGGGTGCTGGTAACCGGCACTCCGTGGCCTAACCCTGTTGTGCACTCGTTTCATTGCCTGGCAGAGGCCGCCGGGTACGACATTCTGGTCACCACGGACAGCGATGTAGAAGTTGGCCCGCGCTATCTGCGGGAAATTGTGCCGCCCTTGCTGGATCCGCAAGTTGGGATGGTGACGTGCGTGTATCGGGGCAAGAATGCGGCGGGATTTTTTTCCGGCCTCACTGCCATCGGCATGTCGGTGGAGATGACGGCGGGAGTACTGGTGGCGAATCTGCTCGAAGGAATGAAGTTCGGGCTCGGGCCGACCACGGTGGTGCGCAAGGATTCGCTGGCGAGTATTGGTGGGTACAGCGCGCTGCGAGATTACATTGCTTACGACTTTGCCATCGGCAACCTGATCGCGAAAGCGGGTTACCGCGTGGTGCTTTCCGGACACATCATCGATCATGTAGTGAATCAGGCGTCGTTCCGCCGGATGTGGCAGAACCAGTTGCGTTGGGCACAAACCACGCGCTATTCGCGTCCCAAAGGCCACTTTGGCAGCGGACTTATCTTTTCCATGCCCTATGGGATATTGGGATTTCTCGCGGCTGGATTGTTAGGACATTGGGGAATTGGATTCCTTTTGCTGGGTGCTGCCGTGCTGAACCGGTTGGCGGAAGCTTGGCTGGTGGGTTGGATGGTGGTTCGTGATCCGCAGGTACGGCAGGCGCCGTGGCTTTATCCGCTGCGCGACTTGATTGGCTTTCTGGTGTGGTTCGCCAGCTACTTGAACCTGCGATACGTTTGGCGCGACAGCAGGTTTGAATTGAAGGGAACGCGCATCGCTTTGCGGCAGACTTCTTCGGATCATCGATAGTCAAGGTCAAGAGCTTTTTGACCGCAAAGGTCGCTAGGAACAGCTGCTAAGGTCGCAGAGAAGAGCGCTAAAATCGGTTTGATCCAACTTTCAATTTCTTAACGGAGGCTATTTTGCGCGTTTTCGTTACCGGCGCTGCGGGTTTTATCGGCAGTCACATGGTTGACCGATTGCTCGCCGCCGGCCACAGCGTCGTTGGGTTCGATAACATGTCGACCGGACAGCAGCGATTTCTGGAATCCGCTCTGGCGCATCCGCAGTTCGCTTTTCATGAGGCAGACTTGCTCGACCGGGCTGCTCTGGTGCAGGCGATGGAGGGCGCGGAGCTGGTGATTCATTTCGCCGCCAATGCTGACGTGCGTTTCGGTACCGAACATCCGCGCAAAGATCTGGATCAGAACACTATCGCCACCTGGAACGTGCTTGGAGGCGATGCGCGAATTAGGCTGCAAACGCATTGTGTTCTCCTCGACGGGGTCGGTTTATGGAGAGCCGGAGATTTTTCCCACGCCTGAGACGTGTCCCTTCCCCATCCAGACCTCGCTTTACGGCGCCTCCAAACTGGCGGCGGAAGGCTTGATTCAAGCCTACTGCGAAGGCTTCGGACTTCAGGGCTACATTTTTCGTTTTGTTTCGATCCTCGGAGAGCGCTACTCGCACGGGCATGTATTCGACTTCTACCAGCAGCTTTCGAAGCATCCGGAACATCTTCATGTGCTGGGCGATGGGCATCAGAAGAAGTCCTATTTGTACGTGCGGGATTGTATCGACGCAATTCTTACGGCCGTCGAGCGGGCGAACGACAAAGTGAACATATTCAACCTTGGGACCGACGAATACTGCGAGGTTAACGATTCTATTGGCTGGATTTGCGAGCACCTCGGGCTGCGACCCAAGCTTACTTATTCGGGCGGCGAACGCGGCTGGGTCGGAGATAGCCCGTTTATTCTGCTGGACTGTTCACGGATTCGGGCCCTGGGCTGGCGGCCGCGATTCACTATTAAGCAAGCGGTTTTGGCCACGATCATGTACGTGAGCGCAAATACCGCTCACAGCCCGGCATAAGGTCGGCGAAGCAGTTCGACGCAATCCGCCATGAATGCACAAATGAAATCTCTCGAGTGGTCGAAGAACGGTTCGCCGGGGCGCCTTGGCCCTCACCGCCGAAACCCGCGCTAGCGACTTGCGGACTCATTCTACAGATCGAAGACCCGATATACCGAGGATGGCTTCTGGGCCTGCAATAAAGAAATGGCGACATTATGCACCGCAACTCCCGCAGGTGTGCGGCCCTCGATTCTGCCGTGGTGAGCATGGCCGTGCAAGACCAAATCGGCGCCGTGCCGGTCCACAACTTCAGCCAGCCGCGATGTACCCATAAATGGAAAGATCTCGGGCGCCTCGCCCTGCACAGTATCTAGAATCGGCGAATAGTGGAGAACCACCACTCGTTTCTGGGTGCGCAACTGCGACATGGCGCGCTCGAGTTTGAGCGCTTCGTCAATGGAGACCTGCACAAATTGCTTGATCTCGCGTTCTCCAAAAGCGGTCAACATTCCGCGTCCAAATCCACCGACAAAACCTTTTGTCCCGGCAAAGCCAACACCGTCTCGTTCATAGGCTGTACCATCCAGCACTTTGATGCCCGACGCAACCATCATCCGGCATAGCTCTTCTTCTTTCGCGCTTTCATAATCGTGGTTGCCCAAGACGACAATGATCGGAATCCTCAGCCGGAGCAACGCATTGATGAGTGGCTCCATTTCATTGGGCAGTCCATAATTAGTCAGATCGCCCGCCAGAACAAGAACATCCGCGTCGTCCCGCACGCGCTCAAACTGAGCCTGCAGGGTGGCATAGCTCTGCGGATTGAAATGCAAGTCGGCTGTGGCTGCGATCCTCATACCTGCTGACGATCAGAGCGACGCATCGTCGCTCAATCAAGCGCGCTTTACGCCCGCATTCACTGACCGCTCTATTTCTTCCAGGCGGCTCCTTCTTTTTTCTTCCAGAAGGTTTGCCAAACGCCACTCATTCACATCGATGGCGAACATCTTGTCATCCACCAGGCTGCCACGAAACTTAGCATGCGGGTCGGGCCTTGCGATTTCACGCTCCAGTCGCTGCAGCAGTTCGCGCCAGACCGCAGCCGGCACATAGTGCGTTTGTGCCGGATAGACATACCGGAAGAGCAACAGCGACCACAAAAACATTTCCCAATGTTCGCCGATGAGGTGCAGTTCCCGCTTCCAATCGAATGATGGGTAAGTCGCGTAAATCACATGAGCAATGTCCGCGCCATCAAAACGTTCCCGCCTCGCTACGAAAATCTTTGAAGCCACCAATTCCTCCGGGGCCAGCACGCGGGTCTCCACGCCCTCCACTACTGCGGGACTGGCCCGCGTAATCCAGGAGTCCTCGACCGCCAAGACACCGTTGCTCATGCCCGTGATGAGATCGACGAAGAATTCGCCCTGGTGAGCCTTAGCCAGCCAGACGGGGTCACGAACTTCGCAGTCGAAACCGCGCCCCTGCAGATAAGGCAGAACCTGCCGGGCGGTGAGTGAGGTCATGAATAGATCCAAGTCTTTAGTGAACCGGCAAATTCCAGTATGCTGACGCAGAGCAAATGCCCCCGAAACCGCGAAGGGCACGTGCTTCTCCTCGAGCGCGATGAGCACCTCGCGAAACAGAGCAGCCTGCTCCTTTGGGACGTCCTCAGGTATAGAGGAGGTTACCGGGAGCGGATCGACTGGTTTGGACGGTTCTGCCACGGAGTTTAGATGTGCTCCGGTGGCTTACGGTTGGTGCCCTTCTCGGCGCCTTCTACCGGGGAAGCAGAGGAAGGGGCTGGCGCTTCCTGTCTATCGGCAGAACTTCGCCACGAGATTATCCGGGCGAAGTCTTATTGCCTTTGCTGATTCTTTGGACAGTTCTACTACGGCCCGACTGGATTGTGGTGACCAACGCTTCGGACGAAAAGTCGCCCGCACCGGTCCCAAACTGACACCAATCTCCGATTTGGGATTTCTTCTCGAGTCAATGACTGTTAGCGTTCTCTGAAGGCGACGGCACGACGGAAACTCTCCGATGTGAAAAGAGTAGGCGAAGGATTCCCCTGTCAACCGCGACCCAACTCGTACCCTCTTTCTTGCGCGTCCTGCTTGTAGGAAGCCAGGAGCAGGATTTCTTTCTCATCCGGGACATTCTCGACCAGAACCAGAGCGCCTTGCCGGCCGAACTCGATCATGCGGGCTCGCTGGAAGAAGCTAAGACGGTGCTCGCGAACAATGACTATGGGCTCGTCCTTTTTGAACATGAGACGGGGGATGCGGCAGCCACCAAACTGCTCTCCGAGTTTCTGCACACGACGGGCGCCATGCCCTTTATCCTGCTCACCGAGCATGCCGATGAGAGATCGGTCGCTGAAATCATCCAGGCGGGCGCTTACGACTGCGTGGAACGATCGCCGCTGAACGGGGTGAATCTGGTGCGCACGATCCGTTGCGCGCTCAGCCTGCACGCGACTCAGCAGCAGCGGCAGACGGCAGAACAATCTTTGCGCAAGCTCTCCTGCGCTGTCGAGCAATCGGCTGACACTATCTTTATCACCAATAGCGAGGGCATTATCGAATACGTGAACCCTGCGTTTGAAGCCCTGACGGGCTATCCCCGCGAGGAGGTCACAGGCAGGCCACAGAGCATTTTGAAGTCAGACCAGCAAGCGCCGGTGCTGTACAGCGAGTTGTGGAAAAGCATTCGTTCCGGCGATGTCCGCCGTGGCATCGTGGTGAACCGCAAGAAGAATGGGGAGGTGTACTACGCCGATGAAAGCATAAATCCAATCCGTGACGGCGAAGGACGCATCACGCACACTGTTTTTAACGGCCGCGATTACACCGAGCGTCTTCGTCTGGAAGCCCAGTTGATGCAGGCACAAAAGATGGATGCCATCGGCCGCCTGGCTGGAGGCATCGCCCATGACTTCAATAATCTGCTGACCATCATTACCAGCTACTCCGAACTCGCTCTCGACTCGGTGGTCCCTGGCAGTACCGCCCAGTCGCGCATGCAGGAGATTCTTTCGGCCGCGCACCGCGCCGCCGCCCTGACCCGCCAGTTGCTCGCTTTCAGCCGCCAACAACCGCAGGCCTTGCGCGTGGCCGAACTCAATCCGGTCGTACGAGGGATCGTCAAAACCCTCCCCCATCTGATAGGAGAAGACATCGAACTTATCTTGGTTCCCGGTGAGGGACTGGGCAGAATTCGCTTGGATCCGGTGCAGATCGAGCAGATTCTCATGAACCTCGCGGCCAACTCCCGCGACGCCATGCCGCAGGGAGGAAGGTGCACGATTGAAACGTCCAATGCTCAGCTCGACGAACAGTACATTGACCGGAAACGGGCCATTATTCCAGCAGGACGCTATGCGGTGCTAACCGTGACTGACACAGGCGCGGGTATTTCTGCGGATCATCTGGCGCACGTTTTTGAACCCTTTTACACCACGAAGCCTTCCGGCAATGGCACGGGACTTGGGCTGGCCACGGTGTACGGCATCGTCAAACAGAATCATGGATTCGTTTGGGCCTACAGCGAACCCGGAAAGGGCACGAGTATCAAGATCTACCTGCCCTGTGTGCAGGATCCGCCAAGCACTCTGGAAATGCCAGAACAGGGAACGGAGATCGCGCTCCGCGGCACGGAGACGGTATTGCTGGTCGAAGATGAAGACGCTCTGCGCAGAGCGGCGGCCGAACTGCTCAGCCTTCGTGGATACAACGTGCTCCAGGCAAAGGATGGCCTGGACGCTTTATCCGTCGCTAAGAATTATGGATCGACAATCCATCTGGCCATCACTGACGTCGTCATGCCTCACATGAGTGGGGGCGAACTGGCGAAGGAACTGGGAACGCTTCGTCCGGAGACCAGAGTGCTGTTCGTCTCAGGTTATGCCGGCCAAACCGTGCTGGACCATGATGTGGTCAATGTCGAAAACAATTTCCTGCAGAAGCCATTCACCTTGAAACAACTTTCCGGCAAGATCCGGACGGTTCTCGATCACAGCCACAATGCCGTTCCCAGCATCGCTGCCGGCGCGACTGAGCACACCTACCGCCCTACGGCGGGATCCGGGTAAGCTTGCCGTCTTGCAATTGGAAACGGTCGCCGCGCCAGGTCACGGTGTGACCACCCAGGCTCGCAATCCAGACTACGACCGCAAGCAAATCCCGAAGCGGAATCAGCCAGGCATCTTTCAGGAGTGGGTGGTCTTGCAGAACCTCCCAGCCTACGATCAGAGCAACTGCAAAACGCAGAAACAGCGTGAGCGCCAGCCCGCTCCAAGCCCAGAGCGCTCCTCGACTTGCCGCTAGTGCCAGCAATGCCCACATGATGCCAAACGTGAAAACCAGACCCAGGTAACCGCCCGCGCGGGCGTCCCGGATTCCGCGCGCCCAGCGAAGTTGATGCGCGAAAAATTCTTGCAGGCGATAGGACGGAAGATAGGTCTCAACCACAACCTCCGACAATTTCACCGTCAGGCCGAGGGCGGCAATGCGCTTTCCCAGTTCGTAGTCGTCGGCGAGATGGTCCACGAACGACATGAACCCGCCGATCTTTTCCAGCTCGGCGCGGCGGAACGCCAATGTGGAACCAAGCCCAAATCGAATGCCGCCCTCCAGTTGACGCGCCGCTAATACACTCGCGCAAAAATCCGTGCTGATGCCCAATGCCTCCAGACGAGAGCCCAGCGTCGCGCCCGGCACTCCGCGGTAAAGGCAGGTGACCATTCCTGTGCGCGAGTCGGCAAACGGCGCAGTCACCCGGCGCAGATAGTCAGGTTCGACGCGAATGTCGCTGTCGTTTACGATCAGGTGGTCATAGTGTGCTTCTGACACCATCTGCGCGAGATTGCTGACCTTCACATTCGCGCCCAGGATCTTGGGACACACGATCAACTGAATTCTGCGGCTGGGAAATTCCGCCTGTAATTCCTGCACGCTCTCGATCGCAGGATCATCGGGGTCATTCACACCAAAGATGATTTCGTATTCCGGATAGTCCTGCAGGCAATGGCTGCGAAGGCTTTCATAGATTTCAGGGTCGGTTCCTTTGAGCGGCTTAAGGATTGTGACGGGGGGCAAAGACTCTTCTGCACCGGCATCGCTCGCCGCTTTCCGTTCGCGCAGGAATTTCACCGCGCTCCAAAGACAGAGGAGGTAATAGATTGAACTCGAAGCAAGGCCGAAGGCCACGATGATCTGTACCACTCTGACGATGGAATGAATCATGCAGTGTCGAACTGAGTAGCGCCGGCGTCTTGCCGGCCTGAATAGGAATCGCGCCGGCCAGCCGCCGAGACGGCGGCGCTACAACGAAGCCCAGACTATTCGTAACGCAGAGCCTCAATCGGATCCAGGTTCGCTGCCTTCCATGCGGGATAGATGCCGAAGATGAGCCCGGTTCCCGCGGCAGAAACAAAGCCGAAGATGGTCCAGAACATCGACATGTGCGCCGGCAGCGAGGGCCACATCGCAGGAATGACCCAGACGATGACTGCCCCCAACAGAATCCCGATCACGCCGCCGATCGCGGTGAGAATGATCGCTTCCAGCGTGAACTGCGCCAGGATGTCCCGCTTGCGGGCGCCGATGGCTTTGCGAACGCCGATCTCCCGCGTCCTCTCGGTGACGCTCACCAGCATAATGTTCATCACGCCCACGCCGCCGACAATCAAGCCTACGCTGGAAATCGCGAACATGCCCACGAAAAGCGCGCCGGTGAGCTGGTTCCAGACGTCGGAGATCGAGTCTGAAGTAAAGACGGCAAAATTATCCGGCTTGTCGAATGGAACTTTCCGCCGCCGCCGCAATAGTTCGCGAATCTCGTCAATGGCCTTGGGCATGTCGTCGTGGGACGTCGCCTTAACGCTGATCCAGTGCTGCTTCAACTCCGGGTGAAGCGTCTTGAACGTCTGCAGCGGAAAAAAGACCCGATTGTCGTTCGGATCCTTGCCCCCGCCAAACACCGACTTGATCTTCTGCACCGTTCCTACGACCTGGAATAGCCGTCCTTCGATATTGACCTCGTGACCCAGCGGGTCCTGGCTTCCAAACAATTGCTGGGTGGTGTCGTAGCAGAGAACGACGACCGCGGAGCGATGTTGGTCGTCCAGGTCGGTGAACCATCTGCCGCTGGCCATGGGCAAATCAAACACATCCTTCACCGAAGCCGTGTCTCCTTCAAGGATGGTGTTCTTGACCTTGCGGCCCTGGTATTTGACCGCGTAACTGCCCACCCCAAGCTCGGGCCGGAATAGACGAATCCCCGCCGACACGGCCTTGACATGGGGCAGGTCCCTGATCGCCTCAGCATCCTCAAACGTCAGTTCCTTCCGAGTGCGCATTTCTTCCGACATCCGCCCGAAGGTAAACGGCTCGATGTGGAAGGCGAACACAATGTTCGATCCGATGCTGGCGACAAGGTCGCGGACGTTGTCGTCGAGTCCGCGGCCAATCGACGATACGCCGATCACCATCGCGACGCCAATCACGATCCCCAGCACGGTCAGCGACGAGCGCATCTTGTTGCCGCGGATGGTGTCGGTCGCCATCTGGATGATCTCGCCGAACTCGTCTTTGTGAAGCATGAGGAATTGAGTAATTTGGTAATTTACAGCAATTGGGCAATTGAAACCTCAAACCTTTGAACGAGCGATTAGATTTTCAATTACACAATCGCCCGATTGCCAATTCGCCAAATTCTTCTACGTTTCGAACCGTAACGCCACAATCGGATCCAGCCGCGCGGCTTTGCGCGCGGGATAGACTCCGAAGAAAACTCCCGACACTTGCCGAAACCATCAGTCCTGCCGCCACCGCCCAAAGCTTGATCGCCGAGGGCATCCCGATCAAGGCTGTAACTGCGAAGGCCACGACGACTCCCAGCAACACGCCAAGTGCGCCGCCGAGAAGCGCCAAAGTCACCGACTCGATCAGAAACTGCAGCAGCACATCATCGCGCCGCGCTCCCAGGGCTTTCCGAATGCCGATCTCGCGGGTGCGTTCAGTCACCGACACCAGCATAATGTTCATGATCACAATGCCGCCGACCACCAGCGAGACGGCGGCAATACCGATCGTAGCCATGAAAAACGTATTGCTCAGGCCAGCCCAGATGCCGAGCAGGCTGGCATTGGTCTCGATTTCGAAACTATCGTCCTCGCCGGGGCGGTCGTGCCGGTGCGATCGCAAGGCCACGCGAGCTTCGTCCATGGCCTCATTCAACGGGACACCGGTAGCCAGCGCCTTGCCCCAGATTCCGATGCTGCTGTTGTGGACACCATACTGCTTCAGGTACACGGTGATGGGAATCATCACATAGTTATCGGCGCTCTGCCCCAAAGTCGTGCCCTTCTTCTTGCCGATGCCGATTACCTGGTAGCTCCAGCCATCGATGCGAATCTCCCTTCCCAAGGGGTCGGTGCCGGCCATCAGGTGATCCACAATGTCGGTGCCCACGACGGCCACCGCAGTGCGGCTGTTTAAGTCGGTTTCGTTGACCATGCGGCCGGACGTCAGATCCGTGTCCAGGATTTGCGCCATGGAGGAAGTAATTCCCTGGATCGAAGTGTCGCTGATCGATTGCTCTCCATTTTTCACCTTGCCCCTGCCGCGCAATATCGCTCCCACTTGTTCGCAGTGCCGGCAGGCTTCAAGCACCGCCTCATAGTCCTCCATGATCAGGTTCTTGCGCTTCTCGGCCTCCAGAAAGTGGTCCACGTTGGTCTCGACGGGAGACATCTTGGAAATGATGAAAACGTCGGCGCCGAGATTGAAGATCTTCTGCGCCACGTAATCGTTGATACCGGAGACGAAAGTGACCACGGCGATCACGGCAGCCACTCCGATCACCACGCCGAGCAGAGTCAGCACCGAGCGCAGCTTGTTCACCCAGAGCGACTGCAGCGCGATGCGGATGGCTTCGGCAATGTTCATGGCGCGGGCTTTAGGATCTGGAGTGTCAGGCCCTGGGTCTTGCGTTCTGGCAGTCTAAGCCCCCAACACGAGTCTATCAGTCTAGCGGGCTCGTAGCTGAAAGGCGCCGCCCAAGACCTAGACCTAGGTTCCACAGGATGCGACACACTACCTGGCGGTCCAAGCGTTTGGCCAGCAAGCTGCGTCCCACACGCATCTGCGTCTAACCATGCCAGGTACGGGAGTCGCACCCTGATCATTACTTTCCGGCGTTTTGCAGCGCCTGCGCTCTGATGGATGCAAGCGGGTAGAACTTCCCGCCAAGCACGACGGCGTTGATCTTGCGCGTGTGGCTGATATCTTCGAGCGGGTTCTGTTTAGTAGTACCAGGTCAGCCACGCGCCCCACCTGAATCGTTCCATAAGTGTCCGTCTTGCCCAGGAACTTTGCGGGGTTGAGCGTCGCGGTCTGCAACGCCTCAAGGGGAGTGAAGCCACATTCCACGAGCAGTGCCAACTCATTGTGCAGATCGACGCCGGGCACCATCGCCCAATCGGAGAAGTCTGATCCCGCCATGATCGGGACGCCGGCCTTGCGCATCATCGCAACCAGTTCCATTTGCTTTCTCTCGACATCCAGTCGCGGTCCCAGTGATGCCGGATCATTACTCCAAAGCACGAATCCGCGCTCATAGGCAACCAGAGTCGGCACAAACCAAGTACCGTTCCTGGCAAAGCGCTCAAACAGTTGCTGCCCTGCCGGACCCAGATTTTCATCCACCGCTTGTTCGACGGTTTTGGCAGTTGCACCCTTCCGCCAGAGCGCGCTCTCATTCACGGTTTCAACATGTTCAAGACTCGCGACTCCGGCGTCTGAGGCTTCGGCGGAGCTCACGCCCTGGGGCAAATGAACGGCAACAGGTATGTGTTCTTTCCGAGCTTCATCCATCAATGCAAAAAATGCCTCCGGAGCCAGCGCATTGTGGACCTTGATAAAATCCACATTCTTCGCCTTAAGTTCGTGAACCGCCCGCCGCGCCTCTTCAGGCGTACGTACAGTGAGCCGGTTTGTTACTCCTTCTTTGGGGCCGTCCACGAAAGGACCGGCGCGGATAATGTGAGGCCCTACGCGCGTACCCTTCTCAATCTCCGAGCGCCAGCGGTCGATTTGAGCGAGATCACCACCCATGTCGCGCACGCCAGTGACGCCGTTCATGATCAGCAGTGGGAAAGCGTCTTCGGTCGCGTCGGTCAGGTGACCGTGCATGTCCCAGAGTCCGGGGATTAGAAACTTACCGCTCCCATCGACTAACGAGCACCAGCTGGAATTGAGACCCTGTCGCTCGGTCCGACGGCGGTGATATGGCCGCTGGCGATTACAACCGTTGAATTCGGCTTAGGCGGAGCGCCCGTGCAGTCGATGACGGTCACGTGGGTTACTGCAAGCGCGTTGTTTTGCTGAGCGGACGCCGGAAGCAAGCACAGTAGGCAGGAGAAAAGAAACCATTTGCGCATAGGGTCACGGACTCCTTTCGAGTATACAAAGGGGTCTTCGGTGTCAGATCTTCGTCCCTAGTCCCCAGGATTTCTCGGTCTTCCTAGTACAAGTCTGTCAGCCAACGGATTCTCCATGAAGCGGTCTGACCAATCGGACTCTTAAGCCTCAAACTGGATCGCCTAATTTTCTTTCGGAAGGAATCTCGGCAATCCAGGTTGCAACAATTCGAGTATTGCCTGTGCTAAGAAGACATGCTGACCGCCGGAACCGGCGTCCAGATTTGTAAGAAGGATGATGGATATGTGGTCGTCCGGATATTTCACGTAAATGGTACCCGTCCAGCCAGGGTGGCCAACGATCCGGTGCCCTGCTGCACTCAAAATGAACCAACCAAGCCCATAAAAATTCTGATCAATAGATGAATTTTTTCCGTCCTTAAGCGTGGCCGGAACCCACATGCGCTCCAAGTTCTCGAGCTTTACCAGCGCGCCGGACGAGAGCCCGGCGTCAAACTTAACCATGTCCTCCACGGTGCTCCATATTCCGTACCAGGAAGGGAGTTCGTGCTGCCAGGCCCGGCGTGCATTCTTGAGTTGCCCATTTCGCAATGTGTATGGATAAACCCGATTTTGAATGATCGCGCCTTGATCCAGCACGCTCGTATGTTGCATTCCTAAAGGCCCGAATATTCGCTGTTGAAGAAAATCTCTGTAACTCTGGCCTGATACAGACTCGATAATCATGCCAAGTATGAAATATCCGGAGTCGCTGTATTGGGACCCAGTGCCGGGTGCAAACAGGAGTGGAGATTTGATCAGGTCCTCGAACTGCTGCTTGGTCGAGATATCCAGCAGTTCCGAACCAGCACACCTGACCAAGCCGTATTCTCGCAATCCCGATGTGTGGCTCAATAGTTCGCGAATGGTGATTTCATGCCAGGCCGCCGGTATCTGGGCCAGGTACTTATCGACGGGATCATCGAGTGCAAGTTTCTTCTGCTCCACCAACATCATGACTGAGACTGCAGTGATGGGTTTGGTCACAGATGCCAGCTCAAATACGCTGTCGATTCCAACATGAGTGCCAGTCTCCACGTTCGCCAAGCCGTATGCGCCTTCCCTGAGAACCAGGCCATTTTTCATGACTGCGAAGGCAAGGCCAGGCACGTTTCTTGCAACCATTTCACGCTTGATGTAGTCATCGACCCGATCGGGTTGCGGCGAGTCCGAGCTCTGGCCCTGCGCATAGACTACCGAAAAGAACACGACACAAAGCCATCGCGCCGTTCGTTTCATTACGCTCCTCGTCCTTAACCTCGGCAGAGCCGAAGGCTCCCATCCCTATGGCATACGCATTTCGTCGTTGGCGGGTTCCCTAAGGCCAATCATAGGATCCATGCGCGCTGCCGGGATGGCCTATAATGATCCTGTTGGCAGCCGGACCGGACGGTCGCTTTCCGCGTCTTCGGACGCGGGAAGAGGAAAGTCCGAACTCCGCAGAGCAGTGTGCCGGATAACGTCCGGGAGGGCGGGTTCAAGCCCGTTCGACGGAAAGTGCCACAGAAAACATACCGCCCGCATCCTTCGGGGTGCGGGTAAGGGTGAAAAGGTGCGGTAAGAGCGCACCGCCGCGGCAGCAATGCAGCGGGCAGGGCAAACCACACACGGAGCAAGACCAAATAGGAAGGGAGCCGCTACCCGATTCTTCACGAATCAAGTTTCGGCACGTGCCGGCTCGGTGCGTAAAACCTTCGGGTAGGTCGCTAGAGCCTCGCAGCGATGCGTGGCCCAGAGGAATGGCCGTCCCACCGGAGGAATCCGGCGGACAGAATTCGGCTTACAGGTCCGGCTGCCACAAACTTCTTTTCCCGACTTGCCGAAAAAAGTCGATCGGCTACCGTGCCATCGAGCCTGCCTGCTGCGCCTGCTTTTCGGACTTCAACCTCGCTAACACTTCCTCCGCAGCCCGGTCCCCTGAGCGAATTGCGCCGTCGATGTATCCCATCCATTTCGTGGAAGTCTCGGTCCCTGCCCAGTGGATCCGGCCGTGCGGCTGACGAATCACCTTGCCCACGGTGGTCATGACGCCGGGCATCATGGATGCCCCATAGCATCCTCGGCTCCAGGGATCGGCGGGCCAGTCCTGGTCTTCATAATCGATCGGGTGGGCGGCCTCCGGTCCAAGGAAGTTCACCAGGCGTTCCACGACGAGCTTTTTTCGTTCCTCCATGGGGCGTCCAGTCCACGCCATTGCATTGTGCGCTTCGATGAATCCCGCTAGTAAGCCGGGGCGACCTTCCGCCGGAGTGAAATCTCCGGAAATAAATTCGCTGGGCGGCTGGTCGCTTTGAAGCATGCCGTTCAGTCCGCGCTCGCGCCAAAACGGTTTTTCATAGGCTACCCAGTACTTGATCACCGATCCCATCGGCATGTGTTGCGCCAGGATATCGCGTTCCGGGGGCAGCACCGGCTTGTAGTTGATCCGCACGGAAAGTGGCAGTGGGACCGCCACGATGGCGTAGTCACACTTCCAACTTCCCACGTCGGAGTTCACAAGGACGCCACCTGCATCCTGCGAGATCGTTCGGACGGGTGCTTGCAGCACAATTGCTCTCCCAAGCTCAGCCGCAACGCGCGCTGCCACCTGATGCATGGTCTCCTTCACGGTCCATGCCTGGGCGGCATTCTCAAACCCGTACAGCATGTCGTAGTTGTCGCCGGAGCGTAGATAGAACAAAAAAAAGAGAAACGAAATCTGGTAGGAATCGGCGGTGAAGATTCCGCGCACGTAGGCCCGGAGAAAATCAAGCACGGTGTTGTTCTTAGTTTGCGACTGAAACCAATCGTCCGCAGTCATGTGGTCGTACTCTTCCGCGTGAGGCAGGGTCCAGGGAGCATCGAGCGGGATCTGGTCGCTCAACTTAGTCAGGTCTTTGACGATCCGGTCGTATTCCGCCTGAGTCTCGGAATCGAGTCCGAGGGTTTCCCCGCTGGCCGTGAGGCGTTTGCCCCCGAGTTCGGCGATGTTGGCGCCAGTCTCGAACTGCGGCACGGTGTGCAGGCCGTACTCCTTAATCAGATCTAGCAAGCGGGTCTGTGTAGGACCTACCCACATGCCTCCAGCATCGATGGCGCGGCCTGCGATCTGTGCCGCTTTGACGCGTCCGCCGACACGATCCCGCGCTTCGAGCACTACCACCTTCTTGCTTTGACGCATCAGCGCTCTCGCTGCGCTCAGTCCGGCGAACCCTGCACCGACGACCACTACATCTGCTTGCAGGGCAGGGCTTGGCTGAGAAACATCAACAGCATGCAACTGGTCAGCCGCGACCAGGACAGTGGCGCCAGCCCCCAGCAACTTCAACGCGTCGCGCCGAGTTAGATTCGATCGCAACGTAGACTTGTCTTTCTCTTCGCTCATGGTTGGGCAGTCGTGGCCGGACACGGAATTGTCCGCTGCGTGCGCATTGTAGCAGTTGCCATCATTGACAGTTCCTGTGGTCTCCGGTTGAATAGAGATGGTGGCCGGCAGTCGATTGACAGCTCAGGCTACCCGTAATTTTCGAAAGCAATTCATTTTCAGGGAGTCCCATAATGTCAGCACCCAGCCGCCGGCCGGAGATTCGCCGGCGCCGCGCCCGTCAGCACAAGATCACTACCCTCCGCAAACGTCTCGCCTCGGCCAAGACCGATGCCGATCGCGATCGCGTCACCGCCAAGCTGCACAAGCTCGCCATCGCCTCGCCCGGTCAACCCTTGCTGAAATAGATTTCTCAGGTTGCGTTGAATGCGTGCCGTTCGCTATAGCCCGCCGCATCACGCCACGCCTGCCGTGGTCTTTCTGCCTCGGGCGGCCGGCTGGCCGGGAGGTTCGGCGCCGCCTCTCGCACTCAGGACCTCCCGATACACATCCATGATGCGGCGGACCGATTTCTCCCAGGAAAATTTTTTCACTTGCCGGTAGCTGCGTTCCTTCATTTTCTCGCGCAACGGCTGGTCCATTAAAACCCGATGCAAGGCGCGCATGATCTCGAAAACATTTTCCGGGTGGACCAGCACCGCGGCATTGCCCACGACCTCGGGCAGCGACGACACGTTTGAAGTCACGACTGGAGTGCCGTGGGCCATCGCTTCCAGCGGCGGCAAGCCGAATCCCTCGTACAACGACGGAAAGACGAAAATCTTCGCGCCATCGTAAAAAGTGCGCAGCACTTCGATGGGAACGAACCCTAGGAAGCGCACGTCGTTTTGTACGCCGGAGCGGATCACCGTCCGCCGCAGGTCGGGATTGCCGGAAACGTCGTCCCCAATAATGATGAGCTTCAGATCGGGAAACGCCTGTTCTTTTTCCAACTCCGTTTTTAGGGCGGAGAAGGCTTCGATCATGCGCACGACGTTCTTATGCGGACTGATTCTTCCGGCGTAGAGCAGGAAGGGATACGTCACCTGGTAGCGCTCGGCAATCAACTGGCGGTCGGCTGCGCTCGCGTGTCCGTGAAGGAATCTCTCGTCGATCGCGTTGTAGACGACTTCGATGCGCCCGGCGGGAATGCCGAACAACTTTTCGATCTCAATCTTGGTAAAGTTTGAAACCGCGAAAATGCGCGCGGCGCCGCGCAAAACCCGCTTTGTCCAGTGGAAATGCCAGGCCCCCCAAAACCCGGTCTGCTGGCGCGCGCGGGAAAGATGCTCCAGCATATCGTGCACCGTCATCACATAGGGGCAAGGCAGCGCGCGCGGCACCGAGAACAGATTCGGGATGTGCACCAGATCGCATTCCAGCCGCTTCACCACCAGGCGAAACTCCCAGAAGCTTTTCAGGGAGCGCTCCGGCTCGGCTAAGGGAACCGTGTGAAAGTTAGGCGGGAGAGGGCCGATTTCCTTGACCTTGGCGGGAGATCCGATGAGGAAGTACGTGGTCTCGTGGTCAAGCCGTCCCAGAGTCCGAACGACATTACGGATGTATGTGCCTACGCCGAACTCGGTCATCCGCCGAATGTCGATAGCGATCTTCACCGAAGGCATTTAACCACAGAGGATGGTGAGAAAACAGCAGAATGGAATAATAGCGATGGCTTCCAGGGGAAGGCTCCCGGTAACCGCAGAGGGGTGCCCTATTTCTCGCGTTCTTTGCGAGAAAGCCTGCCCTGAGCCCGCCGAAAGGTGGGGCTTGTGACTTCTCCCATGACGGCCGATCGGTGAGTGATAAGGCGATTTAACGTCAACCCAGAGCGGGCTCACGGTTTCAGAGTTGCTTTCCTCTCAAGCCCTTGCCAGCTGTGGAACTCTTTCAACACCCAACCCTGATTACGTCAACTATCCTGGTTGTCAGGATCGAGGCTCCTTCATCTCGTCCGATTCCACGCCGAGGTACCGCAGAAACATTCGCGGCAGCTCCGTTTTGAGAATGTCATCATCGAGGGACAGCACGTCCTCAAGAATGCGTGCGCGGTTGAACAAAACCAGCTCCCGCAAAACAACCGCAATCATGACGAATCCGAAGCGAACCGCTCGCTGCGGGTCGGTATGCTTAATCTGATCGCGCCAGATCATGAAGGTGTCCACCATCGTCTGAAACGATTGCGCCTCGGACGCCCTCGTGGCGCGCACGAATGCAGTCTCCCAGTGTTGCTCTGAGTATTGGACGCCCGCACGAATCAAACCGGCATCCTCCGCGGTAATTCTGAATCATGCCCCCGATGATGTTGCGTGAGAACCGAGCCAGACCGATGGGCCGGACCTTTTCGGGGTCAACTTGCGAAGCCGTTGCGGCCGAACTGCGCTCCCTGATTCTCTGGAACACCGCGGCTATGAGCGCGTCCTTGTCACGGAAGCGTCGATAGACGTTGGCTGCCGAAATGCCCGCTTTAGCTGCGATTCGCGGCAAAATCGCGCCCTCCAGGCCGTGTTTGGCGACTACCGCTTCCGCGGCGTCTAGCATACGCCGCAGAGATTCGCGGCTGCGTTCTTGAACGGCGGGGCGTTGTGCTGGCTTACGGGGCTTGGATCTGGCTTCCCCTCTTTTTTCCCTTGACAGAATGTGAATTATGATTAACATTATCCTCTATTAAATGTGAATGTCAATTCACATATTCACACATCCTTTTGGTGGAGGCCGCTCACATGAACAAGGATCCTTTTAACGGGACCTGGAGGCTCAATCCCGAAAAGTCCCATTTTGACCCGAACCATCGGCCCTCGAACGCGACCATGCGCTGGGAATGCACCTCCGACGGTTACACCATGACAGCCGAGGGAATTGCGGGCGATGGGAGTGTGGTTCGAGAAAAACCTTCAATTTTCGTCCCAGACGGCAAAGACCACGAAATACCAGGTGTGTCAGGGTTCACCGCGGCTGTTTCCCACCCTTCCTCCAACGTTCTCGAAGTGGAGTCGAAGAACGTTGCCGGCATTGTCGGGAAAGCCAGCTATGTTGTATCGGAAGACGGAGAGACACTGACCACGAGTGTGTCGAGCATCGACGCGCGGCAGCACCCCTTCCAGACCGTCCTCGTCTGGGAACGCCTGCGAGGCTGTAAGGAGGCACGTCCATGAACCGTCGGCCTGTTGGCATCACCATTGGCGCAATACTATTCGCGGCGAATGCCGCATACTGTGTTGGGTTCGCTGCGCTGGCGATTTTAAATCGCGATGCGCTTCACTCTGTGCTCCGAGCCCTGAGCCCGTCAGGAATAGGACCTGAGGGCGCTCACATGGCTATGGGGCGCCTGTTGCCCATGTACTACGTTCTCTGACGGATTGACCGTCACGCTCGCTATCGGATTCTGGAAACTTTGGAACTGGTCGCGCATTGTGGTCCTCGCGATGCTTGGACTTTCACTGCTAAGTCTGATTGGCGAAATGCGGCCGCTGATTGCAGGGCCGAGCAGGTCAGCAATTGCGCTGACTGCGTTCCGTCTTGGACTGATCGCACTTGTGGGTTGGTACCTCCTGCGCGCTTCAGTACGCGATGCCTTTCGCAAGCAGAAAGTCAGGGCGACAGCCGCCTAGCTTATTCGTTTAGCGCTTTCGTTTCTCTTATGAAGCGCTGTCCGCGAGCTGTGTCAGGCTATGCGGGTGCAGCTTTCCACTTCAGGGTCTACAACCAAGTTATGATGTGCTACCATCTCGCCCACGAGTGAGGCTACATGCATTACGTTGGCCAGAGATTTGGCCGTTATCGCATCGAAGAGGAGATCGGTGCTGGTGGTATGGGGGTTGTTTATCGTGCCTATGACGAAAAACTGGAGCGCGACCTCGCCCTCAAGGTATTGACCCCCGGGGCGCTGAACGACGAAGCAGCGCGCAAGCGGTTTCGCAACGAAGCCCGGGTCCTCTCCCGCCTGAATCACCCTGCCATTCAGACCATCCACGACTTCGATACCTTCGACGGCCACGATTATCTCGTTAGCGAACTGGTGCCCGGGGTGTCGCTCGACACACGCTTGCAATCAGGCGCTCTGCCGGAGAAGGACGTCCTCGATCTCGGCTTTCAATTGGCCCAAGGCTTGGCCGCTGCGCATGCGGCCGGCGTCCTGCACCGCGACCTGAAGCCCGCAAATCTACGCGCAACCTTCGACGGGCGGCTAAAAATCCTCGATTTCGGTTTGGCAACGCTCTCCCGCGAGGCCGTGTTGACGCTGAGCACTACTCAAACCTTGGCAACTGCGCCCACGGGCATCGCCGGCACCCTGCCATACATGTCTCCCGAGCAGTTGCTCGGGGAACCAGTCGACTCCCGCAGCGACATCTATTCGGCGGGCGTGGTCTTGTTTGAGCTCTCGACACAGCAGTTGCCGTTCCGCGATTCCTTGGTCCCGAAGCTCAGCAACGCCATTTTGCACCAGGCGCCCCCTGCACCCAGGGCGTTAGTCCCGAAGCTCTCAATCGAATTCGAACGGATCGTGCTGAGGTGTCTGCAAAAGGATCCCCAGCATCGATATCAGTCGGCAACAGAACTGGCGACAGACCTGCGGCGGCTTGAAGCAGCGTCAACCGCGGTCAGGGTCGCGGCCCCGCCGCGGAAACGTTGGGACCGGTGGCCTATAGCAGCCATCGGCGCTACCCTAGTTTGCACGTTGGCCATCGCAATCTTGCTGTTGTGGCCGCGTCTCCTGCGCAACCAGACTGCGGCAATGCCAGCACTCCGTTGGGAGCAACTCACCAACTTTGATGATTCAGCCGAGATCCCGGCGCTGTCGCGCGACGGGAAGATGTTGGCGTTTCTGCGCGGTCCGGGTAGTTTCGGAAATTCTACCAATGTGGGTCAGGTCTGGTTCAAATCGTTGCCAGACGGTGAACCGCTCCCGCTCACGAAGACCGTCCTTAGGAAACAGACGATCAATTTCTCCGACGACAACCGGTTGTACTTCACGCAAATAGAAGGTCCGTTTGCCTGGAACACCTATGAACTGCCTCTGCTGGGAGGGCAGGAGCCGAAGCTGTTCATGGCCAACGCCACAGGATTGTCCTGGATCGGTGGCGATCGCGTATTGTTCTCCACAATCAGCACGGGCGTACACATGAAGCTTTCGACTTCGAATCCGAGCCGGACCGATGAGCGGGACATCTACGTTCCAGCTGACCATATGCAAGGGATGGTGCACCGGTCCGCGCTGTCGCCCGATGGAAAATGGGTTTTGCTGGTAGAGATGGATAGCCAGTGGTGGAGACGATGCCGGGTGGTGCCGTTCGACGGTTCATCAGCGGGACAGCAAGTCGGACCGGAGGGTTCCTGTACGTGGGCGCAGTGGTCTCCAGATGGCAGATGGATGTACTTCACCGCGGACACCCGGACAGCCGGTTTTCACGTGTGGCGGCAGCGCTTTCCTGACGGAACACCTCAGCAGGTCACACCCTCCGGCGCGAGCGAGGAAGAAGGGCTCGCGATCATGCCTGATGGCAAATCGTTCATCACTACTGCCGGTGCGCAGCAGTCCGCCATTTGGCTGCACGACGACAAGACAGGGGACAAACGAGTTACGTCTGAGGGCTACTCGTTTCTCGCTGCGCTCTCGCCGGACGGCAAGAAGGTCTTTTACCTGCGGCGGGTCACGGGTTCACACTCCTATTTCAGTGGCGAGCTGTGGGTTTCCGACTTCGGGACCGGATCGGCGGAGCGGCTCTTTCCGGGCCTAGTGCTGACGCATTTCTCAATCTCCCAGGATGGGAAAAAATCGTGTTCGCGACAGAACAGGGGCAGGCCCGGTCGGGGATCTGGGTTGGCTGGCTTGACCGCACGCAGCCGCCGCGACAACTTACGTTCGGAGGAGAGTATCGCGCTTTTTTCGGCAAGCCTGGGCAGATCTTATATCAGGGCACGCAAACACTCCCGAAGATTATGAAGATCAATGAAGACGGCAGCGGTGAGGCCGCGGCCTCGGATCTCGGCATCATGCAACTGCAGAGCATTTCGCCCGACGGTCGTTGGGCTCTCGCGGGCGTAACCCCGCCGGGTGGGCACGGCGACAGGAATGCGATCGTTGAGGTTGTGCCGCTCGAGGGCGGTGCACCAATTGTGGTATGTGACACCTGCAGCTTCGGGTTTGGTGTCACACGATTCTCGGTCCCGCTTCTCTCGTGGAGTTTGGACGGGACATGGGTGTATGTGTCCCTGCGGCCCTTTCCGTTCGGCTCATCAAAGACCGCGGCGATACCGATCAAGTCCGGCGCCGCTCCTCCCACCTTTACGAAGGGCTTCCGCAGTGAAGCGGATTTCGCGCTGATTCCCGGCGCGCGTTTGATCAATCAGGACAACGTATCTCCGGGCATGTCGCCGAACTACTTCGTCACTACGCGCCGTTCGGCGAAGGCCAACCTCTTCCGCATCTATCTCGACGAGTAACAAAAGCCCTGGTTGTGCGTGGGTCCAGCGTGTCCTGATGTCGGCCGTTCTGCATAATCAACGATCTTGATGACGGGCGATCCGGAAGCCAACTGTTGTTAACAGCGATTCCACTCAAAACCCCGCTCCCAGATTTGGCCTTGAGAGAATACGAACATCCGGTTTCCAGGATCGGACCTCCCGGGTAGCCTGGCATGCCATTCTTGAGGCTTGCTCATGGCCTTTTTAAGCGTCCGAGCCACCACCGCGACTCAGGCTTTCACGCCTCGGCGGCGTACCATAAAAGGTACGTCGCGCGCCTGTCAAGTCTACTTTAGTAGGTATTCGACGTCCTCGAAAGTAGACATTTCTTCCACAGCCTAACTCGTTGAATCCATTGACTCGCCCAAAAGCCACGACGAAGAATCAACAACTTACGCCGAAAATTTTCTGCAAAGTGAAATGTTCCGGTTGGAACATATCTCACAAATGTTCCGCCGGATACTTAACCCACCCGAAATACCATTTCCACCTAAGCGCGCACTTCCGCCTGCGCTTGGCACGCCGCTCGGCATACAGCGGGAATGCCTCGCACAATTCGAGGACTTCTTTCCGCACTCTCGCCAGCACCGCCGCGTCCGTGCGCTGCAGCAGCGCGTCGGCGATCCAGCGGGCGACCTGCCGCATTTCTGCCTCTTTCATGCCGCGTGTGGTCAGCGCCGGCGAGCCGATGCGGATGCCGCTCGGTTTCAGCGGCGGATTGACGTCGAATGGGATGGCATTCTTGTTGACGGTAATGCCCGCCTGGTCCAACGCCTTCTCGGCCTCGCTGCCCAGCATGCCTTTGGAGAAGACATCGACCAGCATGACGTGCGTATCGGTGCCGCCGGAGATGATGCGGAAACCTTCGGCGGCGAGCGTCTCCGCGAGCACCTTCGCGTTGGCCACGACTTGCTTCGCGTACTCGCGGAACTCTGGCTGCATCGCCTCCTGAAAACAAATCGCCTTGGCTGCGATGATGTGTATCAGAGGTCCACCCTGCATCCCGGGAAAAACTACCTTGTCGATCGCCGCCGCGAACTCTGCCTTGGAAAGAATCATGCCCGCGCGCGGCCCGCGCAGCGTCTTGTGGGTCGTAGAGGTCACGATGTGCGCGTGCGGCACCGGCGAGGGATGCGCGCCGCCGGCGACCAGTCCGGCGAAATGCGCCATATCAACCAGATAGAGCGCGCCGACTTTGTCCGCGACTGGCGCATGCGGGCGAAATCAATGATGCGCGGGTAGGCGCTGCCGCCTCCGATGATCAGCTTGGGGCGATGCTCCTCGGCCAACTTTTCCAGCGCGTCATAATCGATCGTCTCGGTTTCTTTGGTCACGCCGTAAGGGACTATCTTGTAAGTCTTCCCGGAGAAATTCAGGTGATGGCCGTGCGTGAGATGGCCGCCATGCGCCAGGTTCAATCCGAGGATGGTGTCGCCCGGCTGCAGCACCGCGGCGTAGGCTTCCATGTTGGCCTGCGATCCGGCGTGGGGCTGAACGTTGGCATGCTCAGCGCCGAATAGTTGTTTGGCGCGGTCGCGCGCCAGGTTCTCGACCACGTCGGCGAACTCGCAGCCACCGTAGTAACGCTTGCCAGGATATCCCTCGGCATACTTGTTGGTGAAAACCGAGCCCGCGGCTTCGAGCACAGCTTCGCTTACGAAGTTTTCCGAGGCGATCAGTTCCAGGCCTTCGTGCTGGCGGCGGGTTTCGTTGTCGATGGCAGCGGCAATTTGCGGATCCGCTTCGTAAAGCGGACGGTACATCTTAGCTGCGGAAGTCCTCATATCGTTTTCCTAGGGCGTTTCGTATACGTCAGGCCGGTGCAGTTCCATATATCGCTCGGGAGCCTTCACCGGAGTAAATCCAAAGTGCGAGTAGAGTCCGTGTGCGTCACGGGTCAGAAGAATCCAGCGCCGCAGATTCTGAAGAGCAGGATGCTCCACGATGCATTCCATCAGCCACTTGCTCAATCCGCGGCCGCGATGAGACTCCAGCACGAAGACATCGCCCAGATAGGCCACGGTGGCAAAGTCGCTGACCACGCGGGCAAAACCCACTTGCGCGCCCTTGCCATCATAAATCCCGAAGCACAGCGAATGCTCAATCGAACGCGCTACAGTTTTCCGCGGAATGCCTTTGGCCCAATAGCAATTGGTCAGAAAACTGTGAATCAGATCCAGACTCAGGCGCTCACGGTCGGTGCTGATCAGGAACTCGCCGCGCCGGTACTCTGTCACCGCTTCTGAGCTAACGAGACGACCGGTCGCCATGCCCACATTCTACCGCTTCGGTCCCCGCGCAGCATCACAGCCGTGGTGGAAGAATTTAAAGTTAGGATGTGCTCGCGTGTGCGGGCGAGGACGCCCACACGAACAGCCGCCGAGACGGCGGCGCTACTCGAACGCGGTTCGCAAAAACGAAGCCAGTTGCCATCCATCCATGTAGTTGTAGGGAACCTCGCCCATGGTGTAGTGGCCGCAGGGCAGCACTACGACTTTGTGATCCAGTTTGTGGCGCTCGAATTCTTCCACTACGTTGCGCGAGAGTTCGGGCAGGAAGGTCAGATCGTACTTCGCATAAATGATGAGTGACTTCCTCGGCCAGCGCGCGAATTGATTGAAGTATGCCATGGGACTGACGGCAAGCCACGACTGTCGCAGAGTCTCCAGAGTAACTTGCGACTCCATGCCCCGGCGGATATGGCGCGTCGACTGCCCATGCCACACCACGTCGGCAACGTAGGTGGAAGCATGATTGAACGCAGCGACTCGAATCCGCGGATCATGCGCAGCTGCGATGAATGCGTAACACGAGCCCAGGCTCGTGCCCAAGATCCCGAGCCTGCTGTAGCCCTGCTGCTCCAGCCAATCGAGACAGCAGCGGACATCGACAACTCCCTGACGCACGGCATCGAGCGTGCGGCCGATGTTGGCGGAGACGGCGTAATCCGCGCGGCTGGTCTCGGGGGGCATACGGATATCGTGATAAGGCATGGTCAGCCGCAAGACCGAGATGCCCAGCATGTTCAGAACTTTGCAAAGACTGACGTAAGCAATCGCGTCCGCGTTCCAGTGCGGCAGAAGTACAATGGCGCGGCGCCCGCTCGCCGGGAACCAGCGAGCGTTCACCAGATTGTTTTCCGGATACGGCGTCTTCACTGGCGCGGTGAAGCGGAGAAATTCTGCGAATGTTCCTTTTACGTTCGCTTCAAGCTTCTGGTCTGGCAGTTCGCGCGTGGAGAAAACCTTCACTTCGCGCTTTTCCAGCCTGAAGTCGGTTGGCCGCGTGTAGGAGTAAAACTCATCGCTAGCGGCGACGATGCGGCGGTTGAAGTCAATAAAGAATTTCGCCGGATCACCCGCCGCCTGCCCCGGCTGCCAGCCGTTCCGGCAAGGCCAGTCCCGCGCAAACTCCACGCCCCACTCCAGCGGACGCACCACGCGGTTGTTGTCCACCGAGGTGAGCCGGTGCTCCCAGTCGTACATCCATTGTGCGTAGCGCGAGGGCATGGTCAATCCTCTAGTGTAACAAGCGGGAGTCCGCGGCTCACGCGAGAATCAGTGAACTGCGGCAAGTAGCGGTTGGCATTCGGCATTTCGCGCTTGAGCGGCGCGGAGACAGGATGACCGGTATCGGGCTGTGAACTTAATCAGGCGTTCCGAACAAGGCTGTGGAATAATGCTGCCGTCATCATCCTTGGTGTTAGCGGTGAGGCCCAGTGGTTGAGAATTCCAATCGAGCCCGCGATCACTTAGCCAACGAGCGCACCTTTCTGGCGTGGGTGCGGACTAGTGTCGCCATTGTGGTGTTTGGATTCGCGATTGGGCGGTTTGCGATCGCAATGAGGCAGTTGACGGAGTTTCAGGGCCACGTTCCCAAAACCACCGGGCTTTCTGTTTGGATGGGGATGAGTTCGATTCTGGCGGGAGTTGTGATGGTCGTGGCCGGACTGTTGCGCTATCGAAAAACACGAGCGCAATTGGACGAGGGAAAGTTTGAGCCGGCGGGGTTCATTGTAGATCTGGTGACGATTTTGACTGCTTTGTTCGGACTGGCGCTGGCGGGATATTTGTTTTACGTGGAGAAGAGTTTGGGATAGGCGAGCGACGTAGTAGTTTGCCGGCTTCCACTCAGAAGCCGCCTCGCTTCGTTTGGCGGGACGGGCGAGCGCGCCCGTCCCCACATGGACTGAGCGGGACAGCCGAGGCGGCTGTCTCCACCCGAGCTTCTCTGCAAGTTAGGACTTTATGGCGAACGATCAGGAAAAAGAGGCGGCGGCGCGGGCGAGCTTGCGATTCGTCAAGGATGGTCAAATCGTCGGTCTGGGAACTGGGTCGACAGCGGCGTACTTCATTCAACTGTTAGGCGAGGAGGTTAAGAATGGGCTGAAGATTCGGGGCATCCCTTCTTCGGACCGTTCGCGGGAACAGGCGGCCAGCCTGGGGATTCCGCTTACCAGCCTGGATGAATTTCAGCAGATCGACGTGACCGTGGACGGCGCGGACGAAGTGGATCCGCAATTGCGGATGATTAAAGGCGGCGGCGGCGCGCTGCTGCGGGAAAAGATTGTAGCTTCGGCGACCAGGCAGGTCGTGATTGTGGCCGATGCGACCAAGAGGGTTCCGGTGCTGGGCAGGTTTCCGCTGCCGGTGGAAGTGATCAAGTTCGCGCAGGCCGTGGTGGAGAAAAAGATCAGGGCGCTGGGCGCGGAGGTTGAGCTGCGGCGAGGAGCGGACGGGAAGCCGTTCTTGACCGACGAGAACAATCACATTCTTGATTGCCGGTTCGGGCAGATTCCAGATGCGGATGGATTGGCGCGTCAGCTCAGCGACATGCCGGGAATAGTGGAACACGGCCTTTTCATCGGGATGGCGAATGTGGTGCTGGTGGCAAATGGGAGCGAGATTGTAGAGCTGCGGGTTCGCAGCAAGTAAGGGTGATTTCACCACTTTAAGGTCGATTGTCTTTTTTGGCGATGGCAGAGACGAAAGCAAAACCGGAGCCGAGGACGACGATTCCGATCGGAACCGCCGCGGGAAGAGGTTTCGAGCGTAGAGGGCCGGGCGGTGCCCCGCCCCCAGTTCGCGGGCGAGATGGACGAAGGGGATGGATTTTCTTGTTGCTGTCGGCCGCAATCTTACTCGGCGTCTTGTGGTGGCACTGGAATCGCGGCTGGGAAGATCTGGAATCCGGCCTGCAGGAAGACGAAAAGACAAGCAAGGAGACGCGGCCTCAGGCCCATGTCCCGGCCGACGTGATGGCGAAGCTGGTGACCCACCGAGTGGATCCCAACTATCCCGAAGCAGCGCGACCGGCGAATCTGCAAGGAGTGATTGTGCTGGAAGTGGTGGTGGGACGCGACGGGTCGGTGCTGGGCATGCACGCACTGAATGGGCCGGAAATGCTGGCGGAGGCCGCGATGGATGCCCTGCGTTGGTGGCGGTTCGAGCCTTACCGCGTTGATGGCCAGCCGGTGGTGGTGGAGACGACGGTGGCGGTGGAGTTCAAGCCGTAGGAGAGCGTGGTGAAGCTCCATCCCGGCGAAGCAGCGCCTAAAGGCGTTTTATGACGCGGCGCTTACGGCACGTATGAATGCGTGCCCTGATACGAATCGCACCTCCACCACGGGCCGCTGGGTCGACTTCACCGGAGTTTGCGCAGGGCATTCAGAATGATAATGCCGGCGACCGCGAAGCACACGACTGCGGCGAGCGCGGCGACCAGCATAAACACGTCGTTGAGGTGAAGGACGTCGGCGAATAGGGCTCCGACAGAGCAGACAACGCCAAGTGCGTTGAGCCAAAGCGGACCTCGCGCCGAAGAAGCTCGAACGGAAGAAAGATCGGGACGGAGGCGTAGCTGCAAGAGCAGGGCGGCCACGCCGATGGCGGCGACCACAACCAAAGCAACCGGACTGAGGAACGCTACGCGGCTGGTGTAGAGGATGACCAGCCCCAGGGCGGCAAGAAGCAGCCCGGCGGCAATAACGGTAACGCCGCGCGGTTGAGGATTGGGGCCGGGGCTGGAGGGGTTTTCGGGCACGGAGGTCCGTCCCCAGATTTATACAGGCGCGAGGGAAGGATTTTCAAACTGGAGCGCGCTGAGGTGATTCTCTCCGGAGAAGGGTTGCCATCTGCTGGTCGAGGCGTATGAGAAGTTGGACATTGACATAAACTCGTACTGGCGGGGGCGTCGAGCTATTGCGACGATTACTCGCGTCGTCTGCAAACCCACGCGGGTGAGCGGATCAAATTGCTGGACTGGGTCTCGGGTGACGCTCTCGTCGAGTTGCTGACCAATGCCATGGTATTCGTCTTGCCGTTCGATCTGGAGGCTTGTCCCTGGCGCTGCTGGATGCGATGGGCGCCGGACTCTGCGTACTCACTAGTGATGTATGCGAGAATCGGGAAGCGCAACGACGCAGGCTTCACGTTCCGCCGCGGTTACGTTGCAGACTTGGCGGACCAGCTACGATTCCTGATAGCGAATCCTGCCGTGCGCGAGGCCGCGGGGCAGGCTGCAAGGCGGCGCGTCCGCGAACACTATCAGTGGCCGCAGATTGCCGCGGAGATCGATCAGGTGTATTTCGAAGTGATGGGCGCTGCAAACTGGGGGAAACTGCAGCCAGAAGACCGAATCAGCGCGTGGCAGCGCTGGCGCAAGCGGCGAAGCGCAAGGTGGGATAAGACAACTACCGCAGTCGGCGCAAACAAGTTAGCTCGCAAAAAACCGCTTGCACGAACAGGAGGACGGGGAAACCCGTCCTTTTTGTTTACAATTAGCAGTTGATTCGCGGATGCCCTGGCAAGTGGTCGCGGGCTGGTATTCCAGGGCAAGTTCATCGGTATGGAAAATACGATCCTCGTCACTGGTGGGGCAGGTTTTATCGGATCCAATTTCATCTTGCAGAGGATGGACCGGGATTCGGCTGCAATCGTAAATCTGGACAAACTTACGTACGCAGGAAATCTGCGCAACCTGGAAACCATCGCAAGCGAGCGCCGATACGAGTTTCTGCATGGAGACATTGCGGACCGCGGCCTAGTAAGCGACGTGCTGGAACGTCGCAAGCCTCGGGCCATCGTGCACTTTGCCGCCGAGAGCCATGTCGATCGCTCCATCCGAGGACCGGATGATTTCATCCGCACGAATGTGGATGGAACTTTCGCACTGCTGGAAGAAATACGGGCATATTGGGGAGGTCTGGCCGAGCAGGAGAGAATCGCCTTCCGCTTTCTGCATGTTTCCACTGACGAAGTGTATGGTTCGTTGGGGCTAGATGGTCCCGCTTTTTCTGAGACAACCCCCTATGCTCCCAATAGTCCGTACGCCGCATCGAAGGCGGCGTCCGACCATTTTGTGCGCGCCTATCACCACACGTACGGATTACCGGTCTTAACCACCAACTGCTCGAATAACTATGGGCGATTTCAATTCCCGGAAAAATTGATACCGCTGATGATCCTGAACGCGCGTGATGGTAAACCTTTGCCCGTATATGGTGACGGGCAGAATGTTCGAGACTGGCTTTATGTGGAGGACCATTGCGAAGCGATCGCGCAAGTGCTAAGCCGGGGACGCGTTGGGCAGACGTACAACATCGGTGGCTGGAACGAGAAGAGGAACATCGACATAGTGGAAACAATCTGCGACATTGTGGATGAGATGGCAGGGCGCCCCGGGGAGCCACGCCGCACTCTGATTACATTTGTGAAGGACCGCCCTGGACACGACCGGCGCTATGCCATGGACGCAGGCAAGATTGAGCGGGAACTCGGCTGGCGTCCGCTCGAAACCCTGGAGAGTGGAATCCGCAAGACGGTACGGTGGTACCTGGAAAATGAAGAGTGGGTGCGCGATGTGACCAGCGGCAGCTACCGGCAGTGGATTGAAACCCACTACTCTTCTTGACTCAAGCTGGTGAATTGCGCGTTTGAATCGCGGTGCGCAGTCCAGCGGAATAACCGCTCCTATGATGCAGGCCTCGAACAGCACTGGTTATAAGGGAATCATTCTGGCCGGAGGGTCGGGAACCCGCTTGTATCCCATCACGCATGCCATGGGGAAGAGCCTGCTGCCGGTTTACAACAAGCCCATGATCTATTACCCGCTGTGTACCCTTATGCTGGCGGGGATTCGCGACATCCTTCTTATTACCACTCCGGAGGACGTGAGCAAGTTTCAAACACTGCTGGGGGACGGAGCCCAGTTTGGCATCCAGTTGCAATACAAAGTGCAGCCCAAGCCAGAAGGAATCGCGCAAGCGTTTTTGGTGGGTGAGGCCTTTCTTGGGGCCAGCCCTTGCGCCCTGGTGCTGGGCGACAATATTTTCTATGGGCACGATCTGGGCAAAGATTTACGGGAAGCTGCGAACAAGACGCAAGGCGCACGCGTATTCGCATATCCCGTGCACGATCCCGAACGGTATGGAGTTGTGGAATTCGACGGCACCGGGCGGGCCCTGAGCATCGAGGAGAAGCCAAGGCAACCGAAGTCGCGATACGCGGTGACCGGACTTTATTTTTATGACGACCAGGTGGTCAAAATCGCGAAGTCGCTCAAACCCAGTGCGCGACGAGAATTGGAGATCACCGACGTAAACAAGACATACCTGGAGCGCGGCCAATTGGAGGTTGTGGTCATGGGACGAGGCATGGCCTGGCTGGACACGGGCACGCATGAGTCCTTGATGGATGCCTCGCTCTACATTCAGGCCATCGAGAAGAGGCAAGGTCTGATGGTAGCTTGCCCCGAGGAGATTGCGCTGCGCTCCGGTTACATCACGGCAGAGCAGGTGGAGAGAATTGGCAGCTCGATGAAAAACAATACTTACGGAGCATATCTGCTGCAACTCTTGCGAGAGAAGGTATTCTGATGCATGCAGTTCAGGAAGTTCGTTCTGTGATGGATGTGCTCAAGAAAATTTCGACGTCGCTGCCGGAGTGTTCATCCTCGAACCGCGGGTATTCGGCGACGAGCGGGGGTTTTTCTTTGAGAGCTATAACCAGCAAGCCATGGCGGATGTGGGAATCAATGAGAGGTTTGTGCAGGATAATCATTCCTGCTCCGCCCGCAATGTTTTGCGGGGACTGCATTATCAAGTAAAGCATCCGCAGGGAAAACTCGTGCGCGTTGCTGACGGAGAAATTCTGGATGTCGCCGTAGACATGCGCCGGAGTTGTCCAGAGCTTTGGGCGCTGGGAAGCGGTGCGATTGTCGGGCGAGAACAAGCGCATGCTGTGGATTCCAGCGGGCTTTGCGCACGGTTTCCGGGTGATCTCGGAAAGGGCTCATGTGCTTTACAAGGCTACTGATTTCTACGCACCGGAACACGAACGCACTCTCGCCTGGAACGATTCCCACTTGAAGATCAACTGGGAACTGGATGGCGAACCGATCGTATCTGCAAAAGACCAGCGGGGCTTGGCCTTTCGCGACGCCGAGAGTTACGAGCTAAATCCCAATGCGAGCCACAATTTTTGGCGCCTCCGGCCTGCTGGGCAAAGCGCTCATGCGCGAATGGAGCGAAGATGCCGTGACCGGGCTCAGTTTGCGCGATGCGGACATCCGCGATGCGAAGTGCGTGCAGCAGGCGCTGCAAGAATCGCGTCCGGAATGGGTCGTGTTGGCCGCAGCCTACACCGATGTGGACGGGTGCGAGGGCAATCCGGAGCTGGCGTTTGCTGTGAACCGCGAGGGAGCACTGAACGTTGCCAAAGCGGCCAAGGAAGTCGGAGCGCGGCTGGTGTTTCTCAGTTCCGATTATGTATTCGATGGAAAGAAGACAACGCCCTATGAGACGGGAGACGCGCGGAATCCGCAGAGCGTTTACGGACGAACCAAGGCCGAGGCCGAAATCAAGTTGCAGGAGTTGACGCCGGATTGCTGCATCGCCAGAACATCCTGGCTGTTCGGAACTGGCGGAAAGTGTTTTCCCGATACGATCTTGAAGCTGGCTGCGAGTCGTCCGGCGCTCGATGTGGTGAACGATCAACGCGGTTGTCCGACTTACGCGCTAGACCTGGCACGCGCGATCGTGCAATTGTGCCGGAAGAACGCAAGTGGAATTGTGCACGTGACCAATGCGGGCGATTGCACGTGGTTTGAGTTTGCGCAAGAGATTGTTTGGAGCGCCGGGCTTGCCACAACCGTGCGGCCCGTAAGCAGCCAGCAGATGGCGCGGCCTGCGCCTCGACCGGCGTATTCCGTTTTGTCGCCGGCTCGTCTGCAGGCTCTCGGAATTGGAATGCCTTCCTGGCGAGATGCGTTGCAGCGCTATCTGGAAGAGCGACAAGACTGACAAACTGGCGCAGAGATTGCCTCGCCTCAGCCAGCCCTGCTACGATTGCCGGGGCTCGGCGAAGATCTCGTGAAATTAATTCAGAATTACATTGATGGCCGCTTCGCGCCTGGAAAAGGCGAGTTCGCGGACGTGAATCCCGCAGACGGAACGGTGATTGCGAAGGTCACCGAAGCTGATAACGCACAAGTAAATGAGGCGGTTCATGCGGCGCGGCGGGCGTTGTGCGGAGAATGGGGGCGGCTGGGCGTTCGTGAACGCGCGGCGCGCCTGCACAAAATCGCGGATGCGATTGAGAAGCGTTTCGATTGCTTCGTTCAGGCGGAAGTGGCTGACACAGGCAAGCCGGTCCGCCTGGCCTCAAAACTCGATGTCCCTCGCGCGGCGGCAAATTTCCGCGTGTTTGCCGATCTCGTCAAAATGGCTGGGCTGGAATCTTTTCAGACGGAAACTCCAGACGGGACAACCGCTCTGAATTACGCGGTGCGCAAGCCGCTGGGCGTTGTCGGTGTAATCACGCCGTGGAACCTCCCACTGCTTTTGCTCACTTGGAAAGTCGCGCCAGCGCTGGCTTGCGGGAACACAGTGGTCGTCAAGCCCTCGGAGGAGACTCCGGCAACCGCTACGCTTCTGGCCGAGGCGATGCAGGATGCGGGGATTCCGAACGGTGTCTATAACGTGGTGCATGGTTTCGGACCAGGATCGGCGGGAGAGTTTCTGACGCAGCACGCCGACGTCGACGCCGTGACCTTTACCGGTGAATCAAGAACTGGCGCGGCCATCATGAAGGCGGTAGCACCAACGGTGAAGCCGGTTTCGTTTGAACTGGGCGGCAAGAATGCGGCTATCGTATTCGCGGACTGCAACTTTGAAGAAGCCGTGAGCGGACTAGCCGACGCGGTGTTTCTTAATACCGGGCAAGTATGCTTGTGCGCGGAGCGCGTTTATGTGGAACGTAAAATTTTCAGTGCCTTTGTGGAGGCGCTGAAACAGAAAGCGGAAAGCCTGCATCCGGGCTGGCCCAACGACGAAAAGACTGATTTAGGTCCGCTGATTTCGAAGCAACATCGAGAGAAGGTGCTTTCCTATTACCGACTCGCCCAGGAAGAAGGGGCGACGATTGTAACCGGCGGGGGAGTTCCGAAGTTTGGCGACGATCGCGACAACGGCTTTTACGTGCAACCAACCATCTATACTGGACTTCCAGAATCGGCGCGGTGCGTCAAAGAAGAAATTTTTGGGCCCGTGTGCCACATCGCGCCGTTTGATTCGGAAGAAGAAGCAGTGGCCATGGCCAATGACACGAAGTACGGGCTCGCGGCGTCGATCTGGACCAGCAACCTGAAGCGAGGTCATCGTGTCGCGCAGCAGATGAGGGTTGGCATCACGTGGGTAAATTGCTGGTTCTTGCGTGATCTGCGAACCCCTTTTGGCGGAGCCGGGCTTTCCGGCATCGGCCGCGAAGGCGGGATGCATTCATTGAATTTCTATTCCGAGCTGAACAACATCTGCATTCGACTTTAACGCTTTATGTGTGCGCGAAACAATGATGAGCGGGACGGAGAGCAAAGTCGTTGAAGGGAAAGCGGCGCCGCGTGGAAAGTATCCGCACGTCAAGCGGGCAGGCGATTTTTTGTTTGTCTCTGGAACCAGTGCGCGCCGTGCGGACAATACGATTGCGGGCGCCGAAGCCGATCCGCTTGGCACTACGCGGCTCGACATTCGATTGCAGACCCGCACCGTGATCGAGAATGTCCGCGACATCCTGCAGAGTGCCGGCGCGCGACTGCAAGATGTGGTCGAGATTTCCACCTACTTGGTGAACATGAATGATTTTGCCGGCTACAACGAAGTGTATGGCGAGTTCTTCGGGTACGATGGTCCGGCGAGAACCACGGTGGCAGTGCATCAGTTGCCGCATCCCCATTTGCTGATTGAAATCAGGGCCACTGCTTACAAACCGCTGAAATAGGAGGCGCGATGGCGTCCATCAAGAATTTGAGGGCTTTCAATTTTCAAGCCTGGATCGAAGAAAATAAGGAGAAGCTCAAGCCGCCCGTGGGAAACGCGCAGGTTTGGGAAGACGGCGAGATGATGGTGACCGTGGTAGGCGGGCCAAACCAGCGGCGCGATTATCACGACGATCCGACGGAGGAATTCTTCTACCAGTTGAAGGGCAACATTTCTCTCCGCATCATGGAGACGCCCGGCAAGCCGCCGCTGGACATACCGATCAAAGAAGGCGAAATTTTTCTTTTGCCCAAGCATCTGCGCCACTCACCGCAGCGGCCGGCAGAGACCATCGGCGTGGTCGTTGAGGTACCGCGCCCCGAAGGACTCTCTGGATGCATTCGAATGGTACTGCCCGAACTGCCACCAGTTGATCTATCGCGCGGAAGTGAAGCTGAAGAGCATCGTCAAAGATCTGCCGCCTTTGTTTGAACAGTTCTATTCGAACGAGAGCCGGCGCAAGTGTAAGCACTGCGGCACGATTCATCCGGGCAAATGAAGCATGCAAGTCATCGACATCCATAATCACTTTTTCCCCAGTTCCTGGCCTGACTTGGCGGCGCGCTACGGCACGCCGAACTGGCCCTGGATCAAACACACTGAGCCGGGGAAAGCGGACATTATGGTGGGGGACCGATGCTTTCGCCATATTTATTCGGCTTGTTGGGATCCGGAGGTTCGGCTGCAGGAGATGGATCGCGACGGCATCGACCTGCAGGTCATCTCGGCCACTCCTGTGCTGTTCGCGTATGAACGTCCGGTGGAACATGCGCTTGGATTGCGCGCAGTTGTTCAACGATTCGGCGCTTGAGCTTTGCAGCCGTGGAAAAGGCAGATTGAAATCGTTTTGCCAAGTCCCGCTGCAAAATATTGACGCGGCTTGCCGGGAACTCAGCCGTTGCATGCAGTCCGGACATCTCGGCGCACAAATCGGCAACCATGTTGGAAGCAAGAACCTTGACGATGCGGGGATTGTGACCTTCCTGCAGCACTGTGCCGATGAAAGAGCGGCCGTGCTCGTCCATCCTTGGGAGATGTTTGGGCAGGAGCGCATGCCGAAATACATGATGCCGTGGACGGTGGGCATGCCTGCCGAGACGCAACTCTCCGTAGTGGCGCTGATTTTGAGTGGAGCGTTTGACCGGCTGCCGAGCAATCTCCGGATCTGCTTTGCGCACGGCGGCGGAAGTTTTTCGTACTTACTGGGGCGGCTGGAAAATGCATGGCATCATCATCCGGTCGCGCGTGGTGACTGCCAACATCCTCCCAGCCACTACCTAAACCGCTTCTCCGTAGACTCGGCGGTGTTCGACGAACGCACTCTGCAATTCCTGGCGGGAACGATGGGAGCGGATCAGGTGATGCTCGGATCGGACTATCCTTTTCCGCTAGGCGAAGAACGCGTGGGGTCACTCATCCGCCAAAGTGATTTACCGCAACCTACCAAGACTAAACTTCTGAGCGGGAATGCAATCCGGTTCCTGGGACTGGCCGAGCCGCACGAGGCGGGAGATAAGAAGTCTGGCGCGGCAGCAGGGTCACCCCCGCTTACGCCTGAGCCAGGACGGCTCACATACAGTTCGTACTTGAAAGTTCCGGAACTGCTGGAGCTGCAGCAACCGCAGTCCTCACCGCCGCACCACGACGAGATGCTCTTCATTCTGGTGCATCAGACTTACGAGCTGTGGTTCAAGGAATTGCTGCATGACCTCGATGCCGTGGTCGCGAATTTGCGAAACGCTGGCGCGACTCCGCAATCGCGCGACGAAGTTTATGAGGCGGCACGATTGCTGCGCCGCTGCACGGAGATTACCCGGGTGTTGGTAGAGCAGTTCACGATCCTGGAGACGATGCTGCCGACGCATTTCCTCGCGTTTCGTGGCCTCCTGGAGCCCGCCAGCGGATTTCAGTCCGAACAGTTTCGAGAGATTGAATTTCTATGCGGCTTGAAGGACGAGAAGATGCTGCGCTATCACAGGCCCACACCGGAGGCATATGCAGCGCTGAAGCGCGGTTGGAGGAACCCTCGCTGCACGACGTATTCTTCGGAGCTTTGCAAGCGATGGGCAAACTCGCGCCGGCCGGCGAGGGGACGACTGACAAAGAGCGATTCGAAGCCCGCGCCCGCGCAGTCCATGCGCTCTACAAGGATGAACATCATCATCGTGACTGGATCGATGTGTGCGAGCGGCTGACCGAGTTTGACGAACTGGTGGTGAGCTGGCGATTGCGCCATATTCAACTGGTTGAGCGCATCATCGGCGTCCGCATGGGCACAGGTGGAAGCGCTGGGGCATCCTACCTCAAGCTCACGCTCGACAAGAAGTTTTTCCCCGAATTGTGGGAGGCAAGGACTCTGCTGACGGAGTGAAGGCGTTTGCCTCTTCAACTTCCATCGATAACTCTGTTCGTCGCAGCTCTAAGATGACGGCCGCACCTGAAAAAATCACACTGATCGGCGCCGGGTTGAACGGTCCCCTGCTGGCTATTCTCCTCATGCAGAGGGGGCTCGCAGTCGAGATCTATGAACGGCGTCCGGACATGCGGCGGGTGCGTATGAGTGCGGGTCGGTCCATCAATCTCGCCCTCTCGACTCGCGGAATTCATGCATTGCAACAGGCCGGCTTGTGGGAGCGGATGCGGAGCATCATCATCCCAATGAAGGGCCGGATGATGCATTCGGTGACTGGAGAACTCACCTTCCAACCCTATGGGAAAAATGAAGCGGAAGTTATCAATTCGATTTCCCGCGCCGAATTGAACATCGCGCTCATGAACGCCGCGGAGGAACACGGTGCGACCATTCATTTCAATCAACGCTGCACTGGGTACGATCTGAAGACCGGCGCGATACGAGTCCGCAACGAGGGTACGGGCGAAGAGACGACCCGTGAGACCAATGTTGTGATTGGCTGCGATGGTTCGGCGTCGTCCATTCGAGCAGAGATGCTCAAGCTAAGCCGTTTCAACTTTTCACAGCAGTATCTCGACTACGGCTACAAGGAGCTGACGATTCCGGCCGGTCCGCAAGGAGAGCATCTGCTGCAGACTCATGCCCTGCACATCTGGCCGCGGGGCAACCACATGCTGATTGCATTACCCAACATCGATGGGACGTTCGCCTGCATTCTGTTCCTGCCGTTCGAGGGTGCGGACAGCTTTGCCGGCCTGACCACACCCGCGCAGGTAGACCAGTTCTTCGCGTCTCGCTTTCCGGACGCGCTTCCGTTCATGCCGCAGTTGTCCGACAACTACTTCTCAAATCCGACCGGTGCGATGGTTACCATCAAGTGTTCGCCGTGGCATGTGGAGGGGCGAGCGCTGCTTCTCGGCGATGCGGTTCATGCCATTGTCCCCTTCTTCGGCCAGGGAATAAACTGCGGGTTCGAAGACTGTACCAGCCTTGTCGAATTACTGGACCGCCACGGCGCAGACTGGACGCAGGTGTTCGCTGAGTTCGAGAAAGAGCGCAAGATCAATACCGACGCCATCGCGGATATGGCCATCGAGAATTTTACGGAGATGAGAGACCGGGTTGCGGACTCGCGCTTCCTGCTTCGAAAGAAAGTGGAGTTGGCGCTGGAAGTACGGTATCCCCAACTCTTTGTGCCGAAGTATGCCATGGTGACGTTTCATCGCATTCCTTACTCCGTTGCGCTCACCCGCGGGGCTGTTCAGGACCGGATGCTGGCCGAACTGTGCGAGTCCATTAGTCGGGTGGAGGATCTCGACTGGGATAAAGCGGATCGGCTGATTCACTGCGATCTCGCTCCCCTGGAGTTCCGGCAGTGACCAACGTCGAACTTCAACCAGAGTTCCAACCGGGCGAGGATTTTGCGATCGCGATGGATGAACGCGATCCGATGAAGGGCTATCGTGATCGTTTCCTGCTCCCTAAAACAAATGGCCGAGATTGCGTTTATCTTTGCGGGCACTCGCTCGGCCTGCAGCCCAAGACCGCGGCAGCATATGTCGAGCAGGAACTGAAGGACTGGGCTGAACTTGGCGTGGAAGGACACTTCCACGCGAAGAACCCCTGGATGCCTTATCACAGATTGCTTAACGAACAGACGGCGGAACTGGTTGGAGCGAAGCCTCTCGAGGTTGTGGTGATGAATTCGCTCACGGTGAATCTTCACCTGATGATGGTTTCTTTTTACCGTCCTACGAAGAGTCGGCACAAAATTGTGGTGGAGCGTGGCGCTTTTCCCTCCGATCAATATGCGGTGACGTCGCAGATTCGTTTCCACGGCTTTGACCCCGCCACTGCGCTGATCGAACTGACTCCACGTACCGGCGAGTCCTGCCTTCGCGATGAAGACATTGATTTACTGATTGAGCGCCAGGGAGATGAGATCGCACTAATCATGCTAGGAGGAGTTAATTACGCCACCGGCCAAGCGTTTGATATGGCGCGAATCACGCAATTGGGTCACGCGCGGGGGTGCACCGTGGGTTTCGATCTGGCCCACGCAGCCGGCAATTTGGTTTTGAAGCTTCATGAGTGGAGCCCGGACTTTGCCGTGTGGTGCAGCTACAAATACCTGAATGGCGGTCCGGGATGCGTTGCTGGTTGTTTTGTGCATGAGCGGCATGCGTGTGCCTGGGATCTTCCTCGCTTTGCGGGCTGGTGGGGTCACGACGAAGAATCACGATTCGAGATGGGGCCGGACTTTCGGGCGATGTGCGGAGCAGACGGCTGGCAGTTGAGCAATCCGTCGATTGTTAGCCTGGCGGTCCTGCGGGCATCGATGGATGTTTTCCACAAGGCGGGCATGGAAAGGCTGAGGGCCAAAAGTGTTTCATTGACCAGCTATCTTGAGTTCCTGCTGAATCAGAATGAGTCGCACACCTTCTCAATCATTACTCCGCAGGAGAAAGAGCGGCGCGGCGCGCAACTTTCGATCCGCATTCGCCGGAATGGGCGGGCATTGTGCGAACGGCTGGCTCGGGAGGGCATTGTGGGCGACTGGCGAGAGCCGGATACTTTCCGCGTTGCACCCGTGCCCCTTTACAATTCCTATCGCGATGTTTTCCGGTTTGTTGAGCGATTTGCGGCCGCTATCGGCTAGAAAGCGGCTTAGCGCGATTACTTCGGTAATATCCGTAACCTCTGAGCCGGAACATACACTCTTACCGTGGGATTAGCTTCTTCTAAACAACCCGGCAGGTGGATGGGAATAGTGTGCGCGGTGGTTTGCGTTCACCTCTGCGTGTCTCTGCTGGCTCCACGGGGCAGTGGGCTCACCGCTTTTGGCGACCTGACGCAGTCTGCACTGCTAGTGTGGGCAACACTCTCGATCCTCTCGAACGTCCGGACCAGCTACCGAAAGGCCCAGCTTTTTTGGGCTCTCATGGCAGTCGGGTGCGGGATGTGGCTGTGCACGCAGGTTCTGTGGACTTACTTCGAGGTTTTTCTGCGCCAGGAGGTGCCGAATCCATTTGTCGGAGATGTGGTTCTGTTCCTGCACGTCGTTCCCATGATGGCTGCCCTTGTGGTGCAGCCGCATATTAAGCAGAACGACCATTCGCTGCGGCTTGTTTCGGTCGACTTTTTTCTGCTGCTAACGTGGTGGCTATATCTTTATCTGTTTATCGTGATCCCGTGGCAGTACGTCTCGCCGAATGAAGCGGTGTACGGCCGCAGCTTTGACCTGGTCTATGCGTGCGAACAGGTCGTTCTGATTGTAGGGTTAGGCTTGGTTTGGAGGCGCAGCCACGGGTCCTGGCACAGCATCTACGGGCAGCTCTGCAAGGCGGCAATACTTTACAGCGTAAGCTCCATTCTTGCGAGTGTGGCGATTGATTATCACCAGTATTACACCGGGAGTCTTTACGATATTCCGCTGGTAGCTGCCATGGCGTGGTTTGCGGTAGTGGGTTTCATGGCGCGCGAGTCTTCGGCCGGCCAGCCCACTGACCAGGAACCCCGCACCCACCACAGCATGTGGACCGCGCGGCTGGCGATGATGGCCGTATTCTCCACGCCGCTCATGGTGGCGTGGGCGGAGTTTGGCGGAGGGGCCCCTCCGCAAGTGCGCTCTTACAGGCTCATCCTGACCGTGGCGGCGATGGTCTTCATGGGCGCTCTGGTGTTTGTTAAGCAGCATTGGATGGACCGGGAACTGCTCCAGTTGCTGCACCTGTCTCGGCAGAATCTTGACGAGATGTGCAAACTGAAAGACGAGTTGGAGAATAAGGAACAGTCTCTGCGGTGGCACGGTCAGGAACTGCAGCGCAAGAATCTTGAACTTCAGGAAATCTCCTTCACTGACGGGCTGACTGGCGTGTGGAACCGGAGGTATCTGGAAGAGATTCTTGGGGCAGAAGCTGAGCAAGTGTTGCGAAATTATGCGCGAGCCCGCGGCGGCGACATTCGCAAGCTGGATCACCGCGATCTGGTCTTCATCATGGTGGACGTCGATTTCTTTAAGCAAGTGAACGATCTTCATGGCCATCCCGCGGGCGATCGTTTTCTGCAGCGAGTGGCGGAACGTCTTACGAAGGTCGTGCGCAAGTCCGACGTTCTGGTTCGTTGGGGAGGAGAAGAATTCCTGATCATGTCCCGTTCGGCGGACCCGGCCGGTACGCCTGCATTCTGCGAGCGAATTTTGGAAGTCGTGGCATCGGAACCTTTCGATCTCGGACACGGCGTTCGAGTACGGAAGACTTGTTCCGTGGGCTGGGCTCCATTTCCCTGGAGCCGCAGCGCATTCGAAGCTCTTTGCGCGGAAGAGACTATCGAACTTGCGGACACGGCCCTGTATCGAGCAAAGGCCGGGGGACGGAATCAGGGCGTAGGAATTCTGCCGGGTGATGGTGCGATTGCGACTCCTCATGCGATTACCTTAGAGGCTGTGCAAGACGACAACGGTGTTCTGACGCGAACGGTGACCGTAAAGAATTCAGGCGGTAGCACCCAGGCTTCTGCTGAAAACGTGTTGTCCGGCGAACAACAGAACGCCTGATTCCTGTCACCAAGACGTGCATCTGCTTGACCTCCGACGCTGCGTTGAATACAGTGGGAAGCCGACTTGCCAAGGCGGAGATTTGTCCTGGCAGAAAAGGCCCACCACGGTCAAGTGGCGAAACTCATGAGGCACATTCGATGATGAATGCGAAGACTCCTTCCCGCAAGACTGGTCTGATCCAGAAGGCGCAACTGATGTCGGCATCGGAAATTGAGCGCACGCTGGTCCGTTTGGCGTACGAGATCGTCGAGAAAAACGGAGGCGTCGAAGGTTTGGGACTGGTGGGCATTCGGCGCCGTGGAGTACCCATCGCAGAGCGCCTGGGGAAAATCATTACGCGCATCGAGAATGCCAAGGTTCCTGTGGGCACATTGGACATTACTTTCTATCGCGATGATCTTTCCACGCTCGGCCCCAAGCCAGTCGTGCAAGACAAGGAGATAGGGTTTTCTATCGAAGATCAGAACATCGTCCTGGTCGACGACGTTCTTTTCACCGGACGCACGACGCGGGCCGCACTGGACGCACTGTTTTCCCACGGCAGACCACGACGAGTGCAGTTGTGCGTGCTGATTGACCGCGGACATCGTGAACTGCCAGTCGAGGCCAGCTTCGTCGGCCGCAATGTTCAAACCACGATGAACGAAGTGATCGAGGTCAAGTTAACCGAGATTGACGATATGGAGAAGGTTTTGCTCATGGAGAGGTAGCGCCGGCGGTAAAGGCCGCAGGTAACAAAATGAAAAGGACGGCGGTGAACCCCGCCGTCCTTATTTTGTTGGAGCGATCGGCTAGGACAACTTGGTGCAGATCGCCTTGGTCTGGGTGTAATTGTTTAGAACATCGTGCCCCATTTCGCGGCCCCATCCGGATTGCTTGTATCCGCCGAAGGGTAGCGCGGCATCGAAGATGTTGTAGCAGTTGATCCAGACCGTACCTGCGCGCAGAAGTTCTGCCGTGCGATGAGCCTTGCTGATGTCGCGGGTCCAGACGGCAGCAGCCAGGCCGTATTCACTGTTGTTGGCACGCGTCGCAATTTCCTCGGGATCGTCAAACGGCATCGCCGTCACCACTGGCCCGAAGACTTCTTCCCGCACCACCTTCATGTCTTCGCGGGTGTTCACAAGCACAGTGGGCTCGACGAAATAGCCTTTGTCGCCTTTTCGGTGACCGCCGGAAAGAGCGGTGGCGCCCTCCGAGAAGCCCGCCTCCAGATAGCCGCAGACACGGTTCAACTGTTCCTCCGACACGAGAGGTCCCATGCTTGTTTCCGGATCGAGGCCGGAGCCTATGTTGATGTTCTTGGCATGCTCGGCGACTCCCTCCACGACCCGGTCGAAGATCGGCTTCTCGATGTAGAGCCGCGATCCGGCGCAGCAACACTGGCCATGATTGAAGAAGATGGCACTCGCGGCCCCGGGGATCGCAGTCTCGAGATCGGCGTCCTTGAAGACGACGTTGGGAGACTTGCCGCCAAGTTCCAGTGATACCTTCTTCAAATTGCCTGCTGCTGCGTGAACGATTAGCTTGCCAACTTCCGTGGAGCCGGTGAAAGCGATTTTGTCCACGTCGGGATGAGCGGCCAGCGCCGCGCCCGCCGTCTCTCCATAGCCCGGCACGATGTTCACCACGCCCTCGGGGAATCCGGCTTCCATGACCAATTCTCCAAGGCGCAGAGCCGAAAGCGGCGTTTGTTCCGCCGGCTTCAACACCACCGTGCAGCCGGAGGCCAGCGCCGGACCCAGCTTCCACGCTGCCATCAGCAAGGGGAAGTTCCAGGGAATGATCTGGCCCGCAACGCCGACTGGCTCTCGCAGCGTATAGGCGAGGTACTTCGCTCCAGGCGTGTAGGGAACGGAGATTGGAATCGTATTGCCTTCGATCTTCGTTGTCCAGCCCGCCATATAGCGAAACAGGTCGACGGCCAGCGGCACATCAGCGGCCCTCGCGATGGTGAGAGGCTTGCCGTTGTCCAGGCTCTCCAGATAAGCGAATTCTTCGGTGTGAGACTCCAGCAAATCGGCGAGCTTCCAGATGAGGCGTCCACGTTCGGACGCGGTAAGGCGCCGCCAAGGTCCTTGGTCGAAGGCTTTGCGCGCCGCCTTCACGGCTTGCTCAATATCCGCACGATCGCCTTCCGCTACCTGCGCCAGAACCTCACCGGTGGCGGGATTGTATGTGGGGAAAGTCTTGCCGGAGATGGAATTTACCCAGTTGCCGTTGATCAACATTTTGCGCGGCTTCTCAATGAAGTCTGCAACCTGCGGATGAATCTGAGGTGACACTGCTATGCCCATATATCCTCCTTGAATCAGCACGTAGATCGAACACCAATTGGCATGACGTGATGCGAAACACGCCGGGGCGGAGAAGGTTTACGGGAGTATGCTAGTCCGGTGTCAGAACAAAATCAATCCCGATTCGACCGGCCTTAGCCCGCACATCTTTAGGTTGTGGGTAAGGGGATTACTGCCTCGCGATTATTCGCCATAGGGAACCCAGATATTCTTCACCTGCGTGGCATGCTCTAGGAACCAGCGTCCTTCGGCCAGTTTCGGATTGAACCAGTCGATGGCTCTGCCCTCGTTTGTCCAGACTTGTTTCAAGTTGCCGACCGACATCGCTTCTGCGGCAGCGGCGCTGGCTTCATCCCCGAACGACCAGATGGCATCCACATCGTCGTGTTCAGCGAGCACTTTCAACAGTTGTGAAGCGTAGCCGGTCACAATGTTCACTGCGCCGGCCGGTACATCGCTGGTGTCGAATAGTTGATAGAGATCGGCGGTAATGAGAGGGTACGTCTCCGACGGAACCGCAACTACCGTGTTTCCCATAGCGAGGGTGGGGAGTACGAGTGACAGAAAACCAAGCAAGGGCGCTTCCGCCGGAGAGATGATGCCCACAACTCCGAGGGGTTCGTTCATGGCAATCGCAATATTGCGAAATGGAGGATTGTGGACGGCGCCATCAAACTTGTCAGCCCACGCAGCGTAGGAAAAGATCCGCTCGATGCCGAGATCCAGTTCGGCTGCGGCTTGTTTCGGGCCGACGGCCGGAGTGAGCCCGCGGACAATTTCGTCGCGACGTTGGGAGAGGTTCTCGGCGCAGTAATAAAGAATCTGCGCGCGATTGTGTGCGGTGGCTTTTGTCCACGCCTCGGCCTTGTGCGCGGCCTCGACGGCGTTGCGAATATCTTTGCGGTTGCCGAGCGACGCTTCGCCCAACAGGCGGCCCTCGGCTGAACGCACTTCCATGCTATAGCCAGAGTCCGGGCGAACCTGTTTGCCGCCAATGTAAAGCTTCACAGTGCGATCGATGGCCGGAGTGCGGGGCTCAGGCTCTTCCGCTGCGGGCGGCGTCGCGGGCGGTAGCGAGGCCGGCAATGCAGGAGCGCTCTTGAACCACGACGGTTGCAAATATTCCAGCAGACCTTCCCTGCCGCCTTCGCGTCCGTAGCCGCTCTCGCGGTAGCCGCCGAAGCCGCAGGAAGCGTCGAACAGGTTCGTGCAGTTTACCCACACGACGCCGGCTTTCAGTTGCGCGGCGACATGCAGGGCCACGTTGATGTTCTCGCTCCAGACGCACGCCGCCAGACCATAGACCGTGTTGTTGGCCAATTCGACCGCTTCTCTCGGGGTGCGAAACGTCATTGCGGCGAGCACAGGTCCGAAGATCTCCTGCTGCGCGACGATAGAGCTGGGATGCACATTGCTCAGCAGCGTCGGCGGATAGTAAAAGCCACGCGCCGGCAAAGCGACCTCTGGCTGCCAGCAGGTTGCGCCTTCGGCGATGCCTTGACCAACCATCCGCTGAATACGATCCAGTTGCACTCGCGCCACGATGGGGCCGATGTCGATTGCTTTATCCAAAGGAAGACCGACGCGCAGGCTGCTCATGCGCTCACGGATCTTGCCGATCAAAGTCTCGGCGATACTCTCCTGCATCAACAGGCGTGACCCTGCGCAGCATACTTGTCCCTGGTTGAACCAGATTCCGTCGACCAATCCTTCGACGGCGCTGTCGAGGTCGGCATCGTCGAAGATGATGAATGGAGACTTGCCCCCCAGCTCAAGAGATAGACGTTTGTGAGTTGCGGCTGTGGCGCTGCGAATCGCGCGTCCGACTTCGGTGGAACCTGTGAATGCAATTTTGTCCACGTCGGGATGTTTCACCAACGCCTCGCCGGTTGAGCCGTCTCCGGTCACAATGTTGACGACTCCGGCGGGCAATCCGGCTTCCTGACAAAGTTCTGCGAAGGCGAGCGCAGTCAAAGGAGTAAACTCCGCGGGCTTCAAGACCACTGTGTTTCCGGTGGCCAGAGCCGGAGCAATCTTCCACGCCGCCATGAGCAGCGGAAAGTTCCACGGAATGATCTGCCCCACGACGCCGCAAGGCTCGTACTCTGCCAAATTCCTGCTCGAGAAGTTGCGCCCAGCCCGCGTGATAATAGAAGTGGCGCGCCACCAGCGGAATGTCGATGTCACGGCTCTCGCGGATGGGCTTGCCGTTGTCCATCGTCTCGAGTACGGCGAGAAGCCGGGAATGTTTCTGCACCAATCGCGCCAGGGCGTACAGGTAACGCGCCCGGACATGCGGAGTAAGCGCCCGCCATTTAGGAAACGCAGCGCGCGCTGCCCCCACGGCGGCGTCGATGTCCGCGGATGAGCCTTGGGCAATGGAAGCCAGCTTCTCACCATTGGAGGGATCGAGCGTCTCGAAATATTCGCCGGAGGCCGGAGCTTGCCACGTGCCGTTGATGAAGTGCCCGAAGCGGTGCCCGTGGCGATCCAACCAGGCTTGCGCTTCTTTGGGATCCTCCGGAGCGGGGCCGTACTCCATCGTCAAAAACTTTTCGGCAATGCTCATGCAGGTCGGCTCGATTCTCTCCTCGTCTAGATCCAGACAACTACGCTATGGGATGACGATACTCCGCCGAATAGCGTCCGGTCGCGTGGTGTTCCAGTTGCCGCTCGATGTCGCCCAACAACCCACTCGCGCCAAATCGAAAAAGCTCCGCACGCATCCACGACTTCCCCAGCTCCTCTTTCATCATAGCCAGCCAATCGGTTGATTGTTTTGCAGTACGAATTCCGCCGGCTGCTTTGAAGCCGACAGCCATCCCGGTTCGCTCGGCGTATTCGCGGATAGCGCGGGTCATCACCAGGCCCACTGGCAACGTTGCGTTGGTAGCTTCTTTGCCGGTCGAGGTCTTGATGAAATCGGTTCCAGCCATCATGGCCACGACGCTGGCGCGCGCCACGTTGCGCAGGGTCAGCAGATCGCCACTCGCGAGGATGACCTTCATGTGAGCAGCGCCGCAGGCTTGTTTGAAAGCGGCAATCTCGTCATACAGCGCCTGCCAGCGTCCGCCAAACACATGAGCGCGCGTGATGACAACGTCAATCTCGTGCGCCCCCGCCTCCACCGAGCGTCGAATCTCTGCGACCCGCTCCGCAAGAGGCGATAGACCTGCCGGAAAGCCGGTGGAGACTGCGGCGACATGTATGCCGCTACCTTCCAGAGCGTGCAGAGCCGTTTCCACAAACAGGTGATAGACGCAAACCGCCGCGACTTTCACTTCGAGTTCTTCAATTCCCAGCTTGTGTACGAGATCTTGCTGCAGCGGTTTTCGTGCCTTGGCACACAGACGGCGCACACGCTCTTCCGTGTCATCGCCGGAAAGTGTGGTGAGATCCATGCAGGAAATTGCCCGCAGAAGCCATGCCGCCTGCCATTCCTTCTTTACCGTTCTTCGCGCCACCTGCGTCTGAGCGCGGCGTTCGACGGCGCTCGTGTTCACGCGAACTTCTTGCACCCAGGTCAGGTCGAGAGGGATTCCAGAGTTTCGATGGAGCGGGCGTTCCCCGAGAGTCGCGATAAAGTTTCCCGCGTGAGGCAGGAGACTGCCACCCTGTCCTGCCATTTCGCGCGTTGCTCCGGGATGGTTGTGATCTATTGGCACTAAATTGTGCCCCGCTCGGCGGCACGGGGATCGAACTGCTGACCGCTCCTTGCGCTGTAATTGTACGGCAGGAGATGCCGCAATGCGAGGTCGTGAGGTACGGACATCCCTGGTTTGGTTCAACTCGGTCGCAAGAAAAAGCGCTCGATTGTTTGGCCAGGGTTTACAATGGCCCTCGATTTTGCCGTTCGCCGCGAGACGCTTCCCTTATGCGTAAGAAAACACTGCCTGCTCATGCGCCGGCAAGACTTCTGAAATCCGCGAAAAGGGTCATGAAGAATGCGCACGCGCCTTACTCGAAGTTCCGGGTCGGGGCCGCCATCCTCCTCTCGAACGGCAAAATCTTCTCGGGTTGCAATGTGGAGAACGCCTCCTACGGAATGACCAACTGTGCCGAACGCACGGCGATTTTCTCGGCTGTAGCGCAGTTTGGCCCCGAGATCGAGATCCGCGCCGTCTCTGTAGTCAATGACCAGGGAGTGCCGTGTTCGCCGTGTGGTGCGTGCCGCCAGGTCATTTACGAATTCGGTCCTGACGCAACGATCTTTTTCCAAGGTGCTGACGGGCCAAAACAGGCTCACATCAGCGAACTTCTTCCAGAAGGATTCCGTCTCCAGTGAATCCTACGCGGGCTTCGACCGAAACGTTCCGGGCCATCGATCTGATCCGCAAGAAGCGGGATGGGGTCGAGTTGTCTCGCGATGAAATTGAATCTCTGGTGAACCTTTATACGCGCGGCGATATTCCCGACTATCAAGTCTCGGCTTGGCTGATGGCGGTTGTTTTGCGCGGAATGACTCGCGCCGAGACCGCTGCGCTGACGGACGCGATGCTGCGTTCGGGCGAAGTTCTGGATCTTTCCTCAATTCCAGCGACGAAGGTCGACAAGCATTCCACCGGTGGCGTGGGCGACAAGACTTCGCTTGTGTTGGCTCCACTGGCCGCTGCCGCGGGCGTGGTCGTGCCCATGATCAGCGGCCGCGGTTTGGGACATACTGGTGGTACCTTGGACAAACTTGAAGCCATCCCTGGCTTCAATGTGAATCTTCCGGTTGCTCAATTTCGGCGTGTTCTGGAAACCTGTGGTTGCTGCATGATTGGCCAGACCACCGAAATCGCACCGGCTGATCGCAAACTCTACGCGCTGCGCGATGTGACCGGCACCGTGGAGAGTCCCTATCTAATCTGCGCGTCCATCATGAGCAAGAAACTTGCGGAAGGCATTGACGCACTCGTCCTTGATGTAAAGACCGGCTCCGGGGCGTTTATGAAGAACGAAGAAGATGCTGTCTTTCTTGCCGAACTGATGGTTGAAACCGGTGAGCGAATGGGTAAACAGATCGTGGCGCTCATCACCGACATGGATCAACCCCTGGGTAACACGATCGGCAATGCACTCGAGGTGGTAGAAGTAGTGCAGATCCTCCGCGGCGGAGGACCAGAAGATTTGCGTCAGCTATGCCTCGAACTTGCAGGTTGGATGCTGCATCTGGGCGGAGTGTCCGATACGGTCGCCGAAGGGAAAGAGCAGAGCAAGAAACTGATCGCGTCTGGCAAGGCCCTCGACAAGTTTCGCCAGATGGTGGAGCTGCAAGGCGGGGATCCGCGGGCGGTCGACGATCCGAGGAAACTGCCTCAGGCTCAACATACGATGACACTTTCCAGCCCGAAAAACGGATATCTCAGATCTCTCGAGTGCGAACAGGTTGGCACCGCATGTGTAATTCTCGGCGGCGGCCGCGAAAGGAAAGACGAGACAGTCGACCCCGCAGTGGGGATCGTGCTGCACAAGAAAGTCGGGGATGCCGTTACCGCGGGCGAGCCATTAGCGACGATTTACTACAATGCAGAAGCACGCGGAACTCGTGCGCGGCAATTGCTTGGAGAGAGCTATCAGATTACCGATACACCAGCGCACGAGAAACGGCCATTGATCCATCGCGTGATCGGCAGACGCGGAGAGAAAAACTGAATGGGACGCCTTACTGGAATCCTCGGCCTCTTGACCATGCTCGGGTTGGCCTACGCTTTCTCAACCAATCGCCGCGCAATTCAACTGAAAACCGTGGCGTGGGGTTTGGGGTTGCAGTTCGCCTTCGCGGTGTGTGTGTTGAGAATCGATGCCGGGCGGCGGGTCTTTCAGAAGGCTGGTGACGTCGTCAGTCGCTTGCTTAGTTACTCGTATGTCGGCTCACAGTTTGTTTTTGGTGACTTGGGAAAGCAAGGTTCCCATCTCGGGTTCTATTTCGCGTTTCAAGTGCTGCCGACGATTATTTTCATCTGCGCGTTTTTCGCCGTGCTGTATCACTTCGGCGTCATGCAATTCGTCATTAAGATTGCCGCCTGGGTCATGACCCGGGTGATGGGCGCCAGCGGCGCGGAATCGCTAAACATTGCCGCCAGCATTTTCATGGGGCAAACCGAAGCGCCGGTGACCATCCGGCCGTTTCTGCCGGACCTAACACGCTCGGAACTCATGACCGTGATGACTAGCGGCATGGCCCACGTCTCCGGCGGAATCATGGCGGCTTACATCGCATTTGGCATCGAACCCAAACACCTGTTGAGCGCGGTCATCATGACAGCGCCGGGCACGCTGCTCATGGCGAAGATGCTCGTGCCCGAAACCGAGCAGCCGAGAACCGCCGGACGAGTTGTCATGCCCGAACAAGAAGAGCAAGCCGAGAAAGAAGAGAACCTGCTCGGCGCGGTTGCCCGGGGAACGACCGATGGCCTGCACATGGCTTTGAACATCGCTGCCATGCTGATCGCGTTCCTTGCCCTGATCGCGCTGGCAGACGGCATTATGGGCGGAATTCACCACTGGGTGGCTTGGTTTCCAGAAAGCCTGGAGAAGATTTTCGGGGCTGTGTTTGCTCCGGTTGCCTGGGTGATTGGCGTTCCCTGGCGCGACTGCGGAGTGATTGGAACTTTGCTCGGCACCCGCATGGTGCTGAACGAACTGGTGGCATTCTCCATGCTTGGACCGATGAAAGCGTCGCTCGATCCACGCTCTTTCACCATCGCCACATTTGCGCTTTGTGGTTTCGCCAATCTCAGCTCCATCGGAATTCAAATTGGCGGCATCGGGGCGCTCGCGCCCAACAAGAAGGGTGAACTGGCGCGGCTCGGAATCCGCGCGATGCTGGCCGGGACGATGGCGAACCTGATGTCGGCATCCATCGCGGGCATGCTGCTGTAGGCCACGCCGGCATTCGAGAAAGGACTTTCCCGTGAAGCGACTCTGTTCTACATCCATCCTGATTCTATTCTTTGTTCTTACTTCGCTGACGAATGGCTTCGCTCAAGCAACGCCGAGGCGGGTAATGATTGACACTGATCCCGGTACGGACGATGCCTTGGCGATCCTCCTGGCTTTGAACTCCCCAGAGTTCAAAGTGGAAGCGCTTACGATCCCCGCTGGCAACGTGGAGGAGTGGCAGGGACTGGAGAACGCGCTGAAGATTCTTTCGCTGGCCGGACGCTGCGACGTCGTGGTCGCAGGGGGAGCGAAACATCCGCTGAATCAGAAGTTGATTACTGCGCAGTTTTGGCATGGTAAGAACGGCTTGGCCAACGTCGAGTTGCCGCCATCCAAATGCAAGGCGGATCCGCGGTTTGGTCCGGATCTCATCATTGAGATGGTCCACAAATACCCGCACGAGATCACGCTGATTCCGGTGGGGCCGCTCACCAACATCGCGCTTGCAGTTTCGAAGGATCCCTCGATCGTGTCACTAGTAAAGAACATCGTCATTATGGGAGGCTCGATCAGCGGCGGAAACGTCAACGGAGCGGCCGAAGCGAACATCTACAACGATCCGGAAGCGGCGCAGATTGTGTTCAATGCCGGCTGGATCGTCACGATGGTAGGCTCCGATGTAGGCGAGAGAACGTTGATTACACGGAAGTATCTCGCGGAGCTTCAATCGTCCCACGGACCGCAGAGCGACTTCATTGCAAAGATTGCCGACTTCTATTTGAACCGGAGCGAGAAGAGCGGATACAGTGGGGCCGCAATGTATGACCCGCTGGCGGTGGGCATTGCTTTGGATCCGACTTTGGGTACGCTGAAAGAAATGCACGTGGACGTGGAAACTAAGGGCGAGTTTACCCGCGGAGAAACGGTGGCGAACCGCATGGGCTCGAACGAGAACAACGTTCTTCACGGAGACCACTACGAGATCGAGGGAGTCATCGAACTGAAACCGAATGCGCGAGTTTGCCTGGCTTCGGATGCCGACCGCTTCTTGCAACTGTTTATCAGCCGCATCAGAGGGAAATAACAAGCTTAACCATTCGCGCGCGCGACCAGGAAAATGGCCAGTCCGTAGAAGACAAACATCAGAGCCGAGGTAGGCTTTGGCGCGAGGCCCTGAGTTTTCAAATTCTTTCCACACGAGAATTCCCCAGAGTGCCGCGACCATGGGAGCGGATTGGCCGATCGCGTAGGAAATGGCGACGCCAGTGAAGCTTGCGGCAACGAGGTTGAACACCGTACCGATCCCCCAGATGAATCCACCTAGAAGGCCCAGTAGATGGCCCGAGGCCGGCCCCCTAAGAAATCCACTGAAACTGACTGGATCCCCCACGAGCGGGTGTTTCATAAAATAAATATTCCAGATGAAACACGAGAGCAACGCTCCCAGGGTCAGGAACACAGCGGCGCTATAGGGCCCTAACGGATTGCCGCGCGTCATCGCGTGCGTCATGAACGGAGCCCACAGGCCCATCAGAACTCCTGACACTACACATGTGATCAAGCTCTTCTTTGAAACGGAACGTCCTGCGGTTGCGAGACTCCCGTAGGCCTTGCCATCCAAAAGCACTGCAATGAATGCGCACGCGACGCCGAGCGCCAGGAAGAGGGCATTCCCTTTCGGTTGAAGTGCGTAACTCAGCACAACCCCGACTACCAGCGCGATTCCAATCGAGATGGGGAACGCGACGGCGAGTCCTGCCATATCGATCGCGGCGACGAGCAGGAGATTGGCAAGATTGAACAGCGCCCCTCCGATCAGCGCGTTCACAATGTTTGAAGTATCGGCCGCGCGGACGTTGTTCAGAAAACTGGAGGCATCGTTCCCCGTGCTCCCCATCGTAAGAGCAAGCACAAGGGAGACCAGGAAAATGCCGGCGGCGTAGTCCCAATAGAAAAGCTCAAATCTGTAGCCCTTAACTCCCTTATAAGTGTTTGCCCACGAACCCCAACAAACGGCACTCGTGATCATCATCAACAGCGCAATGTTCAGACTCGATGGCGTGAACATCGGTTCTCCTTGAAGGTTATGCGGGCGGAGCGCGGCTCTATTACGGCTGACGCAAAGCAAGCAGCCCACGCTCGCACCCACTATCCGTTCACCTGCGAGTACGTTGACCGCCGCAGAAACTCTCCCTGCCCCGCGTGGCCCAGAAACCTGTCGCCCTCCACCACCACGCGCCCTCGGGAGAGAACGACGTCAGGCATGCCCGTCACCTGGATGCCTTCAAACATCGAGTAATCCACCCGCATATGGTGCGTCTTGGCGCTAATCGTATGTTTACGCTGGGGATCGAAAATGACGAGATCGGCGTCGCTGCCGACTGCAATCGTTCCCTTGCGCGGATATAAGCCGAAGAGCTTTGCCGGAGTCGTGGAAACGAGTTCGACGAATCGATTCACGCTGAAACGTCCCTGGGACAACGCCGCCGGAGTATATCAGGCTCATGCGATGCTCAATGCCCGGACCGCCGTTCGGAATCTTCGTGAAGTCGTCGCGCCCGAGTTCCTTCTGCTCCTTGAAACAGAATGGACAATGATCGGTGGAGACGACCTGGAGATGATCGCGCTTGAGTCCGCTCCAGAGCTTTTCCTGATGCCACTTTTCCCGAAGCGGCGGCGTGAAGACATATTTCGCGCCTTCAAAGCCGGGCACATCAAAGTTCTCGATCGAGAGATACAAATACTGCGGGCAGGTTTCGGCGTAAACCGGAAGCCCGCGGTCGCGCGCCTCTCGTACTTTATCGAGAGCCTCATTGCAGCTCAAATGCACGATATAGATCGGAGCTCCTGCCATCTCCGCGAGCGCAATCGCACGGGAAACGGCTTCAGCCTCGGCGGTTGTGGGGCGGGTCAGCGCGTGATACTTTGGCGCCTTCTTCCCCTCGGCCAGCGCCTGCTGCACGATAACGTCGATCGCGCTTCCATTTTCGGCGTGCATGCAGATGAGCCCGCCGTTTTTCGCCGTGGTCTGCAGCGCGCGGAAGATGCTGGCGTCATCGAGCATGAACACGCCGGGATAGGCCATGAAGAGCTTGAAGCTGGTTACACCTTCGCCCACCAGGGCATTCATCTCCTGCAATTGACCGTCGCTAACGTCGGTAACGATGCAGTGAAATGCATAGTCGCAGACGGCCTTCTTCGACGCTTTGTCCATCCAAGTCTCGAATGCTTTACGCAATGGCTGGCCTTTGTACTGGATGGCGAAGTCGATCAGCGTGGTCGTTCCCGCCAAAAGCCGCCGCTCGTGTGCCAGTTTCAAAATCGTCGGCGCTCGTGGTGCCCCCGAAAGGCATGTCCAGATGCGTATGTACATCGATGCCGCCGGGCAAGACATATTTCGCCGACGCGTCGAGTACCTTCGTGGCATTGTCTCTGGGCAGGTCCTTGCCGATGGCCGCGACTTTGCCATCCGTGATCGCAACATCCGCGACGTAGGTATCCGTTGCGGTCACCACGGATCCGCCCACGATGATCGTGTCAAAGCCCATCGATCCCTCCACTCATACTGAGATGAAGCATGGCTGAGATGAAAATGAATTCTATGCTAAACTGCCGCTCCTCAGCTTGTGTTATTGCTCAAGCCGCGAAAAGGAGTCTGCCATGCAGTTTGGCATTACGCTAAAGCCTGACATCTCCGTTGAGCGCATCGTCAGTCTGACACGGCAGGCCGAAGCTGCCGGGTTCCAGTTCGGATGGCTCTTCGACTCCCATGTTTTGTGGATGGATCCATACCCATTGCTCACGCTGATGGCCGCGAACACCGAACGGATGCGGCTCGGCACCCTGGTAACGAATCCCGCGGTTCGCGATCTTACAGTTACGTCGAGCCTGTTCGCGACGCTGAATCTGATTTCGGGCGGCAGGATGGAACTGGGCATCGGGCGGGGAGACAGCTCGCGACGGGTGCTCGGCAAGAAGCCGGTGAGTTGGTCGCAGTTGGAAACTGCGGTGAAGATCTTTCGTGATCTCACTGCCAGCCGTGAAATTGAATACGAGGGCCAGCCGACCAGATTAACGTGGGCCAAGGTTTCTCCGCGAGTTTGGATCGCGGGATACGGACCGAAAGTGCTGCACATGGCAGGCCGCGTCGCTGACGGAATCATTCTTCAGTTTGCCGATCCTGATTTGATTTCCTGGTGCCTTGGTTTCGTAAGAGAGGGCGCTCGCGCCGCGGGCCGCGACATGAATGAGATCGAGGTAATGTCGGCGGCTCCAGTCTGGGTTTCCGATGACTTGGCATTGGCGCGCGAACGTGTGCGCTGGTTCCCGGCGCTGGTTTCCAATCACGTTATGGATCTGATCCGGCAGTACAAGCCGGAAGATCTGCCCGCAGCGCTTACGTCATACGTGCAGGACCGGGGCAGCTACGATTATCAGCACCACTGCGTGGTGGAAAGCGACAACGCGAACTTTGTTTCCGACGAAGTGGTTGATCGCTTTTGCCTGGTGGGACCGGTGAAGGCTCATCACGAGAAAATAAGAAAGCTGGCCAGCGTTGGGGTTACGCAATTCAATCTGTATCTGATGTGCGGCGACGAGGAACAATCTCTCGGAATCTATCAGCGCGAGGTTCTGCCAGCGTTTCAGGAGAACGCGAAGACGAAACGCTGAACCTACGGCTGCCATCGGCCATAGCACAGGTGAACGCTGCAACTTCATCATCGCGTAATAAGCCAAGAAGGAAACCGCAAAGCCGACGAACCAGGAGTAGTCATAAAGAACCCGCACCGATGGGACCGCCAGCCCGATCAGTGCCGTGCCTGCTCCCAGCGCAAGCGCAATCACCGCCCGCCAATTGAATCCTTTGGAATATTCGTAGATCCCGCCGCGGAGATAGAGATCATCCACTTGCAGAACACATCGCCGCACCACGAAATAATCGCAGATCATGATGCCGGCGACCGGCCCGAGAAAAGCGGCGTAGCCGCCCAGCCAGCCGAGGATGAATGTTTTGTAATCGGCGAGCAGCTTCCACGGCATCAGAGCAATCCCCATGAAGCAGGTGATCACGCCGCCGGTGCGAAAGCTAATTCGCCGAGGCCACAGATTGGAGAAGTCGTTGGCCGGCGACACCACGTTGGCGCCGATGTTGACATTTAGCGTAGCCAGCAGAATTGCGATCAGCGAGATCACCACGGCTATGGGCGAATGAAAGCGGCTGAGCAATTGAACCGGGTCCGAAATTGCGGTCCCGTAAATCACAACTGTGGCCGAGGTTACGGCGATGCCAATAAAAGCGTACAGAGTCATCGTCGTGGGCAGAGCAAGAGCCTGTCCAATGACCTGTTCCCGCTGGTTGCGTGCGAATCGCGTGAAGTCCGGAATATTCAACGAAACTGTCGCCCAGAAGCCCACTGTGCCATTGAGAGCTGGAATCAGAAACTTCAGGAAATCGGCAAAGTTGGTGAACCGCGAGGGCGCGGCTAACATGGGACCGAAGCCGCCCGCGCTGTGATAGGCCCATCCCAAGAGCAGCAGGCCAACGCCTAACAACACCGGTGCGCTGATCCCCTGGAGAATGCGGATGTATTCGATCCCCATAAGAATGACCGCGAGGTTGATCAGCCAGAACAGAAGAAAGCAAATTGCGGTCGAGTAGGGAAAATTCTTCCATTCCGGGGCGAGCGTGGCCAGCAGAGTGCTAATCGCTTCGCCGCCGATCCAGGTCTGAATTCCGAACCACCCGCATGCCACCAGAGCGCGCAGCACCGCGGCCACGTTGGCCCCAAGTACTCCGAATGATGCGCGAGCCAACACCGGAAACGGAATGCCGTACTTTGCTCCGGGGTGCGAATTCAGCAGCATTGGAACCAGGACGATCACGTTGCCGATAAAAATTGTCATCACTGCCTGTTTCCAATTCATTCCACCCTGAATCAAACTCGCCGCCAGCATGTAGGTGAGGATGTTGACCGACATCGAAATCCAGAGCGCGGCGAAATTGTACGTGCCCCAATGCCGGCGGTCGGCCGTCGCAGGCGCGAGGTCAGGATTGTAGAGAGAACTGGATTCGATTCGAGATCGGAGAGGAGAAGCTTCGGCGGTGGTCATGTGTTCCGGTTCAGAAAATCGAAATGGAGATCATGATTAGCTTTTGCGAGCAGCCCTGGAAAACTCGCGGTTCAATCTGCGGCGGCGGCTTCCCCGGTCTGCCCGGTCAGCGGGCCGTAGCTTTCCGGACGGCGATCGCGGAAGAACTGCCACACCTTGCGAACTTCGGCGATCATGTCGAGATCGAGGTCCGCCACAACCACCTCGTCTTTATCCCGGCTGGCCTGCGCGATAATCTTGCCGCGCGGATTGCAGAAATAGCTCTTGCCGTAGAACTCTCCAATACTCCACGGCTTCTCGACGCCTACGCGGTTGACGGCGCCGACGAAGTAGCCGTTGGCCACGGCGTGAGCGGGCTGCTCCAGTTCCCACAGATATTCCGAGAGGCCAGCAACGGTGGCCGAGGGATTGAACACGATCTCCGCGCCGTTCAACCCCAGAATGCGCGCGCCCTCGGGGAAATGGCGGTCGTAACAAATGTAGACGCCGACCTGCGCAAACTTTGTCTCGAACACCGGATATCCCAGATCGCCCGGAGTGAAGTAAAACTTTTCCCAGAATCCGGGATGGCAGTGCGGGATATGGTGCTTGCGGTACTTTCCGAGATAGCGGCCGTCGGCATCGATCACCGCGGCCGTATTGAAATACACCCCGGGCATCTGCTCTTCGTAAACCGGAACCACGATTACCATGCGATGTTTCGCCGCGAGCTTTTGCATCATGCGCGTGGTCGGACCTTCCGGCACTCGCTCGGTTAGCTCATACCAGCGGGCGTTCTGCTCCGCACAAAAATAAGGGCCGTAGAAAAGCTCCTGCAGACACAGAACCTGGGTTTTCTTTCGCGCCGCCTGTTCGATCAACTTCAGGTGCTTGTCGATCATCGCCTTCCTGATCTGCGCGAGGGGGCGCTCAGTGCCGATCGCATTACTGGCTTGGATCAGAGCACAACGTACATTTCGGGGCATGGGATGCGACCTCCGAGGACCGCAACTATAGCAGAAAACTTCAACCGGAAAATCCTGCAGGCCTGTGGTTGCGCACAGGTAACGTCACTCCGTTGACACAATCGAGGGCGGCAAATAGACTCGGCGTTCTGAAGGCTTTCCCAAGAAAATCATGGCCAGGCGCCCTCGCATTGCGGTAGTCGGAAGTGCCAACGTCGATCTCACCACATTCGCCGATCAGTTTCCGAAGCCGGGGGAAACGATTTTCGGCAAGGAATTTCATCTCGGATTCGGGGGCAAGGGCGCGAATCAAGCGGTGGCCGCTCGTCTTTGTGGCGCGGATGTTTTCATGGTGGCGCGGGTTGGAAGCGACCTGTTCGGTCCGGCCACCATTGAGAACTTTAAGAAGCTCGGTATTGACGCAACTCACGTAAAGGTGGTTGAAGGACTATCCAGCGGCGTCGCGCCCATTTTCGTCGAGCCCAACGGGCAAAACCGCATTCTGGTGGTGAAGGGAGCCAATGACGCGCTGAAACCGGCGGATGTTGACGCCGCTGCCAAAATGCTGAAGTCCGCCGACTGTATCGTCCTGCAGTTTGAGATTCCTCTCGAAAGCGTTTACTGCACGGTGGCATTTGCCCGAAAGCACGGGATTCGCTGTATCCTGAACCCCGCGCCCGGTCAGCCTGTCGACATGCGTGCTCTAACGGACCTCGATTACCTCGTTCCGAATGAGAGTGAGGCCGAAACCATCACCGGGATCGCCGTCCGGAGTGTCGAAGACGCTAAGAAATGCGCGGAGAAACTGGTAGAGGGCGGAATTTGCCGCGTTATCGTCACCCTCGGAGCCAATGGTTCCCTCCTCGTCGGCGCCGGGGTAAGCGATCACCTGCCTCCGTTTGCCATGAAGAGTATCGACAGCACTGGCGCGGGTGATGCCTTTATCGGGAGTTTCGCAGTATTTCTTGCGGAAGGAATACCGGAACGAGAGGCGGTGCGGCGCGCCAATCTGTATGCGGCACTCTCGACTACGGGCGTCGGAACGCAGAAATCTTTCTATGATCGTGCGCACTATGACGCAGAATGGATGGCACGCTCAAAGACCGCCGTTGTCTCGTGATCGAAAAATATTCTTGACACGGCGCCTATAGCGGAAGTCTAATGCGCGCTTAATGGTTTTCAACTAGGGACGCTGTTTCCTCCACCTTGACCACAAGGCAGTGGGTTCTGTGTGTCTTCGGAATTATCGCGAGAATGCAAAGCTGCTGATCTTTCTCGGAGGCTGGAAATGCGTGTTTCAAAGATGACTCTGGCGTGGCTTCTGACCGCCGCGAGCACGTTGTGTTTCGCCCAGACGTTGGAGCGCGGAGCCGTTCACGGAACCGTTTACGATGCCTCGCGCGCGGCAGTCGGCGGAGCAAAAGTTACGCTTTCAAACCCTTCCACTGGCTTCCGCCGGGAAATGCAGACAACCGGCGACGGGGGTTACGACTTCGAAGCTGTTCCTCCAGGTGAATACACGCTGGTCGCAGAAGCTCCGAACTTTGCGGTCACCACGGTCAAAGGCATTGTGGTCAACGTGGGCGCTGTCGCTGCCTCTCGATGTAAGCATGCCACTGAAATCCGCTCAGGAATCGGTGACCGTGAATGCGAACATCGAGGCAGTGGACACAGCCACCGCCGGCATCAGCCAGTTGCTCGATTCCAGAAGCCTGGAGAATCTTCCCTTCCCCGGCCGCGACTATCGTGATTTGGCGCAGTTGACCCCCTCGGCCCAGGTGGTTCCGGGTTTGCGCGGCAATATCCGGCTGGGCGGGCAACAGAGTGACTACACCGGATTGGTGATCGACGGCGCCGACACGACCAACAACTTCTTCGGCGAGAACTTCGGTTCGCTCGAAACCAAGAACCTGACGGTTCCCATCGAGGCGGTGCTGGAATTTCAGGTCGTCACCAACGGATTCGCGCCAGAGTTCGGCAGGGCCACAGGAGGATTGCTGAACGTCGTGACGAAATCCGGGACCAATAACATTCATGGCGAGGCCCACGAATATTATCGGGGTGGCAGCTTGACCAAGGATGATGCGCTGCACAACCCCCCGAATATCGACTGGCAAAACCAATTTGGTGGATCGATTGGTTTTCCCATTCGCAAAGACCGCCAATTCCTTTTCCTCGCCACTGACATCCAGCGCAACACCGGTCCGCTGACCACGAATTTCTGCCATGGAGATCCTGCGTGCCAGAACGACGCCGGCCCCGTGATTCCGGCGGGAAATGGCTCGGATGTGCTGGGACCGGCCTGCCTTGCAGGTGCGGTCGGAATGAACTTGCTCCCCGGTTGTTACGGAATCCCTAACTTGGGCGCTCTGGACGGCCCCCACGGCCAGTTCCAGGATTTCTTCACTCTGCTGGGACACTACGACTACCAGTTGAACCCTGCCAATCACTTCAGTATTCGCGGCCTTGGCACGCGCAATCACACCAAAGGTTTCACCGGTGGGCATGGGCAGTCGGAAACCTCCGACGCATTCGGCAACACGGAGAATTTGTGAACCAGGGCATCAGCGGTGTTTTCTCGCTGACTACAGCCGTCGGGCGTAAGGTGAATGATATTCGGGTTCTGCTCGAGGGCGAGACCCGCAAGCGCCATCCGATTCAGGGAGGCGCGCCGGAAATACAGATCG
>CAWEDF010000064.1:0-22546 GCA_963807655.1 uncultured Acidobacteriaceae bacterium | reverse complement strand
AACGGTTAGGCGCTGCCGTGGTTGTCATATTGGAAGCTGGGTGGAATTCTACTATGGTTTACTGAAAGGGTCGTTCGGCACACCAACTGCGGTCGCGGTGGAGTCGCCCTTCTTCGGTTCTGCCCGGCTTGGCAGCCCGCCGTTTTCAAGAACAGCTCGCCCCCACGCGCAAAATCTACACGAAAGCCCGAATAGCAACCTTGTCCGGGCCCACTGTCATCTGAATGGCGATGGTCGAGGGTGGCGTGCCTATGAAGATCCTCATCGCAGACGACAAGCGGCATATCCGCCAAGAGCTTCGCCAACTGATCGAGAGGCGCGAGGGATGGGACGTTTGCACGGAAGCGGAAGACGGTGTTCAAGCCGTAAACCGAGCAATGCAATTCAAGCCCGATCTGGTCATCCTCGACCTCGCGCTGCCCGAACTGAACGGTTTCGAAGCAGCCGACCAGATTTCCAAGGTGCTTCCTGGTGTTCCGATCCTCATGCTCACGCTCTACGCTTTTCCCCAGGTCGAAAAGGAAGCGGAAAGGGTCGGCGTCCAACGAGTCATATCAAAGTCAACTGCATATATGCTCGTTCCGGCCATTGAGGAGGCATTGGCTCGGGTTCACCACGAAAAAGCGACGTGATGGGGCGCTTTAGCTTGGCTCTTCACGGCAAGACCTTGGGTCGAATACGGCCATTGGTAAGGGTATTCTCTGAGGCTAAGCAATTTAAGATAGTGAAGGTCGGATCGATCAAGGTTGGACATGTGAGCCCGAAAGAGAGGCTAAATGCGGCGCTTCATTACTTTGGCTGGTGTACCGCTTCTAGCGTTTCTCACGATGGGAGCCGGGGCGGCCGAGATGCCGACGACAAATCCGAGGCTGTTATCAATCTTGAAAACGCATGGAACTTCGCCGAAGAGCGGCATGATGGGGCTGCCCTGAGGTTATTGCTAGCCGAAACATTTGTGTACACGGACTATGACGGAACTATTATGGACCGGGACCAATGGCTGAGAAAAGTCCAGAGCCAAGCGAAGGACTATGGGCACTTGTCTAACGTGGAACAGAATGCCCATGCCTACGGCGACGCGGTGGTTGTGATTGGAGTCTACCTCGAGAAAATGAAAATCAAAGGGAAGGACGTGGATCGCCGTGTCCGATTCACCGATACGTGGGTTTTCCAAAACAGCCACTGGGAATGTGTAGCAAGTCAGTCCACGCTAACAGCCCCCAGGCTCTGAAGCCCCCAGATTTCTGCATACTGAAGTGTTGATGGATTCGCTGTCGAGAACAGGCGATTTAACTACAACTTGGTCACCGCGACCGCAATCAGACGCGCTTTCAGTTGTTCCCCTAGTATGGGCCAATGATGCCGGCGATAGCCCGGGTCGCGGCAGTCACTCCGCTGGAATATCTTTCGTGTCCAGCACATCCAGATATTTCAACCCCGTCCGGTGTTGAAGAGCACGACCGTATCGTCGGCGCCGAAGAATCCATTGGCCAGCAATTTCTGGTAGGCAACCAGCGATGCCGCCCCCTCCGGAGCCGCGAATATTCCTTCACCTTCGCCCAGTGCCGAGTGGCATCGAGAATTTCCGCGTCCGTCACAGCGAGCGCGAGGCCACCACTCTTTTCAGGATTTCGAAAATCAAGTAATCCCCATAAGGTTTTGGAACGCGCAAGCCAGCGGCCACCGTGGACGCATTCGGCCACATCTCCGCGTCGCCCGCCTTCATCCCATGCTTTAACAATGGGCGCGCATCCCGTGATTGCACGCTGATCATATTCGGGCGCTCGGGGCCGATCAATCCCAGTTGCTCCATCTCCTCAAATGCCTTCCACATGCCCAGCAGGCCAACCCCGCCGCCTGTGGGATAGATAATTCCCTGCGGCAGCTTCCACCCCATTGTTCGGCCACTTCGTAGCCCATGGTCTTTTTGCCTTCGACGCGATAGGGTTCTTTGGTAGTGGAAACGTCGAACCATCCTTCTTTCGACCATGCCGGTTTCTCTTTCAGCTCGGCGACCTTGCGGGCGCAATCGGAGATCAGGCCATCCACCAGCGTGACTGCGCGCCGTAGTCGTCGCACTCGACGCGATTGGCGATCGGCACATCTTTCGGCATGAAGATGTGCGCTTCGAGGGAGGCTGCCGCGGCATAGGCGGCGAGGGCTCCGGCGGCGTTTCCGGCGGAAGGGATCGCCAGCTTCTTCAGTCCGAAATGCCGGGCCATGGTGACCGCGGCGGAGAGTCCGCGAGCTTTGAAAGAGCCGGTGGGATTTAGGCCTTCGTCTTTGATCAAGACGTTGGAATATTCGCGGCTGCGCAGCATCGGAGTAAATCCTTCGCCGAGCGAAACCGGCGCGCTTCGGGAAGCACGGCATCGTAACGCCACATGGTAGGCGCGAGGGGCAGCAGCGATGCGGGCGAGAAACTCTTCTTAATGCTGAGCAGATCGTAGCGGGCGTACAGGATGCCGCCATCTTTCGGGCAAACGGTTTGAGGACGGTCCGCGGGATAATGCTCGCCGCAGCGCGTACATTCCAGATGAGTGAGGCGCGACACGCAGAAAGTTTAGCAGGTTATGGCAGTGATGACTCTCGCACTTACATACAGAAAGCAAGAAAAAAGCCGCCGATTTCGCGTCGGCGGCTAAGTCTTCAGAAAGAGTCAGATGTCCTACTTAGCACTACGCCTGGCGGCGCGCTTCGAGGGCGGAACAGCCTTCTCTGGGCGCTCCTTCTCGATCTTGTCGGAGAGGTTATGCAACGGCTTGTCGTTCGCCGAAGAGAACTGCGGACCGTCCTCCGCCACAGTTAGTCCCTGTGCGGTGTTCATGGCCTCTCTGAACGTTGTCCCCGACTTCGAGGAGGCGACGGCGAATACTCCGTGCGGAACGCCGTTGTTGAAAGCCGTGGCAATGTAATCGCCCACCATCAGGCCGTTCTGGGAGTTGGGCAACCACCCGAGTTGCATCGGCCCCGCCAGTTTTGTCGGGGCACTCCAGGTCGAGCCGCCGTTGGCCGACGAAATGTAGCCCACGAAGAGCCGGCAGGTTGACTTCTTACAAGAAGTCTTCGGGTAGTAATAGTAATGAATCCCAACGTGCGCGGTGGCACGCGAGGTCGCCGGATCGATGCCGATTCCAGGGATGAAGTGGTCCACCGTGCTGGCGGTCGAATCGATGGGCACGCGCTTTACCGCCGACCAGGTAGCGCCGTCGCTTGACGTGCTGTAAACCAGGTCGTTGCTGGCGCAGTGGCTGCGGAAACGGCAATCCTGCCACACCACCCAAACCCTCCCTACGCCGTCCAGCGCCGCCGAGGGTAGCGGGCTGCTGCGAATTCCTCCCGCATCGGTGTGGGTCTGAATGCTGGCGACGGTGACCGGTTTCGACCAGGTGACACCTCCGTCGCTCGAAGTGAAAGCGGAGATCCCAGAGGTTTCAATCGGTACTACCACCGTGCCATTCGGCTGCACCAGCGGTTGCCCGCCAATGCCGGTAGCCTTGTTTGAGGTTGCGGTTGCCGCACCCCAGGTCAAGCCGCCATCGCTGGAGGTGCTCATGAAAATCTCGTCGCCGCTGAAAGGATTGTCCCACTCGGCGTAACAGTTCCCGTAGAACGGGCTGGTGGAAGTGCTATCGCACACGATCCAGCTCTTGTCGGAACTCACCACGTTCGGCCCAACGCTTACCGGGTCGTTCCAGGTGAGGCCTCCATCGGTCGACCGGCTTACCACGAGAGCCGGCGTCTCGGAACTGTTGAGCGGCAAACTCTCGATGATCCACACTCCGTGTTTGGCGTCATACGCCACGGCGGGATCGCTGGCCGCGCTGTAGGGTCCGCCATCATCTCCAGAAGTCAGGCCGGGCAGAAATCCATCCGTCCAGGTCGAGCCGCCATCCGTAGAAGTAGCCCAGCCAATGGCAGTCGCGCCGCCGGGGGAAATGCGCCCCGTCTGGAACGCGGCCACCAGCGTGTTGCCGTTGGCCAGCACGTGCGGTTCAACTTCGGTAGCATGTTGGCCAGGGCCAATCGTAAATGGATCGGAACTGATCTGCGTCAAGCTGACCGACGGAGCGTCCTGGGCATACCCGCCAGCCGCCGCCATGCAGAGGATCAAAACGACCAAACAGACAAAGATAGGACGCAGACTGCCACAACCAGAGAGAATGCGATTCATCAGGATTTGTCCTTTGCTGTGGAGAATGACTTGCACAAATTGCTCCCCTAAAATGGCAGGACACTCGGGGGGTCAACGATTGCACGGTAGTAGCTGCCGCGCCGCTGAACATATCGCAGAATTGTCAGCCCTGTCAATGTGAACGGTTTTGCACTGTCGGTGGGAAGGTCCAGGCGTTTACGAGACGCTGCTACTGCTTCGGCGCGGGAGGGCGGACAAATACCACCGCCATATCGTCGCTGTAGATGGGCTGCCAGCCTGGGTTTTCGGCGAGAATGTTGGCCACTGCGGAAGCCTTAGGAACCACTACAGTGTGCGCCTCGTTCTGCAGAAGAAAATCCTCCCAGCCCGGTTCCACGTGCATCATCTTCAAGTAAGACTTTAGAAATTGTTCCCCGTAGAAATCATGGCGGTCGTCGACCACCATCCGCACCCGAGGATAAAGCCGGTAGATCAAGTACCCGCCCCAATAATCGGGACCAACCAGCGGCCCTGGCACATCCTGCTTCTCCAGATAATCGACGGCATGAACCGGAAACCGCTTCGCGTCAAAGTGGGCGTCCATTAACGGCGTGGCGCCCAGCTTTCCACCATGCGCCGCGATCCAGCAGGTCAGCATGATCGCCGCGATTGACCAAAGATGGCCCGGCAAGCTCAACTCGATCGTCTTCATTCTCTGAAGAAATGCTGTAGAGGCCAGCCCGCGCCAGCCAACTGCACTTCCTTGACGTGAGAGTGTCTCTGCAAGTCTTTCCATCGCATCCGACAACCAGGGCCCAATCACCAGAATCAACAGCAGTGACGACACCGGAATATTCCGCGACGCGTACAGGCCCGAGTAGACCGCGAACAACACCAATAGACCCTCGCTCGCGCTGGCCTTGTATCTTTTCGCCGCCAACGCGACCAGGGTCAGCAGCAACAGTCCCGCAAAACACTTCTGCGCTACATAGTGAAAATTCGGAGACTGAAACTCGTCAATGTGATCCATCAGAAATCGATTCGAAAGATAGCGGTAGATATGAATGTGTAACTTAAAGCCGTAAGGATTCGCGAATGTCGCAGCCGCGCTCAGGACCCCGGTAAGAGTGAGATTCCGAACCCGCCGTCCGATCCGGATTTTCTGCAAGACATCGTCGAACCGATCCTGCTTTAGCTTGAGCCATTGCCAAACCGCGCTGACCCAGTAAATGCCCAGCAGGACAAAGCCCACCAGAAATCCGCCATGGAGATTCACCCAAGCCAGCATCAGCAGGGGCAGCAGCCACAAAAGCCACGTGCGTCCAATGCGTGCCCCGGGAGACTCGGCGAGACTCGCATGAGACCCATCGCAACTTTTCCCAGACGACTCCAGGATCCAAAACCACACCACGGTGAGCAACCAGCTCACCACGTGCGGCCGCGCCTGACAATGAATCATCGACGCCGACTCCGCCAGCAGCACCAGAACCAACGCCACCAAAACATTCGTTCCCCGCCGCAGCAGCAGCCGGAAAGTCCAGGCGAACAACCCGGCGATAATAAAGGCCGTGAACGACACTACGCCGTTCAGACCCGCCGAATTATCCAACCAGCCTGCGGCCACATCGTATAACCACTCCCAGGCGAACCACGGCTGCCCGGCCATGGTCGAAAAAGGATCGGCGCGAGGAATCTCATGCGTTGTGAGAATCAGTTGTCCGGTCCGGATGTGCCAGCCAATTCCGGCATCGCCCAACAGCCGCATCGATAGCTGGGTAAACACGAGCAGACCGAACAGCACCACGAAGAATACATCGCTCGCCGACGGAACCAGCCACCGCACCCACTCCGGATGCAAATCCGCTGTCGAACTTGTGGAGCCGTTTGCCATCGCGCTGAATCTTATAGAGTAGGAGCCTGATCGGCAAGGAAACGATCTACAAGAGAATGGACGACGAGCACAAACATCCAGCGGCGCATCGCGTGGTGATCGTGGGAGCGGGCTTCGGCGGCCTGAACGCGGCCCAGAAGCTGGCCCATGCACCCGTAAACATCACGGTCATCGACCGGAAGAATCATCACACCTTTCAGCCTCTGCTCTATCAGGTAGCCACCGCCGGCCTTTCGCCCGGCGAAATCGCCGCGCCGATTCGCTCGATTCTGAACCGGCACAAAAACGTCGAAGTGCTCATGGCCGAAGTCACCGGCTTCGACCTCGAACGCCGCGTGGTGCGAACCGCCGTACAGACCGACGCGCAATCCGATGCGCAAAACGAAATTCAGGAGATCCCTTACGATTCTCTCATCGTCGCCGCCGGCGCCAGCCACGCCTATTTCGGCCATGACGAATGGCAGGCTCTCGCGCCCGGGCTCAAGACCATCGAGGACGCGCTCGAAATCCGCCGCCGCATTCTGCTGGCTTTCGAACTTGCGGAACGGCGTGCCGCTGCTGGCGAATCCTGCGATCCGTTGAACTTCGTGGTCGTCGGCGCCGGGCCCACTGGAGTTGAACTCGCCGGAACCCTCGCCGAGATCTGCCGTCACGCCCTCGCCCACGATTTCCGCGCCATCGATCCGCGCCGCGCTCTCATTCGCCTCCTCGAAGGCGGTCCGCATGTCCTGCCCGCCTATCCCGAGGATCTCTCGCGCAGCGCGTTTGAACAACTGCAGCGCCTGGGTGTGGAAGTGCTGACTTCAACCATGGTCACGAAGATAGAGCCCGGCGTGATTTACATGGGCGAAACGAAAATGAATGCCGCCGTCATCCTCTGGGCCGCGGGCGTAGCCGCTTCGCCGCTGGGAAAACTTCTGGGCGTGCCCGTCGACCGCGCCGGACGCGTGCTCGTCAATCCCGATCTCAGCCTTCCCGGCCATCCTGAAGTCTTCGTCATCGGAGACCTGGCCGCACTCAATGACAAATCGGGCAAGATGTTACCTGGGGTCGCCCCCGTGGCCATCCTCGAGGGCCGTTACGTAGCCAAGCTAATTGCCAGAGAATCGAAGGGGGGTGTTGACTCGCGTCCGCCATTTCACTACTTCGACAAAGGCAGCCTGGCCACCATCGGCCGCGCCGCCGCCGTAGCCCAGTTCGGCAAGATTCACATCTCCGGATTCATGGCCTGGCTGGCCTGGCTGTTCGTCCACATTCTCTTCCTGATTGGTTTTCAAAACCGCGTGCTAGTTTTCATTCAATGGGCGTGGTCGTATTTCACCTACGAGCGTAGCGCCCGCCTCATCACTGGTAGCACCACTCTTCCCGGCTGGACTGAAGCCTCCTTAACCAGCCCCGGCGCTGGCCAGCCCGAACGAGAAATGTCTTCCGCGGCTCACAAATAGGAGTAAGAATATTCTTGTAGGCAACTGGCGACTGATGAAAAGGCTGATGAAAAGCAGTGCAATCTCGCGAATCCTTCTCCGCCTCGCGGCAACCCTCATCCTGAGTTCCGTTTCCTCTGCCGAAGTCCTGAAGATCGTCGTCAACGATACCATTCAACCCATCACCCAGGAATACATTGCCCGGGCGATCGACGAGGCCCAGCGCCGCAACGACCAAGCCATATTGATCGAGATCAATACTCCCGGAGGCCTGGTCGAATCCACCCGCCACATCATCGAGAAGATCACGAATTCATCCGTTCCAGTCATCCTCTACGTTGCGCCCAGCGGCAGCCGCGCCGGTTCGGCTGGAATTTTTATCCTGGAAGCCGCCGATGTCGCGGCCATGGCCCCGGGAACCAATGCTGGCGCGGCGCATCCGGTGCTGCTTTTCGGTCCAACTCAGGTCAAGCCCGACGACGAGATGAAGCATAAAATCGAAAACGATGCCGCCGCGCTGATGCGTTCGGTCGTCTCCCGCCGCGGCCGCAACATTGAGGTCGCCGAAAGCGCGGTGCGCGAATCCAAGTCTTTCACCGAGCAGGAAGCCCTCGCGCAACATCTCATCGACTATGTGGCCTCCAGCGAGGACGATCTTTTCCACCAGATCGACAGCAAGAGGTTCAAACGCTTCGATGGAAAGGAGGTCACTCTCAAGCTCTCCGGCCAGCCCATCGCGCCTTTCGGCATGACGCTCAAAGAACAGATCCTGAATTATCTGATGGACCCGAACATCGCCTTCATCCTGCTCGCCATCGGCGCGCTCGCGCTCTATGCCGAATTCAATCATCCCGGCGCGGTCGTTCCCGGGACCGTGGGCGTAGTCTTCATTCTGATCGCGGCCTTCGCTCTCAACTTGCTGCCCACGCGCTTTGCCGCGCTGGGCCTCATTCTCGCCGCATTCGCACTCTTCGCCGCCGAAGCCAAGTTCGCCACCCACGGCGTCCTCACCGTCGGCGGCATCGCTCTCCTCACTCTCGGAGGATTGCTCCTGGTCGATTCGCCCATCCCGGAAATGCGCGTCCACCTGCTGACCGCGCTAGCCGTAAGCATCCCCTTGGGATTGATCACTGCATTCCTGATGACTTTGGCCGTCAAAGCGAGGCGAAACAAGGTTGTAACTGGTGTGGAAGGCCTGGTCGGAGAAACCGGGGTCGCGCAAACCGCGCTTTCCCCGGGCGGAAAAATCTTTGTCCACGGCGAACTATGGGACGCCGTCTCTTCTTCCGACGTGCCCGCAGGCCAGTCTGTGGTAGTACGCCGGGTCGATGGCCTATTGCTTCAGGTCGAACCGCTGACCGCAACGCGCAACGCGCCTGCGCCGGTTGCTCTCTGATTTGTTCGCGCACCAGCCCAAGCAACCGCCCGCATCCGAATTCCGCGCCCTTCTCTTCTCGCTGCGTTACAATCCGCGGTAGGAGCGCTAGTCGCTTCAGGCGTGGAGGTACAGATGGAAATCTTTGGAGTCACAATCGGATTCGTCGCCATTGTCGCAATCATCGTTGCTCTCTATGCTCTAAGTTCCATCAAGATCCTGGCCGAATATGAGCGTGGCGTGATTTTTCGTTTCGGACACCTCTACCCAAGGGCGAAAGGCCCTGGGATCATTCTGGTGCTCGCACCCATGGACCGTATGGTGCGGATCTCGCTTCGCCAGGAAGCTCTCGAGGTTCCGCCGCAAGATATCATCACTCGCGACAACGTTACGCTCAAAGTGAATGCCGTCATTTTTTTGCGGGTGATCGATCCGAGTAAAGCCGTAGTCGAAGTTACGAACTACGTCTACCAGACCTCTCAATTTGCGCAGACCACGCTGCGCTCGGTGCTTGGCGAGCAGGAACTCGACGAACTTGCTTGCCCATCGCGAAAAAATCAACCTGCGCCTGCAAAGCATTCTCGACCAGCACACTTCGCCCTGGGGCGTGAAAGTCACCAACGTCGAAGTGAAGCAGGTCGACATGCCGGAATCCATGCTGCGCGCCATGGCCAAGCAGGCCGAAGCCGAGCGCGAAAAGCGCTCCAAGATCATTCACGCCGAGGGCGAGTTCTCAGCCGCGCAACGCCTGGTAGACGCCGCCCATCTGTTGGCCACCGAGCCCGTCAGCGTTCAACTCCGCTACCTGCAGACGTTAACGGAAATCGGCGTCGAAAAAAATACGACTGTGATCTTTCCCGTTCCCGTGGACTTTTTCTCGGGCCTGCAAAAGTTGCTGGCGAAGGGGGACGAAAAAGCCGCGGCGTGAGGTGGAAGAGCGGCGCTTCAGCGCCGCGTAAAGCGTTTCACAATTCAGATGTGGGCTTTAGCCCATGAGGTACATTGTGGATTCCTCACAAGACACTGAAATCACCTTAGGCACCGCGAAACTGCTGGGCCTTTTCTTCGGCCTGGTGATCATCTGCGCCGTTTTCTTCGCGCTCGGCTACACCCTGGGCCGCAAGTCAGACGCCGGACTCGCCGCAGCCGGCACGGCCCCGCTGCCCACCACATCCACCGGCCACAAGCCCGCCGGTTCGTCAACTGCCCAACCCGCCGCCCCGATGACGTTTTACAAAGCGGTAGAGCAAAAGGATGCGAATGCGCAACTGGCCCCAGCCTCCCCTGGCGCGCCTTCGAACAGTTCCGCAACTGCGGATCAAACCGCCGCAGCATCCTCTCCCGGCACACAGGCGCAGCCGTCGGCCAATCCGCCCGACCCCATGACTGGAATAATCCCCACCACCGGTTACTTCGTGCAGGTCGCCGCCGTCACCAAACAGGACGATGCCGCGGCCCTGGTCGACGCTCTCAAGAAAAAACAATATCCGGCGTTTGTGGCCAGCAATTCCGCCACCGACAAGCTGTTTCGCGTGCAGGTCGGCCCCTTCTCCGACGTCAAGGACGCTGAGATCATGCGCTCCCGGCTCATCAACGACGGATACAATCCCATCCTGAAAAAATAAAGAGCTAAAAGCAAACACCCTATGAAGCTTGACCCCTTGTTGAACCGCCGTGTCATCTTCAAGCTTCACGGCATGGACCCGCTCGACTCGACCATTCTCAAGGAGGACGAAACCGGCTACGGGATTCGCGGCGGCACCCTGGCTCCTCGCCTCGACCGATCGAACTGTTCCCATCCGGACAACGACGTGCGCTACCTGGAATTCACCCGCTTCGAATGGCTGCGGGCCGCGCGCCAGCGCCTTGATGGCCATCTTCAGTGACTCTCGTCATTCCGAACCGGGCGCCAAGCCCGGTAAGGAGCCTGCCTTTTTCTTGCTTTTGCATATTGACAACCGTCGATTTAACAGTTATTCCTAGTCCCCATGACCACGACGCCCACGTCTCTCGAGAGCAGGCTCCATGCCATTGCCGATCCCACGCGGCGCCGCATCCTTGCAGCCCTCAAACAGCGCGGGGCAATTTCCATCAGCGCGCCTTCCATGGGGAAAAACGGCCTCTGCGCCGGCGACATCGAAGAACGCGTACGTCTCTCCCAGCCAACCATCTCCCATCACATGGCCATCCTGACGAAAGCAGGGTTGGTCGACACCGTAAAGCAGGGCCAATGGCGCTGGTACCGGCGCAACGAAAAAGCTCTCCGCCGCCTGGTCAAGAGCCTGCGCACGCAACTCTAATGAATCCCTATAAGCATTGCCATCCCGAGCAAATTGTCCTCCCGAGGAAAACGAGGGATCTCGGTGTTTGCCTGCGGCGTCTACACCGGTAGCGCAGGCAAGAACCAAGATCCCTCGCTCCGCTCGGGATGACAAGCGTTGGTTGAGCTGTCTCAGGAAAATTCTTAGCTAGCGCCGGTGGCCGCCGCCTGCGCCTTCTGCAGCAATCGTCTCGCGCGCGAAATCAATTCCGCCACTTCAAAAGGTTTCACCAGATAGGGAACGTGGTTCTCCTGCAGGAACGCCCGCTCATCGCTCCCCTGCTCCACGCCATGCGAGAAAGTAAACAGCACATGCCTCTCCATCTCCGGACAGTTCTGTTTTAGCCACAGGCAGGCTTCTTTCACGTTCCAGTCACCCGGCATCTTGCCGCTCATAATCAACGCGTCGAACGGCTCGGAAAGCAACCGCGTCTTCACATCTTCACTCCGAATGGCCGTCACCACGTTCGCCCCGGCGCCTATCAGCACGTCACGCTCGAACTCCAGCACGGCCTCTTCTTCTTCCACCAGCAGCACCCGCCCCTGAATTGCGCCTTCACGCTTCGGCAGAGCAACCGGCCCCGCCTCCACCAGCACCCCCGGCGCCACGGCCATCGGCAGCCGCACTTCAATCACCGCCCCGCCCTCGGCAGCATTGTGCGCTGTGATGTCGCCGCCGTGTTCCTTCACAATCCCGTAGCAGATACTCAACCCCAGCCCCGTTCCCTTTCCGACATTCTTCGTGGTGTAGAACGGATCGAAAATTCTCTTAGGATCTTTGATGCCGGGGCCGTCGTCGGCAAACTGCGTGCACACCGCGCCCTTCTCGCAATAGACGCGGATCTTCAATTTCCCCGACCGCCCCGTCTCCAGCACGGCATCGACTGCGTTGTTGATGATGTTCAGAAATACCTGCTCCAGTTGATGCGGATCAGCCACCACCAGCGCCGCCTCCGCCCCTAGATCTTTTTCCACCACGATCTTGTTAATCTTCAGATCGTAATCGCGCAGGGTCAGTGTTTCTTCCAGCACTTTCCGGATGTCCACCTCCGACCGCTCCGGCTTCCTCTGCCGCGCAAACGAAAGCAGATTCTGCACCACGCGGTGCGTGCGCTGCGCCTGTTTGAACATTTTGCCCACATAGTCCTGCGCGCGCTCGTTCAAGCCTTCGCTCTCCAGCAACTGCGCATAACCCAGAATCGCGGTCAACGGATTGTTCAACTCATGCGCCACGCCCGCAATCAACTGTCCCACTGCCGACATCTTCTCGCTCTGCAGCAGTTGTTCCTGCGTACGCCGCAGATCTTCATAAGCCTTGCAGGTCTCTTCGTACAGACGAACTTTTTCAATCGTAGTGGCCAGCTGCCGGCTGATCGCCACCATCAGGTTTTCTTCCCCGCTGGAATATTCGTACTCCACCTGGCTGCGCAGGCCCATCATGCCAATCGGACTGTCTTTGCCCCAGAACAATACCCAGATCCAAGAGCCGTCGCTGTCGGAGCGGATGAAATCCGCCACCTTTCCCGTCAAGTGCGGCAGATATTCCGCCGTAATCACTTCGGCGCGCGACCGCATCACCAGATCTCCGAAGCCCTCTGCAAAACTGATTTCCGCCGGCCGCGACTTGTCCCGGCTGCGCGGTCCCCACGCCGCCCGGCGGCGATAGGTCGGGGCATCCGAGTCGGAAAGGTACACCGCTCCGCTCTCCGCGCCGAACAACGAAACCACCTGCCGCAATGTCAGGTTCAAAATTTCGTCCAGATCGAAAGACTGCGTCGCCACGACGGCCATGGCGTTCAGCGCATTCAGTTCTCGATTGCGGCGCCGCATCTCATCTTCGGCGCGCCGCTTCTCCGTTACGTCCAGAACAAAGCCCTGGAACCGTTCGATTTGTCCCGCCGCATCCCGTGTGGCGAAACTGCTCTCCGCCGCCAGCAGCAGCGTTCCATTCTTGCGCCGCATCGTCACTTCAAAGTTACGCACATAATCCTGCTGCTCGATCTCCCGGCGGAAGTTCTCCCTCTGCCCCGCATCCACTCGAATGTCCTCGTCCAGATTCAGCGGCAGTAATTCTTCCCGCCGCTCATATCCCAGCATGTGCACAAACGCATCGTTGCAGTCGAGCAAGCGCCCACGAGGCGTGGCCACATAGACGCCTTCCTGCACCTGCTCGAACAGCAGACGGTATTTCTCTTCCGCCGACCGCCGCTCCGTGATGTCGCGAACAATGTGGATCGTACCCTTCTGCTTGCTTCCCTGCTCCGTATACGAAGAAGTGGAAACCGTCGAGAATCCCCCAAAGCAGAGGTCGGCTCCTTCGCTGATTTCCTCGCCGCCGCGCGCGCAATAAGGGCATCCCGTCCACTCGCCCAGCCCATGCGGCAAAACCGATTCGCAACTGCTGCCGATCACGTCCGCCGCTGCCAACTCCACCTGTTCCAGCAGAGTTTGGTTCGCCTTGATGATGCGGAAATCCGCATCGTGCGCCAGAATGACGTCGTGCACCGAGTCAAACGTGTTCCGCCACTGCCGCTGTGAGCGCAGTGTCTGTTCGAGCAAGCGGAAATTCTCGATGGCAATCCCCAACTGCCGTCCGCAGGTCTCCAGAAACTCCAGTTCTTCGGCAGTCAGTTTTCTAGTCCCGGCGCTTCCCAGAACCAGCAGCCCGATCGCCGACTTTTTCCCCAGCACTGGCAGCATGACGACATATTGCAGCTTTTCCGCTTTCAGCAGACCCGCATCTTCCGGACCCGGTCCGCTCCGGTGCGCTTTCACGGGCTTGCCGCGCTCCAGCATCTGCGAGACGCTATCCGTCAACTCGGCAAAGCTGGCCTCCCGCAGAAAATCCTGCGAGACTCCCACCGCATGCGTCGCCACCAGGCTCCCGCCCTCAATCAAGCGGAACCACGCAGCTTTACTCTTGGTCAGCCGCCGCAATTCCTCCAAAGCAACTTCCATCATGCCGCCCTGCTGTTGCGCCAGCACAATACTCTCCGTCAACGCCCGCATCACCTTCAATCGCCGGCCCCGCGCGCGGGCTTCGCCAAACATGACCACTACCATGCTCAGTCCCAGCAAAACGTCTGCCGTCGCAAACATTCCCGCCGGAACCGCGCTCGTGAATGGAGGCCAACTCAGGTGCTGCGTCAGCAGGCACGCCGCCAGCAGCCACGCGCCCAGCTCCCAACGGCCTCGCCGGGCGCTCAGCAAGCCGATTGCCGCAGTCAGAAGAACGATCAGGTAGGAGATTTCCAGAGCGAAGCGCAAGGGCAGCGAGTCAGGCCACAGCAGCGCGCGGGCTACGGCAAAGCCCGCGACGCTCACCGTGATCGCGGCCAGCGGCGCGAGCAGATTCCGCTCCCGGATGTATAGGAAAACCGCACCCGCAAACAGGCCCATCGCAACCACAAAAGCCGCCTGCTCCACTGCCGGAACATAGCGCTCCGGAATCCCCATCCCGGCCCCATGTAAGGCCACCAGCCGCGAACCCGCCAGCAGAGCCCAGCCCCCCGTCCAAATCAGAAGATACCGCTCCCGCAGCGCCGATAACACCAGCAACGACGCTGCCAGCCCAAACAGCGCTGCCCACTCCCCGGCCTTCAGCCCGGCGAGCGTTGGCTGTGCGGTGTTCCAAAAGGACCAGAGGGATTCGCTCATCTTATTTTCAGCTCTTCATCGCGAGCCGGGCGCCAGGTTTCAGTTGTCATTCCGAACCGGGCGCCAAGCCCGGCGAGGAACCTGCTTCTTAGATCGTGCGATCGAGTCGCTTCCTCATCCAGACGTAACAATGCCTTGCTTCTGAATACCACGCTCCCGGCCTTTATCCATGGCTTTTCCGGACCACGATGGTTACTTTCGGCACCTAACATCTGGCGTAGAATCGCCGATAGTACTCTTAAGACAGTTATGCCCGACCGAATTCTCGTAGTCGACGACGAAGAGGCAATCCGCGAGATTGTCTGCGCCATCCTGGCCGCCGCCGGCTATAGCTGGAAGCAAGCCAGTTCCGGCATGGAAGCCCTCGCCCTGCTCAATTCCGGCGAAGTTTTTGAACTCATGCTTTCCGACCTGATGATGGCCGACCTCGACGGTATCGGCCTGCTTGAACGCACCAAGGAAAAGTTTCCCGACATGCCGGTCGTGATGGTCACCGCCGTTCACGACATTTCCGTCGCCCTGGCCGCCATCCGCAACGGCGCTCATGACTATCTCCTCAAGCCGTTCGAACGCGAACAGTTGCTCAACACCGTGGGCCGCGCCCTCGAACATCGCCGCCTGAAAGCTGAAAATCGCAACTACCAAACCAATCTGGAATCTCTGGTCGAAGCCCGCACCGACCAGCTTCAGGCTGCCATGGCTGATCTGGAGCGCTCCTACGACATCACCCTGCAGGCGTTGGGCGATGCACTCGACCTGAAAGACGCCGAAACCGAAGGCCACTCCCGCCGCGTCACCGCGTTCACCATCGCCATCGCCCGCGCCATGGGCGTGCCCCGCGAACAAATTCTCATCATCGCCCGCGGCGCTTTCCTCCACGACATCGGCAAGATGGCCATCCCCGACAACATCCTTCGCAAACCCGGAAAGCTCGACGACAATGAGCGCACCATCATGCGCGAACACTGTTATCACGGCTACCAGATGCTCAAGAAAATTCCATTCTTAGCTGAGGCTTGCGACATTGTTTACTCTCACCAGGAGCACTTCGACGGCAGCGGCTATCCTCGCGGTCTCAGGGGCACCGAAATCCCACTAGGCGCGCGCATCTTCTCCGTCGCCGATACTCTCGACGCCATCATCTCAGACCGCCCCTACCGTCCCGCCAGAACTCTTACCGAGGCTCGTAAGGAAATCCAGGCTTGGGCCGGCCGCCAGTTCGATCCCGAGGTCGTCCAGGTTTTTCTGAAAATGCCCGACGACATCTTCGAAGACCTACGCCGCGAAATCAACGCCCAAAGCTATCCCTTCAGCTACTCCGCCAGCGCAAAGGGCTGATAAGCGAGTTCTTAGAACATCCAATGAAATTACTGATCGGGAAGGGCACGACTTCAGCGGTGCCGTAGATCGAGGACGTGATTGCGGCTTCAGCCGCTGAGGTGAGTTATTGATTCGCCCGCGTCCCGCGCTCTGCAAGATGCGTCGACTTCTGCGTTCTAACTGGTGATCAAATCCGTACCAACCTACAATTCAGAGGAGCTGGATTCGTCACGGAGGCACTCATGAAATCCGCACTCTCTTTTCTCGCGCTCTGCATACTCACCACTACATCCTTCGCGCAAGACCATCCCGCCGTCACCGCGCTCCCCAACTCCGTCTACGTCGGCGCCGACGGCAAATTTGAATCCGCTCCCGACACCGCCGAAATCCGCTTCAACATCTCCGTCCAGGACGACACCTCTCAAAAAGCCTACGCTCGCGCCTCCAAACAAGCCGAGCAGGTTCGCCAGGCCCTGCGCGACAACGGCATCGAGCCTAAAGCAGCCAACGTCGGATTCTTCTCCGTCCAGCCCTTGTACGAGTGGAAACCCAAACAGAGAGTGATCGGCTACCGCGTCACCACCGACGTGACCGTCAAGCTAAAGGATTTTTCCAAGATCGGCGCCATCACCCAGCAACTGGCCGACGCCAACGTCAGCGAAACCCAAACCCTGAACTACGCGCTGGAAAATATTGAAGAAGCCAAGAACAAAGCAGTCGAAGACGCCTACCGCCGGGCCCGCAACTCCGCCGACGCCATCGCCCGCGTCAGCGGCCGCACCGTAGGCGAACTTTCCTACGCCTCGGTCGACACCTTCGAAAACCAGCGCATGTACCCGCCTCGCGCCATGGTCGCCAAGGCCGCCATGGCGCCAGCCGCGCCCGCTCCCACCGAAGAATTCACTCCGCAAACGGTAACCGTAACCGCCCACGTAAACGCCCTATTTAATCTGAAATGAGAATTTCAGGAGGTTGTATCAGCGAAGAAAGAACTGGAGTCTACTGGCCACTGATCACTGATCACTGTCCACTGTTTTAAGGCCCCACCTTCGCCGCCGCAATCCGGGTCGCATCCACCGCAACCGGCCGTTGTATCTCCATCTCAATCGACGTTCCCACTTCCAGCTTCACATCGTTCCCGCGCTTAAGCAACGCCCAAGCAATGCCCGCCGCCGCTCCCGCGCCCGCGCCCACCCGCGCGCCGGTCAGCCCTCCCGCCAACCCTCCGGCTGTCGCCCCTCCCAGGGTTCCGTACACGCCTCCCTTGGTCGCGTCCTCGACCTTCTTCCCAGTATCTTTGTCCTGCTGAATCGTCCCTTCCGAATCTTTCACCGATTTGTTGTCCGCCCCCGGCGTGTTCTCCACCGATCCCGGCAGCATCACGGTATAGCCGCTGGGAAATATGATCGATGTAAAATGCATCAGGATCTCCGCCCGCCCGTGCCCGTGTCCCGCGCGCTCCACGTGCAAAATCGCCCCCTGCACATACGAGCCCGCAGGAACCACCACGCGGCTATCCATGACGAACGGAAACGCCGTGGTGGCGTAGACCGAATCCCCTTCGCGAGCATTCTTGGTCGAGATGGCCTGCGCCAGCGAAAGCGGGATCTTCGTCCCCGCCGGAATCGTAACCACATTCGGATTCGCAACCGCAATCGGAGCAGGCCTGGTCGTCTCGGTCGCGGCAGGCGTGGAACTCTCAGCCGGCGCGGGAGCCGGTGACTCGGCCGCCGCGGGTGTCGAACCAGCAGCCGCGCTATCCGGCTTCTGCGCGTCCGCCGTTTGCCCGAAGGCCATCCCAGAAATTAGAAGAACCGCTAAAAACCAGCGCATCAGTAACCTCCAAATCAACGCCACTCAGCCCGAGAATACCACGCAACTACAGCCTAAGATGCGAATTCCAGGTCTTCGCGCTGCCCTGGCTGGTTATGAACCTGTCCTTAGGTTGTGCGATAATCCGACCCTCAAATACCTTCGACGGAGAGGTTCGCCATGACTCGCTCCGAACACGTTCGCAGCCTCCTTGCCTTTTCTCTCTTGGCCTTTTTCGTGCCCTTCTCGCTCCCGTCAACGCGCGCCCAAGATGCAACTGCTCCCCACTCCGATCCTTACAAGAAATGGCTTGAAGAGGACGTGCGCTGGATCATCTCCGATCAAGAACGCTCCGATTTCAAAAAGCTTGCGACCGACGAACAACGAAACAATTTCGTGCTCGCGTTTTGGAACCGGCGAAATCCTGCTCCAGGCAAGGCAGAAAACGCATTTAAGGAGGAACATTATAGGCGCTTGGCATTTGCGAACCAGCATTTTGCCCAGGGCATTCCCGGCTGGAAAACCGACCGCGGCCGTTTCTACATCATGTACGGCCCGCCAGATAAGGTAATACACCACCTGAACTCAGACCTGCAGCCGGACGGAATCCGGAAGGGTCGTTTCGATTCTGAGGAATGGCATTGGACATATATTGATGGCCTTGGATGCAATGTGATTCTCGAGTTTGAGCACACGTGTGGCTGCGGCGAGTACCACCTGACTCGAGCAGAAAACGGAGTGGGGCACCAAGAGCACGGGGTCACTCCGCTGCGCCAACTCGGCCCGGACTGCCTAATAGATCAAATACTTTTTCCTTAACAAGACAAACTTCTCCAACTCCTCCTGCCAATCCTGCGCAATCCGCCGCGGATCCTGCCCCGCCACCAGTCCCTCGTAAGCCGCCTGATTCACCAGCAACTCCGCCATGCGCTCCATCTTAAAATCCGCCGGATACAATTTTCGCAAAGCCGCCGCCAATTCAATCCCCAACTCCGGCGCATCGAGAGCATTGCGCTCGGTAAGAATAATATTCACGCCCTCACAGTTCAGCCCGCTATAAGCCGAAGCCCCAGGCGTAAATGTAACCGGCACAAACCGCACTCCGGCAATCCCGCGCGAATTCAAGTAGGCAGCCAACTCCCGGCTCTTGATCCAAGGCGCGCCCACCACTTCAAACGGAGTATCCGTCCCCCTCCCTACAGAAACATTTGTGCCTTCAATCAAAGCCACGCCCGGATACAACGCCGCCTCGGTAACGCTCCGCAAATTCGGCGACGGATTCACCCATGCCAGTCCCGTCGAATCGAACCAGTCCCCGCGCTGCCAGCCCTGCATCGGCACGACTGTAACCTTGGCATTGATCTTCCGTTCCGCGTTGAACATCTTCGCCAGCTCACCCAAAGTCATTCCATGCCGCACCGGCGCAGTCCAGTAATTCGTAAAGCTCTCACGCCCCGCATCCGCCACCGGGCCCTGCACAAACGACCCCGTAATCGGATCAGGCCGGTCCAGCACAATCACCTCAACTTCCGCCGCGGCCGCCCCCTCCAGAAAATAACCCAGCGTAGTCTCGTATGTATAAAACCGCGCCCCAGCATCCTGAATATCGATCACCACCGCATCCAACGACTTCATCACATCCGCCGCCGGCCGCCGCGCCTCATCAGAAGCCCCATACACGCTGTAAACCGGCACCCCGGTAGCCGCATCTTTCGAATTATGGATGTCAGTCGTATCGAGCGTTCCTGTAACCCCGTGCTCCGGACTGAAAATCGCCTCCAGCGAAACTCCAGCAGCTCCAGCCAGCACATCAATCGTCCGCCGCCCGCCCAAATCCACTCCCGTCTGATTCGTCACCAGCCCGATCATCTTCTTGCTTCCCGCAACCTGCAGCACATCAAACCCACGCTCTTCCAAAACATCAATCCCATTCTTCACCGTGCCATTGCGCGAGTTCATGCGCCGCGCCGCGCTCTGCGCCTCGTTGTAGCCGGTGATGCTCTCTCCCCGCATCGCCTCTTTCTCGCTGGTAGTCAAAGGCAAAGCCGCCGCCACCGCCGTCGCCACCTTCGACCGCAAAGCAATCGCATTCCCCTTCCCCCGCGGATGCACCGCATTCGTCAGCAAAATGATGTAAGTCTTCGTAGTCGGATCGATCCACATCGATGTTCCCGTAAACCCCGTGTGCCCAAACCCTCCCACCGGCAAAAGATCCCCACGATTCGATGAAAACGGAGAATCAATGTCCCACCCAAACCCGCGCAGCACCGGAGCCGAAGGCGGCTGCTCCGGCCGCGTCATTTTCTCCACCGTCATCGCCGACAAGATCCCTCCGCCCCCATTCAGCAAAGCCTGCGCAAATTTCGCCAGATCATCTCCAGTAGAAAACAATCCCGCCTGTCCCGCCACGCCTCCCATCCGCCGCGCTGTAGGATCATGCACTACCCCCCGCAGCATCCGGTCGTGCTCGTCATACTGCGTGGGCGCAATTTTCATCCGCCAAGCTGCCGGAGGCAAATACCGCGTCCGCGTCATCTTCAGGGGCAAGAAAATATGTCGCACAGCATACTCATCCAGCGTCTCGCCTGACACCCGTTCCACCAGCGCGCCCAGCAAAATAAAATTAACGTCGCTATAGGAAAACTTCGACCCTGGTGGATCAGCCAGCGTCTCCGCAAAAGCCATCCGGTAAGCCGTCTGCTTCCCTTCCCAACTCGTTTTCAAATCCAGATCCGGCTCCAGGCCAGAGTAGTGCGTCAACAGTTGCCGCACCGTGATCTCCCCTTTCCCATTCTGCGCAAACTCCGGCAAACACTTCGCCACCGGATCATTCAGCCTAACCTTGCCCCGCTCCACCAGTTGCATTACCGCCGTAGTAGTAACAATCACCTTGGTAAGCGACGCCACATCAAACACCGTATCCAAAGTCATTACTTCGCGCCGAGGCTCCAAAGCCCGCGCCCCATAAGCCTTCCGGTAGATCACCTGCCCGTCATGACCAACCACCAGAACCGCCCCAGGAATGCTCCCGTCCGAAATCGCATTCTGGATAACGGCATCCACCGCCGGAAACGCTCGTGTGGGGACAGCCGCCCCCGGCTGTCCATCCGGGCGCAGCCCGGAAGTCTCGCCAGCGCCACGGCTGCCCGCGCAGAGGCTCGTCGTAGTCAGAACGCAAGCCAGCAAAACGGGGATGGCGAAAGCCACTCTGCGCGCTCTCAACGGTAAGAAGGCCGCGTACTCCATCGATTTGGATTGAAAAGAAAGGATGCTCTGACTCTACACAACCCCGGCAGCATGACTCAAGAAACTCAAGTAAGGGAGTACCGCCTATGCCATATCATGGAAATCTCGATGACTCCAGATTCCCCACCGCTGCAGGCCGCCTTCGAGCACCAGGACGAAATCTTCGCACCGGCGTTTTTGCTCCTGCAAGAAGCCATCACCCGCCAAGCCTTCCCCGCCGCCTCTGTCGCTGTCGCGTATCGCGGACAGCTAATCGCCCTGAAATCCCTAGGCCACTTCATCTACGAAACGCCTTCAGGAGAATTAACAGCGGGTGCCCCGTCCTTCCCGCGTTCTGTGCGGGAGGGCGGGGATTTTGACTCTGATATCACCCCCACCACACTCTTCGATCTAGCCTCCCTAACAAAGGTAGTAGCGACAACCACCATGGCCATGCTCCTCTACGAACGCGGCCTTTTAGATCTCGAAGCCCCGGTCTCCGCCATAGTCCCCGAATTTATCCGCGACTCCGAAAAAGATCCCCGCCGCAAGGATGTAACCCTCCACATGTTGCTGGCTCACTCCTCCGGCCTGCCCGCCTACGAAAAATTGTTCCTCAAAGCCCGCACCCGCGACCAGTTACTCCAAGCCGCCTTCACCACGCCACTAGCTGCAAATCCCGCCACCCGCGCCGACTACAGCGACATAGGATTCATAATCCTCGGCATCGCCTTAGAACGCCTCGCCGACGAAACTCTAGACCGCTTCTGCCAGCGTGAAATCTTCGCCCCGCTAGCCATGACCAAAACAACTTTCAATCCTCCACTGGAAATCCGCGCGCAAATTCCGCCCACCGCCGACGAACGAGAAGAACCATGCGGGTCGGACACTCCTGTCCGACAAATGCCAGCGCCACAACCACCGCCAGGCGCAAGCCCAGCCATCCGCAACACCTTCCGCCAAAGACTAATTCAAGGCGAAGTGCAAGACGAAAACGCCAGCGTCTTAGGCGGAGTGGCCCCCCACGCCGGACTCTTTTCCACCACCCAAGACTTAGCCAAATTCGCCCACGCCATGCTCAACGGCGGCCACCCCATCCTCCGCCCCGCAACCGTCTCTCTCTTCACCCGCCGCGAATCCGCCCCCACCGCCACTTCCCGAGCCCTGGGCTGGGATACACCCTCCGCCCCGTCGCAATCCGGAAAATATTTTTCGCCAAACTCCTACGGCCACCTCGGCTACACCGGAACCTCCCTCTGGATCGACCCCACCCGCCAACTCTCGATCACACTGCTAACCAACCGCACCTGGCCCGACTGCTCCCATCAAGCCATCAAACAACTCCGCCCAAACTTTCATGACGCAATAATCGAAGCCCTGGATAAGA
>CAWEDF010000063.1:0-79748 GCA_963807655.1 uncultured Acidobacteriaceae bacterium | reverse complement strand
TTCTGCACTGAGCAGTTTTGACCAATAAAAGACCTACGGAACGCCTATAACCAAAGCTGATCGCACAGGAACGTAAGGAGCAAAATATGCTTGGAACTGTATTGATCGTGATCCTGGTCTTAGCACTGGTGGGTGCGCTGCCACGCTGGTCGCACAGCCGGGAGTGGGGCTATGCCCCGACCGGAGGCCTAGGCGTAGTTCTTTTCGTGGTCGTCGTTCTGCTGATTCTGGGCCGGATTTGAGCCATGCGCCAGGCGAATAAAACGTCAGGCGCCATAGCCAGAAGTTGGCGCTTGCTTCTTGTTCGTGCCGGGGCACTTCTTCTCGTGGTGCTCATGTTCAGCGGGGGGTCGCCCGCCTACTCCGTTCTGACGCACGAGGAGATCGTGGATCTGCTGTGGACGGACGAGATCCGGCCTCTGCTGCTGCAGCGATATCCGGGACTGACGGAAGAGCAACTGACCGAGGCCCACGCCTACGCCTACGGCGGCGCTGTCATCCAGGATCTCGGCTACTACCCATTCGGGAGTAAAGAATTCAGCGACCTGGTGCACTACGTACGCAGCGGAGACTTTGTTCGTGAGCTGCTGCTCGAGAGCCAGGACGTAAACGAGTACGCCTTCGCCCTGGGCGCGATGTCGCACTATGCTTCGGATATCGCCGGACACCCTGCGGTCAACCAGTCGGTAGCAATCGAGTTTCCGAAGCTGCGAGCCAAGTATGGCAAATCAGTCCGATATGCCCAGGACAAGACGGCGCATTTGAAAACGGAGTTCGGGTTCGACACGGTGCAGGTGGCGAAGAATCGTTATGCGTCCCAGCAGTACCACGACTTCATCGGATTCCAGGTGTCCAAGCCGCTGCTGGAGCGAGTCTTTCCCGTCGTCTATGGAGTGGAGTTGAAAGACGTGCTCGCCCACGAGGATCTGGCAGTGAGTTCGTATCGTTTCGCCATCAGCCGGCTGATTCCGGAGATGACGCGAGTCGCGCTGCAAACCCACAAGAAGGAGTTGATGCGGGAGACGCCAGATTTCGCAAAAAAGAAGTTTCTGTACCGTCTTTCACGCTCCGACTACGAAAAGCAATGGGGAAAAGATTACACAAAGCCGGGCGCGGGTACGCGGATTCTGTCAACGCTCTTGCGATACATGCCGAGGATTGGTCCCTTTAAAGGGTTGGCGTTCAAGAACCCCACCCCGCAAACTGAGGATCTGTATTTCAAGAGCATCAACACGACCGTCGATCAATACCGGATATTTCTCGAAGCAGTGCGCAGTGACACGCTGGTTCTTCCCAATTGCGATCTGGACAGCGGGAACGTAACTAAACTTACCATCTCGCGCCCGAATCTCTGGCGCAGGTATCGTCCCATAGGAGTGAATTCTGGGAACTTCGCATACCTGACATGTCCGTTGGCTGCCCACAACACAATCTTCGCGCCCGGGTTGTGATCCGCGATCCACTCCACGTTCTGAGCCATGCTTTGATCGCGGCTTTGCTCGCCACTTTGCATCAGGGCAAACTGCAGGACGATTCTTGCATTCTGAATGACCCATTCAAGATTCTCGCGCTCAACCCCGGATCGCAGGAGATCGGCGCGGTTTCGTTCCAGATGTTCGACCACGTCGCGGCATTTCAGCGCCAACAGGTGGCTGGATACCTTCTGGCTTTGAGATTCCGCGGCCGGCGCTTGTTTCCTTCTTCGCGTGACCTCTTTATAGATAGGCTCAATCGTGGTCTCATAAGATCTATCCTGTGCGGCGACAAACGATTGGATGATATTGATCGCGAGTTTCGGCGTCTGCATATCGAATCCAGTGAACTCGATCCGGCCTTTGCCCCAGGCGATTGAACTCGCGCATCCAGAGGATCATGTCAACGACCTCTTCGGTATCCCAGATCCAGAAATACATGCCCTTGAGAAGTTGTTTTGGATCGCCCTGGCCATGCAGAACGAAATCGTTGAGGCGGTAGGCCTCGGGCATATTTGCTTCGATGGAAAAGATGGTGAAGCCCTTCTGGTTGGCCAAGAACTCAACAATGCGATGCTTCAACTGGAAAAATTCGCGAGTGCCGTGCGTGGCTTCGCCGAGGGCGACGATCTTCGCGTTGCCCACAACCTTGGCGAGCGGTTGCATGTCGTCGAAGCCCTGCCCAGCTTCTACCGTCCGCAAGGGAATAGCGTGGGCACGAATCCAATCCACAGCTGGTTGTTCGTGCCCTGTCTGCGCAACGGAAATACACGTCAGCACCAGCCAGATGTAAATCAGACGCGGGCGCTGCCGTTGGAGAGATTTCATTGTGCTTCCTTACCGTTTCGTCCGTTGCTGGCCAAGAACTGGCAGGAAGAGGGTCTCAAGAGTTTCGCAAGTCGAGATCAGATTTTGCTGTCGTCATCGTCGTCTTTGTCGTGATGGCTCAGGTCTTTTGCGGGGCTCAGCGCGCGGCCGTCGGAGGCGTGGTGAATCTCGATCCGGCCATTCACATCCTCCAGTCTGATGTGTGGGCCGCCGCTTCCTAGTTCACCGCGCAGATCGTGGCCGACGAATCGGTGATGATTCACGTGCAGTCCGAAGTCGTTCTCGATCCCGCCGGAAACCGTGCTGGCCTCGATCTCTGCCTTGGAATCGGAAGGAATCGTCAACTCGACCGAGCCATTGACCGATTTCAGCTCGACTGATGATCCGGGAAGCTGGTCAAACCTGGCGTCCAGATGGCCGTTGATGGTGGAGAGTTCGGCGCGGCCCGAGAGATTGTGCGCCTCCAGTCTTGCCGTTGATGCATGAAGCATGCACCTCGCCGGTCACTCCGGTGATGTCGAGCGAGCCATTGATCAGCTTGATTTCGTCCAGCCGCACGGTACGCGGCACGGTCAGCGTGTATTCCACGCTGGGGGGATTGTTGCGCGAGCCCCAGTTGAAAGTATTGTCGTGGTCGCGATACTTGGTGCGAATCGAAAGACGAGATGCGCTCGAGTCAACTTCAATACGCGCCTCGCCGAGCCGGTCCTTGTTGTCGGCAGACTTCACGGCGTCCACCTTGACTTGATTCTGGTCCCAGGTGGAGATGTGAACCGCGCCGTTGATGTTGTCGAGTTCCACGCGGCCGTCGGCAGCGAGCGTGTAGGTCTGATGGAATTCTTCGGTGAATGCGCCCCGATGATCGGATGCACGCGCTCCAAGGGCAAGAACGAACAGGGCAACGACGGTTCCCAGAACGGCTCCTAACCAGGTCGGCAATTGGCGTTGGCGGTTCATATGTTCCTCCGTTTCAGCGTTAGACGCAGCGGTTCGAATTTGGTGAGGGCAACCCGTAATGGGCTTATCCTTAATGCTTGTATACGAAAGTTACCTCAGTGATGTTCCCCTTCTTGAGTGGTGGAAAACTCGAAATAAGAAGGATTTTCAATCCCCATTACGTGGGTTCTCCTTTTCGGCACTCTTCCTGCCGGCTTCGGTGAGTAAATACACTCCCAGGATCGTCATCTCCGGCTCAATCGGATGCCGGTAGCGCTGGCCGGGATAGACCACATAGTAAATCGCCGGATACAGCAGGATCAGCCAGAACAGAAGCCATGCGCCGCGTTTGTGACGGCGCAGGGCGCGTCCCATACCCCAGAATGCGAGCACCGAAGAGGCCAGGAACAGCGAGTTTTTCGTCTGCGCCAGCCACCAGATTTGCGAGAGCCGCGGCGGTCCCGCCCAAAAGTAGACGAACCTCTTGACGCACAAGACGGCGAAGCGCGGGTAGTCCGCCTTGATATAGTCCACAGCCTGCCGCTTGCACATCGCAACGTAGGCGAGTTCGCCCATCGCGGTGTATTGGCGCATGGCATAGAGATCCTGCGTCGGGTGTAAATACTGCATCCAGGTGCCGTCGGCGCCGTTGCCGTTGCCCAGGCGCAGTTCCGCGCCAAAATTATCGCGGATAAAAATGAACTTGCCGAAGGTCTGATAATTGCGCACCAGCCACGGCGCGAGACATGCGACGAAAACTACTGAAGCCAGCACAACTCCGGCGAGGGACGGCTTACGCCGCTTGGCGCGGTGATACCAGGCCCAGAGCCCAGAGGCCGGCAGGAACGCAAGCAGCACGGGGCTGTTCAGCGCCGCGATCCCCCAGAGCAGGCCGAACTCCAGCCACGGCTGCAGCCCGTCGCGATCCTCCATGGTAAGAGCAAGCCAAAGAATCACGGCCAGCAGCAGTGCCGATAGACTGGTCTCCCAGACCCAGCGCGTGCACCAGGACATCGCGTAAGGCAGAAGAGCCCAGGTCCAGGCCGAGCCGACCGCTACTTTTTCAGAAAATATCCGCCGCGCAATCAGAAAAATCGGAATGCAAGTCAGCGCCGAAAAAAAACTGTTGATCGAGAGCAGCACAAACGCCGACGCCCTCGAATAAATCCCAAAGATGTGGAACACTCCCGCCGTCAGGTATGGATAAAGCGGCGGTTCCCATGCGGTTGGTCCCGTTGGTGCGCCGAAGGCATTGCTGAAGCCGTGCCCTGAGGCGATGGCGGCGGCGATGCGTCCCATCTCCCAGCCGAAGCCGAAGTTGTTATCTGTGGCCTTGAACTTGTAGGTGTGTCCGACGATGATCCATCCCACGCGCAGGAAAAGAGCAATGGCCACCATCCAAAACTGCGATGTGCGGATATGCGCCCACGTATTGGTGAGCGGAGTGAGCGCGCGTTCGCGGCCGGTGGCCGCGGCGGATCGTGAATCCATGGATGTCTATTTGTAGCTGAGTCGTGGGCGAGGGGCAACTAGATAGCCACTGGCCGAGCGCTTGAAATGTATAATTGCACTGACTGTTCTTTGAGATTGGGCTTCAGATCGAGGACATCCGATGGGTTGGCTGCAAAACAAATTCGAAAAGAATTTCATGATCAGCACGGTGGACTACGTCTTCAACTGGGCGCGGAAGTCCGCCGTGTGGCCGATGACGTTCGGGTTGGCGTGCTGCGCGATTGAGATGATCGCGTCCTCGACGGCGCGCTTCGATATCGCGCGCTTCGGCTCAGAAGTGTTTCGTCCCAGCCCGCGGCAGAGCGACCTGATGATCGTGGCCGGCACCGTGACCTTGAAAATGGCGCCGGTGGTGAAGCGCATCTATGACCAGATGCCCGAGCCGAAGTGGGTGATCTCGATGGGCGCATGCTCGTCGGTGGGCGGTCCATTCAATACCTATGCGGTGTTGCAGGGCGTCGACAAAATCGTGCCCACGGACGTTTACGTCACCGGCTGCCCGCCGCGCCCCGAGAATCTTTTCTATGCGCTGCTCAAGCTGCAGGACAAAATCGACACCATGACGCTGGCGAAGAAGCCCACGGAAGTTCGTCTCGATCCGAATATGCTGGAGAACTTCAAGCGCCAGGTAATGATCGCGCAGACTCTGCAGCCGAAGTAAGCAATTAGCCATTAGCAATTAGCAAATAGTACTAATTGCTAATTGCTAATTGCTAATTGCTGGTTGCTAATTGCTAATTGCTAATTGCTAATTGCTAATTGCTAATTGCTAATTGCTAATTGCTAATTGCTAATTGCTAATTGCTAATTGCTTTCCCATGCCGACCTTCACGAAACTCACTACCGAATCCGAACTCCCGCCGGCCGACGAAGCCAAAGAATTTCCCTGCGGCGCAAAGACCCTCTGCGTCGCCAACGTGAACGGCGCGTACAGCGCGATGGACAATGTCTGCCTGCATCGCGGCGGCCCCCTGGGGCAGGGAATGATCGAAGGCGGCAAACTTGTATGCCCATGGCACGGCTGGGCTTGGGATCCCCAAACCGGCGAAGCGGTGCAGAATCCCAGCGCGAAGGTTGCAGTGTATCCGCTGAAGATCGAAAATGGCGAAGTGCTGGTTGAAATCTAGCCGACCTGCCCGAAGCACATGAGCCCGGTCACTCACTTCTTTACTGGATGGGTTTTCGCAAACTGCTTCGACCTCAAGCGAGGAGACCGCGCTCTGGTCACGCTCGCCTGCGTCGCGCCCGACATCGATGGCCTCGGCATTATTCCCGAACTGCTAACGCGAAATTCGGCTCATCCCTTGTTGTGGTTTACTCTGTATCACCATTCTCTTCACAACCTTGCGTTCACTCTAGTGATCGCGGTGACCGCTTTCGCACTTGCCACGCAGAAATGGAAGACGGGACTCCTCGCTCTCCTGAGTTTTCACATCCATCTATTCGAAGATGTGCTGGGCTCCCGCGGCCCGGATGGTTATCAGTGGCCTATTCCCTATCTCGCGCCATTCTCCTCGTCGCTACAACTGGTCTGGCGAGGGCAGTGGGGGCTGAACGCCTGGCCGAATGTCGTGATCACGATAGTGCTTCTGCTGATCAGTCTGTGGCTGGCATGGCGAAGAGGATTCTCTCCGCTTGAGATGGTATCGGCAAGAGCCGACAGCGCGTTGGTCACAACGTTGCAGCAGCGCTATCCCAGAAACCTCAAAAACTTTGAAGGCTGATTCTCGTATCCCGGAAAAACCGCCGCCAGATTCTGGTTCTCCATGTGCCGTGCAACGACTTCACCGATGACCTGACGAAAATCCGTGGTCAGTGCCAGATCGCGGCCTTCGTAGAGTTGCGATTGATCGAGCCCTGGCCAGTGTCCGTAAACTTTGCCGCCTTTCACCGGACCGCCCAGAACGAACATCACGTTGGCGTGGCCGTGATCCGTGCCGCGGTTGCCGTTCTCGCGCGCAGTACGGCCGAATTCCGACATAGTTACAACAACCGTGTCTTCCCCGAGATCTCCGAGATCGGTCCAGAATGCGGCGAGAGCTTGCGAGAAGTCGCGCAGCACATTTGCGATCTGGCCTTCGGTTGCGCCTTCGTTGACGTGGTGATCCCATCCGCCAATGTCGGCAAATGCCACCTGCACGCCGAGGTTCGCTTTGATCAGTTGGGCGAGCTGGCGCAGGCTGTCGCCAAAACGCCCCTTGGGATAATCGGCGCCGGGCGCGGGTTTGTACTTCGACGGGTCAGCGGCCTTCAGCATCTTAACCGCATCGAAGGTTTCTTCGCCGGTGCCATGAAGCACCGCGTCGGCAGAGTGGTCGTACATAGCCTCGAAGGCATTCGCGACCGGCGAAGGCTTTGCGCCCCTCCCGCCGACCGAGAAGTCATCGATATTATTCATCGCGATCGCTGGCTCAAGCCCGCTCAAGATGCGCGGAATCGACGGCCCCATCGCAATGGCCTGGAAGGCCGATTTCTGCGCCGGATGCGGCACGTTGCGCAGCGAGCGGTTAAGCCATCCATCCTCGGTGGACTTCACGCCGGGAGTGCCGGCCTCCATGAAATCCTGCGCATCGAAGTGAGAGCGGCTGGGGTCAGGCGATCCGGCGGCATGCACAATCGCCAACTGACGCTGCTGCCAGAGCGGCTGGAACGATGCGAGGGAAGGATGCAGGCCAAAGAATCCGTCAAGATCAAGCACAGCCTTGCGCGGTATATTGATGCTCGGCCGCAGGGCGTAATACTGCGGCTCACCGTAGGGCACGACGATGTTCAAGCCGTCGGCGGCCCCACGCTGGAAAATCACGACCAGCCGCCTGGTGCGCAAGCCCCGCTCAGCCGCGCCCATAGCGGCGCGGGCAAGAAACCTCGGCACCGCCGCAGTGCCGACAACGGCAAGCGCGCTGTTGCGAAGAAAAACGCGTCGAGTAATGGACATCAAAACAGCTCCTAGCGCTAGCTTCTAGCTATTGCTCTTCCCAGCCGTCCCAACACAAAGCAAAGGTTTTGCTAGAAGCTAGTAGCTAGAAGCCAGCAGCTATCTCCTCTGAAACTCCGGCGAACCCAGCAGCAACCCCGCAATCGTGCTCACGTCCGGGGAACGCGCCGCATCCGCGGGCTTGCGCTTGTCGTCTTGTTTCTGCTGCACACCGTTCTTTCCCGCCGCTTCGATCTGTGCGGCGATCGAGTCGTGCGTTTGTTGCGACACGCCGCCAGCGAGCAGGTTCGTCTCCAGCGTGGAGAGCGTGGCGGTCGCATCCGACAACGGAAGACCGCTTCCCACCAGTGGGGCCGCATCCACCTTCACGCCCTTGATCTTGCCGCTGGTCAATGCTAACGCAAAATTCATGCGGTTGAGCAGCGCCGAGGAACTCACCCAGGTTTCCGCTTTCATCGAGTAGCCCGTGGGCGGCTGTGCGCCATAAAGCGGCATGCCCATATTGTTGAGTTGCCGGGTCAGCGGCACCGCATCTTCAACTTCGGCTCCGGTGGCGCGCACCGCGGAAGCCACGAATTCCAGAGGCGTCTTGACCTTCGCGCGGTAGGTTTCGTCATACCAAAACTCGGGCGAATGGAACAGTGTCTTCAGTACTTCGCGGACATCGCCCTTCTTCTTCAAAAACGTTTTCGCCATGCGATCGACCAAAGCCGGAGGCGGATCGTCCGAAACAAAACGTTGTGCGAGCTTCAGCGAGATGAAGTGCGCCGTCTGCGGATTCGTGGCCAAACGGTGCAGCAATTCCATGCCCTCGCCTTCGCCTTTGGGCTTGATGCGATGTCCGAGCACGAATTTGGGCCCAGGCTCGTGCATGCGCGGATCGAACTTGAAACCGCCGCCTTGCCCGGGGTTGTCGATGGTCCATCCCGTAAAAACTCTGGCAGCCTCGGTGACATCGCGCTGCGAGTAGCCGCCATTCACGCTTAGCGTGTGCAGTTCCAGCAATTCGCGGCCGTAGTTTTCATTGAGCCCGGAGCCGCGCTTGCCGGCCTGCGGTCGAGGTGGCGCAGGATAAAGGCGCGCATGCGGGCGATAAGGACGCTGCGCCGGAATTCCCAAAGCTCTGGCCGAGTCCGGACCCACGCTCAACCAGTTGTCCAGGTAAAACAACATCGCCGGACTTTTCGCCGTCGCGACGAGCAGGTCCTCGAATCTGCCGAGCGCGTGGGGGCGAATGACATCGCGTTCATAGCTGGTCAGCATCAGACGGTCGAGTCCCTTTCCCACGAACACATTGAAGTGGTTAAACCAGAAGTCGGTCATCACCTCTTCGAATTGGCGCTCGCTGTAGATGGCGCGCAGAAGCTTCGCTTGTGCCAACTCACCGATGACCACACCCGCCGGATTGTTCATGGCCAGCAGAGTTTCTTTCTGCTTTGGGGCCAGGCCTTCGAGCAACTCTGGCGCTTTACCTCCGCGCAAAGAGTCGGCAACTCCAACCTGTGCCTCCGTCGACATGCTGAGAATCTTCTTAAAGCGCTGATCAGGAGGAAGGCTTGTTAATTGCTGGATCTCGAGACCAGCGGAGAGTTTCTCGTCGCGTAAGCGCGCATGCTCTTTCTCTTCTGGCGTCAGCATCACTGGCGCCGCGGCAACAGACAGAGTGACGTCATTGCCGCCGCCGGAATTCATAGCATCGCCGGCTGCTCCGTTCATCGCGGAGGCCTCCGTCGCGGTGGCGCTATCTGACGCCGTGTTCGCCGCCATCGCCGATCCTTCAGCCGGCACGCTGCTGGTTTTTTCCGGCGCAGCAGCATGGTCCAAATTCTTGTTGGCCTCTTCTTTCCGCGCCTTTCGCGCTTCCAGCCGGGCGACCTGTACCTGAAAAATCGCGCGACGTGCTGGATCGGTCGGCATGTTCCGCTTGCCATTCAGAACCTGATTAAACGCCTGCGGATCAGGGAAGTCTTCCGCAATCTCGTTCGTGCTCATGCGCAGGGTGCGGAGCGGGTCCAGGCGCGCGTCGAGCGCGCTGTCGTCAATCTTTGTGGGATGCAGCTGCAGGTCAATCCACTGGTCGACGCCCATCGCCATGACTCGCTGTATGTCGCCGGGGCGCGGTCCAAAAGTCAGCCGATTAAGCGCGTGCAGGGCGCGCCGCTGAGCGTTGTCGTTGAGCCGGGATGCGGCCTTGTCCTCTTTATTGGCCAGCACCTGCGGGACCGTGCACGCCAGGCTGAAACCGAGAAGACTAACGGCAAACTTCGTAGGGCCCAAACGCATGAGGACTCCCAGTAGGGAAAGGACAACCAGCTCTGTTGATTATCAACCCGAACGAAAAGAAAAGGTTGCGGGTGATGGTTACCAAAGAAGATGGAGTTCAGGACCTAAGGAGCCGACTCAGGAGCCAAAAAACTGAGAGCTGACAGCCCGAAGCCCGAAGCCTGAAGCCCGAAGCCTGAAGCCCGAAAGCTAGGTCAAATACATCTTGCCCCGCGATATTTTGTGCTGTAGGGTCGCGGCCAACTGGTCAACATCGCCCGGGGCAATGTTGACCGCCATATGGTCGGCCAGCAACGGAGTTCGATTGCTGCCCACGGCATCGCGCCGCACCTGGACGAGCAAGGCGTGCACCACGTTGGGATCGTATTTCTGCGGAGACATGCGAACCAGTTCGCTCAACGCGCTGCCCAGCGAAAGCGATTCGCGATAAGGACGCACGCTGGTCATAGCATCGAACGTATCGGCCAGCGCCATGATGCGCACTGGCAAAGGCAGGTCGTCGCCACCGATAGCGTCAGGATAACCCGAGCCGTCGTTGCGCTCGTGATGCCATCGCACCGCTTCGTGAATCTTCGGCCAGGGAAACTCCACGCTGCTCACAATCTGATGGCCGACCACGGTGTGATCCGCCATTTCGCGAAACTCCTCGGCGTTCAAAGCTTCCGGCTTGCCGAACAGGCGGCGGTCGACCGCCACTTTGCCAATATCGTGCAGGTACCCGGCGCTGCGCAGCGCGGCCACTTCGCCGCCTTCGGCACCCATTGCCTCGCCGATCGCTGCAGCATAGCGGCCCACGCGCAGGGAGTGGCCATGAATGTTGACATGCTTCACGTCAATCGCGGTCGCAAATGCTTCAAGCGCGGTGTCATAGAAGCCGTGCAGCGAAGCCATCAGTCGCAAGTTTTCGGTCACGCGCTGCGTCAATGTCTGCGACAAGGCATGGTTCTGCACCGCCAGCCCAATGTAGCTGCACAGCAACTCCACGGCGTCAAGTTCAGCGTCTTCGTATGGCGCGTTGCCCGGCCGCTGTCCCAGGGCCACAACACCCGCCAGTTTTCCGGACGCCTTGAGTGGAGCCAGGCACTTGAAAAGTTCAGGAGCCACATTGCCGTTGGAACTTAGAAAGATCGAATAGGTGGATGCGTTCAGCACGATCGGTCCGCGCGCCGCGGTGAGAGCATGAGCATGCTTGGGCAGAAGCGGAATAAACACCGGCTCGGGCAGCATGGCGAAGCCTTCAGCCGCCACCGAGGTCAACATGGTCGGCTTCTCGTTAAAAACGAAAAGCGCGCCTTCACGCGCCCCGGCCGCTTCCATGACTGCGCGGAGCATCCGGCGCGCCGTATCTGGAAATTCGCGCTCCTCCGTAAGCTCGGGCCCCAGTTCGGAGAGAGCTTCCACGGTGCGCAACAGCCTGCGGAAATTGTTGGTCTCCACGGCCAAAATAAGTGGTGCGAGAATGCTGAGCAGAATGAGCGTAGCATGCGGGAACAACGCGCCGCGAGAGCAGGTTGTTGGTTAGTTTGGTGCTGGCGCGGCTGGCGACTTAGCGTGCGACGGGCTTCAGCCCCGGTGCTCGCCGCAACTCAAAAGTGTTCGCGCAACTCCGCGAACCGTCCCACGATCAGCAATCGCTGCGACGGCGGAGCCGCATTCACCTCCTCGTGTTCGAGGATCCACGTATCCCCGTGAGGCACAAAAACCGCGTGCAATCCCGCCGCCAGCGCCGGATTGATGTCAGACTTGGGGCTATTGCCGACCATCCATGCGGACTCCCGCGCGACTTCATATTTGTCGACCAAAGAGTGATAGACCGCGGAATCCTTCTCTGCAACGATCTCGGTCGCAGTGAAATATTCTTTCAGCCCCGAACGCTCGATCTTCCCCGATTGCTCCGCGAGCGCACCCTTGGTCACGAGAATGAGACGATGCCGGCCGGAAAGATACTGCAGCGTTTGGGGAACCTCCGGCAAGAGTTCGATCGGATGGTCAGAAACCGTGTGGGCAAAGCTGGTGATCTGGGCATGCAATTCCGGCGTAACCGGCTGCACGCTGAGCCGCTCAAACGTGTCCACCAGCGCGTGGGCGAAGCTGTGCAGGCCATAACCGTGCTTCACAATGCATTCGCGCTCCACGTCGTTCAGCACTTCGCGCACCCGCTCGGGAGAAAACTCGTGATGATTCAGAAACGAAATGAAACGCTCAATGGCGCGCTCGAAGTAAACGTTGTTTTCCCAGAGCGTGTCGTCGGCGTCGATCAGCAGGGTTTGTGCAGGCAAGCTTCTAGCTCCTAGCTGCTAGCGAACCAAGAGTTCCTTAGGGAACGTGTCGGTTCAAGAATTTTGTGCATCTTCAGATAGAAATAAAGAGGGCTCAGCTAGAGGCTAGGAGCTAGCAGCTAGAAGCTTAATTAAACCCAATCCACCCGCGCCTCAGGCCCAATAATCCCCGCCTTATGTCCCATGTCCAGCAGTCGCACCACAGCCTCGCGCCCATCCGGACCGTAGTCCAGCGTGCGCTCGTTCACATACATCCCGACAAAGCGGTCGGCTGTCGACGAGTCGAGATCGCGCGCGAACTGCATGGCATAGGACAAAGCTTCCTCGCGATGATCGAGCGCGTACTGAATGCTGTCGCGCAACGCGCCGTTGACCGCGGCAATAAGATCCGGGCCAAGCGCGCGGCGGATCGCATTGCCTCCCAGCGGCAGCGGCAGTCCCGTCATCTTCTGCCACCACCTGCCCAGGTCGACGATGCGGTGCAGTCCAGCCTTGTCATAGGTCAACTGCCCTTCGTGAATAATGAGTCCAGCTTCGTACTTACCCTCGAGCACCTGCGGGATAATCTGGTCGAACGGCACAACTTCAGTCTCCACTCCGGGAGCAAAGAGCTGCAAAGCAAGATAGGCAGTGGTAAGTGTGCCCGGAACCGCAATCTTTTTGTCCTTGATTTCAACCTGCGTGAACGGCCGCGGCGAAACGATCATCGGCCCATAGCCTTCGCCCACGCTGCCGCCGCATGACATCAGCGCATACAAATCCTGAACATAAGGATAGGCATGAAACGAAATCGCGGTCACATCGTAGACGCCTTCGCGCGCCTTCTGATTCAAGGTCTCTATATCACAGAGCGTGTGAGTGAAACGCATCCCCGGGACGCGAACCTTGCTGGTGGCTAGGCCATAAAACATGAAAGCATCGTCGGAATCCGGGCTGTGAGCGATGCTGATCTCGCGCACCTGAGAGGCCGGATTGCCGCCGGGACGTTTCGCTTCTGGTTCCGAAACCACTGTCATGATTGCGCTCCAAGCCGCTCGCTGCTTACGAATTTACTGCTGTGCCGCAGACATGCGTTGCAACCGCGCCGCAATTCCGGCCGCCATCATCACCTTGATTATTTCGGCAAACAGGAACCAGTAAAGGCCCCAGCGAATGGCTTGCGCCACCGAGTGAGTCAGAACTGCCAGCCAGGTCAGGCCTCCAGCAAAAAGCACAACTTCGCCGAGAAGGCCGCCCAGCGCGGCGCGAGCGAAACTCTTGCGGCCATGCTCCATCACGTATCCCGCGACCCACGCGACCAGCGGGTAGGCCAAAAGAAATCCGCCAGTGGGGCCAAGCAGGTGCGCGATTCCTCCCACGCCAATCGGACTGAAAACCGGCATACCCATCGCACCCTCGGCCAGATAAAGCGCGAGCGCCGCAAAGCCGCGCCGGCTGCCCAGCAGCAGCCCGACCAGCAACACTCCAAAGTTCTGCACCGTCAGCGGAACGGGCGTGCCCGGTATCGGAATCGTAATGCGCGCGCACAATGCCACGAACAAGCTGGCGGCAATCACGATGGCGACTTGCCGGGCCGCTTCGAAAACCCGCTCGTGCTGACTGCCGATCGTTTGAATTGCCAGTTTTGACATGGAAGACTCCAATCTCCGACGCGGAGCATCAGTGCTCAACCTCACCAGACTGACGCTCACGCCCTGCTTCGCTGGAACTTCCTTCCCGCGCGGCGTGCGCGGCCTGCAAGTGCCGTCGCAATCGCATGTACAACGCAATCGCAACGCACACCACCACCAGCGTGCTGCAACCCAGGATCAGGAACCACCAGATCATCCGCACAACGGTTTAGGATAACAGATGATCCGGCAGTGGGAGAGGCAGTTTCGCTGTTCGAGTTTGCAGCGATGCCCATGTGGGGACAGCCGCCCTCGGCTGTCCGTCGAGCGAAGCTCGACTATCTTGTGTGGGCAACGGGCGATCTAGCTTGCCTTCGCCAGACCCCGCTTCTCGCGCAACGTCTCCACCCGTTTCAGCGTCAGCTTCAGCCGTTCCCGGCCGAACTTCGAACCTGTGATGACCTTCTCGATGTTTCCGAACATCTGCGGATCACCCATCTTCTCTCGCAGCTCTTTAAGAAAGGGCTGAACTTTCGCAAATACAAAAACCATTTCTCCGCTCACCGCCGGCTGGATGAACAACTCCTCACTCAGCACCCCGTGCAGCACGAATGACGCTGCCATGCTCCAATACCCGCCGACCTGGCGCAGCCAGTTGTTTTCCGGCGTGCCCGCGGCCCAAGCTACGTTCAAGAAGTCGTCGGCGTTCTGTGGCCAGAATTCGCCCAGCCACCAGCTGCGCGCCTTACGCATCTCCGGTTCGCGGCGCAGATCATAAAGTTGCATGATGAGTTGAGCATCCGTAGCAGTCGCTTTCTTGGACATGGGAAAACCTCTCTAGATTTTGGAATGGTGTAAAGATAATTCCGAATCTTGCCTGGAGCTTGATTCTAGCTGTCACAGCCGACGATCGCCAAATCTCCCGATCGCCCAATTGCAGAATTTCACGCGCTCGTCGCCGCCGCTTCCGGAGGCGCAGGTCGCTCGTAATCGCACTCTTTGTTCGGGCAGGCGATTACCGGTCCCGCCTTCTGATTCTTCTCGACCAGATATTCACTGCCGCAACTCGGGCATTTTTCCGCAATCGGCTTGTGCGCCGAAGTGAACTTGCACTTCGGATAATTTCCGCACCCATAGAACGTGTTGCCCTTGCGCGCCCGCTTCTCGACCAGGTCGCCCTCTTTGCACTCCGGACATTTCACGCCGATGTAGTTCTGCTTCACATACTTGCATTCGGGATATCCGCTGCAAGCCGTGAACTCGCCGAAACGCCCGTGCCGGATCATCATATTCCGTCCGCACTTCGGACAAAGTTCATCCAGAGGAATGTCCGGAACCTTCTTACCCTGATCAAGCCGCCGCGTAGTCTTGCAATCGGGATACCCCGTGCAAGCCATAAACTGCCCAAAGCGTCCGCGCTTCAGCACCATCACCCGGCCGCAGTTCTCGCAATACTCTTCCTGCGTGGTTTCCTGCACGTCGGCCGAATCAAGATCAGGCAGGTTGATCGGATTTTCCTTCGTAAACTTGCACGTGTTCGGATCTTCTTTATCGTAGGTGCTGCAAGCGTAAAACGATCCGTGCTTGCCCCACTTGATCACCAGCGGCGCGCCACAGTTCTCGCACTTCTCGTCTGTGGGCTTTTCCATCCGCTTGATGTTCTCCATATGCTTTTCGGCATATTTCAGATCTTTCGTGAATTTCTTGTAGAATTCGGCGAGCGTGTCGGTCCACTTCTCCTTGCCTTCTTCGATTTCGTCGAGCTCCTCTTCGAGACGCGCGGTATATGCCACATCGAAAATGTCGCGGAAGTTTTCCACCAGCAGATCGGTCACAACCAGCCCGATCTCGGTCGGTGTAAACTTGCCGCCCAACTTCTGCACGTACTGCCGCTCTTGAATCGTCGATAGAATCGCCGAGTAGGTCGACGGACGCCCAATCCCCCGCTCTTCCAGTTCTTTCACCAGCGAAGCTTCGTTGTAGCGCGGCGGAGGCTCGGTGAAATGCTGTTCCGGCTTCAACTCCCGCAGCGTGAGCTTCTGACCAGCTTCCAGCGCCGGCAGCTTGTGCTTCAACTCTTCGTCTTCTTCGTCTTTACCTTCCTTCGACTCTTCGTAAACGCGCAGGAACCCGTCGAACTTCAAAACAGATCCAGTCACGCGGAACCAGAACCCATCGCCATTCTTCGATTTTGCATCGATATCGACGGTCGTCTGATCGAACACCGCCGGCATGATCTGCGACGCCACAAAGCGCTGCCAGATCAGCTTGTAGACCTTGAACTCATCTTCCTTTAAATATTGCTTCACCTGATCGGGATGCCGCATCGCCGAAGTCGGCCGGATCGCCTCGTGCGCTGCCTGCGCCTCCTTCTTCTCCTTATATGTATTCGGAGTCTCAGGCAGATAAGCCGCGCCATATTCCTGGCCCACATATTCGCGCACTTCCTGAATTGCCTCCGGCGCAACCCTGGTCGAATCAGTACGCATGTAGGTGATCAAACCAACCAGGCCTTCTTCACCCAGTTCCACGCCTTCGTATAAGCGTTGCGCGATCATCATCGTGCGCTTCACGCTGAAGCGCAGCTTGCGCGAGGAATCCTGCTGCAACTTGCTGGTGGTGAAGGGAGGCGCAGCATTGCGGCGGCGTTCTTTCTTGTCGACCGACCGCACCAGCCAGTCGGCATGCTCCAGCGCCGCGCGAATCTTTTCCGCATCCTCACCGTTCGTGACTTCGATCTTTTCTTCGCCCTTGCCCAGAAACCGGGCATCGAATGCCGGAGGCTTGCTGGCCGCCAGGTGCGCATCGATGGTCCAATATTCTTTCTTCTCGAACGCCTTGATCTCGCGCTCGCGCTCTACAATCAAGCGCAGCGCAACGGTCTGCACCCGCCCGGCAGAAAGCCCGCGGCGCACTTTATCCCACAGCAGCGGCGAAACCTGATACCCAACCAGCCGGTCGAGCACGCGACGCGCTTGCTGCGCGTCCACTAAATTCTGGTCGATCGCCCGGGGATGCTCGAACGCCGCCTGCACCGCGCGCTTGGTAATTTCATTGAAGGTAACGCGCTGAATACGCGGCGGCACGTCCGCATCTTCCTTCTTCTTTTTCTTTTTCGAAGCGCTGCCATTGCGTGCCAGCTCTCCCGCCAGATGAGCCGCGATGGCCTCGCCTTCGCGGTCCGGGTCAGGCGCCAGATAGATCGCGTCCATCGGCCCCGCCAGCTTCTTCAGCTTGGCCAGCACCTTTTCTTTTCCGGGGATGACCACATAGTCGGTCTCGAAGTGATTGCTCGTGTCCACCCCGAGCGTGCTCTTGGGCAGATCTTTCACGTGGCCGAGCGAGGCCTCGACAGTAAATCCCTTTCCCAGATATTTCTGGATGGTCTTCGCCTTAGCCGGCGATTCGACAATGACTAAACTCTTTACCAATGGACTCCTCTATTCTCAGTTTTCGCTTTGAACCTAGCACGAATTGGACGAAAGCAACAAGTTACCGGGAGAAAGCTGATCGCAGACTGGCCGGCGTTGCTTCTCCCGAAACTTACCGCATAAATCGAGATGCGCCGCGAAAGTGACAGCCGCTCTTTGCGTCCTTCGCGGCCTCTCTTCGCGACCTTAGCGGTTAAAAGCTTTTCGCCGCGACCCACACGGCTCTAAAAGCTCTTCACAAAATTCTTCCCCGGCATCTGCCGCACTTTGCCTGCCAGCTCCAATTCAAACAGAGCCGCAAAAATCTCAGAGGAGGATAATTCATGCTCAAGTTTTTCCACCAACTCGTCAATCTGCGTTGCTTCATCCGCTTTCAGCATGCTCAGTATCCGCTTCTCGTGCGGTGGAAGCCCTTCGTCCGGGAATAGAGATGCCGACGAGCCGCTCGCGGATTCAGGCGAGGCGGTTGGAGTGAGCGCCAGTTTTACTTCCGCCGGCAAATCTTCCCACACATCTTCCCAAGTCGCGACCAGCTTCGCGCCCTGTTTAATCAGCGTGTTCGGCCCCCAGGAATTTTTATTAGTGACATTTCCCGGCACCGCGAAAACATCACGGTTCTGCTCCAAAGCGCAGCGCGCCGTAATGCGCGTTCCAGAATACTCCGCAGCCTCCACCACCAGCACGCCGACCGACATGCCACTCAAAATCCGGTTGCGAATGGGAAAGTTCTGCGGCGCCGCAAACGTCCCCAAACGAAATTCGGAAATCAGCGCTCCGCCGAGCGCAAGAATCTGCTCCGACAGCCGCGAATTCTCCTTCGGATAAATCACATCCACGCCCGTCCCAAACACCGCGACGGTCTTGCCTTTTGCCGAGATCGCCCCGCGATGGCTCGCCGTGTCGACCCCGCGAGCCATACCACTAATAATGACCAGCCCCTGCCCCGCGAGATCGCACGCCAACCGCTCGGCCATCCCCGAACCGTACGGCGTGGGATGCCGCGTCCCCACCATCGCGATGCCGGGCTGTGTCAGCACCTCAGGATTCCCGCGAACATAAAGCACCAACGGCGGGTCGTAAATTTCTTTCAGACGTGGAGGATAACAACGATCTTCAAGCGACATCACCGTCACTCCCGCCGCAGCCGCCCGCGCAATCTCTTCCCGCGCCAGTTCCGCAGATTTCCCAGTGGCGATCGATTGCGCCGAGACGGCTTGCATCCCCGTGCTTTCCAATTCCGTCAAAGACGCGTGGAAGACTGCTTCCGCGCCGCCAAAATGTTCCGCCAGCTTCCGCGCCTTCGTCGGCCCTAAACCAGGCGTCAGCGAGATCGCAAGCCACTCCAGAATATGAGTTACAGATGGCGATGCGGCAATGGCATTAGGCACGTCTACTCCGATCTTTAGGATCCGCGGACAGAGGCTGGGCGGACTGTAATCATTCGCGGAAAGCAGTGTCAAGGGAAGCCGTCACAAAGGCCTGTTAAAAACACGTCTGCTAGAATCAAAACAGGAATGAGCCCTCTACGCATCTCTGCGATTTCCTACCTCAACACCGCCCCTCTGATGTGGGATTTCGAACACGCCAACGCCAGCCGCGACTTCGATATTTCCTACACCCTGCCATCGGCCTGCGCCCGCGCCCTGCGAGCCGGAACCGCCGATATCGGAATCATCCCAGCAGCCGCCTACGCCCAGGTTCCCGGCCTGATGGTGTTGCCCGGCGTCGCGATCGCCTCGCGCCACCCAGTGCGTTCCATCCTGCTGGTAAGCCGGGTGCCGGTAGCCCAGATTCGCACCGTGGCTCTGGATACGTCGTCGATGACCTCGGTCGCTCTGACCAAGATCCTTTTCGAAAAATGGTTGGGCGGTGGCCGGACATTCACGTCGATGGAGCCGAATGTCGAAAAAATGCTAGCCCAGCACGATGCTGCGTTAGTGATAGGAGATCCCGCGCTGCAGATCGACCGCTCACGCTATCTCACATTCGATCTGGCCGAGGAATGGATTCGCCATACCGGCAAGCCCTTCGTCTTCGCCTTCTGGGCAGTTCGCCAGGATGCTCTTGAAGGTGCACTGTGTGGGGACAGCCGCCCCTTCGGCAAGCTCAGGGCAGGCTCCCGGCTGTCCGAGTCGCGAAGCGACGCTAGTGTGCACGGGCTAGACCTGGCCGCGATTTTCCAGCAATCCCGCGACCACGGCCTCCAGCCCGCCAGCCTCGACCAGATCGCTCGCGAATGGGCTCCGCGCCTGGGTCTCACAGAGTCCGACGTGCACTCCTACCTCACCAAAAACATTTACTACTACCTGGACCCTCCCTGTCTCGAAGGTCTGCAACTCTTCTATCGCTATGCGGCCCAGATCGGTGCGCTGTCCGCTGCGCCGGACATCCGTTTTCTGGCCGCGAACGCCGCGGTTGTTTAACCTTTAGCGCAGCCCACTGTTTGCCCTGTAAACTTCTCCAACCCGCATGCCATTCCATTTACATCCCCTGCTCGCTATTCCGATTTGGCGGCAACTCCGCCGCATGGGCGGTCCCGGCCTGGTTCTGCTGGGCATCGCCGACAATTCCGTCATCCCGCTAACCGGCAGCATGGACGTGCTCACCATCTGGCTGGCCGCGCGTCACCAAGAGCCGTGGCCCTACTACGCGCTGATGGCCACGCTAGGAGCCGTAATCGGCGGCTACATTACTTACGCTCTGGCGCGTAAGGGCGGCAAAGAAGCCATGGAGCGCAAGCTCTCGAAACGAAGAGCAACCCAGTTTTCCAACGCATTTGCGCGCTGGGGATTCGCCGCCGTCGCCGTCCCCGCCCTGATGCCTCCGCCCTTTCCTTTCGTACCGTTCTTATTTGCCGCGGGCGCCATGCAGTACTCGCCCAAGAAATTTCTGGGAGCGTTAGCCCTAGGCCGCGGCGTCCGCTACACCATCGCCGCCGGCCTCGGATTCCACTACGGCCGCCACATCCTTCGCTTCTTCTCCCAATACTACAAACCGGCGATGGCCATCCTGATCGGATTAGCAGTCATAGGCGCAGTGCTGTCGATAATCCAGTATCTTCGTTACAGAAAGAAATAACCCATCGGATTTTCTTCGCGCCCTTCGCGGCCTTTCTTCGCGATCTTCGCGGTTAAGGGCTTTTGACCGTCGTCCTTGATAAAGAAGGGATTTAATCCCGGATTTGGCCCAACCCCCCAACGTCCATTAGAATGAACTTGGAAATGTCGCTAAGCAAGTCCCAAGCCCTCGACCTGTTCCACTCCGATGACCTGATCGGCATTGGCATGGAAGCCGACGCGGTTCGCCGCAAGCTGCATCCCGAGGGCACGGTCACCTACATCATCGATCGCAACATCAACTACACCAACTTCTGCACGGAATACTGCACCTTCTGCGCCTTCTATCGCCCGCTGAAAGGCCCTGCCGCGAAAGAAGGCTACATTCTCGATTTCGACACCATCTACGAAAAGATCCGCGAGACCGTCGAACTCGGAGGCACCGGAGTGCTGATGCAAGGCGGCCTGCATCCCGACCTCAAGATCGACTGGCACGAGAAAATGCTGCTCGGCATCAAAGAGCGTTTCCCCAAAATCCATCTTCATTGTTATTCCGCCTCCGAGATCATCGCCATCGCCGAGTACAGTAGCCTCAGCATCCGCGATACCATTCTCCGCCTGCGCGATGCCGGACTCGATTCCATCCCTGGCGGCGGCGCCGAAATTCTCGACGACGAAGTCCGCTACAAAATCGCCCGCCTGAAGTGCCTCACGGGTGATTGGATTAATGTGCACCGCACCGCCCACCAAATTGGCATGCGCACCACCGCGACTATGATGTTCGGCGTAGGAGAAAACTACGAACACCGCATCAACCACTTCCAGCAACTCTACGACCTGCAGGAAGAAACCGGAGGCTTCACCGCCTTCATCCCGTGGAGCTTTCAGCCGCACAACACCGCGCTCGGCGGCCGCCACTGGGACGAAGCCACCGCCGTCGAATACCTGAAAGTCCTGGCCATCTCGCGCCTCTATCTCTCGAACTTCCTGAACGTGCAATCCAGTTGGGTAACGCAAGGCCTGAAAGTCTGCCAGATGGGCCTCCGCTTCGGCGGCAACGACGTAGGCTCGGTCATGCTGGAAGAAAATGTAGTAAGAGCCGCAGGCGTAACCAACTGCACGACAGAAGAAGAGTTGCGAAGGATTATTCGTGACGCGGGATTCCGGCCCGCCCAGAGAGACACGTTGTACCGGCAATATTTTTTGAACTAGGGTCGGGCGCTTTCAATTAAGTTTTGTATCCGCCAACCCCGTAACGGGGAGGCTCTTTAATAATCACCGAGCGCGCTCACTCTTTTTCTTTTGCTTTCGATCCCGACTCGCCTAGTGCGGCAGTTGCTGACCTCAGCTTCCCCATCGCATCACTAACAGCATTCATTCGCTTGTCATATCCATCCGGGTCCGCGATGACGACGGTCCCATTTTCGACATGCACCTGGCGCGAGGGGTCGGCGGCGAAACGATAGAGCTCTTCCGTAGCAGACGAAGCGGCGCGCGTGGATTCGAAGTACTCTCTCCAACGGCTGCGAAATGAGGGGTCCCGCTCGAGGAGCAGTGCCTCTTTTCGACTGTTCAGGCTTTCTGTGGCGTTAGCGTACCGCTCGAACTCCAGTAGGGAAGCAGCAGCCCTCTGTGGACTACTGAAAGATTGTGGCTGAAGCAAAGTCTTGCCCGTAGCGCTCCCCACAAACTCCCGATCTAGCTGAGATTGTTCTTGGTTCAGCTCTGCCAATTTGGTAGCAAGGGGCTTACCCAGGAACACGGCCATCAGAATAAACGCAGTAGCGTACAGCGCAATCGCAGCGATCCACGTTCTCTTTAGTGTTAGCCATCGTCCTGCAATGACTTCGCTAAGGGCCCAGGCGGCTATGCCAAGTTGAAGCGATTCTTTCGTTAATTTTTCCGTTAGATCTGCCACAAACGCTGAGCCACCTTTAGCGAATACAGCAGCGGCAAGAATAGCCGAGACGAACGCAACGCTGAGAAAGATGGCCAATCTCGCCCATCGCGATGCCGCGGGCTTTCCGGGCTTGGCTTCGTGCCGTACCTCGGGCTCCGGCATGGTGGGCGCTGCGGCTGGCAATGGGGGTATCACAGCCCTACCGCATCTTAAGCAAAATTGCGAGTCTTCTGGGATTTCAGCGCCACATTTGTGACAGAGCATTTCCAATCTCCTTGGGGGCATTTGCGATGCCGCGGGCTGTTACATCTGCAACAAAGTCACGAATGCAGCGACGCTATACTTCAGCACTTTGCATTCCACGGTCGCTTCGAGACAAGGGGCTTCAGACTATGTTCGATGGAACTGAGCCGCGGGCCGCCACATTCCCTCCTTTGCGAGAAGTGGGATCGCGGCGTGAAAGCCGTCCCCGATTTCGCCGCCGACTAAAAATGCAAACGGCCCCGGGAATCCCCGAGGCCGTCGCGAGAACCGATAAATCGGTACCCCATCAAGGTCACCCTTATTATCGAGACAATGCCGCCACAAATCAAGTTACTTCGAGGAGGGTCGCACCCCGTCCTGCGAACCCTCCACTTGTCCCTGAGAGACAATCCTTCCAAAGAAGGAATGGACCTGGAGGGATTCGAACCGTCGTTCGGACCTTGACGGGGTCCTGTGCTGCCATTACACCACAGGCCCACGAACCAAAGCTTACTTCAGTTGTGACAAGGATTCCGGCCTCTATCCTGCATTTATTGAAGCAGAGTTTTGTTTTGGGGAACAGACTGCCGGGCTGGTCTCCGTTCTTCATCCTTGGAACGGGGGATTTCCACAGCGAACCTTGTGACGTCAAACCTTGCCATCCACAGGGACTTCAGCCGATCATCGTCAAGCCGGAGACCGCTGAGTCGACTCTGGGTATCATTTGATCTTTGACAATTCAAATAGCAATCGGATAACTCCCATGGATGCAATATTTTACGGTCGGGCGTGCTGATTCTAAAGCACTTAGTGGAGTCGATATCTTTTAACTCCTTTGAATGGAATATTTTACGCGCAAGTTATTTGTTTCCAATATTTTAGCGAGATGCCTGAAGCGTAAGTTGTTGATTCCAGATATTTTACGGTCGCAAATCTGTAAATTTTTTTGATCTGGATTAAAGACCAAACCGGGTTAGAATAGCTGGGTCGAGAGAACTTGATCGATCCTCACGGTCAGAACCCGGGCAAACTCTGGAATCCCTCCCGCATTCGAAAACGATGAAGGTTCTACCCGCATCTCTGTTGTGGCTCGTCGTGGCAGCAACCGCCGCGCTTTCGGCGCAGAGTTCGTCTTCGTCCCCAGCGCAAAGGGCGCCTGCGCGGGCTGTGCTTAGCGGCATTGTCACCAAAGATCCAGGCAGCGAGCCGGTGAAGAAGGCGCTTGTCGAGCTGATTGCCGAGAGCCAGAGCGGTGGCGGAAACTATACCGCCGTCACCGGCGCCGATGGCAGCTTCCGCATTGAAAACATTCTTCCCGGCCGCTATCGCATGTTCGTGGAGCGCACCGGCTTTCAGGAAATCGACAAGCACCACCACCGCACCGAAGGCCGAATGCTTACTCTGACTGCCGGCCAGGAGATGAAAGATCTCGTCATCCATCTGCAAGCGGCGGCGGTGAGTTGAAGGCCGCGTCACCGACGAAGACGGCGATCCCATGGCAGAGGCGCAAGTCGCCGTCCTGCGCCAGACTTTCGTTGCAGGCCGCAGTCGATGGGAGCAGGTTGGAGCCGAACGCACCAACGATCTCGGCGAATATCGCATTCGCGAGCCTCGCTGCCGGCAGCTATTTTGTTTCGGTAACGCCGCCGCCCGACTTCAGAAGTCTGATTGAAGCCACCAGCAACGCCCCTGCTGAGCCGGAAGAGAAATGTCGTCGGCCGCTTCGGAGAAAGTGGCGACCGCCTACCAGACTACGTATTATCCGGGCACGCGGGATCGCGGGCAGGCCGCGCTCATCCAGTTGCATGGCGGAGATGATTTCCCGATAAATTTTTCGCTCACGCCCAGCCCCAGCCTGACCATTCGCGGCTCGGTGGTGAACCTTCCGCCCGGTTCTACCGCGACGATCATGCTGCAATCCAAGGATTTCGGTCTGGTGCTGAATGGCGCGGAGATGCGCAAAGATGGCAGCTTCGAGATTCGCGACGTTGCTCCCGGAGCCTACACGATTCTCGCCACAGCAGATAATGCGGCCGTGCCCATGGTGGCGCGCCAGACGCTGCAGATCACATCCGCGAACGTAGAAGGTCTGCGGCTCGCTCCTCAACCCGGTGGCTCGATTCGCGGCCGCCTTCGCATGGAGGCTGTCGGTACCGCCCGGCCCGATCCCAGCCAGATGTTTCTTCTGCTGCGCTCCGCCGACGGCGACGACGACGCGCTCGGAGCTTTTGCGATGGAAGAAAGTTTCTCGACCCTGGCGCATGTGAACGCCGACGGGAGTTTTGAATGGAAGAACGTGCCTGCAGGACATTATTCGGTTCAGATTTCAGAGGCCAGCGCGATGCCGGATTGGTTTCTGAAGTCCGTGGCTGCGGGCCGCGAGACGGCGGACTCCGGATTCAGCGTAAGCGCCGGCACAACGACGCTCGATCTCGTGGCCAGTGCCAATGGAGCGGTCGCCGAGGGCCTCGCCACCAATCAGAAAGATGAGTCCGTGGCCGACGCGGTGATCGTCGCCGTGCCTGAACCGCGCTTCCGCAGCCGTCCCGAGCGCTATCGCAAAGCGGTCGCCGATCAGAGCGGACGCTTCACCTTGCGTGGCATGCCTCCCGGCAATTACACGCTGTTCGCCTGGGAAAGTGTCGACGGCGAAGCCTACTACAATCCCGAATTCCTCAAGAGCTATGAGGGCCAGGGCAAGGCGGTGAGTTTGGGCGAAGGAGAGCGAAAAACATTGCAGCTCAGGGCGATTCCCGCGCCTGAGGATGAAGGCCAGCACTGAAAGACCTTTGCCAGGCTTGTGGCAGGAAACGACCCTCCGGCAAGCTCAGGGCAGGTTTTCGTTACAGCCGGACAAGATGCCTGTGCTGCGGTTAACGGCGCTGCGAATCCGGTAGAATAAAAGTTTTCACCGCATCCCTTGCTGCGTTCTGATCTCATCTCGTCTTCGCTACTGGCTGCGTGGAGCGCCCCTAGGGGCATTGGGCCCTATCTCCGACAGCACCTGCTGGACAAGACGTTTCAGGGTCTGTACCACACTGACGCGTTCGATCGCGCGCTGCTGATTCCGTATTTCATTGTGCTGATCCTGCTGGCAGGCTACGGAATGCACCGCTACATTTTGGTTTACCTTTATTACAAGCACAAGAAGAACCGCACCACCGAACCGGCAGCGTACTTCGAGGAATTGCCGCGCCTCACCGTGCAGTTGCCCATCTTCAATGAACAGTACGTGGTCGAGCGGCTGCTGGAATCGATCTGCAAGCTGAAGTATCCGCGGGAGAAGCTCGACATTCAGGTGCTCGACGATTCCACCGACGAAACCGTCGAAGTCGCGCGCAATCTCGTCGAGCGTTATGCCGCGCTGGGAAATCCGATCAGCTACCATCACCGCACCAATCGCGAGGGCTTCAAAGCGGGAGCGCTGGCACAGGGTCTGAAGACGGCGAAAGGCGAGTTCGTCGCCGTCTTCGACGCCGATTTCACTCCGCCGGAAGATTTCTTGCTGCGCACGATCCATCACTTTACCGATCCGAAGATCGGGATGGTACAGACGCGCTGGACGCATATCAACCGCAATTATTCTTTGCTTACGCAGGTGGAAGCCATCCTGCTCGACGGCCACTTCGTGCTCGAGCACTCGGCACGCGCCCGCAGTGGAGTCTTCTTCAACTTCAATGGCACCGCTGGGGTGTGGCGGCGCGTGACCATCGACGAAGCCGGCGGCTGGCAGCACGACACGCTTACGGAAGACACCGATCTTTCCTACCGCGCCCAGCTCAAGGGATGGAAGTTTATCTACCTGCAGGATGTCGAGTGTCCCGCCGAATTGCCCGTTGAGATGACCGCGTTCAAAACGCAGCAGGCGCGCTGGGCGAAAGGGCTGATCCAGACGGGAAAGAAGATTCTGCCCCGCGTGCTGCGCAGCGACGCGCCTTTTCACACAAAGGTCGAAGCCTGGTATCACCTGACCGCGAACCTCAGCTATCCGCTGATGATCGTGCTTTCGGTGCTGATGTTGCCGGCCATGATCATCCGCTTTTATCAGGGATGGTTCCAGATTCTCTTCATCGACCTGCCGCTGTTCATGGCGTCCACGTTTTCAATTTCGAGTTTCTATCTGGTTTCGCAACGCGAACTCTTTCCCAAGAGCTGGCCGCGGGCGCTGCTGTATCTGCCATTCCTCATGGCTCTCGGCATCGGATTGACGATCACCAACACCAAAGCTGTGATCGAGGCGCTCATGGGCAAGGAGAGCGCCTTCGCGCGCACGCCCAAATACCACGTGGAATCGAGGAAGGACAAAGTCGGCGCCACCAAGTACCGCAAGCGCCTGGGCTGGGTGCCTTGGCTCGAACTGGCGATCGGCGCTTACTTCGCGCTCACTGTATTTTATGCTGTCGAAAACGAGAACTTCGTTACCGTTCCATTCCTCGTGCTCTTCGTGGTGGGCTACTGGTACACGGGATTGATGTCGCTGCTGCAAGGACGCTTTGCCGGGGTCGAGCTTAGCGCTGAGACCCACACTAAGCCGTTTCCGGTCGGAGTGTGAAAACGTGACGGCTGCATTTGGCTGGTTGGAGAGTGGGCGGAACGCCGGCTCGACAGCCGCGCGACGCCGGCGCTACTCGATACGCCAGTGTTCCTTGGCTTTTTTTCGGTTGACTGCTCGGTTACAATCCACTCGCTAAAGTTTCTCATCGGGCCCGGCACGCGGGTTTCACTCCGCGTCAAGATCGTCCGAAGGAGGATCCGATGCTCCGCTTCCGCAAGCTGTTTTCTCTCCTCGCTGTGGCATTCCTTGTCGTTTCGGTGCTCAGTTGCGGCGCTCACGATTCCAACGAGTACTTCGTATTCGTGGCGGCTAACCTCCAGGTACCCTACTGGCAGGCGGCGGGCGCGGGTTTTAGCAGGGCGGCAGTGCAATTCAAGGTGCGCTCTGACTTCGTAGGCCCCAACAACTACAACCCTAAAGCCGAACGCGATGCGCTGGATCAGGCGGTGCAACAAAAGGCTTCCGGCATACTGCTCGGCGTGACCGACCCTGCCCTGCTCAAGGACAGCATCGACAAGGCGATCGCCGCCGGAATCCCCGTGATTACCGTGGACTCTGACGCCCCCGCCAGCAAGCGGCTGTTCTTCATCGGTACCAACAACTATGCTGCCGGCGTGAGCGGAGGCATGCGCCTGGCGCAGGAGTTGAACGGCAAAGGCAACGTCGTGGTCTTTACCATGCCCGACCAGCACAACATGCAGGACCGTCTGCGCGGTTACCGGGATGCACTGGAGCACACCAGCATCAAGATCACGCGCGTGGTCGATATTCAGGGTGATCCGCGCATCGCCTTCGATACCACCACCCAAATCATCGGCAAGGAAAAAGATCAGGTCGACGCCTTCGTCAGCCTGGAGGCGCAGTCGGGCAAAGAAGTTGCCGGCGTGCTCAACAGCTACCACATCAGCGGCAAAGTTGTGATGGCGATGGACACCGATGCCGAAACCCTGGAGTGGGTGAAGAAGGGCGGCATCGCCGCTACCATCGCGCAGAAGCCCTACACCATGGCTTTCGTGGGCATGCAGATGCTCGACAACCTCTATCATCACAAGCCGCAGTCGCTTGAGACGGACTGGTCGAAAGATAGTTTTGCGACCATTCCATTCTTCGTGGATACTGGTTCTGCCCTGATCGACAAACGCAACGTCGACTCGTTCCTGCAGGCAAAACAAAGCGCCACCGGCGGGCAGAAGTAATCTGGAGCTTTTATCGAAGAACCAACGCCGCCCGGTGACGACGGGGCTGGACGTGCGTCAAACGAAGGATGGACTACACGATGCGGAAACCGCAGTCTTCTTTTTTCCTGGCAGGTGCCTTTGCCGGCCTTTTCCTTCTCGGCGCCGCTCAGTCGAGTTTCGGTTTAGAGCGGCAACCCAACGCCGACTATCACGCCCGCCGCGAAGCGCTGGCAAAGAAAGTTGGAGGCGTCGTCGTTCTGTTCGCCGCTACCGAGAGCGACGGCCCCAACAACCTCTACGGCTTTCGCCAGGACGAGAACTTCTACTATCTCTCGGGCTTAAGCGAACCGAGCGCGGCGTTGCTGATTGCATCGGCGGTCGAGGCCAAAGGCGATACACCCGCGCGTGCCTACAGCGAGATTCTTTTTCTGCCTCCGCGCAATATGACCCAGGAGAAGTGGACCGGCCCCAAGCTCGGAGCGGAGAACCCCGAAGCTCCGAAGATTACCGGCTTCGATCGACGTCGAGGATATGGGACGGTTGCCCGATGATGTGGGGCGGTATGTGTCAGGTGCGCGTCCTGTCGTCTACACCGACGTTGCGTCGCGTGGCGAGAACTCGGCTTCGTCGGCACCGCTGGCATTTCTGAAGCGCCTGAATGCGTATCTATCGTTTCAGGACGTGAAGCCCATGATTTCGTCAGTGCGCACCACAAAAGACGCGGGAGAGGTGGCGCTCATTCAAAAAGCGGTCGACGCCTCAGTCGCCGCGCACTTCGCCGCGTTCAAGGCGGTGAAGCCGAGCGTGAACGAGCGCGAGATCTCAGCTCTCATGCAATATGAGTGGGGCAGGCGTGGCTGTGAGCGCGTGGCCTACGCCCCCATCGTGGGTTCGGGCTACTTTTCAACCGTGCTGCACTACTCGGATGACGACAAGGTGATGAAGTCCGGGGACGTGGTGGTGATCGATGCCGCCGGCGAATATTCGATGTACGCTTCCGACATCACGCGCACGCTGCCGGTGAACGGCCACTTTACAGCGCGCCAGCGCGAGATCTACGACATTGTTTTGGGCGCGCAAACGGCTGCCGCCGCCGCTTTCAAATCGGGCAAGTCAAACATGAAGCGCGACGACCCCGACTCGCTCCACAAAGTTGCGTTCGATTACATCAACACCCATGGAAAGGATTTGCACGGCGAACCGCTGGGAAAGTATTTCATCCACGGCCTCGGACACTACGTCGGGCTCAACGTGCACGATCCCAATGATTACAGCGTTCCACTCGGGCCCGGCGCGGTCTTCACTATCGAACCGGGAATTTATATTCCCGAGGAAAACCTGGGCGTGCGCATCGAAGACGACTACTACGTGGACCAGGACGGCAAGCTGATCAAACTGAGTGGCGCGTTGCCGTCGAGCGCAGAAGAGGTGGAGAGACTGATGAAGCGGTGGTCAGTGGTCAGTGATCAGGGGTCAGTAAGACCTAAGTATGCCGCTTCCGTCGCTCCTACTGACCACTGACCACTGGCCACCGCTACGAGATGTATTCCTTTATGTACTCGTCTTCGGAGTGCCCCAGCGCCTGCAGGTCGCCGTCGAAAATTACTTTGCCGTCGCGCAGGATCAGAAAGCTCAGCGGCACATCGCAGTGCTTGCCGGGCGGCAGAGGCACGATGTGGTTGGTTTCCTTGTCGAACTGATGGGTGGCCATGGTGAAAGCATCCTGCAGGCGGTGCGTCACCAGCAGAGCGCTGGTCTTGTAGACATCGCGTTGTTTCACAATCAATTCGATGATGGTGTTCGAGGTTACCGGATCGAGGCCTCCCGTGGGCGAGTCATAGAGCAGCAGTTCCGGTTGCGTAATTACGGCGCGCGCGATGGCCACGCGCCGCCGCATGCCGCCGGAAAGTTCCGCGGGATAGAGATCGAGCGTGTGCTCCAGTTCCACGAATCGCAACGCCTCGCGCACTTTGCGATCGATGTTTTCGTCATAGATGCCATGTTCTTCCGTGAGCCGGTAGGCGACGTTCTCGCTGACCGTGAGAGAGTCGAAGAGGGCGCTCTCCTGGAAGACCATCCCAATCTTGCCGCGCAACGCAAACAGATCTTCTTCCCGCATTTGCGTCACGTCCTGCCCCAACACCACGATGCGTCCCGAGTCCGGACGGATCAGTCCCAGCACCAGCTTGAGAATAAGGCTCTTGCCTGAGCCCGCCACGCCGAACAGCGCCTTGGTCTCGCCCCGGGCCAGATGGAAGGAAACTCCGCGCAGCACTTCACTGTCGCCGAAGGAGACCGCCACGTCTTCAAACACGATGGCCGGGGAGGAATGTTCGGCGTTGTTACAGCAGCGCGATCGAGCGGCAAGGTAGGCGCGGACATGGGATTAGTGAAAAGAGAGCACGGCCATCAGGAATCGTGTAAGGAACAAATCGAACGCCAGGATCAGCACGGAAGCCGCGACCACGGCTTGCGTGGTGGCGCGGCCCACACCCTGGGTTCCCCCGCGCGCGTTCATGCCGTAGAAACAGCCGATGGTCGCGATGATGAAGCCGAACAGCACCGGCTTCAGCAGTCCCATGAACACATCCTGAAACACCAGCGTTTCCCAGGCGTTGGACCAGTACTGCCGGGCATCGAGACGCAGCAGCACTTTGGCAATGAACAAGCCTCCGGTCAGGCCTACCAGATCGGAAATGATGGTCAGGAAGAACAGCATGAACACCGTGGCAATCACGCGCGGTGTGACCAGCTTCTTCATGGGGTCGGTGCCCAGAGCGCGCATGGCGTCGATCTGTTCGGTCACCACCATCGATCCCAGTTCGCTGGCCATGCCGGAGGAATTGCGCCCCGCCACCATCAGGCTAGTCAGCACGGGCCCGAGTTCGCGCACCATGGAAGTGGAGACCAGCTGCCCGACCAGAGTGATCGAGCCGAAACGCTCGAGCGTGTTCGAGGCCTGCAGTGCCAGCACGGCTCCGGTGAAGAAGCCGGTGAGCACTACGATGGGCAAGGAGCCCACGCCGATGGTGTCTGACTGTAAGGCCATATCGGCGAAGTAGCGCGGCTGGCGGAAAAGATTCGCCATGGCCTGACCGCAGAACAGAACGTAATCCTGAACGGTCTGGACTTTTTCTTTGGCGATGTACGTGGGCGAAGTGAGTTCCATGCTTCCCCGAAAACTATAACAGAAGGGCAGAGATCAGTGGTCAGTGGTCAGTGATCAGTGGTCAGTAAAATCGGGTTGGTTGCGGATCTGGGGGTATGGTGCGGGTACGTTGACTGACCACTGGCCACTTTCTTCTATCCCCGCGTCTTTTTCTTGATCTCGATATTCAGGCGGCGGATTTTCTGGTTCAGGGTGGAGAGCGGCACTTTGAAGTGCTCGGCGGCTTCGGTCTGGTTCCAGTTGCACTTCTCCAGCATATCGGTGATGATGCGCCGCTCCACGTCTTCGACGATTTCAAACAGCGACGCGTCGGCGGGCGGATCGTGCAAGGTGAAGGCTGAACCCCGGCCGAGCAGATGGTCGGGCAGCAAGTCGAGGCCGATTGCCGTTCCAGAAGAGAGCACCACGGAACGCTCGATTACGTTTTCCAGTTCGCGCACATTGCCCGGCCATGAATAGGCCATCAGCGGCCGCAACGCTTCCGGCGTGATATGCCTCGCCGGGCGGTCATTTTCCTCGGCGTACTTCTTCAGAAAGAAATCTACGAGCAGCGGGATATCCTCTTTGCGCTGGCGCAGAGGAGGAAGCTCGATAGTGATCACGTTCAACCGGTAAAACAGATCTTCGCGGAAGCGGCCGTCGCGCACCGACTGGCGAAGGTCGACGTTGGTGGCGGCGATGATGCGCACATCCACCTGCATCTCCTGCACTCCGCCCAGGTGCATGAAGCGGCGATCCTGCAAGACGCGGAGAATCTTAGCTTGGGTGTCGAGGCCCATGGTGGCGATTTCGTCGAGAAACAGCGTGCCCCGGTCCGCCATCTCGAACAGGCCCTTCTTGGAAGCGATGGCGCTGGTGAATGCGCCCTTCACGTGGCCGAAGAGTGTGGACTCGAGCAAGTCGGTCGGCATGGAGCCAGTGTTGACCGGGACAAAAGGCCGGTCGTGGCGCGGCGAGTTCAGGTGCAGGGCTTTGGCGATAACTTCTTTGCCGGTTCCGCTTTCGCCTTGCAAGAGCACAGTGGAGCGGCTGTTCGCCACCTGGGCGACGAGGTCGAAGATCTTCAGCATCGGCTCGCTCTTGCCGACGATGTTTTCGAAGTTGTAGCGCTGTTTGAGGGCGCGCTTCAGTTGGATATTTTCTTCTTCAGCGCGGCGCCAGCCCACGGCGGCACGGACGTCGGCGAGAAGCTTTTCGTTGTCCCAGGGTTTGGTGACGAAGTTAGCGGCGCCGGACTGCATGGCGCGCACCGCGTTCTCCACCGTTCCGTAGGCCGTGATCATGATGACCGGCAGGCGGGTTTCGAGGGCGCGAATCTCGGTAAGAATTTCCAAACCATCGCGGCCGGGCAGGGCGAGATCGAGCAGAATCAGATCGAAAGGATGTTCGCCGATGCGCTGCAGGCCCGCTTCGCCGGTCGGTGCGGTTTCCACTGCGAAGCCTTCCATCTCCAGCAGCGCCTGCAGGGATTCGCGGATCTCGGCTTCATCGTCGATGATGAGCACTGCGCCGGCGAGGCCCGGCGTTCCAGGCCCGCCATTTATGAACGCGCGCGAGATGACGGCCGCATCAGACATACTCCGCCTTGGAAGGCACGGCTTTCTTGCTGAGAGGGAAATCGAGGACAAACGTCGTGCCCGCGCCGGGATTGCTCTCCACGCGAATCTTGCCTGCGTGTTCCTGAATGATGCCGTAGGTGACCGAGAGGCCAAGGCCGGTGCCCCGCGCCTGACCTTCCCGCGGCGAAGTCTTAGTGGTGAAGAATGGATCGTAAATGCGCTGAATGTTTTCCGGCGCGATGCCCGTCCCCGTGTCGGATACGCACACGCTGACGCTCTCGCCGTTGAGCGTGGCCACACGCAGCGTGCCGCCGCCCGGCATCGCGTCCTTGGCGTTCAGGAACAGATTCAGAAATACCTGCTGCAATCTTCCCGCATTCCCTTGAATGGCGGGCAACTTGGGCTCGAGCGCGTTCTGCACTTCTACCTTGGCCACCTTGAACTGGTGCTCCAGCAGCGCCAGTGTGTCGCCGATCACTTTGTTCACATCGACGTCGCCGATCTCGCTGCCGCTGGTGCGCGAGAAGTTCAGCAGATTGTTTACAATCTCCGACGCGCGGAAGGTTTGCCGCGTGATCTTTTCGAGCAGGCTCGACTTCTGCGGATCGCCCTGCAGTTGTTTGCTCAACATCTGCGTGTAAGAAGAAATCACGGCTAACGGCGTGTTGACTTCATGGGCCACGCCCGCCGCCAGCAAGCCGATGGACGAAAGCTTGTCGGCCTGGGAAAGCTGGACTTCGAGATCGACGCGCTCGGTGATGTCGTCCATGATGACCAGCCGTCCGATGACCTGGAACTTGCGCGTCACCAGCGGGGCGATGGCCACATTCACGGTGCGAACTTCGCCAGCCGGCGTTTTCAAGCGGAACTTGTACAGATTGCGAATGCCGGCGTCCTGCCGCATGCGATTGAATTCTTCGACGAACTCCGCCGGGAAGATGTTTTTCAGCGGCTGGGTCAGGGTCTGCCAGCGCGGCACCGCGTACATCACTTCCATCTGCGCGTTCCAGCTCTCGATGCGGTCTTCCATGTCGAGCGCCATCACGCCCACGTTGATGGATTCGACGATGTTTTCGTTGAAGTCCTTCAGGCGCTCGTACTCCGCCGCCTTCTGCTGCAACGAGGCATAGAGCTGTCCATTCTGAATGGCGATGCCGAGATAGCCGCCCAGAGTTTCCAGCAATTCCATGTCCTCGCTGGAGAGGAAGTCGCCCTGCATGGTCTTGCCCAGGCCGAGCACGGCGATGGTTTTCTGCTGAGCGCGGCACGGGATGTAGTAATTCAGATCGAGCCGCGCGATGGCTTGCTGCGCCTCCGGCGTCTCGCGCGGCACCTGGTGCGTGTTCTCGAAGAAAAGATGGCCCGACGGCTCGGGCCGGGGGGCGCTCAGGAATGAGAGATCAACGTTGCCGGGTGCGGTCAGGCCGAAGGACTTGGCCAGCGCAAATTGTCCCGCTACGTCGCCCGCCAGGAAGATCGCCATGCGGTCGACCGCGAGCGTGCGGGACAAGCGGTCGATCAGCGACGACAGCAAAGTATTCAGGTTGGTCTCCGAACCCAACTCGCGGCCGAACTCGAGCAGCGTGCGGCGGTAGTCATAGCTGGTGCGGTAGAAGAACTGATCGATGTGGTCTTGAATCCATTTGCGGACGGGATCGAACAGCAACGCCGTCACCACCACAGCCAGCACCAGGCCCATCGGCCCGGAGCTGGGCCGCCAGTTGTGCACCAGCAGGGCCACGCCAGCCACCAGCGCGAAATACATTCCCACCACGATCGCCGCCGCCAGCGTGTAGACCACGCCGCGCTTGAAGATGAGGTCGACATCCATCAGGCGGTAGCGGAAGATGGCGTAGCCGAACGTGAGCGGCAGCAGAGCCAGCGACAGCGCCGACACCTTCATGGCTGCGCCGGGCAGCGAACCCGTCAGGTAAGGTATGACGTAGAAGATGGTGTAGGGAACGATGGCCAGAATTGTCCCGCGGGTCACCCACTTCAACTGCTGCCGCAGAATCGTGGTGCTGGCGTGCCGGTAGCTATACCAGAGCAAGCCGGCAGCGGCCATGAAGAACAGCGAGCCGTAGGACATTTCCATCCGGTCGAGGTTCCAGCGCAGCCGTTCGCTGGCCTGAAGCAGACGCATAGCGGTGAGGTGCGCAGTAAGCAGCACTGCCGCCGGCATGTAGACCATCGCCAGCAGCCAGGGATGTCTGCGCACGATCTCTCGCTTCTCTGGGAAGGTGAGAACGAAATGCAGGAACAGAGCCGGCTGCAACACTCCGGCGGCGATGTTCCCCCAATAGATCGTCCAGTCGAAATCGTTTAGCTTGCCGGTGTACTTGAAGGAATAGGCGATAAACGAAACCAGGCAAAAGATGTAGAAGTGCGTGGACCCGGGAGCAGTCCACCGGCGGAGCAAAACGTAGAGGCCGATGCCCAGGTAGATGAGGGCAATCAGCCGCAGCCAATTATTGAGCGAACGCTCGGCCGGAACCAGAATGACGCTGGAATCGAGAGGAACAGATTGCCGGAGCAGGGAATACGAGGCTTTCGACCAGACCCCGTTACTGTAGAGCTGGCGCTCCAGCCCCGGCATGGTCTGGACTTCCTCGCCGTTGATGGAAACGAGTTGGTCGCCGGGCTTGATGCCACTCCGGGCGCCGGGGCCGCTGGGGTCGAGCCGGTCAGCCGTAAGGTGTCCCCCATTTTCGACCCACCAGACACCGTCGTCGGGAACCAGGAACTTCCACTCGGCCTTGAAATTGAAGCCGGCAAAAACGACCGCAGCCACCGTCAGAAGAAACAGCAGGACGGCGACCGAGCGAACTTGGCTTTCCTGGTTCATACGTTTCGGCGGTGAACCCTCAGGGGGCCGAATAGGCGTGGGCGCGAAACCCCACCGATCCTCGATGAGCAACTTCGCTGCCATGTCGTTTCCCATTCCGGGACTGCTAAGTACCGTGTCTAAAGCAACTTCCAAGATTATAGATGGGTTTCGGGAAACCGTGTACGTTTTTGTGGAGGTTTGTGTGGAATTTTGTATGTGGCTGGGTTAGAAGATTTTAAGGCGAACGCTAGGAATGTGCACCCGCCGACCGATCCGGCGGAGCCCTTCGATTCCTTGCCATCCTAGGCAGTGGAGTCCTCGGCGAAGCCGAAGACTCCCAACGAAGGTCTTGTCCAACCTTCTGGCGGTACAGATACCGCCGTCGTTCCAAGCGCTGCGAGAGGGTTACTGGGTCCTTCAGCCGCAAAAGAGCCGCGGTTTCAGGGTGACAAGTACACTAATCTTGGACAGCCCTGACTTGCAATTAGCCTACGACGGCAAGGCCGCTGGTTGCGGGTTCACGGCGCCCAGACTGACCTTGATCACGTTCAGCAGTTCGTCGTTATCCGCGGGCTTCTGTAAAAATGCCGTAGCGCCGGCCTTCAAGGCGCGTTCTTCGTCGGTCTGCGGATCGCGCGCGCTCAGCACGATAACCGGAATTCCGGCCAGAGCGTCGCTGTTCTGCAGCCGGTCAAGCACCACGAAGCCATCGCCCACGGGCAGACCGAGATCCAGAATAATCAGGGCAGGGCGTTCTTTCTGGGCTGAGGCGATTGCGGCATAGCCATCGCAGGCTGTGGTGACTTCATAGTTGTTGGCTCGCAGGCGTAGCCGCAGGGCACGCACCAGATCGGGATCGTCATCGACTACAAGAATCTTCGGATTTGGCATTGCAATTCTCCTTTAATTGTTGTGGTTCAGCTGGCGTTTTTGTGCGCCCTTTCCGGCGTACAATTTTTTCTCTTCCCGGCTCGTCACAATCATCTTCGTTACACTGGCAGCCACGGTTTGGACCTGCTCCTCCAGGGTTTTCCCCAGATTGCCGGATGGAAGCTCCACCGGAACCGTGGTGATGGTTAACTTGCACTTGGTCTTGAGATCGGTCACACGCTCCAATTGTTCGCGGATGCGCGTGGTCATGTTCCCGGAGCGCTCCATGTCGACCGAGGCCACGACGAAAACCGTCTCGGTCGCGCCCGACGTCCCCATCGGAGGCAGAACCAGATCTTTGTCGAGATAAACGCAGCGGCGCAGAATCTCCAAACATTGCAGCCAGGTTTCTTTCCAATTGCCCCGCGGATTGGAGAGCGGCGCGAGTTCGACCTTTACCAGCACAACAGCCGGACGCAGGGAGCCTTGATGGATGACGATGGGGGTCAGCAGTTTGGCCAGGGAATAGATGGGAAGAGTGAACGTAAAAGTGCTGCCCTGGCCCGGTTCGCTTGCAACCCAGATGCGTCCCTCATGCAGCCGCACGATTTCCCGGCTGATGAATAATCCCAGTCCTAAACCGGAGCGATGGTCGTCGACAGAATCAGGGTCCTGATAAAGCCGTTCAAAAATCAGCGCTTTGGCTTCCGGACCGATGCCGCGGCCGGTATCGCTGACCGAAATGTAGACATAACCCGGGTCGGCATCCACCATGCTGGCCTGGACCATGACCGACCCCTCCGCGGAAGTGAACTTGATGGCATTGTCGACCAGATTGATAAGCACCTCGAGCACACGGTCGGGGTCGGCATGCGCCAGGGGCAGGCGCTGGTCCAGTCCGATTTCGAGTCCAATCTTTTTTTCGTCGGCCAGGGGACGCATCATGGCAATGGTCTGCTGCACCAGTTCGCCCACCGAAACGCAGCGGGGCTCGATCCGCATCTTGCCTTCTTCGGCGCGGGTGGCTTCCAGCAGATCGCGGATCATGGCGTGCAACTGATTCACGCTCTTCTGAATGGTCTTCAGGTGATCGATCTGGTCGGGCAACAAAGGGCCGGCTAATCCGTCGACCAGCAAAGACACGTACTGGTGAATGCAGGTCAGCGGCGTGCGCAGTTCGTGCGAGACGTGAGACAGGAAGCGGTTCTTGAACTCCAGTTGCTGCTTTTGACTGATTTCCAGCGAGCGCAGCAGACCCTGGCGTTCCACCGCGTAGCGGATGGCGTGCTCCAGGTGCTTGCTCGAGATATCGCCCTTGATCAGGTAATCCTGAACCCCCTGGTGGACTGCTTTCATCGCCAGTACTTCATCATCCTGGCCGGAGAGCACGACCACCGGCACGTTGGGCGCGTGCTCCATGACGCGGCGAAATGTTTCGGCTCCGCGGCTGTCGGGAAGATTCAGATCGAGCAGCACGACGGAGGGCGTTTCCCGGCTCAGGGAGTCGAGACCGGCCGACAGCCGCGTGACACAGTTCACCCTGACCGGAGTCTTGCATTCGACCAGCCGCAGGCGCACCAGATCGGCGTCGCCGGGGTTGTCTTCAATCAGCAGTACGTTCGTGGTGGGTTGGCGATCCATTATTCTCCTTGAGGCGGCAGGTTTACAAAACCGAACCAGAATTCTTCAATTGATTTGACTGCCAAAAAAAAGTCAGTCAGATTTCCGGGCTTGCTCACGTAACAATTCGCGCCCATTTCGTAGCTGCGCACCACATCCTTGCGCAACTGCGATGTGCTGAAGATCACGACCGGGATCCGCCGCAACTCCGGCCCTGCCTTCATCGCTGCCAGTACCGCCAGCCCGTCCCGCTTCGGCAGATTCAGGTCGAGAATGACCAGATCGGGCCGCTTGGCGCGCACAAAGTTCCCCCGGCGATCCAGAAGAGCCATTGCTTCCACCCCGTCCCCGGCGCTTCTGAGCTGGCTTTGACGCTTGCTTCCCGCCAGCGCTTCGCGCACCAGAGCCACATCGGCTGGATTGTCATCGACCATGAGGATGTCGGGCGCTTCTGCCTTCATGAGTGTCCTCCCGCGCGCACATCGGGGTCGTGGGCAGGCAGGGTGAACTTGAAGGTGGAACCGGAACCGGACTGCGACTCCACCCAGATCTTTCCGCCGTCGCGTTCGACGATCTTTTTACAAATAGCCAGGCCGATGCCGTTGCCCGGGTATTCGCCGCGCGCGTGCAAACGCTGGAAGACGACAAAAATGTTTTCCGCGTATTCCGGCGCGATTCCGATTCCGTTGTCGCTCACGCGGAACAGCCAGCGCGGGTCGGCTTTTTCAGCCTGCACAGAAATCACCGGCGGTTTTTCCCCGCGAAACTTGATGGCGTTCCCAATCAGATTCTGGAATATCTGCGCCACCTGCGTGCGGTCGGCCCACACCGCCGGAAGCTTTCCATGGGTGACCGTCGCTCCACTCTCTTGAATGGCGGTGGTCAGAGTCCGCAGAACCTCTTGCACCACGGCATTGCAATCCACACTCTCGCTGGGAACGCCGCTCCGTCCGACTCGTGAAAACGCCAGCAGATCCTGAATGAGCACCTGCGTGCGCTGCGCCCCTTCGGTGGCATAGTTGATGAATTTGTCGGCATTCGCGTCGAGTTTGCCATGGTACCGTTCGGATAGAAGCTGGGTGTATGCCGTCACCATGCGCAGCGGCTCTTGCAGGTCATGCGACGCCACATAGGCGAACTGTTCCAGGTCGGCGTTGGAGCGCGCCAGTTCATCCACTTTCCTGGCCAAGTCCTCTTCCATCTGATGGCGCAAGCCGCGTTCATTTTTCTCCCGCAAGGCGCGGCGAATCACCTCGGGCAGCCGCGCCAAACCGTCTTTGAGAACATAATCGGTAGCGCCTTGTTTAATGCATTCCACCGCGGTCACGTCGCCCAGCGAGCCGGAGACCAGAATCATCGGGATATCGAGGCCTTCGCTGCGCAGCGTCTTCAATGCGTCCATCCCTTTCCAGTTCGGCAGGTTGTAATCGGCCAGCACAATCTCCGGCGGATGGGCGCGCAGCGCCTGAGTGAACTCGGCTTCATCCTGCACAACATTGGCAGTCACATCGAATCCGTCTTTTTGGAGCGCCCGCAGCACCAGCGCGGCGTCGAGCTCGCTGTCCTCCACCAGCAAGGCGCGCAGCTTTACGTCAGGCGCGGCGGAGATTTCCGTTGCAAGGGCGGTTCCCGGACTGCTCGCTGTCATTGCGCCTGCTTTGCGGCCGGTGCCCAACCATTGGTCAGGGGAGGCCGATTGATGACCAGCCAATACATTCCCAAGAGCTTCACCATTTTCCGGAACTCGTCGAAGTCCACCGGCTTCTGGATATAACTGTTGGCGCCCAGGTTGTAGCCGCTCACCAGGTCCCGTTCTTCTTTCGAGGAAGTCATCAGAACCACGGGGATGATGCGGGTGCGCTCATCGCTCTTGACCCGCTTGAGCACCTGCATCCCATCGATTTTTGGCAGCTTCAGATCCAGCAGAACCAGCTTTGGCGGATGATCGAAAGATCGCCCGGCATGAGGCCCGGTGCAGAAAAGAAATTCCAGCGCTTCCTCCCCATCGCGCGCCACGAAGAAGCTGTTGGCCAGATTTTCCGCCCGCAGGGCGTGCAGAGTCAGGTCCACGTCCTCCTGACTATCATCGACCAAAAGAATATCGACTTCATTGGTGTTCATAGTTAGGCTCCTGCCGCAGCGCTCTGGCCGGTCATTTCATTCGCTTTGATGTCGGTCGCCTTAGAGGCCTCAAGGGTGAAATAAAACGTTGCCCCTTTATCCACTTCCGCCTCCGCCCACACCCGGCCTCCGTGCTTGTGAATGATGCGGTGTACGGTGGCCAGGCCGATGCCGGTGCCTTCGAAATCCTCAGCGCGATGCAGCCGCTGGAACACGCCGAACAATTTATCGCTGTACTTCATGCTGAAGCCGACCCCATTGTCGCGGACCATGATGGCCATCTGCCCGTTTTCTTGCCGGAACCCGATTTCGACGACAGCCCGCTCCCGGGGACGGGTGAACTTGAGGGCGTTGGCCAGCACATTTTGAAAGACCTGCTTGATCAGGATGGGATCGCACTGCGCCGGCGGCAGCTCCGCAATCTTCCAATCCACTGCCCTGCCTTCGGCTTCCCGCTGCAGCAGCGACACAACCTCATCAATCACCAAATTCAGCCGGGTGGGCCGGAGTTCGAGATCGTGACGGCCCACCCGCGCCAGATTCAGCAGCTCATCCACCAGCAGCCCCATGCGGCGGGCGCCCTCCTCGATGCGTTTCAGGTGACTCTGTGCTTCCGCGGGCATTCCCGGGCCAAAATCCTCGGACAATATCTTGGAAAAGCCGCCGATGTGCCGCAGCGGGGCGCGCAGATCGTGCGACACTGAGTAAGTAAAAGCCTCCAACTCGTGGTTGGCGGTTTCCAGTTGCGCGGTGCGTTGTGCCACTCTCTCTTCGAGTTCTTCGTTGAGCTTGCGGATTTCTTGCTCCGCCGCTCTTCTTTGAGTGACGTCGCGGAAGGCCGCCACTCCGCCACACACCGCCCCGTTCTTGTCTTTCAAGGGACTGCCGCTAACTTCGATCCAGGTCCCGTGTTCGAGCTCGGGATTGCGCACAAACATCTGAGTAGTGGTGGTTTCGCCGCGAATGGCGCGCACCAGGGGCAGCTGATCCGCGGGAAACGGCGTGACCATGTCTTGCAGGTACAAACCGTAGTGTGCGCTCCAGTCGCGGCTGGGCAGATTCGTCGCACCCAGACCAAGAATCTTCAGCGCCGCCGGATTCCAGATGATGAATTTTCCCTGCTCATCGGCGGCGGCCAGTCCCTCTTCCATGCTGTCCAGCACAGACCGCAGCATCAGAGTCTGGGTTTCCAGCGCCATTTGCGAGCGCAGCAATTCCGCGGCTTGCCGGGAGAGTTCCTCCGTCTGTCCCGCCAGCCGCTCTTCGGCTTGCTTGCGCTCGCTGATATCTGCGCGGATCGCCATGTACTGCCGGGGCTTGCCGTTAGCGTCGAGGAACGGAACGACGGTGGTGTCAACCCAGTAAGTCGAACCGTCTTTGGCGGTGTTGCGGATCTCACCCCGCCACACCTGGCCCCCGGCGATAGTGTGGTACATCTGCTGGAAAAACTCTTTCGGATGGTGGCCAGAGTTGAGGATGCGGTGGTTCTGGCCCAGCAGTTCGTCGCGCGAGTATTTGCTGATGGCGCAGAACTTGGCGTTGACGTAGGTGATGGTTCCCTGCACGTCGGTGGTGGCGACGATCGCGTGCTGGTCGAGAGCGTATTTCTGCTCCCGCAATTCCTGCTCGGCATCGCGGCCCGGCGGATTGGCGAGCGCACCCTCGGCCGCTTCGGTTCGTGCGCTCCCGCCAAGCGACGCTGGGGCCAGCGGAGGGATGGCGATCCCTGCCTTGACGAGACGAGCTGCCGTAGCACGCTTCACCGGCCCGATGACTCCTGACACTGTTTTCCTGAAAATGGGGGATGAACGAGAGCCGCAATCAAGTATCGCGGCGCAGCCTCGTCATTTAGGTTATCGGCAGAGGACGGGTGATCTTTAGGCCAAAAGTGGCGTGGCGGCGCGTTGTGAGAAACCGGAAGTGTACTCCGAAGTGCGTCCCTTCGGATGCGGTCGGAACGCAGCCTACACCGCGGCGGGCAGGGAACAGTCCTGCTGGATAAGGATTCCCTTAAGATGAGGCGCCATCGCGCATTCCAGTTGGCCCGGCGGGAGGCCGGCGCACGGTTCAACCGGCTTTGCGCTCATCCTCGGCGGATTCAGCGGGAACGTCGTCTTCGTCCCACTCAAACGAGAGCGCCCGCGCTGTGGTTTCAATCGGCTCAAGTTCGGGTATATCCTCGGCCACGGATGCTCCCAGTTCGGCAAACTTGCGTGCCGAAACCAGCACCCGGCTCTCCAGCGAGCCCACAGCTTTATTGTAAGACTCAACCGCGCGGTCAAGTCCCGTGCCGACCTGTGCGATGTGTCCCGCGAGCAACCGCAGGCGGTCGTGCAGTTCCTTGCCGAGTTCGCTGATGCGCTGTGCGTTGCGCGCCAGCTTTTCCTGATTCCATCCGTAATTCACTGCTTTCAGCAGCGCGATCAATGTGGTGGGCGAGGCGGGAATCACACGGTTTAGAACTCCGTGTTCGATGAGACTGGAATCTTGTTCCAGCGCGGCGCTGAAGAATGTTTCACCCGGAAGAAACATCACCACAAATTCCGGAGTGGATTCGAATTGCTCCCAGTATTTCTTGCCGCTGAGAGTATTCATGTGATCGCGAACCTGCCGCGCATGATTCGCCAGACACAGGCGGCGCGCTTCTTCATCGTTGGTTTCGAAGGCTTCAAGAAAGGCCTGCAGAGGAGTTTTTGCATCCACCACGATGCGTTTGCCCCCCGGCAACTTCACCACCAGATCAGGACGCAGCCTTCCCGTTTCCGTGGTCACCGTCTCCTGCTCGGCAAAATCGCAGTAAGAAAGCATGCCGGCGATCTCGACCACGCGCCGCAACTGAATCTCTCCCCAGCGTCCGCGCACGTTGGGAGTGCGCAGTGCGCGCACCAGATTGCCGGTCTCAGACTGCAGCTCTTTTTGTGTCGTGATGAGCGACTGCACTTGCGCGCGCAGTTCGCCGTAAGCGTCGCCACGCGCCACTTCCATTTGCTGAATCTGCGCATCCACTTTATTCAGCGAATCGCGCACCGGAGCGACCATGTCGGCCACCGCCTTCTGCCGGGCCTCGAGGTCGCCCTTCGCCTGGCCTTGGAAGCGCTTCAGAGTTTCCTCCGCAATCACAAGAAAGGACGAGTTATTGCTCTTCAGCGCCTCGGAAGCCATGGCTTTGAAGGCATTGCGCAGATCTTCGCTGGCGCGGGTCACTAACGCGATCTTTTCGTCGTTGGTCTTCCGTTCCGCTTCGAGCGCGGATTCGAGTCTCGCTTTGCCCGCCACCAGTTCGGTGTGGGCCTGCTGAAGCCGCGCCAGATCGGCCTTTCCGGCCGCCAACTCCTTTTCCATCAATGACAAACGCGCTGTGAGCGTGGCCGTGCGCGACCGCAGCGCGAGCCATGCAAGCACGCTGCCAAACAACAGGCCAATGACCCCGATCACACCAGGTTCCATAGCGAAGGTAACTTCTCAGGCTGGGTTCCAGCTTCTAGCGTAGCACCAGAGGCAAGTTTGAGCCTGAGTTTTGAGCCTGTGTTAGTATTTCCGGCCTAGGAAAATTGGTAGGCACAAGCTGATGCCAAGAGCCCTTAGAGCGAGCGTTCGAAAAGTCGCGACGGTACTTATGCTGATGCTGGGCGCCACATCGATCCAGCCGTCGTCTCGATTGCTGGCTTCTTCCCGAGCAAACGATGGCGCTGCGGAAAAGTCCGCCAAGGGCGCGACGTTGAGGCCAGCCGCGGCCACTTCTCCCAACATTCCTTTTAGCAACTATGATCCCCAGGCCGAACAACAGCTTCTGAGTCTTGCGAATCAGGACCGAGCGCAAGCCGGCGCGCCGCGTCTGACACTGGACGCAGGCCTCAGCAAAGCAGCCCGCGCGCACGCGGAAGCAATGTTTGCGGCGCGGCAACTTTCGCACCAGTTTGAGGGCGAGCCCTCCCTGCCTCAACGCCTGGCCGTCGTGGCCCACACGCCGCTGGATCAGGAAGGCGAGAACGTCGCGCTCGATTTCGACGCCGCCCAGGCCGAGCGACATCTCATGCTGTCCCCTCCGCACCGCGCGAACCTGCTCAACCCGGCTTATAACGTAGTCGGGTTGGGCGTGGTCCGCAGCGGAGACCGCCTATACATCGTGCAGGATTTCGGCCACGCCCTCCCCAATTATTCCGCACAGGAAGTGAAAGACCGCATTGCCGCGACGGTGGCGCAAGCTCGGCATCAAGCCAACCAGCCTGATCTCGTCCGCCGCGATCTGGACATCGCCGACGATGCCGCCTGCTCCATGGCCAAAGCCGGCAAGCTCGGAACACCCTCGATTCATCAGCTTGCTCAGCACTACACCGTCTTCACCTACACCAGCCTGCATCCTGAAACGCTGCCCGCAACCGCCGGGCACGCGCTCGCCAGCCACACCCTGCAGAGCTTCTCGGTGGGTACATGCTACGCGCGCACCGAAACCTATCCCACGGGCGTGTACTGGGTGGTGCTGTCGCTGGAGTGAGCGGTAGAGTTGTATCCTAAGTGTGAACCTGTTCGAAGTGCTTCAGGGTGGGCAATGCCTTAATGGACTTTCCCAATTTCCTCTGGGCAAGCCGGATTTCATAGAGACTTTGCAGATTCAGCCAGAATTCCGCAGTCGTGCCAAAGAAGTGGGCCAGGCGCAATGCTGTGTCGCCGGTGATGGCGCGCCGAGCATTCAAGATTTCGGTGATGCGGTTGGTTGGAACCTCGAGTTGCCGCGCCAATTCAGCGGCACTTATTCCCAGCGTGCTGAGTTCTTCCGCCAAATGTTCCCCGGGATGGATTGCAGTGATAGGCATGGCATTCTCCTAGTGGTAATCGACAATCTCCACGTTTGAGGGGCCGGAAGCACCTTCTCCCCAGTAAAAACAAATTCGCCACTGATCGTTAATGCGTATGCTGTATTGCCCTTTTCTATTTCCCCTCAATACCTCAAGTCGGTTGCCGGGCAAGGCGGCAAGGTCCAGCAGAGTGACAGCTGCTTCCAGACGGTCCAGCTTCAGACGCGCAGGGCGTTCAATGCCAGAGAGCGCCTTGACCCGTTTGCCCATCGCGAAATCTCTGGTCCGCTTATCGCAGTAACCGAGAATCACAATTTAGTATAAACTGATTTATGCGTTACGTAAAGCGTATCTTGACTCTAAAGGTCTGTTTTAGTCCATCGGAGGGCCTTCCACTACTACTTCAGGGGCACGCTGTAATGCGACGCCACGACTTGCCACTTGCCTCCGGCTTTCATCCAGATATCAGTGAAGCGGTCGTGATATTCATAGCGCTTGCCTTTGGACTCGCCCCGCTCGTAATACGCGCCCGTCACCACCGCTGTGGTTCCATGCATGCGAACCTTGATGTCTGTCATTTGCGCCACTTCCACCTTTACGCCAGGCTCGGCGCTATGGCTAATGTAGCCTGTCTTGCCATACGTATTGCCGTCCTCAACGGTGATGATGAAATCTTCGGCCAGCAGCGAAGCGAGGATGTCTACCTGCCGCTGCTTATACGACTCCGTCCACTTCAGTTCCATGGAACGAATGTAGTCGGCGTCCGATTTATCTTTATCCTGCGCCGCCGGAGGGATCGCGAGTGCCGCAAGAAAGCACAAGATCAGAACAGAAGCTAAACGGGAGTACATGCTCCTGTGTCGCACACTCTGCCCTCCGCCGCAAGTTCCTTGTCTGGGCCAACGGGGTAGCGGTGCCGTTTGCAGAATACGGCGCCTTACTTGAAGGGCGTCATCCCGAAGACACGCGTTTTTACCAGCGGGGCGAGGGATCTCCAGCGCATCGTGACCCAAACGGGAAGCAAAATGCACCACTACCTCCAAACGTCGCGCAACGCTAAGGCCGCCGTTCCTGTGCTAACCTTGCCCCAACCCTCCGTCTGCTCCGCGTATGGAATCCCCGGCCCAAGCTCGTCAACCGCAGGTTCACAAGAAAGAAATCCGCATCGGCACTGCCGGCTGGTCGTACAAAGACTGGGACGGCATTTTCTATCCCTCAGGCATGCAGCGGCGCAAGCAGCATCCGCTCGAGTATCTGGCGCGCTTCTTCGACACCACCGAAATCAACACCTCGTTCTACGGACCGCTAAAGCCTGAGTGGGCTAAACTGTGGTGCCGCAAAGTAGCGGCGGTAAACAAGAATTTCCTCTTCACCGCGAAACTCTACCGCGCCTTCACGCACTCGCCCATCGCGGTGATGGAGCCCACGTCGGCCGCGACCATCCGTCCCACCGACGAAGACGAAGCCCGCACCCGCGAAGGCCTCGACGCGATCGCCGACGAAGGACACCTCGGCGCGCTGCTGATCCAGTTCCCCGTGTCGTTCAAAAACACCTCTCTCAACCGCGATTATCTGGAGCGCCTGCTGCGCCAGTTCATCGAATATCCGCGAGTGGTGGAAGTGCGCGACTCCAGCTGGAACAACGCCGCAACGCTGGCCGCGTTTGCCCAAGAGAATACTTGGTTTCTGCAACATCGATCAGCCCGTGCTAGGTCGATCGCTGGCGCCCACCGAACACGTGACCTCCGCCATCGGCTACGTCCGCCTGCACGGCCGCAACTACGAGCAGTGGTTTGCCGATCCGGGGTTTACCGAGCATGGTTCCGACTCCGACAACCGCAACGACCGCTACAACTATCTCTACAACCAGCGCGAACTAGAGGGATGGAAAGAAAGAATCGAAAGCGTAGCCGAGCGCGCCCACACCACCTACGTAATCACCAACAACCACTTCGAAAGCAAAGCGGGAGTAAACGCGCTGGAGTTGAAGGCCATGATCAGCGGCAAGCGAGTGCTAGCGCCGCCAACGCTGATCCAGAAGTATCCCGAGCTGAGAAGCATCGCCGACCCCGCGGAAGACTTGTCAGCGTCCACCACCATGGAGCTTCCACTCGAGGGTCCCCCATCCTGACGTCGGTGCTGGCCCACCTTTGTCGGAACAACTACAACGGAGGATGCCCCAACCTTTGCGTCTTTTGCAAAGGGGGCCGAGATGCAGCCTGCAATAAAACAGGGACAGGTTCCCAAGTTCGTCCCGTCCCCGTTCGTCCATTTAGCTCGCCTTCTCCTCTGCGTCGCGCTTTCGGAAGGCAGCTTCTCCAACGTCGGACACCTTGACCCACTTCGGGTCAGGCGATGCCTCGGCTTCGTAGTTGTCGTGCCAGTTCCACCACTTGTACGGCGGAGTCTGCGGATAACCCTCTGGCGAGTCTTCCCAAGTCTCCTGACGGCCGAGCGGCGTGATGTCGAGATAGCTCCAGGTGCTCCCCATTGCCTCGTCACCGCGGTTGTTGATGAAGTATGTGCGGAAGACCCGCTCGCCGTCGCGGGAGAACACGTTGTGGCCGTGCCATTCATTCACGCCGAAGTCCACATCGAAGCTGTCGGTGATGGTGTACCAGGGCATCTCCCAGCCCATCCGCGCCTTCAGGCGCGCGATGTCCGCCTGCGGCGCGCGTGAGGCGTAGGCGAGGGTCGTATCGCGGGCGTTGAGATGCGCCAGGTGCGCGACCTGATCGGCGCCCAGGGAGCAGCCGCGGCAGGCGTGCTCGGGCCAGCCGAACACCCCAGGCTCGAAGAAGGCGCGATAGAGGATCAACTGCCTGCGGCCCTCGAACAGGTCGAGCAGACTAACCTTACCCTTGGGCCCGTCGAACTCGTACTTCTTTTCCACCGCCATCCACGGCATGCGCCGACGCTCGGCGGCGAGCGCATCGCGGGAGCGGGTCAAGGCCTTCTCCTTCATGAGGAGCTGCTGGCGCCGAGCCTCCCACTCCGGTTGCGACACGATCGGAGGGGTGTTCATCGCGAGATCCCCTTTCCCTTGTTCCTTGTCTCTTCCTTTGTTCGTCGACATTTTCATTTCTCCTTGTTATTCAGATTCGGGACGATTTCTCCTGCTCCGTTCTTTTTGCGAGAAACCTTCACAGCCAATGCTGCCAGACCGCCGGTAGAAACCGCCCCGGCGACAACTAATCCCATGGTTGTCAAACAGAATGGACACATCGTTTACCTCCTCGGTAGCCAACTTGACCGTTAAGCCGCCTCTATAGGGATGACGGGCGGGGTCGGCTTAGTTCGACAAGAAAAATAAAAAAACTTTAGCCCCGCCTCTGGAGCAGAAACTGTCTCACTGCGGGATCCTCAGTCAGACCAATCGCCCGGTCGAAGGCATCGAGGGCCTCAGGTGTTTTCCCAAGCCGTTGCAACAGGTGAGCGCGAACCGCCCAGTACGGCTGATAAGCGGAGACACTGCTCCGGGTCGATCCCATCCAACGCTGCTAGCCCGGCTTCGACTCCCTTCGCTTCGGCTACGGCCGCGGCGTATCCAGTTCTCATGCCGAGCGTCGGCGATATCCGGATAAGCTGTTCATAGAACATCGTAATCGCGTTCCACTGAATCCTGCCGCTGCGCACCCGTTCAGCATGGATCGACTGAATCGCAGCCTCAAGCTGAAACCGGCCGATGCGACCGCGCCTCGACGCTTCGCCAAGATGGCGTTCCGCTTCTTCGATTAACGGCCGAGACCACTGCTGTGAATCCTGCTCCGAAAGAGGAACGAACCGGCCGTCTGGCCCCCGCCGCGCCGCTCTGCGGGCTTCGCAGTGGAGCATGAGAGCCAGCAGACCGCGAACTTCCGCCTCCCCCGGCATCAACTGCAGAAGGACGCGCGCCAGCCAGATCGCCTCCTTGGCCAGATCGCGGCCGCGCTGGTCAACGCCCGCCATGTCGTCCCAGCCGATTCCGAAGGCGGCGTAAATCGCCTCCAGCACCGCGTCAAGCCGCTGCGGCAATTCACGCTCTTGCGGGATTTCGAATTGAATCCCGCCGTCGCGGATCTTCGTCTTGGCCCGCACCAGGCGCTGCCCCATGGTCGTCGGCGAAATCAGGAAAGCACCGGCGATCCGCGCTGCATCCAGCCCCAGAACGGCCTGCAGCATGAGCGGCGTGTGCATCGCCGGATCAATTGCCGGGTGGGCACATACGAACAGCAGTTTCAATCGTTCATCGGGAAATTCCGGCGACAGAGTCATCTCTTTGGAATCCTCTCTGAGCAGCAGGAGTGTGGGCTCGCCCGACTCTGCAACCTGCTGATGGCGCACAAGGTCGATAAACGAGTGGCGCGCCGTCGTCATCAGCCAGGCTTCTGGATTCTCTGGCACGCCGTCCCGTGGCCAAGCTGTGAGTGCCTTTACTAACGCATCGCTGAGGGCATCCTCAGCGCTAGCCACGTCACGCGTGTGCGCGGAAAGGTATGCCACCAGGCGGCCGTAGGACTCGCGAGCCACACGTTCGATAGTTCGTTGAGTGGTTCGCTGAGTGGTTCGGTGAGTGCTCTCCTGAATGCCGTCACTCATCCTGTGACCCGGCGCTTGTATTCAGGCGAAATGGGACGGACCTCCACAGCGCCGATCGAAGCGGCCGGGCAGTGCGCCGCCCAATCCAGCGCCGCGTCAAGCGAGGGAAGCTCCAGGATTGTGAATCCCCCCAGTTGTTCCTTCGTATCGGCGAAAGGGCCATCCTGCACGCGGCGCTTTCCGTCCTTCAGTCGCACCGTGGTCCCGGTCTCCGGCGGCTGAAGGGGATTGCCACCGACGTAGATGCCGGCTTCGACGAGCGCTTTGTAGTACGCCCGCCATGCGCCGAGGTAGGGATCGGTTTCGTCCGCATTCCGTGCCGTAAAAGCTTCTGGTGATTCGTAGATCAGCAGGGCGAATTGCATCACTCTTTTTCTCCTTGGGAACAATTATGAGCGCTTTTGTGCTCCTGAATATATGACGGATGAGACGCGGCCTATTCGACAGATTTCAGGAATAATTAGAATTTCAAGGAGGGCTGGGTGGCTCATCCTTTCGCGCTCTCTGCGAAAGGGTGGGACCGCGGCGAGGGATCGATCAGCCGCCTTCGAGATTCTTCAGGCGGTCTGACGGGGACTCAACTTCGGCGTCCAGCGCACGAAGAGCGGCGGCGTGGCTCTTCTGACGCAATCCGACCGGTGATGTACCCTTGTGAAACCCGGCCAGGAACGTAGTATCAACCTTCTCTAGCCGTTCGCTGATCCATTGTTTGTCTTCTTCGGTTAGCACGTGCCAATTGTAGGGCAAAGGCCCAATTTGGTAGCAACGTTTTCTCGAGAGCGGACTTCACCAGTGAACCAAGCCCTCAAGGTCCTCCACCACCACGACTTCATATTTGTCGATCATGGGCATCAGGAGGTTTTCCAGTTCGCGCTTCCACAGTTCTCCTTCATAGAACTTGGCCTTCATCGGCTCGCGCGAGACGAGGTCGGGAAAGCCGCGCATGAAGAAGAAGGTGTCGGGATCTTCGATGGAAAGAAACGGACCCAGGATTTTCATCCCGATCTCTGCGTGCGCCGGAATCGACTTCGAGCGGAATATATCAAGGAACTCGGAGCGCTTGCCCGGCTTGAGTTTGTAAGTGCGCATTTCGATGATCTGCATTTCGACGATCCACATTTCGATGATTCGTATTTCGATCGTCCGTATTTCGACGATCAGGAAGACTGCGACAGACTCCTGCACGGACTTATCAAAGAGGGTTCCCGCCGTTTTTGAAGTCTTAGGAAAACAGGAAGAATGATAGGCTGAAAACCATGGCCGCCGCAAAGAAAAATCATCGACAAAATTCAGCGGCATCCGCCGCTCCCGCCCACAGAAACCGCCCACCGCGGCTGCAAGGCGAGGAATTGCGCCGCGCTTTGGAAGAGCTTCGCGAGACCAAGAACGAATCCCGCGCTCAAGAGTTGAAGAGGGCGATCAGCATTTCCCTCTGCGAGGCGTAGATACCCCTTGGACAAGCTGAAATGAAGTGGAAGGATATCGCGACGGTTGCACCCGCGACCAAGAGCCAACGACCAACGCGAAGGTCTTAGGTGTTAGGTCTTCGGGTTTTGCCTAAGACCTAACACCTAACGACCTAAGACCTACTCCACTAACGACTAATGCCCAGCGACCGCATGATCGGCCAAGCGCCGCTTGTTGTAGCGCAGCGCGACGTTCATAAACACATTACCCATGGAAGTTTCAAAGCAGATCATCAGCGCTTCCACGTCTTCGCTGGTCTTGTCGCCTTCGTCGCTAGTGACGAGCACGGGAGGATGCACGCGGAAGTGAAAACCCTGATCGTTAAGCGCGCAAACGGCATTGCCAACAACCTGGTTGGCAAGCTCGAAGATGGTCTCTTTGATCAGCCCGTCGGATTCAGGCAGCTCCGCGCCCGCATAGTGACTGGCTACGCGCACCGCGGTCTGCGGCTCAAGGTCCAGAATAATGCGGCCCTCAATGTCGCCAGTAAGCGCGACCATTCCGGCCACACCTTTGCGGCGGTAAGCGACCTCGTCCATCGCGAGGCTGCCCACCTTGGTCGAGCCCTGCAGGCCTTGCGACAACACGGCGTCGGCCGCATTGATGAAAGGCTGAATCAGCTCCATCTTCATGCGATTAGACTCCCGCGCCGGCCGCGGCGGCCACGGCGCCGTCCTCTCCGAGAACGTACTTGATGACTTCGTACAGCACTTCCGGCTTCACCGGCTTCTGCACGAAATGGCGCGCCCCGCGCTGCAACGCGGCCACAATGTTTTCCTGGTATCCGACGGAAGACACCATGACGATCCGAGCCTCGGGATGCGCCTGGACTATCTTTTCGGCGGCTTCGATGCCCTCCATCTGCGGCATGGTGATATCCATAAGCACGATATCGGGATTCGTGCGGTCGTACTCGCTGATGGCGGTCAACCCGTCACCGGCTTCGGCCGCTACATTTCCGCCAAAGCTTTCGATCATGCGAGCGAGATTTTTGCGCGCGAACACGGAATCGTCCACGATCAGGTAGCGAATCGGCTGGCCGTCTTTGCTGCGTTTTACTGGTGCAAACTGCTCCATAACATCCTCCTCAAACAAACTCCTGCAAATTGTTTTAACGCCCGGCGCGAAGCGCTTTTCCCGCCCCGCCAATTTCCCCGCGGCCTTCATGCCGGCCGCACAGAGCCTGCAATGTGGACGAAAGCCCGTCCAAAGCCACAACCCGCGTCGCATAGCCGCGTTCAATTGCGGCCTTCGGCATGCCGAAGACCACGCAAGATTCCTCGCTCTGCGCGATAGTCATTCCGCCGGCTTTCTTCACCGCACCCAGGCCTTGCGCGCCGTCGTCGCCCATGCCGGTCATCAGCACTGCGATGGCCAGCGAGGCGAATTCCTCCGCCACACTGTTGAACAAAACATCCACGCTCGGACGGTGGCCATTGACCCGCTCGTCTTCATTAAGGATTACCAGGTCTCCCATGGCCAGCCGCTTCACTTTCATGTGCCGGCTTCCCGGGCAGATGAGCACGCGCCCGGCCAGCAGCATGTCGCCCGATTGAGCTTCCTTCACGCTCAGCGAACACAATTCGTCGAGGCGACGGGCAAACATGTCGGTAAAACCCTCGGGCATGTGTTGCACCACCACGATTGCACCCGGAAAATCCGGCGGCAGTTGTGCCAGCAGGAATTCAAGGGCTTGCGGACCTCCAGTGGAAATTCCGATCGCCACTAATTTGCTGGGCGGGGGTGTGGGCTTCCCGGCCGAGATCTTTTTAAGCGCAATTGGCTCCCGCAAACTTCCCGGTCGGACAACCTTGCAATCGGCGGCGGCGTGGATTTTTGCGATCAACTCCGTCGCGGTTTCGGCCATGTGCGCAGAGGCATCGTGCGGCTTGGCGACAAAATCGAAGGCGCCCAGCCCTAACGCCTTCAAGGTGACGGAAGCGCCTTCGGTGCTGTGGGAACTGACCACGATCACCGGAACCGGATGCGAACGCACAATCTCTTTCAAAGTGTCGATGCCGTTCATGCCCGGCATTTCCAAATCGAGCGTGACCACGGTGGGTTGCAATTCTTCGATCTTCCTCAGACAGAAGTTTCCGTCCATCGCCGTGCCTACCACCTCGATCGAGGGGTCGGCTTCGAGGATCTGCGGAATGAGCTTGCGCATCAAGGCGGAATCATCCACGACGAGCACGCGAATCCTTTTCCCGTTCATGCCGGCGTTCATGCTCGACCTCCGGCGGCGCTCAGAGCCAGCCGCGCGCGATCGGCATGGTTCAGCAGGATTCCGCAACTGCTCAAGCCAGCCGCTTCGGGACGCGTTTGCGCGACATGTTCCACGACGGCCGGCAGATTCAGGATCAGGACAACTTTTCCATCTCCCAGAATTGAAGCGCCGTTCACCAGATCGGTGGAGAAAGTCTGGTCGTCCAAAGCCTTGATGACCAGCTCTTCTTCGCCTTCCAAAGCGTCGACGGCCAGCCCGTATTTTTTCTCTCCAACGGTGATGACGAGGATGAAAAGCTTGAGCGCTTTCCGGTCGGCATCGGCGGCGGGGGGACGTCCGAGGCGCAGCAGCGGGAGCACCTGGTTGCGCAACTGCAACACTTCGTAGTTGTCAACCTGATGGACTTCGGATTCGACCGTGCGGGCAATCTGGCTTACTGCGTTCAGCGGGATGGCGTACAAGCGCTGCTCCACCCAGAACATCAGGGCTTTGATAATAGCCAGCGTAAGCGGCAGCTTCAGGCGGAACGTGGTGCCCTGGCCCACGCGAGTCTCGACGTGAATTGTGGCCTTCAGGCGTTGAATCACGCTTTGCACCACGTCCATTCCAACCCCGCGTCCGGAAACTTCGGTGACCTGCTCGGCGGTGCTGAATCCGGGACGGAAGATAAGGTCGAGGGTCTCGGCTTCGCTCAAACGCGCCGCTTCTTCCGAGGTCAGCATTCCCAGGTCGATGGCTTTGCTGCGAATCTTTTGCGCTTCGATGCCGCGCCCATCGTCGCTGATTTCGACCACCACCTGATTGCCCTGGTGATAGGCATTCAGCCGAATCTTTCCTCGCGGCGGCTTGCCCTGGCTCCGGCGTTGCTCGGCGGGTTCGATGCCATGACTGACCGCGTTGCGCACCAGATGCGTAAGGGGCTCGGCGATGGCGTCGAGAATGCCCTTATCGAGGTCAGTTTCCTGCCCGCTGAGTTCCAGGTCCACTTCGCGGCCGCACTGCCGCGCCACATCGCGCACGATGCGCGGGAAGCGCCGGAACAACTGGTCCACCGGCACCATGCGAATCTTCATTACCGAACGTTGCAGGTCGTTCAGCACCCTGGCCTGAAAGGCCATGGCATCGGCGAACTTGCCGCGCAACGGTTCCTTGGGATAACGCCGGCCAAACTCGCTGAGCGCCTGCTGCAGCATCGACTTGCCGATGATGAGTTCGCCCACCAGGTTGAGCACGTTGTCGATTCGTCCCGCTTCCACGCGCAGAATGTTTTCCATCGAAACTTGCGGCAGCCCCGGTTCCGCCGCTGAGGCTTGCACCTCGGCGGGTTCCGGCTGGGCGGGGATTGGGTTTGCCGAAGCCTGGGCTCGCGAGTCTCGATTGTCCGAAGCCGTGGTTAAAAATGCAGCCTCCTTCACGGGCGCCGACTGCGCCGAAACGCTGGCGGAAGCTTTGGCCGGCGATGCGGCTTGGATCAAAGTCACGTTGAAGTCGCCCGTGATCGTCGGAATGTGGCACTTGGCGGCGATCTGCTCTTTGGTTTGCAGGCTGGCAAAAATGAACTCTACTTGCCGCGAGGCGGCTGCCGACTTCGCGTCCGGCCGCACCACCAGTACCTGGCCGATCTCTTTGATCGCGTTCTGAATCAGTTGCCGCGCCGCGATCGGCATGGTGCAGAGGGGATCGATTTTCACCACGATGTCGAACAGCCCCAAGCCGGCGGCCTGCGCCTGGGCCAGAGCGCGCCTTTCCGCATCTGTCCAGTCTTTATTCTTATCGGATCGCGGAGCGGGCTCTATGGTTTTTTTCGTGCGCCGCGCTTTCTTCGCGGCCGGGGCCGCGGTCAGTTCGTTGATTTTCTGCCGCAGGCTTTCCGTGGCGGGCATCGGGCGTCCGCCATGGTAGGCCGCGAGCATTTCCGCGAAAACATCTGCGGCCGCCAGAGCAATTTCCGCCAGCGCCCCATGAGCTGCGGCGCTCTCCAGAGAAAGCGCATCTTCGAACTGGTGGGCCAGTTCGCTCAACTCGCGCAGACCGCAAGCCGCCGAGTCGCCCTTCAGCGTGTGCACCGTCCGCCGGATCGAACGCACGATCTCTTCGTCGCCGGGAGTCTTCTCCAGCTTCAGAGATTCTTCGTTCAGCGCCTGCAGCAGTTCCTGCGAGGTCTCAAAAAACAATTCCCGCAGTTCCGCTCCGCGCTCATCGGGAGGATTCGTCACTCGCGCACCTCAATCCGCTGGTAAGCCGTGCCGCTGTCTTTGTGCACCATGCGGAACTTCTCGGTCAGGCCCAGCAGGCTTTCCGCGTGGCCCACAAAAAGATAGCCGCCGGGATTCAGGCAGCGGTAAAACTTTTCTATCAGCCGCTTCTGCTCCGCCTCGTCGAAGTACATCATCACGTTGCGGCAGAAAATCACGTCGTTGCGCTGCGGCAGGTACTCCGTCTTCAGATTGTGAAAATCGAAGTGAACCATTTCTTTCAGCGCCTTCTTGACTGCAGTAGCGGTCGCCGGCCTTATCGAAGTAACGCAGGCGAAAGCTGTAATCGACCGTCGACATCTGATGCTCGTTGTAAAAGCCTTCCTGCCCGGTGCGCAGCACCGAATAACTAATGTCGCTGGCCAGGATTTCCACCCGCCAGGGCGGGGGAATCAGGGGCTTGGGCAGCGTCATCTCCACCGGCAGCGGATTGCGCAGGTAGTAGTAACCCAGTGCGTCGGCTGCCAACATGGCCAGCGTGTAGGCCTCTTGCCCGGTGGAGCAGCCCGCGCTCCATATCCGCACCGAGTATTCGCGGTGCGCCTGCTTGCGTTTCAGCAACTCTTCCAGCACGTGTTTCTGGAACAAGTCCAACTGCGCCTTGTGGCGGAAAAAGCTGGTTTCGTTGACGGTTAGATTCTCCACCAGCTTGGCCAGTTCCGCCTTGCCTTCCAGGCTGATCAGCAGGCGGTAGTAAGCGTAGAAGCTATCGGCGCGGCATTCTTTCAGCCGCCGCAGCAGGCGATCCTGCAGGAAGTGCGTGCGGCGCGCGTCGAAGTGCATGCCGCACTCCTGATACACCAGCGCCTGCAACAACCGCAGTTCCGCGTCCGTCAAGATCGGAGCCGGTGCCGCACCAAGTGTGCTCATTCGTTCTCTCGTTCTCCGTGCCGAGTTACTCTGTGTGGATCGCGCCGCCCGGCACCCGGCTGGTACAAAAAAGCTTGGACCAACGAAGCTCCACCCGCCGAAGCCTACCTCGCCGCTCCCCGCGCTTCCGTCTTGGCGGTCTTGCTTTCTGCGCTCCCGTCGCCCTGCAGCAGGCTGGCCGGAGCCAATAGCTTGGTCATGTCGAGCAATACGATCAGGCGGCCTCGAACCTTTCCCAATCCCGTAACGCAGTTCAGTCCGCCCTCCTGAAATGCCGCCGGTGGCGCTTCCACGTCTTCCCCTGCAATCTTCAATACTTCCGTCGCCGAGTCCACTATTAGTCCCGCCAGCTTGCCGGAGTGCTCCACCACCAGAATCCGGTTCTGCTTTTTCAGCGTGGCCAGCTTGTCGCCGAAGCGCTTGCGCAAGTCCATTACCGAAACGATCTTGCCCCGGAGGTTGATCACGCCCTCCAGATAATCGGGCGCGTCGGGGACCACCGTGATCTCCGGCACGCGCACAATCTCGTGCAGCGAAGTGATGGGCACGCCATAAGTCTCGCGCCCGATCTGGAAGCCCACGATATGGAGTTCACGGTTCATATTTGCTGGTTCCTACTTGCCAGTTCAGCGCCAGTTCATTACCTGTCCTAGGTACGGGAGGCTGCCGCCGCCCGGCGCGCAGGCTGCGATTTCTCGTCGGCAGGCTGGCGCGAAGCTTCATCCAGAGTGAAGCGGTCCATGAAGTCGAGCAGACCGCGCGACATCTTGGACATCTGCTCCGCCGACGCCGCCAATTCGGTTGAGCCCGAGGTCGACTGCTGCACCAGTTCGCGCATCCGCTCCATGGCTTTGACCACGGCGTGCGCTCCTGAAGCCTGTTCTTCCACCGCCGAGTTGATTTCGTGGGTGATTTCGTTCAGCCGCGTGGTGGCCCGCGCGATCTGCGACGAGCCATGCGATTGTTCATTGGTGGCAGCGCCGATTTCCTGGGCGAATTTGTACACTTCGGTGACCACGTTGGAGATCTTGCGCAGCGCCCCGTTCAGTTCGCCGCCCAGATCCAGGCCTTCGTTCACGATGCCGGTGGAGCGGTCCATGTTCTCCACGGCTTTGCGCGCTTCCTTCTGAATGCTCTGGATCAGTTCCGAGATTTCCTTGGTGGACTGTGCTGACTTTTCCGCCAGCTTGCGGACTTCATCCGCCACCACCGCGAATCCCAAGCCGTGCTCGCCGGCGCGCGCCGCTTCGATGGCCGCGTTCAGCGCCAGCAAGTTGGTTTGTTCCGCCAGATCGTCGATGACTTCGATGATTTTTCCAATGTCGTCGGCGCGTTGTCCCAGCGCCCCGATGATTTCTCCCGAGGAGGTGATGGTCGCGTTGATGCGGTTCAGGCCGTCGGTGGCCTTTTCCATGGTGGCGATCCCGCTGTGCACCTCTTCCCGCGAGCGGTTCGAGATGTCGAGCAGCACTTTGGCGGTGTCGGCCACGCGCTGGATGGATGCCACCATCTGATCGATGGATGCCGAAGTCTCGCTCACGCTGGAAGCCTGCACCTGCGTGCTCTTCACCATGTTCTGCACGTTCACGCTCATTTCGTGCATGGTGCTGGTGACTTCGTCGATGGCCGAGGAAGCCTGCAGGCCGACCTTGGCCGAATCGTCGGATGCGTTGGCCACCTGCCCGCTGGCGCTCGCGACTTGCGCCGAAGCGTCGCGCACGCTGCGCACCAGCCGGCCCAGACCTTCCACCATCCGCGCGAAGGCGTTGCCCAACGTGTCTTGCGGGGAGCGCGGCTTGACCTGCACGGTGAGATCGCCCCCGGCAATCGCCTCCGAAACGCCCGCCATCTCTTTCAGATAGGTCACCATCTTGGAGAAGCTGCGCGCCAGTTCTCCAATTTCGTCACTGCGCCTCACGTCGATGCTGTGGTCCAGATCGCCGGTGTCGCCGATTTGCCGCGAGACCTGCATCAGGTTGGTCAGCGGTCCCGTAATTGACTTGGCGGTCGTGACCGCGACCCAGATGCCCACTACCAGCGCGACCAGCGTGCTTACGATTGAGAAGACGACGGTCAGGGCACTGGCTGCCGCATCCGAGCTGCGCCGGGCTTCGACCAGCTTGCGGTTTTCCCCATCCGCCAAATCCAGCGCGTCTGTCGAATTCTTCACCCAGGAGGAAGCGTCTTTCTGAAGGTAATAAATCTGCAATTCGGCAACTGTCGCGTTGCCCGAATCGACGTCCCGGCGTTTCTCGACCAGAGGCTGGGCGAACTCTTTGCCCCAGGCTTGTTCCAGTTGCCCGACCTTGTCCAGCGCCGCCTTTTCCTGATCGGAGTTGGCCAGCGATTTGCCCAGTTGCAGTTTTTCGTTGAGCGTGCGCAGGCCCGCGCTCATGAGTTCCACTTCCCGGGTGTCGCCGCTGAGCAGGTAGTTGCTCAGGTAGAGGCGGTTCTGCATCATCTGGAAGCGCACCTGGTTGGTGGCGTCCGCCAGCTCCAGCGAGGCTCGGGCCGCGTCCTTGGCGGCGTGCTCTCGTTGCACCGCCACCAGGTTCACAATGAACAGCACCACCACCATGCTGAGGATGATTCCGAAATTCTTGTACAGCCTTTTACCGATCGTCATGCCGTTTTCTCCCGGCCGCCTGTTTGCGCCTTGCCCCTAGTGCTGAGGTTCGAACTTGAAATCCACGATGCCCGTATTTTCCACCGCCGCTGGCTCGAATCGCCATTTCCTGACTGCGTCCAGCGCGGCATTGGCCAGCACTGGATGCCCGCCTACTACCTTGGCCTCTTTCACGGTGCCGTTCGGCGCGACCACAACCTGCACCTTCACCGTGCCCGCGAGGTTCATTTTCCTCGCCAGTTCCGGATACACAGCCGGGACTTTGCTCTTAACCCGGCGCGTCATTTCACCCGTTGCGTCCTGAGCGCGAAGCCCCGCCACCCCTACCGCTATTGCCGCTACTGCCAGCAGCGCCACCTTCTTTCGTAAAGACACAGTTCCTCCCTGGCAATAATCCCCGGTGATGCCAATGGAGCAACGTCGGGGCCATGCCTCAGCTTTTGAAAAAACCAAGGTAATCTCAGGGATATATTTGAAAAAAAAAGACTTATCATGATCACTAAAGGTTCTGCTGAGCTGTGCCTAAGTTAATGATGTCTCATGGGTGGCTCCGTCCCTGCCGATTCTCACACTGAGATCGATGACCCGGATTTTCTCGCGATTTGACACCTAAGGCACCCCGTCTGCCCATTTCCCTTGACTCAAATTGAGATGGCGGGATAGTTTTCCATTAGATTCAATCACTTGTGAGAATCACCGAAAACGTGTGCCGGAAGGCTGGTGACGCTCTGAGGATGGCCGAAGTTAATTCGACGCCGTCGCCGAAGGGCCGTGCCCTGCCCACCCCCGACGACGCCTTTCAGAAGCTTCTCCTGCAGATCGCTGCCAAGGCCGCGGAACGTGGTGGCGCTGCCTCGCTGATCCAGTTCTTTTGCCACGCCACCCGCGAATTCTTCCACGCCAGCGGCGTTTATTTCTGGCGGCGTCATGCCGGTGACGAACTCGTCGGGGAGCAGGCCGACGGAAAGCTGGCCGAGCGTTTCATTGGCATCCGGTTGCTATTCCAGGACGGCGCCAACACAGCCGAGGCCGTGCGCAAGCGTCGCACGATAATCGTCAATGGGCCGCAGTTGACCCAGAGCATTCCCGCCCTGCTCCAGTTCGGGGCTCGCTCCCTGATGGTTGCTCCGCTGCTGGTCTTCGATGAGGTCGTGGGCGCGGCGACGTTTCTGCACGATTCGAAAGAAGGATTTTTCAATGACGACCTTGCCGCCAAGGCCACCATCCTCGCGGGACAGCTCGGCAGCTTGCTGGAGGCAACCCGCCTCGGCGAAGCCTCGCGCGAGGAGCACCGCCGGACCGAAATTCTCGCCGACGTTGCGACCGCGCTGCACGGCACTCCCGATGTAGCCGCCGTCATTGAGGCCCTGGCCGATCGTCTCCGCCTGTTGTTGCGTACGCGTCTCGTCTCTGTCCTTCTGCGCCGCGAGGGCCCTTTCGAACTGCGCGCCGTGGCCGCCGAAACTCCCCAGTTAGCTCATTCTTTTCGGGCGGGGCACGACCGCCAGACCATTCGCTTCGCCGCCGATCTGGCGCACCGCGCGGTTTCCGCCGGAGAGGCCATCACCATCTCCATCGGCGGAGAGTTGCACTCGCTCGGCAGCCTGATCTCTCCCGGAATGCTGATTGCTGCGCCCTTCCGCACGGCGCGTACCCAAGGCGCCATCCTCGTCTATCCGCGCCCTGACGAAGTCTTCACCTCCGAGGAGAAGTCGCTGGTTTCCGCCATCGCCGGCTTCGGCGCGGTCGCCGTGGCTCACGCCGAACTGTGTGCCACCGCGCAAGGCCAGGCCCACGAACTGCACCAGTTGCTCGAAATCTCTTCCGAACTCAGCTCCAGCGGCGACCTCGAACATTTCCTGAAGGCGTTCGTGGTGCGCGCCTCCGACTTCCTCGGATATGGCCGGTGCTTCATCGCCCTGGTGGAAGGCGGGCAGTTTCGCATCCGCTGGGTCGTCGCCCGGGGCGAGTCGCGGCGCGTCGATACTCTTTTCCCTGAAGGCGTCGCCACGCGCGCCCTGCGCGAAAAAGAAGTCTTTTGGTCCGACGATCTGACCCAGGTGCCCGGCGCGAACCTGGAGATCCTCGCGCAATACCAGGCCAAACAGTTGCTGGCGGTCCCCCTGCTGGGCGCAGATGGAAAAGTGCTCGGCATGTTTGGAGTACTCGATCGCCTCGACGGCACCGGCATTTCCCAGCAGGATATTCGCCGCGCCCGCGCCCTCGCCGCCCAGGTTTCGGTGGTGCTCGAGGTCGCCCACAACCTGCACCAGTCGGAGCGCCATCGCAAACGCTCTGAGACTCTTATGCAACTGGCGCGCGAGATTGATGGCCTGCTGCGCCTGCCCGATTTCGCCGGAAAGTTTGTTGAGCGCGCCATCGCATTAGCCGGAGCCCGCGCCGGCGCGGTCGCCCTGCTTCAAGATGGACGATTCCAGACAGTCGCGCTGCATCCCCTGCCCGCGGCGCCCGAAGATCGCGCCCTGCAGCAGCGATTTGTTCAGGCCCTTTCTGAGTTGGTCGCGACGCGGGCGGAAGCCATCGTCGCGGGCTCCGCCGCCGAACTGCTCGGTCCTGATCTGGCATCGAGCTTGGGCTGGAACGACCTGATCGTCGCCCGGCTTACCGGTCCCAGCGGAGACCTGGCGGGTTTGCTCTGCCTCTCCGGACGCGGCCGTCCGCTCGCGGCCGAAGACCGCGATTTGCTCGAAGCTATTGCCGGGCGCGCCGCCATGGCGGTCGAAAATGCGCGCCTGTTCACGCGCATCGAACAATCGAACCGCCACTGGCTCGAAATCTTTGACGCCATCACCGACTTCATCGTGGTCCACGATGAGTCGGACAGGGTCCTGCGCGTGAACCGCTCGCTGGCCGCCATGATCGGCGTGGCTCCCTCCGAACTTATCGGCGTCAACATGCGCGCTCTGCTGGCCTTGACCAGCGAAACTGCGCTTTACTCCTGTCCTTTCTGCCGCGCCATGGGCGAAGACAGCGACGAATTCGTTCATCCCGCGCTCGATCGCACTTATCTGGTTTCAACTTCGCGCGTGCACGGCGCTTCCGGCGAAAATCTGCAAACCATTCACGTGCTCAAGGACATCACCGACCGCCGCGAGGCCGAGCGCCGTTACCGCGAATTGTTCGACAACATTCAGGAAGGATTGTTCTTCAACACGCCCGAAGGCCGCTTCGTCGAAGTCAACGATGCCCTGGTGACGATGCTGGGCTATTCCAGCCGTGAGGAACTTCTGCAGGTCGATATCCCCACACAGCTCTATTTTTCTCCCGAGGGACGCCAACGCTACCTCGAAGCCATGGAGAAAGATGGCCACCTCCGCAACTTTGAGGCCACGCTTCGCCGCAAAGACGGCTCTCCCATCTATGTGCTCATCAACGCTTTCGGCATGTACGACAGTCTTGGCCGCCTGGTGCAGATTCGGGGCCTGATGCTTGACGTCACTGGCCTTCACACCTATCAATCGGAGTTGCACCGCGAGCGCGACTTCTCCGGCAAGATCCTCAGCAACACGCAAAGCTTCATCCTGGTCTCCGACACCGCGGGCCTGGTCAGCTACGCCAACCGCCGCTGGTTCGAAGCCGGATTTGAGCAGCGCGAACTCCTTGGCCGTCCCTTGTTGGAGTTGGCTGCCCCCGGCTACGTCCGCCCTCTCGCCGATGCGCTTCAGGCCACGATACGCGGCGGACAGGTCGACAATCTCGAACTCCAGATCATGCGCGGCAACGGCCACGTCGGCCAGTTCTCCGTCAACCTCAGCCCCATGCGCGACGAGCAGGGCAACATCAACAGCATCGTCGTGGTTATGACCGACATCACCGACTCCTCGGAACTGCGCGGCAAACTCGTTCACGCCGAAAAGATGGCGGCCGTTGGACAACTCGTCTCCGGCGTCGCCCACGAAGTAAATAATCCCCTCACCGCGATTCTCGGCTTTGCCGACCTGCTCATGGAGAATCCCGAGATTCCTGAGTCTGCCAGAAAAGATCTCCGCGTCATCCTTCAGGAAGCCCAGCGTACCAAACAGATCGTGCAGAACCTGCTCAGCTTTGCCCGCCAGATGCCGCCGCAGCGCAACGCCGTGCAGCTCAACCTGATCCTGCGCCGCACCATCCAACTGCGCTCTTACGACTTCAACAGTCACGGCGTAGAAATCATCGAGCACCTCGACGAGGAACTGCCCGACGTCATCGGCGACGCTCATCAACTGCAGCAGGTTTTTCTCAACATCCTGAACAACGCCTATGACGCTGTGCACGAAGTCGGCCGCCCCGCGCGCATCGAGATTATGACTACCAAGGTCGGCGACGCCGTCGAAGTTTCTTTCCGCGACAACGGGTACGGAATTTCCCATCCCGACCGCATTTTCGATCCCTTCTTCACCACCAAAGAGGTCGGCAAGGGAACCGGCCTCGGCCTCAGCATCTGCTACGGCATCGTGAAGGAGCACGGAGGCGAGATTCTCTGCCACAACAACACCGATGGCGAAGGAGCCACCTTCATCGTCCGCTTTCCCGCAGCGCCCCACACCGCTTCTCTGGGTGTGGCCGCAGGAGTGACACAACAATGACAACCCCTGCCATTCAACGAGGCCTTTTCCCCGTTCTCCTCATCGAAGACGAACCCTCCATCATGGCTCTGGTGAGCGCCACGCTCGAGCGCAACGGCTATGAAGTCGTCTGCGTCGAGAGCGGCGCCGAAGCCCTGCGCTTGCTCGAAAGAGGCCAGTATCTCGGCGTGGTCTCCGACATGCGTACGCCCGGCGGCGTCGACGGCGCCCAGGTGCACACCTGGATTTCCGCCCATCGCCCCGATCTCGAAAACAAAGTCGTCATCATTACCGGCGACTACGCCAACGAAGAAACCGTCACTACCCTGCGCAAGATCGGCGCGCTGTATCTGGAGAAGCCGTTCCGCGTGCAGGACCTCATCTCTGCTGTCGAAAAAACCATGGGGAAAGCCCGGTGAGCGCCGCATTGAGCAAACCGCTTTTGAGCAAACCGCTTTTAACAAAGAAGATTTGCGCGTCCGTCTGCTTGATCGTCGACGACGAGCAGAGCATCCGCAAGCTCTGCGTGACCGTGGGCGAAGCCCTCGGCTTCATCTGCCTCGAGGCCGATAGCGGCGAGTCCGCGCTGGTCCTGCTCGAAGAGCAGCCGGTTCACATGATCCTCAGCGACATGGTCATGCCCCACATGTCCGGCCTCGAATTCCTGGAGAAGGCCAGGAAACTTCTGCCCCGCACCGAAGTCGCGCTCATGACCGGACACGGGTCGATTGAAACCGCGGTGCAGGCCATGAAGCTCGGCGCCTACGACTACATCACCAAACCGTTTTCCCCGCTCGAAGAACTCCGGCTGTTCTTGCGCCGCATGGCCGAAAAAGTCCGGCTGGTCGAGGAAAACGAATTCCTGCGCCAGCGCATGGATTCCGAAACCGCCGTGCACGGCATCGTCGGCTCCTCGGCAAAGATTCAGGAAGTGCTGCGCGTCGCTTCGCGCCTCAAAGACACTCGCACCGCCGTTCTTATCTCCGGCGAAAGCGGTACCGGCAAAGAGCTGATCGCCCGCGCCATTCATTTCCGCGGAGCCTTCGCCAACCGTCCCTTTGTAGCTGTAGATTGTGGCTCGCTCGTTCCCACGCTCATCGAAAGCGAACTCTTCGGCTATGAAAAAGGAGCCTTCACCGGCGCTCTGAAATCCAAGCAGGGACTCTTTCAATCCGCCGACACCGGCTCGGTCTTCCTGGATGAAATCGGCGAGCTGCCGCTGGAGTTACAGGCCAAGCTGCTGCGCGTGCTGCAGGAAAAAGAAGTGCGGCCGGTAGGCAGCAATCAGCGCATCAAAGTCGATGTCCGCATCATCGCCGCCACCAACCGCGATCTGGAAGCCGCCTACAAAAACGGAACCTTCCGCAAAGATCTTTATTTTCGACTGAACGTTGTTACGGTTCACGTGCCCGCGTTGCGCGAACGCCGCAGCGATATCCCCATGCTGGTGAACTGGTTTTGCGAACGCTATTCTCCCGGCGGAGATCTGCGCGTCTCCAGCGCCGCCATGAAAGCGCTAATGAACTACGATTGGCCGGGCAACGTGCGCGAATTGGAAAACTGCATAGAGCGCGCCGTAGCTCTGGGCAATGGAAACTTGATCGATCTGGGAGATCTTCCTCCAACCATCGCCGTGTTGAATCCGCCCGCATCCCGGCAATCCCCGGACGCGACGCCCGAACTGGTTTCCGATCTGGCGGCCGCCGCCGAAATGACTTCCAGCGGCCACGCAACCGCAACCCCTCTCTCTACCACCGATCTCGAAGACATCGAACGCGCCACTATCCAGCGTGTCTTCGAGCAGGTCAAAGGCGACAAAGCCCTCGCCGGACGCATGCTCGGCATAAGCCGCGCCACGTTATACCGCAAACTAAAACGCTACAACATCAGCGGAGCCCCAGCCTCCGGATCGTCAAGCCACACACTGCAGTAAGCTCGTATAGCTTTGGAACCGTGCGACTTGCGGTCGCGCGGAGTAAATCTTGCATCGTGATTTTGGGTTGCGCAGCGCTTCACGGTGCGATCATGGCGCTATTTTGACTCCGGCTTGAACCGACTCTGAGGGAAAAGCGATCGGGATGGTGTGGAGCGGGCTCCGTAAGTGCCTATTTGAAATCCGGCTTCACGCTGAGGAACGGCCCTCCCGCGCCCCGCGGATGAACCTCGATTGTTTACGGGATTCCCGCTAATCAGATGGCGCGCGAGATTAATGGCACCCATGTCAATGGTTCTATGAACAAGCGATTGATTGTCGTTGATGTGGTTGGACTTCTCCCGAGTCTCCGTCCTCCTGACGGCGATCCCCCTCCTGAGGAGACTCCCCCTCCGAGGAGACTCCCCCTCCTGCGGAGTGTTAGCCGCCTCAGCCTTGGCCGCCTCCAAATCACTCTGCCGGACCTTCGGCGATGTCATGGATTGCCTAAAACAACATCAGATCATCATGGGAGGCCGAAAAGATGGCGGGGCGATTGAAACTACACGTCCTCCAAGTCACTACCATTCGGCCATCCAGAGCGACTTGGGACATTGCTTTCGTTGTGAGCTAAAGTTTAATTCGCCGCCTTCGAAATGCGGCCTGACAGAAGCTTGTTGGTGTCGCATGAGCCATTATGGCGATCTGAACAGAGTTGGCCTATCAGGTGATCAAAAAACCGCTGCAAGACTGCTAAGCTGTCGAGAGTCTTCCTGCTACGCGAATCAACTTAAGCTCTAGCGACCGCATTGAATCGAAGCGGCGACTCCGACTGGCTGTCAGGCCGTCCGCCCTATTGATTAGGACACTGCCGGCACTCCTGCCCGCTTGCTTTTAACTTTGATCTTGCATCTTGACTTGATTTGACTCGACTCTGACCAGATCCTACCCTGAACAAGACCGAAGGAGACTTCCAGTCGCGCCGCCAAGCCCGCCAAATAAGTCCAGCTTCAGCCGCTGAGGGATCTCAAACCAATTCGATCACCACCCGCTTGTCCACGAAACCCGCCGCCCGTTCCATGCTTGACAGCGTGACATCGCGCTTCGGATCGAGAATCCGATCCACCTGCGACCGGCTTGTCTTCAGCAACGCTGCCATGCGCGCCTTGGAAATCTTTCTCCTCCTCATGGCCGCAGCCAACTGCGAAGCCACAACCTCCTTTACAGGTCGCGCGTGCGCTTGTTCCCTCGCCAGTAAGGCGGCAACCCTGGATCCCGCACTTTTCCTGCGCATATCCATGTACCATAAAAAGTACGCGACCCGGCTGTCAAGTCTTCTTTAGTAGACATTCGACGTCCTCGAAAGTAGACGTTTCTTCCACAGCCTAACCCCTTGATTCCATGGGATGCGCCCAAACGCCCGCACCTGGAATCAACAACTTACGCCGCAAATTTTCTGCAAAGTGAAATGTTCCAGTTGGAACATTCAATCAATTCCCCACCCACTTCTCGACCTGCGAACCCGTAGACATTTCCCACAAAAAAGGCACCCTGAGAAGCACAGGGTGCCTCGACAATTCTCATCGAACAAACTCAGCCTCTACCCGCCCTTCTTTTCTTCCTCCTTCTTTTTCTGCTCAGGAGTCTTCGGCGCGGGTTCCTTCTTTGGAGGAGGCGCCGGTTTCGCTGCCGGAGGAGGCTGACGTGTCTCCGGGCGCGCGGCCGGCGGCGGAGCTTGCGGTCGCGGAGCGGGCGCAGGCTCGGGACGAGTATTCGGCGGAGGCGTACGCGTCTGCGGTCGCTCAGCCGGCGGAGGAGCTTGCGGTCGCGGAGCGGGCGCAGGCTCGGGGCGAGTGTTCGGCGGAGGCGTGCGCGTCTGCGGCCGCTCAGCCGGCGGAGTTGTTTGCCGAGGAGCGGGCGCAGGCTCGGGGCGAGTATTCGGCGGAGGCGTGCGCGTCTGCGGCCGCTCAGCCGACGGAGGTGTCTGCGGCTTTGGCGCGGGCGCAGGCTCGGGGCGAGTATTCGGAGGAGGCGTACGCGTCTGCGGCCGCTCAGCCGGCGGAGGCGTCTGCGGCTTAGGAGGTTCTGGCGCGGGACGATTGTTCGGCTGCGTCGCGGGCGGAGTTGCATTCCGCGCCGGTGGTTCCGCCGGACGATTCGGCGCAGGGCGCGCTGGCTCAGATGGCGCGGGCTGACGCGACGGTTGTGCCGGCGTTGGCTGCGCGGCGGGACGACCCGGCTGCGCCGGAGCAGGCGCGGCTGGACGCTCGTTCGCAGCAGGTTGATTGCCCGGGCGGTTGGCCGGCTGATTCGCCGGCGCCGCAGGCTGGTTGGGCCGCGCCGCATTCTGCGGAGGGGCTGGATGTCCCACGTTGGGTGTGGCCTTCTGGGCGGGAGGCGCCACCTTCACCGTCGGCCGCGCAGCCGCAGCCGCGGCCGCAGGCGGACGCAGCGTCTGCACTTCTTTTCTCGCCAGCGGCTCTCCGGGATGTGCTGCCAGAGCCTGTTGCTGTTTCGCAAAAGGCACCGGCGGCGGCGGCGGAGTTTTCTTGGCGACCACTTGCCGGTTCACGACCGCTGCCGGAGGCGCGGCCACACGGCCCGCCGTCGCGGCCCTCGCGCCGAGAACGCTTTCACGTGTCGGAGCAACGGCCACCCGCGCATTCATCGGCGCGGCGGCGATCTCCCGCGCGTTCACCGTAACCGCCGCTTTCGCCACCGGCTGCGCGCTCACGAACGCGTGCTGCGGCACCACCATCACTGCACCCTGCACGTTCCGGTTCGCATAAGTGATGTTGGTGATGTTTGTCGTCTTATTAACGATGGTCGTGTTATAGACGTTGGTCACCTGCGTCACGTTTACCGTCGTATTGCTGACATTGACGCGATTCACGTACGCCTCGCTCACGTGGTAGGAGGGCACATAAACTTCCCGCGGGCCAAGCGGGAACCATCCCACATTTCCACCGAATCCTCCGGGTCCTCCGCCAATAAACACAACCAGCGCCGGTGCGTAGACAGCCCGCACTGCCACCGGTCCGGCGACCCAACCCCAGCGTCCGCCGACCGTCACCCAGCGTCCGTAATGGAAAGGCGCGTAGCCCCACGGAGCGTCATCCACCCACGTCCATCCCCACGGAGAAATCCAAGCCCAATGGCCATCGTGATACGGCGCCCAGCCCACCGCGACCTGGGGAAACCAGACGTGACCGTAATTGGAATCGTCGCGCCAGTCGCCATGGTCGTCGAGATCGTCATAGCCGACCACGTCGTGCGACAGATACTGCGCGGAACGGGAGGAATCGTGACGGTGATCGCGGTCCTCGCTCCAGCTATCGAATTCGTCGAAGCCCGGAATCGGCTCGACATCGGCGTAGAGCTGATCGGTTCCGCTGAGCGTAGCTCGCTGCCCGGAGCGCAAATCGTAGCTTTGGCCCCCGCCGGTGGACTCGCCTTCGCCCACGCGGACGTTGATCGCCGTGCTGCCCCCGTCCCCCTCCACCGCCACACGATAGCGGCCGGGCTGGAAGATGGTAAACGCCTGGTTCGGCGTGTCGACCTCGAAGACATCGTTCTGGTCGAGCCGGCGCACCGAAATATTGATCATGCCGGAGGTAAGCTGGATCTGAACCGTGTTGTCGTCGAGGTTCAGGAAGGAGAAGCCAGTGTTGGGCGCCAGGCGAATCGTGGCCGATCCCAGTTGCACTTCGGCGCGCGAATCCTGATCGGCCCAGAGTTGGTCGCCGGTGCTCATGGGGCGGTTGGGAACGGCTCCCACCCAATCGGTTTCGCCGGCGGGCAGAAAGGAAACCGAACCTTGCAGGTAGCCGATGCGGGCGACGCGGCTCGGCGGATCTTCCTGATCCTGATCTTGAGCCGATGATCTTGCCGGTAAAACGATGGCGGAGAGCGCAAGCCCGAGCACCGCGCTCCACCAGCCTAATTTCTTCAGCGTTGTTTTCATAGATGTATGTCTCCCAAGCTTTCTTTCGACGAGACCACGCCTCGCCGGGTTGCCGTCAAATTTTGAGGATGGAGATGGCAGCTGCCAACAGGGTTTCTCCGAGCACGCCCGAACTCTCATGAGCGCCACCAGCAGGCGGATGCACTCGTCCGAGATGCTCGACTGGATTGATTAGAGGAACATAAGAATAACAGAGAGGCCGCTGACCAGATGCGGGCACTTTTTTGACAGGCGCTTCCGCTACAGGCAACATGTCCTCAACCCCGAGCCAGGAGGGCGACAGATATGGGAAGCGAAAGCCTTGGTGTCACGGATCCTGGCGGCGGCATCCGCGACTGGCTCCGACGCACCGGACCTGTGCTGGCCATTGCCGCCGTGATCGCGGCGCTCGGATCGCGTTTTTTCCTGATTATCTGGAAGTACTCGATCAATGTCTTTTTCTACGATCAGTGGGAGTACATGACCCCGTTCTTCGGCTATCGGCCGGGCATCACCGAACTGTTTTTCCTGGAACCCGCCGGTGGCCCGATCCGCGAAGGGCTCGGCCTTATTCCCGACCGATTCCTCTATCCTCTGACTCACTGGAACGTGCGCATCGACTCGTTCATCGTGGGAGGCAGTATCTTCGCCGCCATGCTGCTGGCGCTGCTGCTGAAGCGCAAACTATACGGCGCGCTTTCGTATTCGGATGTCGCTATTCCACTGACCTTCCTCAACCTGCAGCAATATGAGGCGGTGATCGGCACACCGAATCCTGCGTACAGCAGTTTTCCGCTGTTGATGATGATGCTGTACTGTCTCGCTCTCCTCGGGCACAACCGGCGGTTGCGATACTCGCTGGTATTGACGGTGAATTTTTTCCTCATCTACACCGGTTGGGGATTCTTCATGGGCGTGGTCACTGTAGGAGTTTTCCTGCTCGAGTGCTACTGGAGTTGGCGCCAGACGTCCGTTCCGTTCGCCCAGGCCTTGGCTGGATTGTCAGTGGCCGCCGCCAGCTTTGGGTCTTTCTTTATCCATTACAGTTTTTCTTCGGGCGTGGATTGTTTCGAGGTTCCTCTTCGGCGTTTTTTGCAGTATCCGCAGTTCACAGCGCTCATGTTCTCGGGGTTTGTAATTCCAAGGCCCTTTCATATCTCGTTCGCAATGACGGTGCTGGGCGCGGCAATCCTAGTGGTTATGGTTGCTGTGCTGGCCTGGCATGCGCTGCACTTGCGGAAGGATGCGTGTTCCGGCGCCCACCTGGTCGGCGCCATACTTTTGAGCTATTCTCTGCTGTTTTCCGCGAATGCGGCGGCCGGACGCCTATGCGTGACCTTGAGACTGGCGTACTCGTCCCGCTACGTCACCCTGCTGATTCCAGCCTTCCTGGCCATTTACTTCTATCTATTGTCACGGTCGTGGCGCGGCAAGAGGAATTTGGTGCTGGCATTGTGGGTTCTACTGCTCCTGCCTGCCGCGGTACGCAAACCGTGGGAGGATATCCGGTGGTATTCCAACGGCAAGCGCGACTGGGCCAACTGTTACGTTCGTACGGAAAATATCCGCTACTGTGACCAGAGCGCCAACTTTTTGCTGCACACACCTTTCGAAGAGATCGGCTTGAAAGAGAAGCTGGACTATCTTAAGCAGCATCGGCTGAACCTGTTCTCCGAAGCTGATTCCAAATGAAATATCAAACAGGGCCGCGCAGTGCGGTAAGACCATAGAACGACGCTACGGCGAAGGCGAAGACTAATTGCCCGAGGACGGTGACGACAAACCAAAAACGCGCGGCAGCTTTCAGGGCGCGGTGGCGGCGACGGAATCCAGCTGCCAACGGCGAGGCAATGGGGTCATTACAGCGGTGCCCATACTCGTTTCTCCTTACGCGAGTGATTGAATCAAGTGCATCCGAGGATCGCCCGCAGCTTTTGGCATCCGTCGAGGTGGCTCATTGCGCCTTGTTCTCACAGGTAGATGGGCCGAAGCCCCAGCGTTCGCGCATGCGTTGCCGGAAGCGTTCCCGCTCTTCCGGCGTCCTTTGCCGGCAGCCCTGGGCCATGCGACGGCGGAAACTGTAGCGGCCGGAGCCGCGCCGTCCGAATCCGCCGAACAGAATCCGGCAGAGAGCCAGTAGTCCGACAGCCTGCCAGAACGTGATTTGCCGCCATCCAAATAACGCGGGCAGCAGCCAGTTCCACAAACGCAGCACGATTTCGCCGCCGATAACGATAAATAGCAAGATCGCCAGAACCGCTAGCGGAGGAATGAAGATCCATTTCCATTTCATATTGTTCTCCTAACTTCTTTGTGAACTCCCGGTGAAGGCTGTGCAATGCCTTGCAGCAACTTGTGCGACGCCGCGAAGAACGAAAGGGTCGTGCTCACCGGCTTGAACAAGTCATAGACCAGAGCCGTCGCGCCGAGATAGCACGCGGTCACGACTGCGAAGCCCAGCCACTGGTGAATGAAGAAGACGACCGCTCCCGCCAGTGCGGTCAGCAGATAGAAGGCAACGGCAAATCCGGCGTCGAGGCGCGGCGACTCTTCTGCAATCCGTTCCTTCATTGCGGGTGCATTCATATTCGTTCCTCCTTACCAGATCGGTTTCAACGCGCAGACAGTGATGGCTGTGGGAGTCCCACCATTGGTCCTTTTCTCTTTCTCTTGTATGCATTGGCGAAGCGAACTCGGAATAGCCAGAAAATCAGCAATAACAGTGGCAGGACACTCAGGAAAATAAGTACGCCAGTCTTTTGCAATAACGCGGGGAATAAGTGCTGCCGCGCCAGGAATATGGAGGCGGATGCGATGAACAGCGCGAAGCACATGCGCCACAGATGCCGCGCGAGACGCTGTGTGCCGGCAATACCGCCGCGCACGAGCATGCGAATGTCGCCGACGGTAGCCAGCACAGCTATGGAACCGATAAAAAAGTAAGGTCCCGGGGGATAGTCGTACTTCAATCCCGTTGGACTAAGTGGCCGCTTCCAATCCGTATGTCATCTCGACAGCGGCAAGCCCCAAGACAACCAGAAGCGCTCCCCAATCGAAGATGCTCGTGCTCGCGTCTCTGCGCCTGGCGGTGAGCCATGCCGTTGCCACCAGATAGAACGTAAAAGTGCCGCCCAGAATATTTCCTGGTTGGTGCTTCAGGATCGCGAGGTAGACTCCGCTTGCGGCGAGGCTGAGCATGGATACGACAAATACCTTGCCAGCGAGGCCATGCTGGCGGGAACCTTTGCGGAGAAACACGGCGACAAATCCAGAGAGCATTCCCAAGGTGCCGGCGGTAATGTGAAGAAGTAGTAGGACGGGTCGCATAAAGTACGCTCCTAACGATTCATAACGATTCACTTCTTCCCTTAGATGGCGGTCCTCGATAGCGCCGCAGCCGGACTGCCACTGCGAGGAATACTGCGGCGACGATCAAGCCAATCCACAGACCGGGGCTGCCAAAAAAATGCGAGGGGAGTTAGTGACAGCCGAAAAATCCGTTCGACGTGCGCCATTCGTGACCTTGAGGTTGCCCGCGGCCTCGGCGAATCCAGGCATGCGGTCCTCCAGCAGGGAGCAAATACGAAGTGTGGAATGCAATCTTCTCCAGCCGCAGATCACGAACGGCGGCAGGACGGCCCATAGAATAGCAGCGCGTGGCGCCCAGGCTGAAACCAGCAGAAACCAGCCAGTAGAGAGGCGCGTACCAGAGACCGTACCGCCAGTAGGTGATAGAGCAGCACCAACGACACTCGGAAGAACGACACCTGGTCCAGAGCGTCGCGATATTCACACCGTTCCCCAGCAGGATCCGCTGCTCAGCACGAGCATGATGAATTGCGTGGCAATGGTGATGGCGAAACTGAGAAGCGGCAGAACCATGAGCGGAATGGCCAGCTTCGAGAGCACGGTGGTGAGATCGGAAACCGGCAGCGACTTCCAGAACAGGATGCTGCGATCGCGGCGCTCGCCGTACAGGGCGTCGAGAGAGTAGAAGATCCCCACGATGAGAGCCTGTCCCCATGATGAGCGACGCCGATAATTCGTAATGGGCGAGGAAACCATGCGGCTGAGACGGATCCGAGCCCACGATGCGTTGATGCGGCATCCCATAATCATCGCTGGATCACGAAGCCGAATAAAAAAACGGCGGCGACGGCAAGGGCGCGATATAGATGGAATGGTTCTCCCAAATTTCTCGTCGAATCGACCAGTACATAGTCGAGCGGCCGACACGGCCGCGGGCGCGACTTCCCTGCGACTGGATAGAAGACTCATGCATGGCATTCGATTGGGTATTCATTTAGCCGCTCCTTGTGCCTCGCCGGACTGGTTGCCCAACAAGGCAACGAACAAGTCGGCGATGCTGGGCGTGCGCACGCTCGCCCAGCGCGGCGAGTTGCTGACGATCGATGTTCGAATCGATCCCGCGTCGACTTCAGATCGAACAGCAGGATGCTGCGGCCGAACACCTGGCGCTCGTGAATCGGCCTGAGCGCGCGGGCTGCGGCGACCTGGTCGGGGTTCACAGTCACTTCCAGATAGCGCGACTCGAATTCCTCCATGCTGCAATTCAGAACGATGCGGCCGCGGTTGATGAACATCAGATCGGTGAGGATGTGCTGGACTCTTCCACCTGATGAGTAGTCACGACGATGGTGCGGCTGTGATCGAAGTAATCGTTCAGCAGGGAATCGTAGAACTGCTTGCGAAACAGGATGTCGAGGCCAAGCGTCGGCTCGTCCAGCACCAGCAATCTCGCATCAATTGCCATGACCAGAGCGAGGTGCAGCTGGGTCACCATGCCCTTGGACAATTCCCTGATCTTGCTGGCGCGGCCGATGTCGGTTTTTGCCAGAAGAGCTTTCCGCCTTGGCGCGATCGAATCGGGGATGCACGCCCGCGACATAGTCGAGCGCCTGCGAAACCCGCATCCAGCGCGGCAGAACGGCGACATCGGCGATGAAGCAGACATCGCGCATGAGCTGATCGCGCTCGGTCCAGGGGTCGCGGCCGAGCACCCTCAGTTCTCCCTGATAGGGGGTGAGGCCGAGAATCGCGTTGAGGGCGGTGGTCTTGCCGGCGCCGTTGGGACCGATCAGTCCGAGGATGCGGCCCTCGTCGACACGCAAATCAACGCCGTCGAGCGCGATGGTTGTACCGAAGGCCTTGCGCAGGCCGCGTGCTTCGATCACTGTCATTTCTCGGGCTCCTTCTTTGCTTCCCCAGTCTTTTCTGCCGCATTCTTTTCTGCGGACTTCGACTTCTGGCCGTTGGCCGCGTCCAGCAGTTCTTCCGGCGTCAGGCCGAGGCGCTGGATGGTTGCCGAGACCCTGGGCCATTCTTCCGCAAGAAACTTTTGGCGTTCGCCCTGCAGTAACAAAGTGCGCGCACCGGCATTGATAAACATGCCCAGGCCGCGTTTGCTCTCGACCAGTCCTTCGTCGACCAGTTCCTGATAGCCCTTCAGAACCGTGAGCGGATTGACCCGATACTCGGCCGCGACGTTGCGGACGGAGGGCAGCGGATCGCCTTCCTTGAGCACGCCGTCGAGTATCATGGCGACGACGCGGTCGCGAAGCTGGCGGTAAATCGGCTGACTGTCGTTCCACTCACGGTCCATAAAGGTTCCCAGATAGCTAACCAGAGATGCGCACCCGTCAATTCTTCCGCTGCAGGTCGAAGTGCGCGTGGATCGGCTTGTCCTTCATCATGAAAGTCCAATCCTCGGTGTGATGATTGGCGTCGATGAGGGTAAACACCGAATGGTGCATGTGCATCTCCGGGCTGCCGCTGATATCTTTGAGCTCGAACTCGACCGTCTTCCCGTCGGGTGAGATCTTGCCGGTCATGCGCGGCCGGTTCCCCGCGTCGCAATAGTGAACCAGCGTGAGCTGGTCGGTGTCCACGTAAAGCATCGTGACCGGATGGTCGTACTTGGTCGCATCCAACGGCGTTCCTGCTTCCTGGAACTCATGCACGAGGACGTTGCCGCGTGAGGTCACGCGCAGCGAGAGGTGCATCTTGCCGCCTGACATCTCCGGCATCTCCGGAACGGTGACGGGGCCTTCCCACTCTCCCGCCAGGGTTTTCATGGTTGTGAAGGATTTCTGCGCCTCGGACGGCACTGGAGGCAGGGAAGGCTTTTGCGCGTCAGACTGCGCGAAAGCCACGGTGGAGAGCGCCAGCAGACCAAGGGGCAGCGTAAAGCGAAGGGATTTCATGATTGTTCTCCTTAAAAGCTTCTCAACTTCTCTTGTGAGGATCACTCTTGATCGATCACTAGTGTTATAGTTAACTATAACACTAAAGCAAAAGTCAAGCTATTTCTTGAGTTTTTCACACAGGTTGCCATGCCCCACTTGCTTCAAGGTTGAGAATTGCATCTCAAACTGAGACAACGATCTGTTGGGTGCCTTGTCCCCGGGGTCTTGAAAGCCTCTAAGTTGCTGAAAAATATAGCTCCTGAGTGCTAATCCTTCCGTTCTGCACTGTGGTCTTGGTCGTGCATCTCTTTCTGCCATAACCGCGTGTTCTGGCTCCCCGAGCTCTTCCTAACCGGGAAGAGGGGGAGCCTGACCGCATCTTCTAGCGGGGCGGAAGAAACAGCAGGGTCCTCCACTACTTTCCCTTGCCGTTGGGAATGCTTCGGTCGGAATGATAAGAGTCACATGGCGCAACCAGCCACAGCTCCGTCGCGAACGGCTCAAAGCAGTACGGTCGCCGATTTGGCGCGCTTTTTTCCCGAAGCCACGCCGGTTCGCATTCCGGTTCAGTTCACGCGGCGCAACAGCGCCGGCAACGACTGCCAGCCCGGATCTGAAGGCGTGCAGGAAAGCACAGTCATCGAATTCGGAACCTCGCGCGAAGTTCTGTTTGCCTGCGCCACGCAGCTGGAGTTCGCCGACATCCTGCGGCTGCGCAACTCGGACGGCTCACTCGATACGGAAGCCTCAGTGGTGGCCGTGCAATACCAGCCCGGCAAAACCCTCGTGGCCGCCCGCTTTGTCAATGCAGTTCCCAACTGGATCGTGAAACCATGACGCAATCGCAACCTTCGTCGCCGCAACCTTCGGGAGCGCAACCTTCTGGACCAGCCTTGGATCCGGCCGCCCTGTGGTCAAGCGCCCGCCGCCTGCATCCCATTTACGCCGAACTGGCGCGCGAGTTCGTGATCGAAGTGCCCGCCTGCGCCGATCTTGAGGCGGGCGTGGAAACTCCGACGCTCGAATCCATTGAGCAGGCTCAACTGTGGCTGAACAGCATGGACGAAAAAATCCAGGTTCACCAGTTGCGCCAGTTTCTGCAAACCAGTTCGCTGGTGGATGCCGAAGGCCTGGTCGTCCTGCTGCAGCACTTTCTGAAAGCCCCTAGAACCGATTCCTCCCGCGACAAGATAGATTTCCTGCTGGTGCAGTATTTCAGCCAGAGTGCGCCCACCGAACTGGAAGACAACCACGCCGATCTCGCTTATGTGGCCCAGGGGTTGGAGCCGCTTCTCGGCACAGTGGAACTCAAGGCGCCAGTGTGGTTGAACGCTTTGGACCGCGTGCTCGATTCGGCGCGCCGTTGCCGGTCGCTTGATGAACTGCTGCACGGCGGCATTCTCGACCAGGGACGCAAAGCCAAAGCTCAGGCCGGCGATCTGTTCTATCTGCCCATTGCGCTGATCGCCTTTACCCGTTTCGGATATCTCATGCGGCGCGTCTTCTTTCGCCTTATGCTCGCCGATCTCAACACCATTCTCGACGGACTTACCGAGCTGGAAGAAAAAGGGGTTGAGACGATTGATTGCCGGCGGGCGCAATTCTCCGCTCAGGAGCCGATCATTCGCCTGCGCATGATCTGCCAGTCCTGGAAGGTCATGTTCCAGGCGGAATATTCCTCGGGCCAGCCGCTGCGCATGCTGGTGGACCTGAGAGCCTCGGTGGACGGGGCGTTAAGTTTGGCTGCGGAGGGCAAGCGCGAAAGCCGCGCCGCGAGCCGCCGCTGCTGCTGCCGGCGCCGGTGGCAGTGTAACGACTTCGAAACCCGCCGAGGCGCACCAGACTTTGCCGGAAGCGGACGCGGGGCTGACGGCCAACTTCGCCGTGCCCGATGCGGATGTCCCCGAATTCGAAATCTCAGACGCACCGCAGGAATGGAATCCGGACGCGGACTCGCAGCCGAACAAAGAGAAATAAGAAAGCGAAAAGGAATTTGCACGTGGATCAACCGACTGTACTCGTTATCTCCGACGACGTGGAATTTTCGCGGAGCATCACCGCGCGCTGGCAGATGGAGCGCCACGTACCCACGTTTACCATGCTGAGCGGAAATCTCTGGCCGTGTTGCGTCGACAACTTCGCGGTTGCCATCGTGGGGCCGCTGCGCCGCGAACTGCTTTCCGTAGTTCTGGAACCGCTGCACTCGACCCAGCAGCCTTTGTTCTGCGTGTGTAACGACGCCGCCACCGCGCAACTGGTGCGTGAGCGCTGGCCGCGCACCTCGGTGCTGCGCTGCGATGAAAACTGGCTCGACGTGCTGGTTCCGGCGGCGGGCGAAGCTGTGCTCCGCGCCAGCGCCGAAACCCGCGCCCGCGCCGCCGAAGAGGCTTGCGCCACACTCGAACGCCAGGCCATGCTCGGCCGTTACATGCTGGAGATGCGTCACGGCCTGAACAACGCCCTCACTTCGCTGCTGGGCAATTCCGATCTGCTGCTGATTGAGCCCGGCAGTCTATCGGCGCAAGCCCGGGGGCAGATTGAAACCATTCGCAACATGACGCTACGCATCCACGAAGTGATGCAACGTTTTTCGTCTCTGGAAAAGGAAATGAATGTTGTGGCTCAGCAGGTGGAACGTGATTCGGGAAAATACCGCGTCGCCACAGCAGCAGGCGATTGAGTACCTAGTACCTGGTACCGAGAACTCTGGAAGCCAGACACTGGAAACAGAACGAAACTGAGAACTGAGAACTGAGAACTGAGAACCGAGAACAAACTGAACAGAACTGAATCCATCTGCGGCGTTTACGGAAAGACTCTATGCATAAATTAATCGCGACCAGCACCATCCTCGAACACGAGCTCTCGGAGCTGCGCCTGCTGATCGAGCGCCAAACCGGAGTCGTTCTTGATTGTCCGAACAGCGCGCTGGCCGCGCATGTTGCCGATTACGTCGAGGCGCAAAGCCTGGGATCGTCCAGCGCGCTGCTTGAACGCCTTCGGTCCTCCGAGCAGGATCCTTCCAGCTTGCCATCCCTGCTCGACGGGCTGGTGAATACGAATACCGGGTTCTTCCGTCATCCCGGAGCGCTTAACGCTCTGGCGCGGCAGGTGGTACCGCAGCTTTGCGCTCGCAAATCCGCCGACGGTCCCAGTCCGCTGCGCATCTGGAGCGCGGGTTGCGCCAGCGGAGAAGAAACGTATTCAATCGCCATGGCCGTCTGCGATGCGTTGAGCTCTAGCAGCGCCGGTGCCGGGAATAACGGCAATGGATCGAATAATGGAAGCGGCAATGGCAACGGCAATGCTAATGGAAAATCCGCAGCCCGCAACGGCGGCATCGCCGATAGCGCCCCGAACCCGGTATCCGCGAACCTGAGCGCAGGTTTGTCGATCCACATCGTCGGCAGCGACCTGTTGCCGCACAATATCGAAGCCGCCGATCGCGGCGTGTACCGGCAGTCCGCTTTGGATGGTTTGCCGCCAGCCACCATCCGCAACTATTTCTCGAAGATCAGTTCGCCGGTGGTTCCGACGGATAGCATTCCGAGCCAGGCCGACGACGAAGGCAGAAGCCAAACCGGGAGCCAGGGAAAAAATGGCGCGTCCCAAAATGCTCCCGCCAGTGTCGCGCACCTCTTGGTGAAGCCGCGCCTGCGCAGCCTGGTGACGTTCAATTGCATGAACCTGGCCCGTCCCGGCTACATCGGACGCTTCGACTGCATCTTCTGCATGGATGTGCTGCCCCACTTCTCCCGCGCCCAGCGCATCGCGCTGCTCGAGCGTCTGCATCTTTACCTTGAACCGGGCGGGTATCTTTTCCTGAGCCAGACCGAAAAGCTCAGCGCACCGAACCTGAACTTCCGATCCGAAACCTTCGATGGATATACGTTTCATCGCAAGCCGCTGGCGGCTAGCG
>CAWEDF010000062.1:0-7841 GCA_963807655.1 uncultured Acidobacteriaceae bacterium | reverse complement strand
CCGAGGAGTATTTGAAGCAGAGGAGGTCATCCTGAGCGGAGGAAACCGATTCGCATTTGCGAATCGATTTTCGGAGTCGAAGGATCATCCCTATTACCTATGCGTACGGCGGGCGTGTCAAGGCGTTCTCCCCGTATTTTGGTGGCGTTGAGAGAATGCGGAGAGAACCCCTTGACGGGCCGCAGGACGGTCAAGTTTAAGTTGACAACTGTGGGCGCTGGGCGTAGCTTGGCCCGCATCCCACAGGTCGTTCTGCCCTCGTCAACAACGCAATTCTATTTGGAGGCTCACCATGACGCGCGTTGGAACTTCGTTCGTCCTGCTTGCAGTTGTTGTTTTCCTCGCGCTCCCTCCCACAGCGTCGGCCGGAGACAAGGAGGAGGTGGCAGCTGCCGCTGCAAAGTGGGCAGAGGCCTTCAGTGCCGATACTCCGGATCGTATACTTGCGCTCTACGACCGCGAAGCGGTGCTGTGGGGTACCCTGTCGCCCAAGCGTCGCGATGACCCGGAAGCAATTCGAGACTACATGGCTAACGCCTTTAAGGCGCTTCCTGGACACAAAGTGTCTTTTGGCGATCAGTTGATTCGCGTCTACGGAGACACTGCCATCAATACCGGCTACTACACGTTTACCTACGTCAAGGACGGCGAAAACAAGAGCCTGCCTGCCCGCTACAGCTTCGTTTACGCCAAACGTAATGGGCAGTGGATGATCGTCGATCACCACTCCTCCGCAATGCCGGTGCCTCCAAAGTAGGTCGCGCCTCGTCGTCCGGTGACCAGTTAGCTCCACGAACTGTGCGCAATAACCGTTAACTGCTTTGAGAGTTTGAAAACGAAGTAAGGAAGCGGGGCCGAAACGCGGTTATCGATTGGAAGGAAAGCAATAGCCCCTAAAGCCGTGGCATTCTTTTCGCGGATGTCGATTAAGAGGATTCCGGTTAAAGGGGTCCTTCGACTGCGACTTGTCTTTCGCAATGCGAAAGACAATTCTCCGATCGAGATGACAATTGAGGAATAAATGATTAAAGCAGTCCGAGGAACGCGAGACCTGCTGCCGCCGGAGACGGCGCTGTGGAATTTTGTGGAGTCGGCGGTGCGGGATGTATTTCGCGCTTACAACTTCCAGGAAATTCGCACGCCGATTTTCGAATCGACGGAGCTGTTTGCGCGCGGCGTGGGCGAAGAGACCGATGTTGTCAGCAAGGAAATGTTCACTTGGGAGGATCGCGGGCGCGCGGCTTCCGAGAAAGGCCAGTCGATTACGTTGCGGCCGGAGAATACTGCCGGGGTCGTGCGGGCGTACATCGAGCACAATCTGTGGGATCGCGGGCTGAGCAAGCTCTACTACATCGGTCCGCAGTTCCGCCGCGAGCGGCCGCAGAAGGGGCGGTACCGGCAGTTCTATCAGATTGGGGCGGAGGTGATTGGGCCGCCGTCGGCTGGCAGCGAGTCTCCGGCGCGGGATGCGGAGGTCTTGGAGATGCTGGCGACTTTGCTCGACCGGCTGGGCATTACGGGTTGGAAGTTGGAGTTGAATTCGGTGGGGAGCGCAAGTGATCGGGTGCGGTTCAATGAGGCGCTGCGGGCTGCATTGGCGCCGGTCGTGGGTCAGATGTGTTCGGATTGCCAGCGGCGCGCGGTGACGAATCCGCTGAGGGTGTTCGATTGCAAAGTGCCCGAGGATCAACCGATCATCGAGAAACTGCCGCGCATCAGCCAGTTTCTCGATGACGACAGTCGCAGCCATTTTGAGGCGGTGCAAGAGATTCTCACCAAGGTGGGGGTGCGATTTTCATTAAATGACCGTCTGGTGCGCGGGCTCGACTACTACACGCGCACAGCGTTTGAATTTACGCACGGTGCGCTGGGCGCACAGAACGCGATCCTTGGCGGCGGACGCTATGACGGACTCTCCGAGGCGCTGGGTGGGCCGGCGGCTCCGGGGATTGGGTTTGCGATTGGCGAAGACCGGCTGGTGATGTCGCTGCAGGAGTCGGCTTCGGCCGAGGGCGTGGCCCGCAGGCCGGATGTGTACGTAGCTCCGCTCGGTGTGGGGATGAACGGTGAAGCGGCGTGGCTGGCGCGGGAGTTGCGGCGTCACGATCTGGTGGTGGATTTGGGAGATGAGAGCTTCCGGCTGAAGAAATCGTTTGAGACAGCGACGAAGGCAGGAGCAAAATATATTCTGATCGTCGGCGAGAATGAAGTCAAAGCAGATGCGTTCGCCTTGAAGAATCTCGCGACGGGCGAGCAGGTTTCAGTTCCACGCGCGGAGTTGGCGCGGAGAATTCAGGAATAACGGTGGGTAAAGTTGCATGTGCGACGATATTGCGTTGACTCAGTTACGAAGCGGCAGCTAGAATCCGCGTGCCAGGAAACACAGGAAAAAGAAAACATTTGAGGAGCTACACATGAAACGAGCAGGAATGTTTCTAGCGGCGGGGTTGATGTTGGCAACGGCGGCGGTGGCACAGACGGCGGCTCCGAAGCCAGGTCCGGAACTCAAGAAACTCGACGTGTTCGTGGGCACGTGGACCCTTGACGGAAACATGAAAGCATCCAGCATGGGTCCGGCCGGAACGATGACGGAGAACGAAAAGTGCGAGTGGATGGAGGGCGGCTTTTATCTCGTCTGCCACTCGGATTACAAGAGTTCGATGGGCAACGGCGTGGGATTGTCCGTAATGGGATATTCCAACGAGGACAAAGCCTACACGTATCACGAGTTCAGCAGCACCGGCGAGTACGTGGATTCCAAGGGCACGATCGATGGCGACACGTGGACCTGGACGAGCGAGGAGAAGATGGGCGGCATGACCATGAAGGGCCGGTTTACGATGAAGATAACATCGGCGGCCTCCTACAACTTCGGGTTTGATATGTCGCAGGATGGAACGAAGTGGACATCGGTCATGGACGGGAAGGCGGCCAAAGGGAAATAACGTCTATCCACGGCTGCCGCGCCCACACTTAGCGCCACGCTCCGATAATCAATCCCATGATGACGAACGAGGCGGTCACGTAACCGCCGTTAATCAGGATGTATTTCCAGGAACGCCGCTCAAACAAAGCGATGGTGGCGATCCCCAGCGCTACCCAGCCAAAACCAGCCAGAAAACCCGCGGTTGCGCCCCAGACGGCGTTGGTTTTGGCGTCAGCCAGGAACGCCGCCAGATTTGCCGCCATGATCACAGCGAAGACAAATGACAGACCAAAGATCTTGACCATATTGCCTTGGGCCAGGTCAGCCTCGGTGAGGTTGTTGACGGACATCCAGGCCCGGCCAAACAACCCCTTGGAGTACCAGAGTCCGCCGAGCGCGAACGTGGAAACGGCAGCTGCCAGCACGGCCAGCCAGTTAAGATGCGGCATGGAAGTATTCTCCTGAAGGAAAATGGAAGGCTACATCCAGGATGGACCAAGGATAGAGGGAAGTATTGTAAGAAATTTCCCTAATCGACGGGAATGTAGTGGGGATATTCGCTGCGGTTGCGGTGGTACTCGGACGGCGTCATCCCGGCGAATTGCTGGAATTCGTGAATGAAGTGAGCCTGGTCGTAGTAGCCACAAGCCGCCGCCAGGTCAGACCAGTCGGGTGTCGAGGCCGGGTGCGCGACGGCCAGCGACTTGCGGAAGCGAAGAATCCGCGAGGTCAGTTTAGGAGTGAGTCCGACGCGGCAATCGAAGCGGGCAATCATCTGCTTGTGGCTGAGGCCGAGGCGGGAGGCTAGCTCGCGCACAGGTATCACGGGCCAGGAATGCAACGTTGCGAGCGCGGCCGAAATAGTCATATCCGGCTGCAGGCGGGATTTAGCCTTGCCGATGAGATACGCTTCCAGAAGATCGAACTTGGCGTCAACCGCCTCGGCCTCGAGCAGTTGCTCGCGTAGGGAAAGAATTTCGCGTTTCCAAATCAGATCCAGTTCCACCACATTGGCAGTGAGTTCTGAGATGGGGAAGCCGAAGAAGGGCGCCGCACCGCCCGTGCGGAAGTGCGCACCCATCATGGACGATCCTTTTTCGGCGCCAATCACGAGATAACTGCGCTGCATGCCGCTGATCCAGCAGCGGTTGTAGCCGGTGTAGCGGAGAATGTCCCGCCGGTCGTAGAGTTTCTTCGGTCCTTCGCTGAGATCAACGATCAACTCGACCGACGCATCGGGCAGGAGTTTCTCCTTGGTGTAATTGACCTCCAGGTCTTGGTAAAACCAAAGGTTCTCCACAAAATAAGAGAGCGGAGGGCGCGGGACTCTCATGCGGAAAATCATCGCGTGGGAGCTTAGCATGGCGTATGTTCCGGGGCAAGGCGGGTCGAGCGCACACAAAAGGGAAGCCCCGCAACTCGATTCTTGCCGGATGATTTCCGTGATTGCTGCTCATCCCCGCAGGACGCGGCCATTTATAATCTGGAATTCGGCTTTCAGCCCATTGTTAACTGTAAGGATATAACTTGCTCGATTTCTTAGGCGACCTACGACGAACGCACATGTGCGGGGCGCTGCGCGCCTCTGACGCAGGCAAGAAAGCGGTCTTGATGGGCTGGGTCAACAAGCGGCGCGACCTGGGCAGCCTCATTTTTGTGGACCTGCGCGACCGCACCGGGATTACGCAGGTCGTGATCAACGCGGAGCGCGACGCGGCGATCCACGAAAAGGCCGAGGCTCTGCGCAACGAGTACGTCATCGCGGTGACCGGGACGGTGAAGCTGCGCGACGCGAATACCGTGAACAAAAACATTGCGACCGGCGAAGTGGAACTGGTGGCGGAGGAGTTGCGCATACTGAACGAGTCGAAGCTGCCGCCATTCCTGCCTTCCGACACGGCGCTTACCAATGAAGAGACGCGGCTGAAGTATCGCTATATCGATCTGCGGCGCGAGGCGATGCAGTTCAATATCGAACTGCGGCATAAAGTCGCAAAGGTGATCCGCGATTATTTGTCGGGCCAGGGATTTTTTGAGATTGAAACGCCGTTCATGACGCGCTCGACGCCGGAGGGCGCGCGCGATTATCTGGTGCCGAGCCGGGTGCAGCCGGGGACGTTTTATGCGCTGCCGCAGTCGCCGCAGTTGTTCAAGCAGATCCTGATGATCTCCGGGTTCGATAAATATTTTCAGATTGTGCGTTGTTTCCGCGACGAGGACTTGCGCGCTGACCGGCAGCCGGAGTTCACCCAGATCGATTTGGAGATGACGTATCCGCAGCCGGAGCGGGTGTGGGAAGTGGTGGAGGGATTTCTTACGGCGGCGTTTGGCACGGCGGGATTTGCCATTAAGACGCCGTTTCCTCGCATGGATTACGACGAAGCTATCCGGTTGTATGGGATCGACAAGCCGGACTTGCGGCTGCCCGCATTCACCGATGTGCGGGAATGTTTTGCGGCAGAGAATCTGCAAGAGCTGGCGATCAATGCAAACCTGCCGGTAGTGGCGATTCGCACGCCGAAGGTGGGCGAGCTTTCGCGCAAAGAGCGCGATGACATCAAGCCGATCTTCCACTCCAAGGGCGGCGCGAAGATTTTCGAGGACTTCAAACGCATTGGCAACAAGTTTCCCGAAGCCGCAGCGGCGATTGCGAAGAAGACTGGCGCGGAAGAGGGCGATCTGATTGTGCTGGTGGCAGGCTCTGCTCAAGCTGGGCCATCACAGACTGGGCCGCAGACGCCGGTTTCCGAACATCGCCATTACCATCACCATTACAAAGTTACGCCGCAGGAGTTGGCGATCTACGCGTCGGCTGGGGCGTTGCGCCTGGCATTGGCGCAGAAGTATTCCGAGCGGCATGGCATTTTCAAGAAGACCGGCGACGCGGAGAAAGACTTCCGGTTCCTGTGGGTCACGAACTTCCCGATGTTTGAGTGGGATGAGGGCGAGAAGGTATGGAACGCGGCGCATCATCCCTTTACCTCGCCGCACGAAGAAGATATGTCAAAGCTGGAATCGGGCGTTGAGTCGTTGCACGATCCGCTGTCACCGCTGAGCGCGGTGCGGGCGCTGGCTTATGACGTGGTGCTGAATGGGACGGAGTTGGGGTCGGGGTCGATTCGTATTCACCGTCAGGACGTGCAGAGCAGAATCTTCCGTGCTCTGGGCATGACCGAGGAGGAAGCATGGGCGCGCTTTGGATTCTTTCTGGAGGCCCTCGAGTATGGCACGCCTCCGCACGGCGGTATTGCGCTGGGGCTCGACCGCATCGTAATGATTCTCGCCGGGGCCGAGAGCTTGCGCGAGGTGATTCCGTTCCCCAAGACGGCGCGGGCCGTGGATCTGATGGTGGACGCGCCGACGCCGGTGAGCGAGGGGCAGTTGAAAGAGTTGGGGATTGCGATTCGTAGAGCGAAAGAGTGATTCGCGGATTTCTTTCAAGACCGAGTGGGAGGTACAATCCAACCATTACTGAGGGCAATCGTATGCGAACTTTCCTCTGGAGTGCAGTGTTTCTTCTCATCAGTGGTTGTGTTGTTGCGCAAGATGATTGGAAGGGCGATGGAAGTAGTTTGCTTAGGAAGTGCTCATTAGCGGTGCGTATACTTGACGGTGAGAAATTATCATCCACAGATGCCGTTGACGGCGGCTTCTGCGTCGGTTACGTTTCTGGCAGCCACGACACGGACTATATGGTGCAGATGCTAGAAGAGCATGACAAAATTACTCTGATGAAACATGCGTGTCTTCCTTCCAACGCCTCGACGGAGCAAGTCGTGCGCATAGTGGTGAAGTATCTGCACGACAGCCCAGAGCGGCTGCACATGCCCGCCTCCGTCCTCGTCACGGACGCCATACGCAGTTCATTTCCGTGCAAGTAGGTGGGCAAATTGAACGGTGGTCGTTCAGTTTGTTCCGAGGCGCAGCCGTTTGTTTTTGAATTTCTGAAGGTAGAACAGGTTCATCAGGGCGATCGCAACGATTCCAGCCACGGAGATTGTGTATCGCTTCGATCCCCTCATTCCTGTGAAGCAAATAAGCGTACAGAGTAGGCTGAGTCCCGCTGCGTGAGCGTGATAGATACCGGGCAATAGCCAATACCAATTCAGCGGATTTGCGTAACCCGGTGGTTTTCCAGAAGTCGGAGAGTATCGACTCCATCCAACGGCATGCTCGATTGAATGCTGGATATTTTGCAGAAATCTGAAAGCGTAGCCAAGAGCGGCGAGATACCAAGCTGCCCATATCGTTGCCGCCAATGACACACCGGTGGCGAGCGGAATCAATTTCTCCCATTGAGAATTTGACAGAACATATCCGTACGCGGTGCTCACAATAACTAACAGCCCAAAGAATTTCGGGCTCTCCGACAGTCTTGCGTTCAGTTGTTCAGAAATTGTGTGGTGAAACTCTCCCAGTAGTTGCTTCTCCTCGCTCTCGACTGTGCCCTTCTTTTCCACGGCGCGATTATATGCCCGATTTCTCACTAACACGAAGCGTTGGGGGCGGGCCCACTTGAGCACCACCACGGAAAAGGCTGCCCCAGTCGTCGAAAACCGCGACGAGTGAGGCAGCCTTGGTCTGGATGGAGGCGCGTGTGAGCCAACCTCCGCATCCGAGTCCTTGTCAGTTACCGCCCTGAGGCCGCGGCTCTCTTGCTCCGCTCTCCTCGCAGCAGATTCCATGCCTCCATGTAGGGTTCGTACTTGTGGCCCTTGGAACTTGGAGTCAGCGCTACTTTTTTTTGAAGCACTACGACCTTTGCCGGCAAGATGTACCAGATATCCAGCGGAATCACGTAGGCAGCCACGAAATCGATCTGCTCCACGGTGTAGAACTTGGCTGGGTGGCCTGGCCGGGTGTTGCAGATATAGGAGCCGCACCTCTTCAGCTTGAATCGCGTGGATTTCACCTG
>CAWEDF010000061.1:0-43296 GCA_963807655.1 uncultured Acidobacteriaceae bacterium | reverse complement strand
TGGCGTTCAAAAACCCCACCCCGCAAACTGAGGATCTGTATTTCAAGAGCATCAATACGACCGTCGATCAATACCGGGCCTTTCTCGAAGCGGTGCGCAGCGACACGCTGGTTCTTCCTAATTGCGATCTGGACAGCGGGAACGTAACCAAAGCGGCGGAATATTCACTGACCGACGACACCTACGCAACGTTGCTGGCAAAGTTGTCGGAGCGGAAGTTCGACCGGACGTCGCCGGAGCTGCGCGACAACATCATGGAGTTCTATTCCGATCTCTCGGTAGCGATCGAGACGAAGAAGGACCAGGCTCGCTGGCAAGGCGTGCTGGCAGAGTTGGACCAGTTAAGGCTGGTGACGCCGATGCCGGTGGCCGCGGGCGGCGCTACACGGTGATCCCCCGTGCCCTTACTCCACTTCAAGAACGCGGTGGTCCGTGTGGTTCGCGACCTGGAAAAGAATCACACCATGGCGTTTGCGGCGGCGCTGGCGTACTACTTCGTGGTTGCTCTGTTCCCTTTCTTGATTTTTCTTTCCGCGGTGGTTGCCCATCTACCGCTTCCGGACTTCTTCAGCCAGGTCATGGGTTTGATCGCCCGAGTGGTCCCGGCGGCCAGCATGGGCCCGCTCAGAAATCTGATGAAGGACACGATTTTGTCGACTCACACGCGTCTGCTGACCTTCGGCATTCTGTTGACGCTGTGGTCGGCATCGAGCGGGTTTACGGCACTGATCGACGCCGTCAACACTGCCTATGATGTGGCGGAGACAAGGCGCTATTGGAAGACGCGCGTTCTCGCCCTCGGCCTTACGTTCTCCGTTGGATGTCTGCTGGTGATTGCTCTCGGTCTGCTGCTGGTGGGCCCCCGCCTAAGCGCGAGGCTGACCGAAGCATTCGGAATGGGCGCGCTGTGGCCGTATGTTCGATGGGCAGTGGCCATTGCGTGTACGGTTCTGGCGGTCGAGCTTCTCTACTTCGTCGCGCCGAATGTAAAGCAAAGATTCGTGAGCACGTTTCCCGGAGCGTTAATCGCGGTCGGCGGCTGGATTGGATTGTCTTGCATACTCGGAATCTACTTCCGCGATTTTTCCGCGTACAGCAAAGGTTACGGCAGCCTGGGAGTGGCGCTCACCTTCAGCATTTGGCTCTACGGGACCGGCATCGTGGTCTTGATTGGGGCCCAATTCAATGCGGAGCTTCTGCAGGAAAGCAGCGGGAGACTGGTTCATGAAGCGAAACTGGGTGAAGGCGAACGAAGTGCGGCGCTTGACTTGGCCGCGTAAGTGGAGGAAATATGGCAGACCGAGAGTGGACAGCAAAAGAACTGATAGAAGCTCTGAAAAGATTTCCACCAGAGGCAAAGGTCTATTACGAGATGGGGCCAAACGGCCCAGGCACGATTGGCAAAGCGCAATACGTCAAGGCGTGGGGCGGGTCCGACGAGGCGGGAGTACTACTGGACCGATAGACTCAACCTTAGTTTGCCGGTCTTGTGTTTCAGTTCCACGGCGTCGGCGGCGGAGAGTTTCCGGTCGCGGTGTGGCTCGGTGCGTGGGGTGCCCGTGTGCAGTTCACAAACTTCGCCGATGGCGGCGCGACACGTAGCGCAAGGCACGGATAAGATCTGTTCCATGGTGAGTTCTTTGGTTTTCACCCTCCCATAGTACAACTTTCCCGGCGCGAGAATGTTCATTATTGCTCATTCTCAAGGCACATTTGGCTATGCGCCAGGATTCGTTGGGGGCGCGTGCGCCGGTGGTTTTTGCACAATTGTGAGCTAAAGTGAACATCTTTGGTAATCCCGATTCTGGCAGAACCCTATGGAGTGTAGCCCGCGTTCGGGAGGAGTCCCCTGATGGCACCGACCACATTAGCCCGGAACAATCGCGGTTTCGACCCGAAGCAATTCCTTGCCACCATCGGCTAGGGCAGGAAAGTTCTGGCTTTTGCCAAGAAACAAACAATCTTCGCGCAGGGGGGACGTGGCTGACGCAGTCTTCTATATCCAGGAGGGCAAGGTTCGACTCACCGTTGTATCCAAAGGTTGGCAAGGAAGCAACTTTGGGCATATTGAGCGACGGGGAGTTTTTCGGAGAAGGCGGTCTGGCTGGGCAGTCTTTACGCATGGGGTCTGCAACTTCAATGACGGACTGCGAACTTCTGCGCATTGACAAGAAAGCCATGATGCTTGCGCTGCACCGGGAACACACGTTCTCCGATCTGTTCGTTGCGTATCTGCTGCCGAGGAACATCCGGTACGAAGAAGATCTGGTAGATCAGCTCTTCAATTCCAGCGAAAAGAGGCTGGCCCTGCTGCTGTTGTTGCTGGCTCACTTCGGCAAGGAGGGAGTGCCTGAGACTGTTATCCCAAAGATTAGTCAGGAGACTCTGGCCGAGATGATCGGGACGACGCGGTCGCGGGTCAGTTTCTTTATGAACCGGTTTAGAGAGTTAGGCTTCCTCGACTATGGCGCGAGCGGGCTGCAAGTTCATAGTTCACTGCTAAATGTCGTTCTCCACGACTAAACAGTTTGCGGGCTGCAACCCAGAAACCAAGCTCGCGAGCCACGGGCAAATCAGGCATTTGCAGGATTTAATCCGGACAGTGGAAGTATTTTTGTCGCAACCAGCACCTCCAACAGGGTGGCAGTGTTACGAACACTTCCTGAAATCGTAATGAGTGCGTCTGAGACGAGAGGATGTTCTCCCGCCAGTGAGTCGAGACGGTTACTCACGTTGTGGAGTTGCTGAGCTTCGCGCAGGATGGCATTCGAAGGCATTGGGGTACGCGGCTTTCTCAGAGGACCTAAGGAGAGAAAAACTTCAGATGGGCTGACTTAGCTCAGGGAACCTGAAAGAGGAGAAGGTGAAAACCACCTCAACTCCATTGTATCACGTGAGGAATTTCGAAATATTGCAGTGAGGCTGCAGAAAAAACTCGTCCCGCCTCAGCTTATAGATTCACCCATTTGTTCCGGGCAGCGCTGAGCAGAAACGCTCAGTTGTGAGGAATGGACTCCTGCGGGGCATTCAGGAGTCTCTTGTCCCCCTAAGTTTTGTCTTACTTTTCAGGGCCTGATTCAAGAGAACGATCAATTCTGACCAGCTTTCCGAGGTCTGGAGTTTGATACTGGACGTTCACAAGGTTCTGACAAAGAGAATCTCGTGAGCAAACCCGGTTTGGTGGAGGTTTCAATGAATCTGAATGCGCTGGATCCGAAGTGGATTGCGCTGGCCGCGGTGGTGATTGTGATCATCGCAGTGCTGGCTTGGGTGTATATGCGAAAACGCAGGAGCACCACTGAAGACCTGAGAAAGAAGTTCGGGCCCGAGTACGATCGGGCGGTGCAGGTCCACGGGGCGGGACGCAAAGCAGAAACGAAGTTAGAGGATCGCGAGAAGCGGGTTGGCAAGCTCGACATCCGCGATCTCGATCCGATGGAGCACGAGCGCTTTTCTAAGCGGTGGGAGTCCGTTCAATCTCGATTTGTGGATTCTCCGAAGGGGGCGGTGGCAGAGGCCGATGATCTCGTGTCTTCCGTGATGAAAGCTCGCGGGTATCCGGTATCGGATTTTGATCAGCGAGCGGCCGATATGTCTGTCGATCATCCCCGAGTGGTGGAGAACTACCGGTCGGCGCATGCGATTGCGTTGCGGGTTGGGAAAGATCAGGCAACCACCGAAGAGCTGAGAACCGCCATGATTCACTACCGCTCCCTGTTTGAGGAACTGGTACAGCTGCCGGCGGCTGTGGAAAGAAAAGACGTGGCATAACGGTTCCACTGAAGAAAGGAAAAAATGATGAAACCCAGCACGCAGGACCGCACCGAGGGCAAGCTTCACGAAGTAAAGGGGAAGATCAAAGAGGAAGCCGGAAAGGCGACGAACGACACCGATCTGGAAGTCTCAGGCAAGGCCGAAAAGAAAGCCGGCAAAGTTCAAAAATGGATCGGGAATGCGGAAAAGGCCGTGGGCGAATAGGACGCATGAACAGCGGGCGGGAAAATCACAGGAGGGCACGATGTCACAAACGGTAGTGGAAAGAACGGTGGAAAGAACGGCGGAACAGATCGGCAAATCAGTGGAACAGATCGGCAAATCAGTGGACCGGGCTTCGCGGACAACCAGTGCGATAGCCGATGCGATCGAGGATGGCGTGGGAGTGGTGAAGCGCGCCGCGAAGCAGGGCGGTGATGCCGCTGAAGAATTTCTGGATGACACAACGGAGCGCCTCCAACGGCACCTGGTGCTGACTTTGGCGACGACGTTTGCGGTAGGCGTTACCGCGGGAGCACTGATTGGCTGGATGATGAAACGAAGGTAGAGCAGACAGTCCGCATGGCGACTAAGTCAACGAAGGAGAATCTCGGTTTAGGAGAATCTCGATCAAAAGGAGAATCTCGATATGAAGATGGGTCGAACGATCGCATTAGCGATTGCAGGCTTCGCCGTATTGCCGGTGCTTGCGAAGTCGCAAGCCCTGGCCGAGCCGGGAGATTCCACCGCCGCAGTTGGTAGCATAGCCGCTACGAAACTGGACTTCACGTACAGGCGCCCGACAGAGAAAACTAAGATCGAGAACTATCTCTTCGACGCGTACGGCCCGTATCCGGCGCTAGGGGCAGCGGTTGCGGCTGGAATTAACCAGGCGGATAACAGCCCTCCAGAGTGGAAGCAAGGGGCCGAGGGTTACGGCAAGCGATTTGGATCTGACTTTGGCATCGCGGCGATCAGCACAACGACGCGATATGGGCTGGCGAAAGCGCTCGGGGAAGACACGTTGTACTACCGGTGTGAGTGCAAGGGCGTGTTTCCGCGGCTGCGCCATGCCGTGATTTCGACCCTGTCAGCGCGACGCGGCGAAGACGGCCATCGCGTCTTTTCCTTTCCGGCGCTGGTGGCACCGTATGCCGGTTCATTGATGGCCGTCTATGCGTGGTATCCCGACCGCTACAACAGCGAGGACGCATTCCGGATGGGCAACTACACCCTGCTGGGATACGTTGGTGGAAACATAGCTCTGGAATTCTTCTACAACGGACCTCACTCCCTGGTGCGCCGCATGCACCTGAACAATGGGCACGGAGCGCCAGAGCGCGGTTCTAATCCGTGATCGGCCGCGAATCCAGTGCGGTCGGAGAGCCTCAAGTTCGGGGGCGACGAATCGAACTCATGTCGCCGCCGAACCCGGCCAAGGGGCTGGTCAGCCAGTTTTTCGAATGGTTCGGCGACCTGGGGATATTTTTCTGGCGAGTGGTGCGGGCGGCGGTGACGCCGCCGTTTGAATTCGGCGAATTGTTTCGACAACTCGATGAGATCGGATCGAAGTCCCTGCCTCTGGTAGCTTTGGCCGGCGCCGCAACCGGGGTGGTGCTCTCTTTGGAAGCCCGTTACAGCCTGACTCGATTCGGGGCCAAGTCGCTGCTCCCCGCCGCTATTGTCTTCTCCATTCTTCACGAGACCGGCCCGATCATTACCGGGTTGGTGGTGAGTGGACGCGCAGGCGCGGGCATTGGCGCGGAGTTGGCGTCGATGAAAGTGACCGAGCAGATCGACGCCATTGAGGCATCTGCGGTAAACCCATACCGGTTACTGGCGGCGACCCGCATCCTGGCATGCGTCCTGGTACTGCCGTTGTTGACCCTGGCGGCCGACTTTTCCGGCCTGATCATGGGCTGGGTGGCACAGGCTGTGGTTGAGCCAGTCTCGTTACAGCAGTTCATCAGCAGCGGGTTCAAGGGCGCTGGTTTTAGCGATTTGCTGCCTCCCACGTTTAAGACCATGGCGTTTGGCCTGATCATCGGGCTGATCGCGTGTTTCCAGGGAATGCGTACGCGGGGAGGCGCGGCGGGCGTGGGCCGTGCGGCCACGAGTTCGGTGGTGTTGTCGTCGCTGTTCGTGATCCTGGCGGATGTCGTGCTGGTGAAGCTGATTCTCATAATTTTCCCGTGAAGGTTCATTGAACAGATCGCAGCAAACAGATCGCGCCAAATAAGTATGGAAACCATCGATCAAGTCGCGATAAAGCAAGGAGAAGCCGAGAAAGAAGGCAGCGCGCCGGTTGTCGCTATCGAGGATTTGCATAAATCCTTCGGAAGTCAGAAGGTTTTGGACGGAATCAGCCTGACCGTGAAACGCGGGGAAACCCTCGCGGTGCTGGGCCGCAGCGGCACCGGAAAGAGTGTGTTGCTCCGGCTCATCATCGGCCTGGAGAAACCTGATTCGGGATCGGTTCGCATCCACGGGCAAGACATCTCCGGTCTGGCTCTCGACCAACTGGGCGAGGTCAGGAAGAAAGTGGGTTTTCTGTTTCAGCATGCCGCGCTTTACGATTCGCTGACGGTGGAGCAGAACGTGGCGTTTCCGCTGGAGCACCACAAGAAGGAGATGTCGAAGTCTGAAAAGGGCGACCGGGTGAAGCTGCTACTGGCGGAAGTGGGTATGGAAAACGACCTGGCGAAAATGCCTTCGGATATTTCGGGCGGCATGCAGAAAAGAGTAGGGCTGGCACGCGCGCTGGTTTTGGAGCCGGATATTCTGCTGCTCGACGAACCCACGGCCGGTCTCGATCCTATCAGCTCAGCGGAGATCAACGATCTGGTTCTCAGGCTGCAGCAGGAACATGACATGGCGTCGGTTGTAGTGACTCACGATCTGCACAGCGCGAAGACGATTGCGGACCGCCTGGCCCTGCTCAACGAGGGAAATGTGGTGATCGAAGGCAGCTTTGAAGAACTTCAGGAAAGTGACATCCACTTTGTCAGGGAATTTCTAAGACACTCGTAGGAGGACCTATGTCGAGAGTCGCGCGGTTGGGAGCTTTCATCGTGGTGACCCTGGCGATTCTGGTAGCCGGCGTCTTCATCATTGGAGGCAAGCAGTATCTGTTCAGCTCCACCTACCAATTGAAGGCGCAATTCGACAATGTAGTGGGCCTGGATGCCGGCGGCGATGTGCGCGTGGGCGGGGTTCACAGTGGAACTGTGCGCAGCATCGTATTGCCGCACAAGCCGGGCGAAAAGGTCACCGTAGTGATGGACCTGGGCCGATCTACACACGAGATCATCAAGCAAGACTCCGTGGCCACAATCGAGACCGAGGGGTTGTTGGGCAACCAGTATCTGGCGATCTCGTTTGGATCCGCCAGGGCAGCCGAAGTCCACAATGGCGACACCATCGCGCAGCCAGCCTCCACTGGAAATGTCGGACCTGTTCCAGAAGACGAGCGACATTCTGGATAGCAGCCAGCAGGCCATTCAGAATGCCACTCGGGCGGCGGGGAATCTTAGACTCGATCAGCGCCAAAATCGATAGGGGTGAGGGAACAGCGGGAGCGCTGGTGAACGATAGACAACTCTACAGCAACCTCGAGCAGACGACGAGCGCCATGCGCGACACCATGGTGCACGCGCAAGCCGGGGTTACCGACTTCCAGGAGAACATGGAAGCCATGAAGCATAATTTCTTTCTGCGCGGGTATTTCAAGAGCCGCGGCTACGTGGATTCCGGCGAGTTGGCGAAGAATGAAATCGAGCGGCTGCCGCAAGGCGCGCCGACAAAGCAGTTTACTTATTCAGCGAAGCAGCTTTTCGATAAGCAGGACTCGGCCAAGCTGAAGAACCAGAAGTCGCTAAACGCCAGCGGCGAGTTTTTGGCGAATAACCAGTTCGGCTTTGCGGTGGTTGTGGTGTCCGCGGGCATGGAAGGCGACACCCAGAAGGAACTGGTGCTAACCGAAGCGCGCGCCATGGTTGTGCGCGAGTATCTGGTGGAGAACTTCGGATTCGACGATAGTCAGCTCAAGACTCTGGGAATGGGCAAGCAGGCGGACACGAATTCGGATGCGGGCTGGGGTGCGGTACAGATTTTCATCTATCCAGCCGGGACCGAAATTCCGCCGAACAAACAGACGCATCCGGGTGTCGCATCCAAAACGATGTCAGACCAATCAGTGCAGGCTGCTGCAGCGGCAACAGCGAAGCCGCAATAGGAAGCGACAGCCCTTCCACCCTCTTTTCCGCCAGCCGGGAAACTAGGGAATCCACCTTGAACTGTGCAGTTTTGCTCAGATTTCGACATCTTCGAGATGAGAAGATTCCGTCAGAACTGTTTCCGGGCAAAGCGAATCTGCAGTACGTTTCGTCCGGAGATCGTGCCTCTCGATCCACGCAACCCGCAGCAGCAGAGCATCACCGGGCACGCGAAGGATCATCGGGCAAGAGGAAGCACAATGCGCATCATCTCCTCCATTCGTTCACTTTTGATTGCACTCGTACTGCTGGTTCTATCGGCGGCAGCCTACGCGCAAATCGGCATCTCAGTCAGTTTTGCGCCGCCGGAACTGCCGGTCTACGAGCAGCCTCTCTGTCCGGGCGACGGTTATCTCTGGACCCCTGGGTACTGGGCTTACGCTGACGACGATTACTACTGGGTGCCGGGCACGTGGGTAATGGCTCCGGAACCCGGTCTGCTGTGGACTCCAGCGTATTGGGGTTGGGGCGGCAGCGGATTTGTTTTCTACGATGGCTACTGGGGCCAGCAAGTAGGTTTCTACGGAGGAGTCAGTTACGGCTACGGATACTTCGGGGAAGGCTATCAGGGCGGACGGTGGGAGGGCGAACACTTCTACTATAACCGCGCGGCGAGCAATGTAAACGTCACCAACATTCACAACGTTTACAACACCACGGTGATCAACAACACATCGAACCGAGTCAGCTACAACGGTGGCAATGGTGGGATCAGCGCGCGCCCAACGGCTCGAGAAGAGACGGTGGCGCATGAGCGGCATGTCCCGCCGGTGGCGGTTCAAACGCAACACGTGCAGGAGGCCCGCGCAAAACCAGAGTTGCGGGCTTCGGTGAACCATGGCGCACCAGCAGTCGCCGCGACTCCCAAGCCTGGAGCGTTTAGCGACCGCGCGGTGGTGCCGGCGAAACAGGGAGGGACGCCTTACAACCGTGCGGCAGTTCAGCCGCCGGCCAATAGTCCGGCCGCGCAGCCGAAGAACGGCTCCACTCGCCCCGAACAGCCTGCGCCGAACAATCGGCCGGAAGCGAACCGAGCTGAGCCCAATCGTCCGGCCACAGCCCAGCCGAATAATCGGCCGGAGCCGAATCGTGCGCCGGCCGCCCAGCCGAGCAATCGTCCGGAGCCGAATCGTGCGCCGGCCGCTCAACCGAGCAATCGTCCGGAGCCGAATCGTGCGCCGGCCGCTCAACCGACCCGATAACCGGCCGGAGCCCAGCCGCAATGAGCCTGCTCCGCGGTCGCAAACTCCTCCATCGGCCGAGCGTTCGCAGCCGCAACACACTGCTCCTCCTGCGGAAACGCGACCTGCGCCGCAGCAGCAACAGCGTCCGCCCGCTGCCAAGCCGGAAGAGAAGAAGCAGCAGAAGGAACCGCCGAAGCAGGAAGAGAAGCGCCCGCAGTAATTGTGGGTTTCAACAATGTTGAACTCGGGGCATCCTGAATTTTCAAGGGTGCCCTTTTTTCTCGCTGATGGGATGTGAAGATATGCGATTGGGTTTAATCCGCGGGCTGTTGCTGGTCCTTGTGACCTGTGCAGCGATGTTCGGCCGCCCAAGACCCAGCGGACTTACCTGGCAACGCATACTGACCGAGGGGAATCCGTAGCGCTCGCGGTGCGCGACTGAGATTCGAGTGGAGGGACTATGACTTGTCAAATAGTGAACCTGCCGGTGACCGCTACCATACCGATTAACTGTGATTTTTGGCCGGAAGATGATGGCTGGAAAGGACTGTGCAAGAGTCCGCCAGTCACGGTTCGCGGCAGTAGTTTCGAAGATGCCAAAAAGAACATGGCAGCAGAATTACAAGCGCAGATCGAAACCATCCTGGGTGGGCAGAACAGGAGAAGTGCGCGGCGAATTGCCTGAGCCAAGTGCTCAAGGTTTCTGGATTCGTTCAATCGACAACCTGACTTCCGTTGTTTCGGCCAAAGGAATGTCCTGGATTCCCCTGCCTCCTCCGTCTGAAGGTTGCCGTTTGTGCTTCCTTTCCGCCAAAAGTACACGATGGAACCAAGACTCTGCGTTGCCGTATCTGCGTTTCTGACGTGTCGATACAACAAGTTGCGGGGTCGATGCGGAGGGCCACTCAAATGCACCAGCTAAACCGAGTGAGCACACTTCTCCTCTTTCAGGTTTCCTGAAACTAAGTCAGCCCATCTGAAGTTCTCCCCTCTTAGCGACTACAACCTTTAGGAGGTTGATTATATGTTTGCACGCAATGTCACATTTCATCTGAAATCGAACATGCTGTCAGATTACACGCGAACTTTTGACAAAGACGTCCTGCCTTTGCTTCGTAAACAGAATGGCTTTCAGGATGCAATCACTTTCGCCGGTCCGGGCGGAGTGGATTTGACCACGATCAGTCTGTGGGAAAACAAGCGCGATGCCGACACCTATAACACCAATACTTATCCGCAAGTGCTGAAGATGCTGGCGAAGTTTATCGAGGGAACGCCCCAGGTTCACACCTTTGACGTTGTGACCTCGACCTTCCAGAAGCACGAAGTTCTCGTAGGAGCGTAACGGACACTCTGCGGCTCGTGGTGCGAGAAGGCGGCCTTGCAGCCGCCTCTCGCGCCAACGCTACACACCCTGTACCGCGATTATGCGGAAGACAACGCTGCGCGTTGTCGCCAGAGACACGCTTTGACCTTTCCCGCGGGCGAAATGCCGAGCGGTGCTTCTCATACCCATCGAGGCCATTCTGCACGGAGTTGAAGTCCATGACCATCAGCGAGCGTCTGGCGATGCGGGCGGAGCAACATCCGTCTGCGCCGGAGTTGCGAAGGGCAAATTCAGGATCGTCAAACGAGAAAATAATATTCCCGTGCTTGGTGTTTGTGAATATTGCAATGCCGAGTTCACGGCAGACCCCGCGACTATAGGCCGACCTAAGGATGCCCACGCCCACATCCAACAACAATTCATCGCGCACAAATGCAAGCGCCTGGATGCCAGGAAAAACGCGGCGCGGATCGCGAGCGAAAGTGCGAATCGCACTGAGTACATGGGAAGGCCGTCCCTAAGAAACCAAGAAGAACCAGCTTGATTCCGGCCGGCCTTCTCGAAGGCCATGGCGCTCAAACCCCCTCCAAAACCATTACCCAGCGCCATGCTTTCACCGCCCCCCGGCTGCGATATTTTGCTCACCAAGGCTTGAAACAAACGTCCACTAATGAGTAGAGTAATGTTTCTCGTTTTCCGGGTTCTTCAAGTCCCTGAACAACAGGAGTCTGTTCGATGCGTCACGCGTTGACTGTGCTGATTGCTGTCTGCTGCTTTGGTATTTTTTCCTACTCCCAAACCGCCGACGAACTGATTGCGAAAAACATCCAGGCCCGGGGCGGGATGGAGAAGATGAAGGCCATCAAGACCATGCGCATTACGGGCAAGTTTGACGGTGGCGGAGGTTTCACCGCCTCGGTGGGCCAGGAGAACCAGCGCCCGAACCTGCTGCGGGAGACGTTCAGGCTGCAGGGTATGACGGCGGTGCAGGCCTACGACGGCAGCGCTGGCTGGCAGATTCAGCCCTTTGGGGGGAAGAAAGATCCCGAGTTGATGGGCGAGGACGATGTGCGCGACCTGCTGCTGGATGCCGACTTTGACGGGCCCCTGGTGGATTACAAAGAGAAAGGCAACACCGTCGAGTATATGGGGCACGACGTAGTGGATGGAGACGATGCGCTGCGCCTGAAAGTCACTTTGAAAAACGGCGACATCATCTATGACTACCTCGACCCCGATACGTTTATCGAGATTCGCCGGGAGATCCAGCAGTTTATTCGGGGCTCGGTGCGGGAACGCCTGGTGGGGCTGGGTTCTTACAAGGCGGTGGCGGGCGTGATGTATCCCTTCTCGATCTCGCAGGGACCGAAGAACCATCCCGACGATCAAACGACCACGATACAGAAGATGGAACCGAATGTGACCATCGATCCTGCGGACTTTATGCTGCCGGCTTCGCTGCGGACTGAAGAAAAGAAGTCCGGCATAGTCGGGATTCACTAAATTGCAGGATGAAGACCACACCCAAAATCAGGAGTTCGACCGATGCGTGGCGCGGTGTTTGTACTGGCGGCATTCTCGTGCCTCGGCGCGTTCAGCCGCGGTCAAACCGCGGAGGAACTGGTCAGCAAGAACATCCAGGCCAAAGGTGGGATGGAAAAAATCAAGTCGGCCAAGACGCGGCGTATGACCGGCAGGCTCAAGACTGCCAGAGGCCGCACCGCTATCTTCGGACAAACCAACGCGCGCCCCGATCTGGTTCGTCAAACCTTCACCTTGCAGGGCATGACGGCGGTGCAGGCCTATGACGGTTCGACCGGCTGGCAGACCCAGCCCTTCCGCGGGCGCAAGGATCCCGAACTGATGGGCGAGGATACGGTGCGGGATTTGCTGCTGGATTCCGATTTCGATGGTCCGCTCGTCGACTACGCGGAAAAAGGCAACAAGATCGAATATCTCGGACATGACCTAGTGGATGGAGACGATGCACTGCGGCTGAAAGTCACTTTGAAAAACGGCGACATCATTTATTACTACCTTGACCCAGATACTTATCTCGAAATCCGGAAGGAGATTCGGCAGTTTGTCCGGGGCTCGGTGCGGGAACGCGTGGTGGACGTGGGTTCCTATAAGCCAGTGAATGGAGTGATGTATCCGTTTTCGATTTCTGAGGGGACGAGAAATAATCCTGGCGCACAGACGACTACGATCGCAAAAATTGAAGTGAACGTGCCGGTTCCAGATTCTGACTTCGCGCTGCCAGCGTCGCTGAAGACTGAGGAAAAGAAGTCCGGGTTGGTGGGAGTGCACTGATTCGGTGGGATAGCTGTGGAGTGGCGATGGCAGTGGCGGCGAGACGCCGCCACGACAGCCGCTGGAGCCTGCCCTGAGCTAGTCGAAGGGACGGCGGCGCTACGAAAAATCATTTGGGGGAAAGGGACTTGTAAACATGAAAGCATTCGCTCGCAATTCCTGGGGAGTGATGGTGTTAATGGCCGGAGTCGTGCTTTGCGCACCTGGGCAGGCCGCGGCCCAAGCTGCATACCGGTTTGATGCGGCGACAGTTTCGGGATTGCCGGCGCGAAATATCGGCTCGGCCACCATGAGCGGGCGCATCGCCGCGGTGGATGCGGTGGAAGAAGACGGACGCATCACCTTGTTCGTGGGAGCGGCCAGCGGCGGAGTGTGGAAGTCGGTAAACGGCGGCACGACGTTCAAGCCGGTGTTTGACCGGGAAGATGTACAGTCGATTGGCGCCGTGGCGATTGATCCGTCGAACTCGAAGACGGTCTGGGTAGGCACCGGCGAGGCCTGGACGCGCAACAGCGTGTCGGTGGGCGACGGCGTCTACAAGTCGACCGATGGCGGCGAGAACTGGACCAACGTCGGCCTAAAGAACAGCGAGCACATCGCCAAAATTCTGGTGAATCCGGGCGACGGTAACGACGTGCTGGTGTGCGCGCTGGGACATTTGTGGGACGACAGCGACGAGCGCGGGGTTTATCAGACCAGCGACGGCGGCAAGACCTGGAAGAAAGTTCTGGCGGGCGCAAACGGTTCGAGCGGCTGCGCCATGATCGCGCGCAGCAAGCAGGAACCGAAGACCATCTATGCCGCGATGTGGGATTTCCGGCGGCAGGGCTGGACGTTTCGCTCGGGAGGGCCGGGCAGCGGGCTGTTCAAGTCCACTGACGGCGGCGCCAATTGGAGTGAAGTAAGTAGCGCCACGGGATTGCCGGCAAAACCGTGGGGCCGCGTGGCGCTGCAGGTGGCGCCCTCGAAGCCACAGGTGGTGTATGCCAACATCGAAGCGGAAAAAGGCAGAGGCCTGTACCGGTCCGACGATGCCGGAGCAAACTGGACCAAGTTCGATGCCAGCAACTACATGGTGTGGCGTCCATTTTATTTCGGCAACCTGATCGTCGATCCGAAAGATGAAAACAAAGTCTTCAAGCCCGATCTCATTCTGCTGTTGAGCAACGACGGGGGAAAGACCTTCAACGTGGTTTCCGGCGGAGCGCACGGCGACTTCCACGACGTGTGGATCGATCCGAAGAATCCGAACATCGTGATCGCGGGCGACGACGGCGGCTTGTGGCGCAGCGAAGACGGCGGCAACCGCTGGAAGCACGAGATGAACCTGCCGGTTTCTCAGTTCTACCACGTGAGCTCCGACAATGCGGATCCGTACCACGTGTACGGCGGCTTGCAGGACAACAGTTCGTGGGTGGGCGATTCTTCGTATCCGGGCGGCGTCAGCAACTCGCGCTGGGAAAATATGTTCGGCGGCGACGGCTTCTGGATGTTCGAAGACACTTCCGATCCCGACTACATCTACGCCGAGGCGCAAGGGGGCGAGATTGGGCGCGTGAACCGCCACACGCACGAGACTCGCGACATCCATCCCTGGCCGAATTACGGCGAGAAGAAGCTGCGCTTCAACTGGAATACGCCGATTCACATGAGCCCCAACGAGAAAGGAACGATTTACATCGGGGCGCAGTTCCTCTTCCGCTCACGCGATCACGGACAGTCATGGGACCGGATTTCTCCGGACCTGACGACCAACGATCCGGAAAAGCAGAAGCAGGAAGAATCCGGCGGGGTTACGATTGACAACTCTTCAGCGGAGATGCACACCACCATCTATTCGATTTCGGAGTCGCCGAAGAACGGTCAGATCATCTGGGTGGGCACCGATGACGGGAATATGCAGATCACCCGCGATGGAGCGAAGACCTGGACGAACGTGGTGGGCAACATCGGCGGGCTAGGAAAGAATTCGTGGGTCTCGACCATCGAGGCCAGCCGCTTCGAGGAAGGCGCCGCTTATGCCACGTTCGACCGGCATACGTTCGGAGATATGAAGACCTACGTTTACAAGACCACGGACTACGGTCAAACGTGGACGGCGCTTCCGGCGACGGAGAGCGGGGTGCGCGGCCATGCGCACGTGGTCAAGGAAGATACGGTCAACCGCAATGTACTTTTCCTGGGCACTGAATTCGGGCTCTGGATTTCAGCGGACGGTGGACAACGCTGGGCGCAATACAAGGGGACAGACTTTCCGGCGGTGGCGGTGCATGACATCGTGGTGCAGCCGCGGGAATCCGATCTTGTGCTGGCGACGCACGGGCGCGGCATCTGGATTGTGGACGATATTTCGCCGCTGCGGGCGCTTACGCCGGAAGTCATGACGAAAGAGGCGACGCTGCTTCCGGGACGGGCCGCGATCCAATACTTTGAAGTGGGCGGAGGCTGGCCCGAAGGGGACGAGACTTTCCGTGGATGGAATCGGCCAGGGGACGCACAGATCACCTACTACCAGAAAGGGCGGCACATCTTCGGCGATTTGAAGATCGAGATTTTCGACCAGGACAACAAACTGGTGGACACGGTGGCGGGCAGGAAGCATCGTGGGCTGAACCGTGCCGGCTGGGGGATGCGCGTGAGGCCACCGGCAGTCGCGCCCGCAGCTTCGGCGCTGTTTGAAGCGGCGCAGGGACCGCGGGTGCTGCCAGGCACGTACACGGTGAAGCTAACCAAGGGGGATAAAATCTATACCGAGCAACTGAATGTTGCGATCGATCCGCGGGCCAAGTATTCGGTGGAGGAGCGCAAGGCGCAGTTCGATCTCTCGATGAAAGTTTACAAAGAGCTGGAGCACATGACGTTTGGGGTAGAAGCGATCGAAGGCGTGCGCGACGGGGCGAACGCGCGGGCGGCCAAGCTGAAGGAGAAAGATCCGCTGCGCCAGCAATTGCAGAAACTGGCCACGGACTGTGACGCGATCCGCTCGAAGATCGTGGCCACTAAAGAAGGCGGCATGATTACCGGCGAAGAGCGCATTCGCGAACTGCTGGGACAACTCTATGGCGCGGTGACAGGATATGACGGCAAGCCCACGGATTACCAGGTGGCGCGGACGGAGTCGCTGGGTCATGAACTGCAAGATGTGATCGACGACTTCCAGAAGCTGGCGCAGAAAGAACTGCCGGGAATCAACTCTGGCTTGAAGAAGAAGAAGCTGGATGCGATCACGGTGCTGGCCGAGGCAGATTGGCAGAAGAAGAAGACGGAGTCTGCGGCGGCTTCTGGTGCTGGAATGCAGGCGGATGAGGGACGAGTGCGGGAAATGGACTAGGACCAGGACACGCACAAGTAAAGTCCGGCTTTCCGATTGCTTCGTCAGTTTGCAGCCGTGTATCAAGATTGCCATCGACAAGTTGGCGGTACAGAGCGAAACAATAGGCATGAGAAAATGTTGCCTTGTGGTTTGCCTGCTCTTGACCGGTTGTGCGGCGAAGAAGCATCCAGTTGCAGCAACTCTGCCGCCGCCCGAGGTTCGTAGCCAACTCCCGCCCGCGAGCGCAGAAGTCATCGAGCACTGCGTCGTTACGAAACAGGAAAATGCGAACACCGTTACTTGTAGTTGCGTGCCCGGAACCACGGTGATCGACTCAAGAACTGGGCACACGAGGCTGGTGTGCAAGAAAATGAAGGAAGAAGCCGAGAGCAAGTAATGCTGGTCAAGCCGATCTTGAGAAAGATCAAGTGCGCCTTGCCCGTACTTCCTCCGCGCCCTCGGTTCGCTTTACCTCGATTTGCTTTACCAGGATTATTATCCCCAAGATTCGTATCCTCATGGTGTTCTCTTAATTTCTCCGCGACCCTCAGATGTCTGGCCCGATCGTGAAAGTGCGAAGACTCTTACAGGTCCGCACGCCGGCGCCACACAGTCCTGTACAATTTTTCTCGATGAGTTCGTATGCCAAATGGTGGCGGGGTGTCGCTGGAGCACTGCTGCTGGTTCTGGCGGCGCAGGCTGAACCCGTTTCCAAGCTCAAGGCGACCGACTACGTCAACGACTTTGCTCACGTTCTGGATCAGAACACGATCGCGCAGATGGATGAAATCTGCCGGCAGATCGACCAGAAGGCGCATGCGCAGATCGCGGTGGTGACCATCCACTCGACTTGATGGAGTCGATATCGAAATCTACGCGGTTGACCTCTTTCACCAATGGGGAGTCGGAAGCAAGTCCAAGAACAGCGGAGTGCTGATTCTGTATGCCATTGACGACCACCACGACCGCATCGAAGTTGGTTATGGACTGGAGCCTATTTTGCCCGATGGAAAGGTTGGTGGATTTCGAGCGGGAGGCGTCCCGCTCATGCGGAGCCGGCGAACTACAGCAAGCGCTGCTGCTGGTCACCATCTCGCATTGCCCAGGTCATCGCGCAGGACGCCGGGGTTCAAGCTTACGACGCCGCGACCGCGCCCGCCCCGGCGCGACCGGCGGAGCAGCCGGGCAAAGGGATATCGGCGGGCGGAATCATCCTGCTGATAGTCATCGTACTCATCGTTCTTTTCACTCCGCTTCGCGGCGTACTGTTCTGGATTCTTCTTTCTGGAATGTCTGGCGGTGGTGGAGGATCCCGGGGCGGCGGAGGCTGGGGCGGTGGTGGTTTTGGCGGCGGGGGTGGCTTTGGCGGATTCGGTGGCGGTAGTACCGGTGGCGGCGGGGGCAGCAGCAGTTGGTAATCGAGCGAGAGGCGCACATGGTTCCGGAGAAAAAAATAAACGACTTTGTCAGCCGGCTGCGAGCGACGGCGGGAGCGAACCTGGAGAGTGTGATCCTGTTTGGATCGGCGGTGGCGGGAGATTTCCATCCTGAGTTCTCGAATGTGAATCTGTTCTGCGTGATTCGCGACAGCTCATTCGGCGCATTGCAGGCGCTGGCGCCTGCCGTCAAGTGGTGGGAGGCGCAGAAGCAGCCGCCTCCGCTGTTCATGACACGTGACGAGATCAGGCGCTCGACTGATGTGTTTACGATCGAGTTGATCGATATGCAACAGCACCATCGCGTTCTATTCGGCGAAGACGTGCTTCAGGGCTTGTCGATTCCGCCGAATCTGCATCGCCTGCAGGTGGAGTACGAACTGCGGGAAAAAGTCGCGCTGCTGCGCCAGCACTTGCTTTTGGCCTCGGACAACGACTCGCGCCTGTCGGAGTTGCTGATACGATCGGTATCGTCGTTCGCCACGCTCTTCCGGCACGCATTGATCGTTCTCGGTCACGATGCGCCGGTTGGCAAGCGCGAGGCAGTGCAGGCATTGTCAAAACAGATTGGGTTTGACGCCTCTGGCATTCTGCACGTGTTGGACGTGAGAGAGGGGAAGTCGGACCGCAAGAAGTTCAATGTGGCGGACGTTTTTTCCCGATATCTGGCGGCGCTGGAGCAGGTAACCGCCGCTGTTGATAAAATGCTGGACTCGGGTACCGCAGGTTAGTCGTGGAGTTCGAGGGTGCTGTTTTTCAGGAGAATCTTATGAGCAAGGCAATGATCGTGGTCGTGGTTATCGTGGCAATTCTATTTATGGTTGGGTTGGCTATTTTTGGCCAGTACGTAACGGTGAAGAATACGCTGGTGAACAAGAACGAGACGGTTAAGGCGGCCTGGTCGCAAGTCGACATTGTGTTACAACGCCGCGCCGACCTGATCCCGAATCTGGTAGAGACCGTAAAGGGCTACGCGCAGCAGGAAGTGACGGTGTTTGGCGATATCGCGAAAGCGCGCTCGGCGCTGCTTTCCGCTGGCACGCCACAGGAAAAGATTGCGGCCAACGGTCAGCTCGATGGAGCGATTGGACGGCTGCTGGTGGTGGTCGAGAATTATCCTCAGTTGAAGTCGAACGAAAATTTCCTGCGCCTGCAGGATGAACTCGCGGGCACGGAGAATCGCATTGCGGTCGAGCGTAAACGCTACAACGACGCTCTGCGCGACTACAACACGTACGTGCAGCAATTTCCCAACAGCTTTTTTGCGGGAATCGCAGGCTTCAAGCCAAACGAAGCTTACTTCGAAGCGTCGCCAGGATCGCGCGAAGTTCCGAAGGTAAATTTCTCGAGTCCTGGCGCGGCGGCTCCGAAGGCGACGCCTCAACCGGCGCCGGCGCACTAGCGGGCTCTTTGCGGCCAATGCCGGCAAATAAGCAGTTTGCCCATTGAGCATCGTCACGGCGGCTATTCTATTAACTAATCGGGGTTAATCCACTCTCGGGGAATGATTGTACTCGTCTGGGATTTTCTGCGGTTTTCTGCGTCAATCGTGGGCGCATCGTGGCTAGGACAAACTACTCCAGGCTTAGATCCATCTTGCCTTGTTTCGTGAAGAGGATGCGGAGCATCTTTTCTTTTCCGCTGACAAATTCTCCAGTCACTGTGGCGGACTGCTCGCCGTTGGCCGCTCCTGAACTCACCTGTACTCGGACAAGATGTTTGCCCGGAGAGAGTTGCATGGCATGAAACTCATGGCCGTGGACCTGATGAAACACGACCAGACGCTTCTTGTCGGTGCCTTCCAGCGTATGTGTATAAGTCAGGCTGTCGTCCACCCAGACCGACAGATGTGCCTCGGCGAACTTGTGCTCCACTTCGATTTCCAGCAAAGCGGGAGAGGGTGGCGGCGGGCTGGGCGGCAATGTGCTGGGAAGCAAGTCGGGCAGGGAACTCCGCGTGTCCGCTTGTGCGAGGGGTGGATTGGCCCTAACCGCAATCTTCCGGCGCTTCTTTGCGACTGGAATCGCTGCCGTCTTAACCGGGGCGATCTCCTCCGCGCGGGGCAGCGGCTTGGGGGTTGTAGCGATAGCCAGACTCTGGGGCGGTGCTTGGGGCACGAGGAGATTAGCCATCCGAAATCCAAAGATGAGAAGTCCCACCACAAACAACGCGCCGGCGAAAGACTTCTCACGCATATTGTGCAGCAGGGCCTCCGCCGCACGGTGCTCCAGGGGCACAGAGCGGGTGCCGCCCCGGGATTTAGGAGCAAGCCTCAGCGGCGCTAGAGCTGATGTCGTGGTGGTTCCGCTCGCCGTGTAAGCTGGGCCGCCGGCCGTATCAGAGGCCGTCTGCGTTCCCATGCTCAGCGGATCACGTCCTTCCCGCAGCGCCTGGATGTCTGCTGCCATTTCAATCCCGCGCTGATAGCGCTCTGCGGGATCTTTTGCCATGGCTCGCTTAATGATGCAGTCGAGTCCCGGTGGCAAGTCCGTATCGAACACGGTTGCCGGTATCGGCTCGCGGTTGACCACCTTGTAGCAGACCGTGAGCGCGCTGTTGCCCTGGAACGGGCGGTATCCGGTCACAATCGTGTACAGGATCACGCCCAGAGAAAACAAATCGGACCGCCCGTCCACCTCGTCACCATTCAGTTGTTCGGGCGACATGTATGCGGGTGTTCCTAATACGCGTCCCGACAGGGTGAAGTTGGCGAGGTTGAGTTTCGCCACTCCGAAGTCGGCGATTTTAGGGTGACCATCTTCCGTGATCAGAATATTTGCGGGTTTCAGATCGCGGTGAACCACGCCTTGAGCGTGCGCATAATCCAGGGCTTCTGCCAGTTCGTGGGTGAGTTGCAGGGCTGTCTCCAGCGGCAGCGTGTGGTCGTCCCGCGCCAGCAGTTTGTCCAGGGACTGTCCTGCGACAAACTCCATTACGATGTAAGGCGCGTGGGTCTCCAGATCCTCACCCATATCGAAGATGGTTACAATTCCGGGATGTGACAAGCGCCCCGCGGCTTCCGCTTCCCGGAAGAAACGCTCGCGATACTCGCGTTCCTCCTCCGGGGGCTGGCCGGCCAGCAAAATGGTTTTCACTGCGACCACGCGATTGATCTTAGGATCGTGGGCCTGGTAAACAACACCCATGGCTCCCCGTCCCAACTCGGACAGGATTTGGTACCGCCCAAAGCGTTCGCTTTTGGGATCGTCCATAGCCGCCATCTGGGGGTTCAGAGTTTTGCTGCAACCTCGGAAGCTGCCACCGCGTTCGCCTTGTCGTCCAGCGCTGTCGTGACCAGCAGTCCGATTACGTTCTCGTTCAGTACATCCAGAAGCTTTTTCGCCTGCGCGAGAGTGATTCCGTTCAGCAGTTCGAAGCTGACTTGAACGCCCCGCAGCGCGGCAATGGTGTCATGGTTCGGGCGAACTTCGACTGTAATCGTCCCGCCCTGATTGCGAATGCCAAAACTAACCCCTGCTTTTTCAAGCTTGTCTGCTGCCATGAATCAACCCTGATGTGGGGACATACACTCCCGGCCCCCCGGTAGAAGGAGCACGGCGTCTATCTATCCATGATTCTGAACCCGAAGGCCGAATCGTCCAAGGTTACCAACGTGTCGGCGCGGAATTCTTTCACTGCGGGCGGTGGCTCAAATTAGCGCAAGATCGGCCCCTAAGATTCAAGAGATTGGAGGGCAGATGTCGAGATAAACTGCTGCAATGCCTGGCCCTTTTCGTCCGGCTGTACAGGTGCCGATCCTCGAAACCGAGCGGCTCAAACTCCGCGGCCACCGCCTTGACGATTTCAGCCATTGCGCCGCGATGTGGGCGGACCCTGAGGTAACTCGATTCATAGGCGGCAAACCCCTAAGCGAAGAGGAGTCCTGGAGGAGGCTGCTGGCTTACGTGGGCCATTGGTCGTTGCTCGGCTTCGGCTATTGGGTGGCCGAGGAGAAGGCCACCGGCAACTTTGTCGGGGAGATTGGATTCGCCGACTACAAGCGCGACCTGGAGCCATCGCTGAAAGGCACGCCCGAAATTGGCTGGGTCCTCGCCACCCACGCACACGGCAAAGGCTATGCCACCGAAGCCGTCCGCGCCGCCGTTGCCTGGGCCGATGCCCACTTCCAATCGGCGCGCACTGCCTGCATCATCGCTCCTGAAAACCTTGCCTCCATCCGGGTCGCGGTGAAATGTGGATATCGGGAATTCGCGCAGGCTACGTACAAGGGAAATCCGACGTTGATGTTTGTTCGCGAACCGGGCGCGTAGCGCCGCCGTCCCGGCGGCTGTCCCGCGAGCGTCCCGCCCGCGGCGCCGACGGGCGAGGACCCGCAGAGGAATTTCCATCCCGCTGCGGCGGCGCGCTGATGTTACGATATCCGGCTGCTTCAAGATTCGAGATATTGGAACTGCAAGATGACTAGAGCCGCCCGCTCCGTAGCATCGCCCCGCGTGGTTTGCATCGAGGACTTCCGGCCCATCGCGCGCGAAAGATTGCCGAAGCCTGTGTTCGACTATCTCGATGGTGGCGCCGAAGGCGAAGTCACGCTCCGCGAGAATTGCCGGATATTCAACGACGTCACTTTCCGGCCGCGGCATGCGGTGACGATGGCGGACTGCAGTCTGTGCACCACTGTTCTCGGCCTCAAACTTGCTCTTCCGTTCCTGCTCGCGCCCGTCGGCTACAGCCGGCTCATGCATCCCGGAGGCGAAGTGGCTGCCGCTCGAGCCGCCGGCAGAGCGGGCACTGGCTACATTCTCTCGACAATTTCCGGACACAGGCTCGAGGATGTAAAGGCCGGTTCCTCCGGACCAGTTTTCTATCAGCTCTACCTGATGGGCGGCCGCGGGGCTGCCGAGGCGGTGATTGAAAGAGCGCGCGTTGCCGGATTCTCCGCGCTGGTCGTTACCATCGATACTCCGGTGTCTGGAATCCGCGAGCGCGATTATCGCAACGGCATGAAAGAACTCATCAGCGGCGGATTGCTGGAGAAGATCCCGTATGTTCCGCAAATTCTTTCGCGTCCGGGCTGGCTCATCGACTACCTGCTTGATGGCGGATTGCCCGGGCTTCCGAACGTTGTGATCCCGGGCAAAGGGCAGATGCCGCTGGTCGACATCAATGCCGCCTTGGCGGAATCCACGCCGACCTGGGCAGACCTGCGCTGGATCAGGGAAATCTGGAAAGGCCCAATCGTCATCAAAGGCGTGCTGACCGCGGACGACGCGCGCCGCGCCGTCGACGAAGGAGTAGCGGCGATTTCGGTCTCGAATCATGGCGGGCGCCAGCTCGACGGCCTTCCCGCCTCATTGCGCGCTTTGCCCGAAGTGGTGGAAGCCGTGCAAGGCCGCATCGAGGTCTTCATGGATGGAGGCATTCGCCGCGGCACCGATATCGTAAAGGCTCTTTGCCTGGGAGCGCGCGCCGTGCTCTGCGGACGCGCCTACGCCTACGGCTTGGCCGCCGCAGGCGAAGCAGGCGTTGACCGCGCGATCCAGATCCTGCGGACTGACCTCGAACGCACTCTGCGGCTGCTCGGTTGCCCGTCGGTCGAGGCTTTAGATCGGTCTTACGTGAATGTCCCTAAGAGCTGGGAAGCGAACTGATCCTTCATCCGGCAGTGTCTCAATCGGCGGAGATGCTCATGTGGAGACAGCCGCCCTCGGCTGTCCGTCGAGCGAAGCACGACTGGTTTCTTTGTCAAACGAGTCACTTGCCCATCTTCTTGATGGCTCCTAGCGGCGTCTGCAACGTCCCATCGTCGTTGATATCGAAGTCGTAGGAGAACGGCGTAAACGATCCCGCCGGGTAGAAAACGACCTTGCCGTCGCTCGTAAAGCAATCGAACGGCATCTCGCCGCCTAGTCCTTCAGTGATGGTTGCCTTGCCGGAGCGGAAAACAACCTTCATGCCGCCCATGCCCGAGACATGCTCCCACCGGCCTTCATACTTGCCGGCGCAGCTGACGAGCCCCGGCTTCGGAGCCTGCCCCGCGGCGCGTTGCGCCGGAGCCGGAGGCGCGGTCTTGTTCGACATGCGGATATTGTCGGCGCTCGTGTTCACAATGTCAGAGCCGAAGCCAGTATCGACGCCCGGCACCCTGATGTCGTACATGTTGACATTATTCTGTCCGCGGATCTCGCCCTCCATCCACTTGCCGTTCACCAGAACTTGCACGCGATCATGGATATCGTATTGTCCCGCCGCATGATCCTCCGCCGTAAGTTTTCCCAGCCGGTGTATTTCGTACGGCCACATTTTTGAAGGCGTTAACCCCACTCGGCAGACGTACCAGGTACGACCGGCCGTGCACCTCGGTGACCGTGCCCTCTTGCCAGCCGTCTACCAGAACGCGCACCGTGTCGCCAACCTTGAATCCGCCGGCCCCGGGCCCGCTTTGATTCGCGGTTGCGGCTCCTACACCCTTGCCGCCGGCAGCCGCGCGCGCCTTAAACGGAGAAGGCGCAGGCGGAATCTCGCCGCGATGAGGGTCGGTCTGCGCTTCAGCCGGGGTTTGCGCATGGCATTTCGCAGGAAGCAAAGCAGTGAGTTGTACGCGAAGCGCTTCGCCGCGCTGGAATGCCTGTCCCTTCTTGTAGTTCTGATAATCGCAAGCGCCCGTGGCGTCGCTGCACGAAAACACTTTGAAGCTTTGTCCGTCGGTGCAGACGTAGACGACGTTCATTTGCAGCGTCGGCGTCTGCCCGAGCACGCTGGCCACAGACAACAATCAAAACCAGAATTCCGCTGAAAAAGAGTTTGCGCATCTGATCCCCTCACTCTGCGCGCTGTCACGGCGCGCGGAAAGCAAGTCACTCCGCGTCCGTCCGAATACAGCGTGGCCGGAAGCATATCACCAAAAAGGGAACAGAACATGGAGGAATACCGATGCTATTGCCCCTCTTTCTTCTCCGGCTCTTTCGGCAGCGCCTTCTCAATGGGCTTGCGGGGCAGCATTTGATCGCGCATCGCGGCATCGTACACAAAGCCGGCGACCACCACTGCCGCCTGCTTCAAATCTTCGGGCTGCAGGCGGTCGTACACATCCATATTGGAGTGATGCGTGCGCGTTTCATACTCGATGGGATCCTGAATGAACTGGAATCCCGGAATGCCGACCGCATCGAACGACTGATGGTCGGTTCCTCCGGTGTTGCGCATGGTGAGCGTGTTCACGCCCAGATCTTTGAACGGCTTCATCCAGGCTTCGAAGATTGGAGCGACTCCTTCATTCTCCTGCAGGTGAACGCCGCGAATCTTGCCGGTGCCATTGTCCACGTTGAAATAGACGGAAACCTTCGCCTGCTCGGGCTTCACCGTGACCTCGCCGGCTTCGCGCCGCAGCAGGGTCGGCACATCTTTCATTGCCGGATCATCCATGTGCGGACGCGATCCGAAGTGATGCTCCACATAACCCTGCGACCCGAGCAGCCCTTGTTCTTCGCCGCTCCACAGCCCAATGCGGATCGTCCGGCGGAACTTAATGTCGAGCGCCTTCAGAATGCGAACCGCTTCCATCATCACAATCGTGCCCGCGCCATTATCGGTGGCGCCCGTGCCCGCGTGCCATGAATCGAGATGCGCACCCACCATCACGACTTCATCTTTCTTGTCCTTATCCGCGCCAGGAATCTCGGCGATGGTGTCGTACTGCATAGGATCGTCGTCGTAGAAAGTGTTAGTGACGTTGAGTTCGAGGGATACGTCTTTCTTCTGCTGCAGCAGCCGCGCAATTCGGCTCCAGTGCTCAAGCGCCATGGTGAGCTGCGGAACGGTCGTGGTCTCGCCCGGCTTATAGGATCCGCCCGACTGCACAAACACGGTGCCGCCGCCGGACGTCTGACGGCTGTGGTCGATCACGGCCAGAACTTTTTCGTCAGCGAAGAACTGATTCAAGTCTTTGGTGAACTGCTGGCGCTTCAGGAAGTCGGCAAAGCGGAACGGCGGACGGTCGCCGGGAATCTGATAGTCGGAGAGCTTAGAGAGATCATCATCGCTCAAGCGTTTGAAAGGAGCCTCGTTGATCGGCTTCACGTCAGCGTCAGGCCCGAAGATCACAGTCATGCCTGCGAGCCGGCCTTTGTATTTATCGAAGTCCTTCTTATCGTCAATAACTACGCGAATGCATTTCCCCTGCACCACGCCGTTGGTGCCCGGCGTCCAGGCTTTCGCATAGACGATCAAAGGCGCGACGTCGGGCGAGGTCATACGAACGTTCACGTATTGGTTAGCCCAGCCGCGGCCGAACGGTCCCCAGGCCTCAAGATGAGCGTTGGAGAGGCCCATCGCCGCGAGTTGATCGCGCGTCCACTCGTTGGCGCGTTTCATGTTGGGCGAACCCGTGAGCCGCTCGCCGATAGAATCCATCAACCCCGTGGCGAACTCCATCACCTTGGAGTTGCGAAAGCCTTCATAGCGGATGCGGCCCATGGCTTCGAGATCGACTTTTTCCTGCGACCAGAGCGGCGAGACCGAGCAGACCACAACCAGAAGGCATACATGGCGGACGAAGTTCTTCATGGGAAGCTCCCAGGTGAGGATCGAATGGGGGATTATACAGCGTGGATTCCGACGATGGGGCTAAGGGAATTGTAAAGTTGTTTCAAGGTTCTCAGCATCCTCGGCGAACTCCGCGGCCGTTCTCCGCGACCTCCGCGATTTAAGGCTTTGCGGCCGGCTTCACGTTTTCGGCTGCAGCAGGTTTCTTCGTCGGATTTTTGAAATATCCTCCCCACCTTAGAAGCGGTAGAACTTTGGGACAGCGCGCTGGCACCGGCGTGCCATTTGCAAAATTTCAGCGCGCATTTATTTTCGCAAGTGAGCAGTTCTGGGGGAGGGCTGCCCGGACGCCCTCGATCTCCAAAGAGATTCGAGGCACCCGTTATTTTTGGCGGCAACGAAGTCAGGTCTCAACCTTCCACCTTCCCAACTGTGGCATTCCGACTCAGCTTTGTCATTCCGAGCGGAGTCGAGAGCCTGCCCTGAGCGCAGCCGAAGGGAACCTGCTGTTTGCCGGGGCTGCCGCTGCTTCTCGCTAGGACGTGAGCCCGAAGCCGTCAATTCGTCGAAATCGTGAAGTTAACCGTGATCTTAGCCTGAGTCTCAACCGCTTCGCCGCCCTCAATGTGCGGCTTGAACTTCCATTGCCGTACGGCGTCCTCCGCCGCCCCGGCCAGGATGCGCGGGCCACTCACCACACGCAGATTCTGGATGATTCCATCCTTCCCAATCAGCGCTTGCAGAATCACCGACCCCTGCACCTTCATCTGCCGCGCCAGCAGCGGATAATTGGGCCGCACCGGACTGGTCACGATCTCTGAGGCGTTGGTGGTTATCTGCATACGCTCGGCGGCATTGCTGGTTACGTTCGCTGCGGTCTGCGTATCGCCGGTCGCGCCGGCGACAGTGACCGGTTGCGCCGGTGCGCCCGGTTGCAGACTGACTCGCACGGAACTGGTGCCGGGCCGGATGGTGCGGTGCGTATCGCCAGCGACAACTTCCATTTCGACAGGAGGCAATACCGTTCGCGTAGTGGTCGTGACCGCCGGAGCAGCAGAAGTTTCAGGCGCGGGAGGAGCTTGCGGCGCGGGAGTCTTGGCCGCGGACGCGACACGGTGCTTTGGCTTAGCCGCTCGGGTCGGCTTGGTGGTTGCCGCGGAAGGCTGTACCGGACCAGCTTTGGCCGCGGGCGAACTTTCCACCGGCTGATTGGATTCCGCTTCCTGCGTATCTTCCTGCGTGTCCGGGAACCAGAAATCGCTGTTGCGCCAAATCACGATGCCCAATGCCAGCAGCAGCAGGCCGAGAGAGCCGATCATCAACTTCCGCTGTTTGGGATCCTGAGGCGCACGCCTTCCAGGTTCTTCAAAGAGGGCGCGATCCTCTTTCGGTACGATGTTTAGATCCGACATGCCGGAAACCGGGCTGCTCCAGGACGAGGATGGTGTTTGCGCCAGTATGCCTCGAAAACTTCCAGAAGGCCAGCAAAAGGTGCCGCCGCAACGACTCAGAAGGGTTATCATTCTGACGCCGGTCCTGGGCGAAACTTCCGAGAGTCTCGTGAATCCCATGGATGCGGCACCGGATGAGCCACATTCCCAGAGCGCCGAAGGGCTGCTTATGAAGAACCATGATCGCCAACCAAACGATCGCCAAACGAACGATCGCCAAATGGATGAAAAGAAATTCCGGCAAAACAGCCGGCGCGAATTGCTTAAGCTGGCGCCCGTGCTGGCGCTGGGCGCGTTCGCCATCCCCGGCCTGCAGGAAGGCTTGCTGAAGAAGGGATTGGGGTTCAGCGACTGGGCTTCGGCGCGGCTGTTTCGCTCCGGCCATCTGGCCCCGACATTCGACACGGCCGAACTGACTCCCCCTTCGAAGTTTCCTATCAACGGCTATGACGTAGAGGATCCCGGAGTAGACCTCGATACCTGGACCCTAACCGTAAGCGGAGCGGTGAAAAAACCTGGGGAATATACGCTGGCGCAGGTGCAGGCCCTGCCCCGCTATCGCCAGAACACGCGCCACATCTGCATTGAAGGCTGGGACGTGATCGGACGCTTCGGCGGTGCGCGGCTCTCCGACTTTCTGCAACTGGTGGGCGTCGATCCCGCGGCGCGCTTCATCTCGGTGGAATGCGCCGACGACTATTACGAATCACTCGACATGGCCACGGCGCTGCATCCGCAGACTCTGCTTTGCTATGAAATGTACGAGCAGCCGCTCACCCGCCAGCACGGCGCGCCGGTGCGTCTGCAGATTCCAACCAAGGTCGGCTACAAGCAGGCCAAGTACTTGACGGACCTGAAGGTCTCGCACGTGCTGGAAAGGGTCGGCTTCTGGGAAGACCAGGGCTACTCGTGGTTTTACGGGCTGTAGCGCCGGCGTCCCGCCGGCTAAACGTAGCGCCGGCGTTTCGTAGCGTTCGGGTAGCGCGGGCGTCTCGCGGCTTTCGGGAAGGGCACGGCCTCAAGAGTTTGCCGTGAGCGAAGCCGAAGGCTGGCGCCACAAGCTTCGTATCAGGGCACGGCTTCAACCGTGCCGCTCAAGCGCCAAGGAATGCCGGCTTTAGCTGCTGGGGTACGGAGGTTCAAGCATGAGCGATGCAGTCATAGAAATCATCCAGCCTAAAGGCAAGACCGCCGAAGGCGAAGAAGAAGCGCCGGTAGTCCTGGCGCGTGCGGTCTATGAACATCCCTTCGTCGTGCGCCTGTGCCACTGGATCAACGTGGTCGCGCTGTTTGTCATGGTCGGCAGCGGACTGCAGATTTTCCGCGCCTTCCCCAGCTTCGGCGCCAAGATTCCGCAACAGGACTTGCTGAATTGGCCGAAGGCCTTCGCCATCGGCGGCTGGCTCGGCGGAGCGTTGCAGTGGCACCTTACCTTCATGTGGATCTACATGGCGACCGGCGTCCTCTATCTCGGCTACCAGATTTTCAGCGGGAACTACCGGCAAGTCCTATTCACGCATCGTGACATCCCGGGCGTGTGGCCAATGGTGAAGCATTATTTCTTTTTCGGTTCGAAGCCGCCGCTTCGCGAAGCTTACAACCCGCTGCAAAAGCAGGCTTATACCAGCGCAATCGGACTGGGGGTGCTTTCGGTGCTTACCGGTCTCGTCGTGTGGAAGCCGGTTCAGTTGTCCTGGCTCGGCTGGATGATGGGCGGATTTCACTACGCGCGCATCTGGCATTTCGCCGTCATGTGGGCGATCTTGTTCTTTATCCTGGGGCATCTGGTCATGGTGATCCTGCACGGCTGGAACAATTTCGTTTCCATGCTGACGGGTTGGAAGAAAGATCCGGAGTACTGACGGAGCAGGTCTTGGTCTTAGGTCTTAGGTGTTCGGAAGAGCAAACCCTAAGACCTGACACCCAAGACCTGCGACCTCACGACCATGTCCGAGCCAAGCTTGACCTTAAACAATCCGACACTAGCCGGCGTGCGCGAGAGGGATCTGATCCTGCACGTGCAGCACGGCCAGCATGAATTGTTCTATGAGTTGGTGCGGCCCTATGAACGGCGGGTCTACGCCGCGGCGCTCGCCATTCTACGCAATGAGCAGGATGCCGAGGACGCGGCTCAGGAAGCGATGCTGAAGGCGTTTGCGAACATCCGGCAGTTCCGCGCCGAGGCCCGCTTCAGCACGTGGCTGATCCAGATCACGGTGAATGAGGCCCTGATGCGCCGGCGAAGGGAGCGAACTGTGAAGATGGAAGGACTCGACGGTCATCGTTCTGGCGAAGAGCAAAGCGACTACGCGCCCCGCGATTTCGCCGACTGGCGCGAGATTCCGTCGGAAGCTCTCGAACGCAAGGAAGTTCGGCAGCGGCTGGCGGAGGCGCTGGGCACGCTCGACCGAAAGTATCGCGAGGTCTTTGTGCTGCGCGACATGGAACACCTCAACATTCAGGAGACGGCGGAGGCGCTGGGAATTTCGGTGGCCTCGGTGAAGACGCGGCTGTTGCGGGCACGGCTGATGCTGCGCGATCTGCTGGCCGCCGGATGGGAGCAGGGCTGGTTCAGCCGCCTGCCATTCGAGAAGGGAAACAAGCCATGGTAGAGAACCAGAAAATGAACTGCGAGCACGTCTGGCGCGAGGTTTCGAATTACATCGACGGGGATGTGGATGTTGCGCTGCGCTCTTCGATGGAGGAACACTTCAAGACCTGCCAGCGCTGCGCGTCGGTGCTGGCGGGAACGCGCAACGTGGTCCAGCTTTATGGGGATGAGCGCATGCTGGAGGTGCCCGCGGGTTTCAGCCGTCGCTTAGAGAAACGCCTGGCGACGAACGCGCACGGTGAAGGGAAGCGGCTGGTCGAGTTGGTCGGCGTGGCTGGTGCCGGTGGCGGCGATCGCCTTGATTGCCGGCGGATTGAAATTGGCCAACACGTTTACTTTCCGGAATCTCATCAGGTCGCACCATGCGCTGCCCGCCAATGACATTCCTCCCGACCTGGTGGTTGTGGTTTCGTCTGGATCGAAACTCTTTCACGTTCCGGGATGTAAGTACATTCGCGATAAGGCTTCTGAACGAACGATGACGGCCAAAGAAGCGGAGCAGGAAGGTTATGTGCCTTGTACGCGCTGCCTGCGGAAATATCTGCAGACATCTTTGACGGGTCATTCCGGGGTGGAGGTTGCTGATAGTGAGGGAGAGGAAGAGGAGGCGGAGGAAGTTCTCAGCGTGGCAGGACATTAGACCTGATCGGGCGCTAGTAGCTGGCCGGACGGGGAGTCTCGCTCTCGGCGCGCCCGGCGGGACGCCCGCGGGACAGCGGCGCTACTTCGTCTTGCCTAACTGACTCAAATTCCTTGTAAGTTGTTGATTCCCGGTGTGCGGTTTTGATGTTTTGTGCTGTATTTCTCAAAGATATAGCTACACCGCCGCTAAGTCGTTGAATCCGCAAGGGCAATTTGCACCCCGAAGTTAAATCGATTTACCTTGCCCGTGGCGCGATAGTTTTTAGTTGGAGGAACTCTTGGGCATGGATTGGGCTCTCGAACGCGTCCTGCGGGGCTGCAAATCGAATTGCGGGGTATCCAGTGCGGCGGCGGGAACGCTGGCGGCGGTCCCCGATCTGGAAACTTGACTTCACATTCCGCCAATTGCTGGCGGCTAATAGAAAAACAGACGGCGCGGACCCGAGGGCCCGCGCCTTGATCTCGCGACGACGGACTAGTTCTTCTTCATGCTGTCGTCTTTCTTCATTTCGTCCTTCTTCATCTTGTCTTCTTTCTTCTGCTCTTTCTTTTCCGCCTTCTTAGCCTTCTTTTCCTTCTTCATCTCGTCTTTCTTCATTGCGTCTTCTTTTTTCATCGAGTCGTCTTTTTTGTCCTGGGCGAACGTTGCCATCGGGGCCGCCAGGATACAGGCGAGCATCAAACTGCCGACAATCTTCTTCATGGTTTCTCCTTGGAGTATGTGTTGAGTTCGGTCGTCCGGCAGGTCTGCACCTGTAGACCCAGATCAGATTAACCGGTGTGTGAAAAGTTACAACAGGAGAGCGGAAAGAATCAACCATGAGGAACACATCGGATGGGAAAGCAGGCGGCTAAAAGCCGCTATTGCGGTTGGGCCTTCGGGGCGCGGCTGGAAGCCACGCCCTTTCAAAGCTAGGATTTCAGCAGGCCAGTTGATTGCGGGAGATCTTCAGGCCGCTCAGATTGCCCAGTGCGGTAACGGCTACGGATTCGGGTTTGAAGAATTCCTGGGCGAGGCTTTGCAGATCATCGGCAGTTACGGCTTCGATCTTTTGCACCAGTTCGTCGAGGTCCTGGAAGCGATCGAAGTACATTTCCTGGCGGGCGAGGTTCGACATACGGGCGGTGCTCGATTCGAGCGAGAGCATGAGGCTGCCCTTCATCTGGTCCTTCGAGCGCCGCAACTCTTCTTCGGGAACTGGCCGATTTTTCAGGTCGCGGAATTCGCTGACCACGGCCTGCACAACTTTGGTTGCCGAAGCCAGCGAAGTGCCGGCGTACACGGCCATGCATCCGGTATCGCGATAGGGGTTGAGGTCGCTGTAGATGGAGTAGGCCAGGCCCTGACGCTCGCGGATATTCTGGAAGAGGCGCGAGCTCATGCCTCCGCCGAGCAGGGTGTTGAGAATGTAGCCGGCATAGCGCTTCTCGTGGGCGATGGGATACGCGGGTACTCCGATGCAAAGCTGCACTTGCTCGAGCGCCTTCTTGTTGCGCAGCACGATGCGGGGAACGATTTTGGGCGCGGGCGAGTGGAAGCCGTTTTTCGCGGGCTTCAGGTGCTCGAAATGCTTTACTACGAGGTCGACGAATTGATCGTGGTTGAGATGTCCGGCGGCGGCGACGATAATGTTGCCGGGCGCGAAGCGGTGGGCGTAGGTGTCGAGCACGGCCTGGCGCTCGAATTTCTTCACCGTTTCTTTCGTCCCGAGGATGGGCTTGCCTAGGGGATGATCTTTCCAGAAGTTCTGGGTGAAGATTTCGTGGACGAGGTAGTCGGGATTGTCCTCGTCCATCTTGATCTCTTCAAGGATCACGCCGCGTTCGCGGGCGATGTCCTCGTCAGTGAAGTTGGGATACAGGACCAGGTCGCTGAGAATTTCGAGCGCCAGTGGGACATGCTCGTCGAGCACCTTGACGTTGAAGCAGATGCATTCCTTGGAGGTGAAGGCGTCCATGTTGCCGCCGATGGAGTCGACCTGGCGGGCGATCTCCTCGGCAGTGCGGTGCTTGGTGCCTTTGAAGACCATGTGCTCGATGAAATGGGAGATGCCGTTCGATTGCGGCGTCTCATCGCGCGAGCCGGTTTCGAGCCAAATGCCGATGGAAGCCGAGCGAATGTGCTCCATCTGCTCGGTGATGACGGTGAGGCCGTGGGGCAACACCTGACGGCGAATATTGCGAACTTCTTTGACCATGACTTTCTTGGGGAACTTCTCTTGAAGGTACTCTTATATTCTTACACATCTGGCAAGGCGGGACGGGGTGTGCGAGAATAAGATGGTTAGTGATTTAGAATCAGTAGGTTGCAGTAGTTTTATGGGACTTGGCATTAGCGTGGGCAAGGAAAAAGGAAAAGGGACTCCTAACCGATGGGCGTAGATCTGACATCATCGTTGCTGGGTATGGATCGCGCGGAGATCGCTGCGCTGGTGAGCGAGGCGGGTGAGCCGGGCTATCGCGCCCAGCAGATTATGGATGCGGTTTACCGGCAACGCGTGGAATCGCTGGCGGAGATTTCGACGCTGCCGTTGGAGTTTCGCGAGCGGTTGGCTGAGAGCGGGGTTGCGGTTGGGGCGGCTCGGATTGAGAAGAAGTTTGTTTCTGTGGATGGGACGGTGCGGTATTTGATTGATTTCGCTGATGGGCAGAGTGTTGAGACGGTTTGGATGCCGGAGGGAGATGGCGGGGAAGCTGGGGATGGGTCGGAGGCTGGTATGGAGGCTGATGATTCCAGCTTAGCACCTCAGGGGTTGAAGCCCGTTCCGAACAGGATGAGCCTATCGCAGCGCTGAAGCGCTGCGCCACCCAAAAACCCGCCTCGGGCGATCGACGATTTGCATTTCCAGTCAGGTAGGGTGTGCTGTCGACTGTCAGTTCTGTTTGACGGCGTTGCTCGGGGTGAAGCGCAACCTTACGGCTGGTGAGATTGTGGGGCAGGTGTGCGCGGTGCTTAAGGATCAAGGGGTGTCACCGCCGGAGGATCGCATCAACCTGGTTTTCATGGGGATGGGCGAGCCGTTCCTTAACTACGACAATTTTATTAAGGCGGCGCGGTTGCTGGTGGAGGGCGTGGGGATTGCCGAGCGGCGGATGACGGTGTCGACGGCGGGGATTGTGCCGCGCATCCGCGACTTTGGCTGTGAGACAATCCGGCCGAAGCTGGCGATTTCTCTCAATGCTTCGAACGATGCCCTGCGCACGCGGCTGATGCCGGTGAACAAGAAGTGGACGCTCGAGATGCTGATGGCGGCGGCGCGCGAGTTTCCCTTGCGCACCCGGGAGTGGATCACGTTTGAGTATGTGCTGCTTGGCGAAGTGAACGACTTGCCGGAGAATGCGAGGGAAGTGGCCGAATTGCTGCGCGGGCTGCGCTGCAAAGTGAATCTGATCGCGCTGAATCCGGGCCCGGGGATTGACTTCACTACTCCCAGCGCGGAGCGGGTGGCAGCGTTCCAAAACATCTTGCGGGCCATGGGTATTCCTGCTTATGTCAGGCGTCCGCGGGGGCGGGACATCTACGCCGCTTGCGGTCAGCTTAAGCGTACGGTTGAGGTTGCCACATCACCGGAACTCCAGCTTCAGACGATTGTTCTTTCTCCACCGGAGGAATGACGGGGATCTCGACGCGGATGTTGGTTCCCGTGTTCCGGTGTTGCTGCCAGAGAATCCGGCCGTGATGTTGCCGCAGGATGCCCTGACAGGCGCTGAGTCCCAGGCCGGAGAGAGCCTGGTCTTCTTCTTTTTCTTTGCCTTCGGCTGAGTCGCCGAGGCCCGCATCGCAGATGTTGATGATGGCGAGGCCATCTTTGCGCTCCGCGGTGATGGTCAGCGTTCGGCTGCTGTGCTGGCCCACGGCATAGAGCGCGTCGTTGATAATTTGCACGCAGACCTGGAGCAACTGGTTGGAATCTCCCCGAACGAGCAGCGGGTCCGGCGAAAATTCGGTGTGCACTTCGATGTTGAGGGCCTGCCACTGAGGCTGCGAGAGTTTAACCGTGGTGCGCAGCAAGGTTTTGAGATCCACGGGGGCCATTGCGGCCGGGCCTTGCCGGGCAAAGCTGAGCAGGCTGGCGACCAGAGACTTGGTGCGCCGCACGTGCTGGCCGATCTTTCCGGCCAGTTCGTGCTGCTCCGGGTTGAGAGGCGTGGTCAGGAGAAGATCGGAATATCCCAGCAGGGCGGTGATGGGATTGTTGAGTTCGTGGGTTACGCCGCCCACAAGTTGTCCGATGGAGGCGAGTTTTTCCGACTCGGTGATCTGCGCCTGCAAACGCTTCAGGTTGGCCAGGGACTCCTGCGAATGGGTCAAGAGGCGGAGCAACTCGCGGTCGAGCAGGCGTTGGCGCACAAAAACCATGACGCCCATGAGAAGCGCGATGGCCAGAGTCAGAACCAGGCGGAAGGAACGGATGGGCGGGGGCAGGGCAGTATCCATGAGGGCCCAGGCGGCAAAGAGCGGGAGCGAGAAGGCGGCGATCATGCCCAGCCGGGCCAGCCACACACCGTGAGAGGTGGAAGTGGATGCGACACCGGCTTGAGGCTCGCGCTCGCGAGTCGACAGGCCGATCACAGTGATCCAGGCCATGGATACCGCGAGCGGAATGTCGTAGAAACTTCCGCTGTAGTAGACGTGCCGTCCGATGGCCCAGTTGGCAATGTGAGAACTGGCGGCGTAGATGAAGCTGGCGCCGAACAGACTGGCATAAAAGATCTTCCAGCCGTCTTTGCTGTCGGTCCAGGCCAGCAACAGGGCGCCTAGAAACGCCAGTTTCTCGATGAGATACAGGGAATTAAGATTGTTGCCGTAGGCCGGGACATTGGGGACGATGTACTGCCAGGGGATGACGATGAGGGTGTAGAGATAGGCCCACCAGACCATCATCAAGGCGAAATCAAGGCGGCGAAGGCGGGCGGCATACTCATCCTCCGGGGCGTGAGGGCGGAGGGCCAGAGCAGCCATCAAGGGGACGATGTGCAGGAAAAGAACCATGTCGGCCGCGCACAAGTCTGGGACATCGGCGCGCAGCCAGACTTCGTAGTAGGTCCAGAACAACTGGTAGGAAGAACCAGAGGGCAATACCGGCAGCGATCAGCGTCCAGAACAGACGCAAGCGGCCGCGGGAACGTACGGCATGCGGAATCAGGGAAACCATCCCGGAAAAAAGCAGAATGCACTGGATGATATCGCTGAGAGCGGTGAGACGGAAGGACTGTGGCAGGATAAGAGCAGCCAAGACCAGGGTCGCCAGACAGACTGCGACTGCCGCGGTCCAGAGCTTGCTATAGGTACGCAGAAAAAGAGCCTCGCTGCCATTTTAGAATGGGAGGGGAGAGGCGCTTGGTTACGGAAGTAATCCGGGGGAATTTGTAATTGGGTAATTTAGTAATTTGGTAATTTAACGGCGGGGCGGAATTTGCGTGGAGAATCAGCGCCTGAAGGCGTATCGACAGTCAGGCGCTTGCGGTACGGTTGAAGGCGTGCCGTGATACGAACCTTAGGTCCTGAAGGCTTGCGCGGTAGGAAGCTTACGGTCGATTGGAGGCCACCCAGGAGGGCAGCCAGAAAAGTTTTGCTTGCTTCCTGATATTTCTTATCAATACTATGCCTAGCATTCCGGGGCACCTGACAAATTCGTTCTCCAAATTTATTTTCCAGCGGGAAGTGACTCGACTTGCACGCCGACGCTAATCGCCGTTTTCCTGATAGACCGCAGGCTGCAGCCGACCCCAGCGAGATACGGCGTATCGAGCGCTGGCTGGCGACGGCGCGGGTATTTCTAGCGATATCCGCGCTGGCTGCGATTTACATGGATCCCACGCAGTTGGGGCAAGCGCCGGTGGCCTACGGTCTGCTGGGGTTCTACCTCATCCACGGCGTGCTGGTGATGACGCTGTTGCGGCGACGACAGCAGTCGACGCCGGCGTTTCGCGTACTGATTCATACTGCGGATATCGTATGGCCGGCCTTCATCTCAATATTTGCCGAAGGACCGCGAAGCCCGTTTTTCCTTTTCTTCTTTTTTGTTCTGGCTGCCTCGGCCTACCGGTGGGGACTATGGGAGACGTTGAGCACCGCGGCCGCCGAAGTGGCATTGCTGTGGATTGAAAGCTTCCTGCTGTTTCACGTGTGGGCAACGCGCGGAGGAAGCCTGCCGTGGCGTTTTTTATCGGGGCTGCAAATCAACGCGAAGGAATTTGAGCCGAAGCGTTTGTTCATGCTGTCGGTTTACCTGCTGGTGATGGGTGTGCTGCTGGGTTATCTGGCGAGGCAGCAGAAACGCCTGAGGGGGGAAAAGGCGTCAGTGACCCGCATCCTGTCGAAGGTGCGGGTGGAAGCGGGGCTGACGGGGACTCTGCAGCAGATTAGCCGTGACGTCCTGAGAATGTGCAGGGCGGAGCGGCTGCTGGTTGCGTCGCAGGAGATTCACAGCCAAAGAATGTTTCTCGGCGAGGTGCGCGAGGATACCGGGGATGCTTCGGATTTCGTGTGGCTGGACGCCAAGCCGCGCGACGCGGAGAACTATCTGGACAATTTTCCGGGGGAGGCTATTTACGCGTCGAATGCGGGAGGGCGCTGGTCTGTGATCGCGCTCGACAGTGAGGGCCTCCGCGTCCCATCGGCATCCAGCGACGCGCTGGCTCGATTGCAGCAGCGGCAACCGTTCCGGTCGGTGATTGCGATTTCCTTCATCTTTGGAGGCGAGTGGCGGGGGCGAGTGCTGGTGTTTAACCCGGCATGGAGAGTGGAGATACAGGAGAAGCTTCGTTTTGTGCTCGATTTGTTCCGGCAGGCAGGGCCGGCCGTGTATAACGTTTACCTGCTCCACCGGTTAAGGCGGCGGGCTGGGGCCATGGAGCGCGCGCGCTTTGCCAGAGAACTGCACGATGGAGCGGTGCAGTCGCTGATCGCGGTGGAGATGCAGGTGGACGTTCTCCGGCGCCAGGCTGAGACTACGCCGGCCGTGGTGAGTGGCGAACTCGGCCGGATCCAGGGTTTGCTGCGCGAGGAAGTTCTGAAGCTGCGCGAATTGATGCAGCAGATGAAATCGATCGACGTGGATGATCGACGATTCATGAGCGTGGTGATCGACACGGTGGAGCGGTTTGAGCGGGAGACGGGAATCTCCGCGCGCTTCGTCACCGACATTGAGAAGCTGGAGATGCCGGAGAAGGTTTGCCGGGAGATGTTGCGGATTGTGCAGGAGGGACTGGTGAACGTGCGCAAGCACAGCAAGGCGCGGCACGCGCTGGTGCGGCTGAGTTCGAGCGACAGCCAGTGGAGCCTGACGCTGGAGGATGACGGCAAGGGCTTCCCGTTTTCCGGCCGCCTGACGCAGGACGAACTGGACCAGATGGGCAAAGGGCCAATGATCATCAAAGAACGGGTACGTTTGATTGCAGGCGCACTCACGGTAGAATCGAATCCCGGTCAGGGGACGAGGCTGGAAGTGAAGGTTCCGAAGGGCGGAGAGTTTCCGATGAATTTTAAGAAGTCACAGACAGTTCGAATCGTGATTGCCGACGACCATCCAATTTTCCGGGATGGGCTGCGCCGGCTTCTGGAAGCGGAGCCGAATTTGAAAGTTTTGGGTGAGGCCTCGGACGGCGCGGAAGCGGTGAAGCTGGCGCGGCAGTTGAAGCCTGACATCCTTCTGCTGGATCTGGCGATGCCCAAGCATCCGGGATTGGAAGCTTTGCGGGAACTGGGTTCGGGCGCGAGTTCAACGCCGGTGCGCGTGATCCTGCTGACGGCGGCGGCGGAAAAGAGCCAGATTGTGGAGGCTCTGCAGTTGGGCGCGCGGGGAGTGGTGCTGAAGGATTCCGCCACGCAATTGCTATTGAAAGCGATCCAAACCGTGATGTCAGGGGAATACTGGGTGGGACGGGAGAGCGTTTCGAATCTGGTGCAGTATTTGAGGACGCTGGTGCAATCTTCCAGCGACGAAGCGCGGCAGAAGAAGTTTGGCTTGACCCCGCGGGAGTTGGAGATTGTGGCCGCCGTGGTGGCGGGATACTCGAATAAAGAGATTGCGGAATACTTCAAGATCAGCGAAGACACGGTCAAGCATCACCTGAGCAATATTTTTGATAAGCTAGGAGTGTCGACCCGGCTGGAGTTGGCGCTGTTTGCGGTGAACCAGTCGCTTCCGCTGAAAAGCATTGGCTGACCTCGCCTTAGAAGCTTGTCGATGGGAATCAAAGATGGCACTTATGGGCTATTGGCGGGAGCGGCTGCTGCACTTATCATTTATCCACGGACCAGCCTCGGGATAGAACACTGATCCCCGTCACAACTTGGGGTTATTTTTTTTTGTGAACGAAGGGGTTGAGACCATTCTAAGGAGAAAGAGCCCGTGGCAAGAATTCTACAAAAGCTTTGGCAGGACGATAGCGGTCAGGACATCGCCGAATACGCGGTGATGCTGGCAGTAATTTTGGTAATCGTCGTGGGCACGGTCCGGTTGATCGGCTCGAACGCCAACAACGTGTTCTCGCAGGTTGGCAGCGCCATCCAGTAGTCGGTGTCAGGTCTTCGGTGTTAGGTCTTAGGCCAAGCCCCATTTTCCCCGGGCCGCCATTCCATTTTATTTGCTGCTGCGCAGGCGACATTCCTTCGATTGTTTCGCGAAGTATTACGTCCAGGCTTCTTTAGGGCTAGTCTCCAGCTTTGACGCTGGAGCCTGCCAGGCTTTCGCTCCAACCGCTCCACTTTACTCACCACTTCACCTTCTTACTTCGGGGCAGGCGCGGTCAGCGCCACCTTGTCGCTGCCGGGAGTCGCGATCTGGTGAGGAAGGGGAAGAACGGCGTGATCTCGAACGGCCTTTTTCTTTTGCGCGAGGTCAGGGGCACCGGCTTGGCCTTTGCCAGTTCCACCTGGTCGCTCCAGGGATCAAGCTTGATGCGGCCGCCGAGCGGAAGCGCCGCGATCTGATCGGTGCGCTGCGGGTCCAGTTGTGGTGCGGAAGCCAGCAGCGCCGACATGCGAATGCTCTTGCCGCTGCCCACGCCATTGCCCAGGTGCGGGCGAATCAGATTGGGCAGGCTGGGTGCATATTGCTGCACGGCCTTCAAGAACAACCCGGCATTTCCCAGTTTGTCCTTGTAAGGAGAATTCTTCAACAATTCCAGAGCCTTGGCATCGGCGGCTTCTTCGTCGGCCGGCCGGCGCTTGAAGTCCAGGCGCTGGAACGATTCTTCATCGGGGAAAAACATGCGGTCATTGAATGCCAGCCTGGTATCGAAGGGGTGTCCGAGCACAATGTGGCTGAGTTCTTGGGCCAGAACCATGGCGAGCGAGGCCTCATCGGGAAGCACATCGAGCAGGCCGCGACTGATGACGATGGTGTGACCGATGGTGAATGATTCCAGAGGAGAGGTGAGCAGCACGCGGCAGCGCACATCGGCCTGCAGATCGATGTTATTGGTCACCATGAGGTTGTTGACGACGGTCTGAAGAACTTTGTCGACTCCGCCGGGAGGGGCCAGCAGGCCGACCTTTCATGCGCTCGACCGCGTTATCTTCGGCCTGGCGTTCCCACATGCGCTCGGCGACCACGGGAGTGCGTCGGCGGTGACGTCGCTCTGATCTTTTACCCCACGTCCCCAGAGCGCGACGGGAGAATCGACGAGAATCTGGGTGAACTCCGAATTCTTGTTCAGAGCCCTTCAGGTCGTATCCCCAAAGGCGGGTCTGGGCGCGGAAGTGGAGAGTCTGCCCTAAATTGCCTTTCAGTCCTGATTCCTCGCTGTAGATATAAGCGGGGAGCCACGTGCCGGGACGCATGTTCAGTCGCCAACTATCGAAGTGCAGGTAAGGCGTCCTGGGTTGGGGAGAATAGGTGCCGTTGAAACGGACCATGTTGTAGTCCTGATCTTCGACCCAGATTCTTCCCATGAAACGGCCCATGCCGGCGTCTGCTTTAGGTTGGACATCGATCACCAGGCAGCGCACTTCGCCGAGAAACTCACGGCGCACGAAGTTGAAGTTGTAATACTTCTTCTGGAAATCGGTATCGAGGACCACCATTTGAGCGAAGCCCAGAGGCAGGAAATGCATGGAGTAGAGGCCGGTGAGCTTGCTGACCATGCGGTGGCCGAAGCCGGGCTGGCCCACGAATGAAGTGTCCTCGGGACCATCGCTCATGTCGAGACGGCCCAGGAAATACTGATCCTTGACCGTCACGCGTTTCCGTCTTTGTCGGTCTTGAGATCCTGCAGGTAGGTCTCGACCATGGGACGCATGTGGCGCATCTGGGCCACGAAGAGATGCTCTCGCTGGACCACGCGATCGATGACCTCATTGAAAGACGCGGGAGGCGGAGAAGACAGAGCCTCTGCGCTTTGACCCGCCGGGGCCGCGTCGGTTGCCGCCGGTGGCTGGTGCGGAAGGTGCTGGATCCTGCGACACCGGATTCTGCGACGCGGCGGGCAACGAGCAGACGCAACAACAGAAGCAACGAAAGCAAACCTACCTGAAAAATACGCATAAAACCCTTCGATGAAATCTATGCCAACTGAAAAATAATGTGCAAGACGACGGTGGAATCGGTTGGCTGGCCATCCCTCATCGCCGGCTTGAAGTGAATCTGTTCGGCGGCCTTGACGGCATTGTCATCGAGGCCGTGACCCAATCCGCGCACCACGCGCATCACATGAAGGCTGCCAGAGGCCTCCAGAACCACTTCCAGAAGAACTTCGCCTTCAATCCGCAGACTCCGGGCTTCTTGAGTATAGACGGGAGTCGGCTTGGAAATGATTTCCGCCGGCACGTCTTGGCCGCAGTCTCCGCGGGACGAGAGCGCACGGTGGCGGAGCGGGAACATCGGCGTTGAAGCCGCTTGACTGAACGGGGTGGAGGCGCGAGGGCGGTTGTCCGGGATGGCGGTGCCGTTGCCGAAACCGGTACTTGCGACCACGCCCGGCACGCCTTTGGCGCCGCCGGTGCCGTTGCCATAGCCCGGTCCCGAGGGCAGATCGAAGATCCGAGGGCTGCGATGTTGACGGCCTTGCCTTGATTCGCTTTGGCGGGAATTCCATTGGGATCGCCGAAGCCTCCGGTCTGCACCTGCGACGGAGCGCGCGCGATGGTGGGAGCAGCCGAACTGCCGGTGGAAAACACGTTGGTCTTCACCGCCTGTTTGGGAATCACCGGGGCGGAGTTGATCGGCTCAAGCTTCTTGCTTTCGATGCTTACCGTGGGAGCGGGATCTTCTTCCACTCTTGCCGAGCCTTCGGTTGTGGGGCCGGAAGCCGCAAGGCGTTAACGGGGGATCAGTTCCGCGACGAACGCGGGCTTCGGCAGCGGGCGCACAGGCTGTGGCTGATGATTGACAGGAACCGGGGTGCTTACCAGCTGAACCGAACGGAAGGTGTGTTCCGGAGCCGAGACAATGGGGATACAACAAGCGCACCCATACCAACAGCGCCACCGCCAGCGCTTGCATGCCGGTGCTGAAAACGAATTCCGTCCAAGGAGTTCTCGTCTCCGGCAGCAAGGAGAAGAGATTTCTCGAGAGGCAGAAGTGCTCATATCCGTCTTCACGTCAGTTGTTGAAAACACCTATTCAGGCCTGAAAGTTTCTGGGAACCGTCGCGACAAATGCCGGAACCACAGAGGCTATAGCTTACAACTCAAAAGCTGCACGGCAAAGGCCATTTCGCCACCAATTTGGAAGTCTTATTAGTTGATCTTTCAAGCACTTACGCTGGCTGCGCAGGGCCGGTGGCGCAGATAGTGGCGGACAGTGCAAGAAAGAAGCGAAAAATTACACCTTGGAACAAGTCTTACTTCAGGAAGACGTAATCCCCGGCCCGACCTTGACCATGTTTGACCGGGGGTTTGCAAGATTTTGCACTAGAGACAGGGCTATCGCATCTATCCGGCCAAACCATTCTTCGATGCACTCCCGATTAGCACCTTACCACCTTGGGACTGTCGACGCCTTTGGTGGCGTTGCGGGTGTCGACGACCAGCCGAGCTTCGTTGACGATCTTCTTATAGTCGTAGTCGGAGTGGTCGGTGACGATTACGATGCAGTCGTACTGGCCTAGTTTGTCCAGTTCCGTTCGTTTCAGCTGCAAGTCATCGCGTCCTTTCCCGATGAAAGGGAAGTAGGGATCGTGATAGCCCACCTGGGCGCCCTCGTGTTGCAGAAGTTCGATGATGGTGAGGGCCGGGGACTCGCGCAGATCGTCGATATCTTTCTTGTAGGCCACGCCCAGGACCAGGACTCGCGCTCCGTTGACTGATTTCTTGTGCCGGTTGAGCAGCCCACCGATGGAGGCGAGCACGTGATACGGCATGTTGGTGTTGATCTCTCCCGCCAGCTCTATGAAGCGCGTGCGGAAGTCAAATTCCTTCGCTTTCCACGAAAGGTAGAAGGGATCGACGGGAATGCAATGTCCGCCGAGGCCGGGTCCGGGATAGAAGGGATGAAAGCCGAAGGGTTTGGTGGAAGCCGCTGCGATGACTTCCCAGATGTCC
>CAWEDF010000060.1:0-20458 GCA_963807655.1 uncultured Acidobacteriaceae bacterium | reverse complement strand
GGGACGTTCATCTTAACCAATGGATAAGGTGGCGTTCCGGTTGAGCGGACGCCACCTGAGTATTCTTCGCTTCCTGAAATCCGAGGCGTGGCCGGGCTTGAGGCCCGCCCGTCTTTTCTTATGCTCCTGCGGTGGCCGCTCGTGCCAGCGGCGTGCGCTGAGCCTCCGCTGCGTGGCCAAAGTATACCCGGTAAGAGCGATGGATTCCATACATCACCGGGAAGACCACCAAGCGCTGCCTGCCAGCCCAAGATGATGACTTACCAGATTTGCCATTGAGGTCATCCCCGCGCTCAGCACGTAGTAGGGGAATGACAGTTGCACGATGCTGAGCCAGACGCGGCGCATGGCCGCTCCCTCGGCGAGTTTGATAATGCCGGCCACTGGAGCCGTCTGCCCCAGGAAAAAAGCAGCGGTTGCCGAAGCCAACATCAGCGGTTCCGAGGCCCACACTGCCTTGCCCAGCCAGCCTGCATTCCAGATCAGGTTGGCCATGCCGGTGGCGAAGGCCATCATGCTGAGGTTGAACAGCATCTGGTCGGGCTTGAACTTGCCGCTCGATTTCGGCCAGCACTGCACCACCGTGGATACGCATGCGATCAAGACAGCTTCGAGCGCGCTCAGATTCACCACAGCCATCAGCAGGAAGGGCAAGTTGACTGACATGTTGCCGTCAATCCCAGGTAGTTTGACCTTCATGCGTGACGTCGCTGCCGCCAGAGCGAGTACGGCCAGGGCATAAGAAACGTGCACAGTATGGCTGGCCAGGCTGGCGTACACAGTGCTAGCGATCGCCGCGAAAGCCATCAGTCCGATGAATGTTTGCGTTAGCCGTGTGTTGGGTTTCATGATCTTCTCCTCTCTTTGGTTTTATTGTTCACGGCTACTGTTCATCGTCTCCAGCATCGGAGAACGCGGCGTCAGCACTCGTCGCCAGTCGCACCCCAAACCACGCTTGTGGCTTGTGTTCCAGTGCCGGTGCTCGTGCCCCAAACCACGCTAAAGGCGCTCAGGAGATTGCTATTCCAGGGCAATGCGGTCCCCCAGACCACGGAACTGCCGTTTATATTTGTGCCCCAGACTACCGACGTGCCCCACACCACTGAAGTTCCCCAAACCACCGAACCGGCGGCGACGGTGCCGTTCCCCTCAACCAGGGAAACCAGGTGCCGTAGCCGGGTTGTAGACCACGGACGGAGACAGCGCGGCGCCCACTGTGGGCGGAGCCAGGTCGGTGTTGGCAATCGCGTTCTGCATATCGAGCAGTCCAGAACCGACCGAGAACAGATCGTAGAAGTCAGTAAAGTTCTGAGACAGATGCGGAACCCATGCGGAGGTGGAGATTGGAAGTGATCTTGTAAGTAGTTTTCATCAGGCGCGCTTTCACCTCGTCCGGAGTAAGCGCGCTGTTCTGCTGCAGGGGCAATGCCACAGGCTCCGGCGACGACCGGAGTTGCCATACTGGTACCGCTCAGCATCATACTAGTCGTTGTTCCCGTCGCTGCCTGTGACCAGTTCGCGAGGATAATTTGCCTCCAGAGTGGAGCCAGGAGCCGCCAACGAGACGATTATTACCCGGAGCCATCATGTCGGGCTTTACCACGTGATCGTAAGTCGTGGGGCCCTTGGAGCTGTAACTCGCCTTGGTCTCGGCCGCTGGAGAAGAGGAACCATTGCTCTTCATCGCCCCGACGGTGAGCACGAAAGGATCGTTACCGGGGGCGGTGATCGTGCCAAATCCATTGCTGCCGTTGACGCTCAAGCGTCCGTAGTTTCTTCCGCCGCTACTACCACCACGATCCCGGCTTTCCAGGCTGATTCCACTGCCTGGCAGAGGGGATCCTGAGTGTAGCTGACGAAAATGCCGCGCCCCAGCGATAGGTTGATCACTCGGATGTTATAAGTGTGCTGCAGCGCAATGGCTTGCTGAATGGCCGCGATCACGGTGCTGTAGGTGCCAGCGCCGTTGAGATCCAGGGCACGAAGGTCGACGAGATTTACGCCCGGCGCCACTCCGCTGAAGTTCCCGTCAGAGAGATAACCATTGCCACCAATGATTCCGGCGACGTGAGTACCGTGACCGTAAAGGTCGTACGCTGCACCACTCGAGTTTGAGGTTGCCGTGCCCGTGAAATCCTGGTGATAGACGACGCGCGAATGAGACTCGGTAGAGTCCTTTAGGTCGGGATGAGTGTCGTTGATGCCGCTGTCAATCACGGCCACGCCAATGCCTGCTCCGTTGTAGCCGGCGTTCCAGGCGGCGGTCACGCTCGTGGCCACGTCTGTGATGTCATCCAGCCCCTTCATAGGATGGTCAACGGTTACGGAAAGAACCTGGGGTCCACCTCCAAAGCAGGCAGCGCACTTGCCGGAATCGTCAGAGCGATGCCCTTGACTATGCCGAGCCTGTGGTTCAAGCGGGCACCCAGGCGCTGCATTTTTCCTTCTTGCGCCGCCTTCGGAACCTGCTCGTACTGCACGATGACGTGGACGGTTTCATTAGCCGCCAAGCCTTGATGGGCTCGCGCAAGTGTGGGCGCGAGGTCCGGGGCGAACTTGCCGACCGGCCTCCCCCCACCTCCCCAAGTTTGGGCGAAGGCGGCCTCCGCAATCAGGAGGAGAAACAGCAACCCCGGCGCTTTCCCCAAGCCGCGCTGTGGCGCTGGCCTCGATCCGTGTTCTTTGATTTTGGTGTCTGCGACATCTTCTTACCCTTCCCGGCACAAAATTCGCGCCAAGACTCGGCTTGGTTTGTGCACGGCCAATGCCAATTGCTTGTTCGTAAGTTGTTGTTATTGTGGGGGATCGATGCAGCCGCAACGAGGGGCTTTGGGTCACTCTGTCCTCTCAGGCAGGGCGTGGGACAGTTTGTCCCACCGAACCACTGACTGAAGTACCCAATGGCAAGCACTTGCAGGTCACTTTACGTCAAGTGACACGCGAAGGGGCGCTCTCTGCAGCCAAGGGGCCATCCGATATACTTCACGTTCCTAAAGGTGGCTCATGAAGTCGTCACACTGTGAATTTCCGCTTCGCCAACGTGCAACCGTTTTGCTACTTGGAGCAGTGTTGATCAGTATTGCGTCTGGGTGTCACAGGACTGACGCGGATGTCCCCGAAATCCTTGCAGCGTCATATAACGGCGATTTGGCGAAGGTCCGGCTATTACTCGACCGTAATCCGAACCTGGCATTCGGTAAGAACAGGGAGGGCTTCACGGCTCTCCATTACGCCGTGTCTTATGGCAACTTGGAAATCGCCAAGTTGCTGCTAACCAGGCACGCCGACGTGAATGCAAAAACCAGCAAAGGCGACACTCCGCTGCACTATGCTGCGTCTTATGGCTACTTGGAAATCGCCGAGTTGCTGCTGACCAAGAATGCCGACGTGAATGCAAAGACCAGCAAAGGCGATACTCCGTTGCACTACGCTGCATCGCATGGCCACAAGGACATTGCAGATCTGCTCCTGTCGAACAAAGCTAACGTTAACGTCGGAGACGGAATCGGGCGCACGCCGTTGTATGACGCTGCGACGAGCGGTCGAATCGAAGAAGTCAGGATACTTCTCGCCGCCAAGCCCGATCTGAACGCGGGAACTCTCCGCGGTTATACAGCACTGAGCGCGGCAGCCTCTTTCGGTCATGAGGATGTCGTCGGGCTGCTGATCGACAACGGGGCCAACGTTAACGCCGCAGACATCGACGGTGGCACGCCCCTGCATTGGGCCCGGATAAGAGGATACGAGCGCGTCGAGGCCTTGTTGCGCCAGCACGGTGCCTTTGAACTACCGCGTGCGAAGTCAGAGTGGCCCTACCCTTGATCGCGATTTACGACGGCAAATTCAGTTGACGAAAACCGGCCATTACAAGCGTTGAGGACTAGCCGATTCCCCCGGCAGGACATTGGCTTGCCATCAAAAGGTTAGTGTCTCTGGAAGGTTATCGCGCCGCTGCGGTTTTCATTTGCAACGGCGCGTTCGCGGACAGGATTCGAGGGATCGCCGCCATTAGCCTCTGCGTGTATTCGTGTTGCGGGCTGGCGAAGATCTGTTCCGTCGGGCCACACTCTACGATCTCGCCCTGGTGAAGAATGGCGATGCGGTCGCAAATCCCCGCCACCGAAGCAAGGTCGTGAGAGATATAGAGGATGGCCATCCCGGTGGAGCGGTTCAGTTCGCGAAAGAGAGCGAGAATCTCGGATTGCGTGATTACGTCGAGGGCGCTGGTCGCTTCGTCGGCGACGAGCAGCGCGGGACGATGCATGACGGCCATCGCGATTAACACTCGCTGTGCCTGACCCACGCTCATCTGCGAAGGATATTTGCGCAAGAAGTCATCGTCAGCGGGCAGGGAAACGCTGTGCAGAGAGGTTCGGATTGCGTCGGCGCAGTCGGCGCTGGTGCCCGAGGCATGCGCCCGCCAGGCTTCCCTGAGCTGGGTTCGAATCTTGAGCGCCGGATTCAGAGAAGACAAAGGACTCTGCAAGACCAGCGCGATTGAACGCCCGCGCAGTGAGCGCAACTCGCGCTCCGAAAGGTGCAAGAGATCGGTGTCCTCAAATCTGATGGTGCCTTCGGCTGGCGACCGTTTCTTGTCGAGGAGGCCGAGAATTGCCATGGCCAGCGTGCTCTTGCCTGAGCCGCTTTGTCCGACGAGTCCCAGCACTTCGCCGCGCTGGATTTGCAACTGCACACCGCGCAGAACTGGCGGCTTGCCCGCGTACCGCACGGAGAAGTGCGCCGACAGCAGAATCTGGTTTTGCGAGACGGATGGCATTCTGGTTTTGGCCTTCGTGGTTGTTAGTTCTTGGATCCGTGTAAATCCGTGATAAAGGAAGTTGCTCTTATTTCGCAGCCACAGTGAGCCGTTCCGCGTTCCAGAATGTCTGCGGAGACAGAATCACCGGAGCTGCGCCCCGCACCGACGTTGAAACTGCGGAGAGCGCATTCTTGTTAATCAGGAAGATGAACGGTTCCTGTTCGACCACGATCTCCTGCACGCGATCGAACGCTTCTTTGCGTTTTTTCGCATCGCTCGAAGATGCTTGCGTCCGCATGAGACGGTCAATCTCCGCTTCCCACGCGGTCTCGGGAACCTTCTGCTGCGGGTTCCACTGGTGATTCTCCGATGAACTCAGCCAGACGTTCATCTCGCCGTTCGGATCCAAATCGACATTGGTCAGGCCAAGGAGGATGGCCTCATAGTCGAAACTCTGAGTCATACGCTCGATCAGGGAAGGGAAGTCGAGCGTCACCACGTTTACGTGGATGCCGATCTTTTGCAGGTCATCCTGGATCAGCACCGCCATGCGCTCCCGGTATTTGTTGCCGGAGTTGGTGATGATGGAAAACACGACCTGGTTGCCGTCTTTGTCCTTGAGCGCTCCGTTTTCCATGCGGAAGCCCTCGTTCTGCAGCGCCTTCAACGCCGCATCGGAGCTGTAGGTCTGTGGCTTCAGCTTGCTGTTGAACCAGAACTTATTTGCCGGCGAGAACGGTCCCACGGCGGGCTGCGCGTGGCCGTGGAAGACCACGCGGCTTAAGTCGTCGCGGTTGATGGCTTCGGAAATCGCCCGCCGGAAGTTGGCCGAGCGGAACCAATTCTTTTTGTAGGCTGGGATGGGCGACTTTGCGACTTCGTTGAACCAGAGTTGCTCGCTATCGAGGGAGGCTCCGGCATCGTGCACCAGTTCCGGCGAAGTCGCAGCCAGCTTGTCGAAATATTCGCTGTCGAGAGAATTGATCAGGTCCAGTTCTTCGCGCTTGAATCGAAGCAGCTCCACGTCTCGATTAGGCTGGATATCAAGCCGTATCGAATCCAGGTAAGGGAGTTTGCGTCCTTGCTCGTCCGTCTTCCAGTAGTTGGGATTGCGCTTCAAGAGAACGGACGACCCGGCTTTGTAATCGGCCACCATGAATGGTCCCAGCACCGCCATTTCTTTTTTCGGCGAGCGCTCGGAGAGAATCGCGACCTGATCGAACAGGCGATCGAGTCCGGCGACTTGTGCGGGGAACGTGATGGCAATTTGAGTCGGGGAAATCACTTTGGTTTCCACACTTCCCGTGCCCGAGCGGAAAGCGTCGCCGGTGGGCGAATGCAGCGCCGGGTCCATCAATTGCTGGACGGTGTAAGCTACGTCTCCCGCGGAAAATGGGGTGCCATCGGAAAATGAAATGCCGTTGCGCAGACGGAACGAGATCCCGCGCCCATCTTTTGAAACCTTCCACGATACAGCCAACTCAGGCTCGAGTTGCTGAGTCTGGCGATTCACCCGCACCAGCACGCCCCCGGTCAAATAACGGATCGCAAAGGAAGCGTCGTCTTCCACTTTGAGCGGATCAAAAGTTTTTGGCTCGGTGCGCAGGCAGAACCTGAGTTCGCCTCCGCCTTGAGCCGCCGCGTGACCCAGCAGAAATCCCAGGCAGAGCACCGCCGCAGCGATCGCCTTCCCGTATGGACTTGCCATGTTTCCCAACTCAATCTTGTGGCGCTTCATGCAGCCACCTCCTCCTGCTTGGAAAGCAAAAGCTGAAACGATGTCACGACCACTACCAGCAAAACCAAGGGAACGAACTTCCACGGTTCCTCTCCGACGGAGACCAGACCCTCGAGTTCTTTCAGCAAACTTCCCCATGAAGGCATGGGCTCGGCCACGCCCAGCCCGAGAATGCCCAGGTTGGCCTCACTCAAGATGAACACCGGAATCGAAATCCAAAACTGTGCGCAGAGCACAGGTTTCAAATTCGGCACCACATGTATCCAGAACAGCCTTTTCCCGGGAAGTCCCGCGGCGCGCGCCTGGCGCACAAAATCCGACCCGCGCAAGGATCCTGCGGTCGTACACAAGATTCTGGCCGCGGTCGTCCAGCCCAGAAGCCCCAGCAGCATGAAGGTCACCAGTACAGAAACGAATGGCGACACATTCAGCGGCATCAAGGCCCGCGCCGTGATCAACAGGAACAGCCAGGGGAGCGACAAAAACAAATCGGTCACAGCCATCGCTATTTGAGCCCAGCCGCCGCCCAAATATCCGGCGAGTCCTCCAATCAACGCTGCCATCAGCGTTGAAAGTAGTGCTGCGGCCGGAGCGAGCAGCAAAGAAATTCGGGTTCCGTAAAGCACGCGGGCAAACCGGTCACGCCCGAGTTCGTCCGTTCCCAGCCAGTGTGTGCGCGATGGCGGCGCATCCGTGGCCTCGCGGTACTGCCGGGCATATCCCGCCGGGGCCAGCCAGTTTGCTGCCACCGATGCGCCCAGCACCATCACTAAAACTACGCACGCCAGTTTTTGCCAGAGATTCATGCTTCCTGGGTCCGGACCACATAACCGATTACATCTGCGCCGGAATTGGCCAGCAAGGTTACCAGCGTCACCAGAACCGTGATGTTCACCAGCAGGGGCAGATCGCGCGCGAGGGCCGACTGCCAGGCCAGTTGTCCGATGCCGGCTAACCCGCACAAGGCTTCGACTGGAATGGCTGCTCCCACCGCCATGCTCACGGAGACTCCGGCGACGGCGAGCAACTGCGGCGCGACTACCGGCACGACGTGCCAGAAGAGTATGCGGGCTTCGCCCAACCCCTTCGCTTTCGCAGTGATGATGTGAGGCCGCGAATAAGCCCTCACCAGGAGGTTTCGGGTATAGCGGTAAGTGCGCGGGAACACGATCAGCGCAATCGCCAACGACCCGGGCACGTTCCACAGAACCGAAAGCAATGCCAACACGGCGGCGGGAATACAAAGAAGCGTTCCGCTTACCGCCGTGGTCCATGCGTCGTAAATAGAAAGCCGCAACCACGCCGCGCTTAGCGCCAGCGTCAAGGTCAGCAGCCAGGCGAGTGCAAGGCCCACGGTGAGCAGTCGCAACGTCAGGGGCGCCCGATCTCGCAGCAAAGTGCGCACGGGCTTGCCCAGTGCGAGCGAAGTTCCGAGGTCGCCAGTCGCGGCGCGCTTCATGTAGGAGAAATAAAACTGGAAGACGTTTTGGTCCTGATCCCGGGAGTCGCGCAGCGCCTGCACGCTCTGCGCGCTCAAGTGCGGATCCAGTTCTTGCTCATCAGTGTCGAAGCCCGGCGCAAGCCGCATCAACGTGGCGGAAAGGAATCCTCCAAGAAGAACCGTCGCCAGCAGAGCCAGTGCGTGCCCGGCAATTTTCCATCGGAGGCCGCGCATCTATTCTCCCGAAGCGCCCTGCGCCAGAGAATTCACCCTGGTTGCAGCTTGCGCATGGTGGATCTGTTTCACGGAGTACATGCGGCGGTCCGCTTCGGCGAGCAATGCCTCCACGTCATATCCGTCTTCCGGACAGAAGGCCGTTCCTACGCTCAAGGTAATGAGATCTTGTCCGCAGGCGTGGCGTCCCGCTTCGACGGCCGCCTGGTTCAATCGAAGTGTCTTTTCCTCGGCGGTCTCGACCGTGAGACCGGGCGCCATGACCACAAATTCGTCTCCACCCATGCGGGCCACGTAGTCGTAACCGCGGCATGCATCTCTCAACCGCGTGCCGAACTCGCGCAACAGTTTGTCTCCCTCCAAATGTCCGAATGAATCGTTAATCTTTTTGAGCCCGTCGATATCGCAGACCATCACCGCCAGCGAAGTCTTCATGCGCCGGCACCGCGCCACTTCCTGCGCCAGGTGCACGAACAACGAACGCGCATTGGGCAGGCCCGTGAGGAAGTCTGTGGTCGCCGAACTTTCCGCCTGCTGATACTTCAGAGCGTTCTCGACGGAGAGCGCCACCTTCGAAGCCACGGCCAGCAGAATGCGCAGGTGATCCGGAGTGAACGCGTCCACGGTCGAGTGATACATGGCCAGCACACCTACCACGCCATTCAATCCTTGCAGAGGAACAGCCAGTGCTGAAGAAAGAACCGCGTGTTTCTCCGGGTCAGAGAGATAGCCTGCTTCTACCTGCGGATTGCCATTGATGATGGGCTTGCAGTTCTCCGCCACCCAGCCGCATAAGCCTTCGCCCATGCGGATTTTCAACGATGACAGCGCGCGAAAGTTTTCGCCGCTCACCAATTCCGGCAGTAGCCAGCCATTCCGGTTCACATATACAGCGATGGAGTCGTAAGGAATCAACTTGCGCAGCCGCATCGACAGTACCGAAAGCGTCTCGCTCAGGCTCAACGAGTTTCCCAGATCCTGGCTCAACTCGAACATGGCCTGGGCCTCTTGCCGGGCTGATGCGATCGACGTCAGGAAGTCGGACTCGTTCGGCGGGTTGTCGATTGATTTCTCAAATCCGGTGGCCGGAGCCAGCCCGCGTTCCACGCGCAAACCCTTCGAGAAGCCGGAGGGAACGAAGCCATCTTCGTTGTTGTTGTTTTGCGCGATGCGTTCCAGGTCCACAAAGCGCCGCTCCAGAACCGCAACGATTTTCGGATCGAACCATGTTCCCGCTCTTTCTTTCACTGTACTCAGCGCTCGATCCAGCGGAATGGCCGACCGATATTGCCGATCCGAGGCCAGAGCATCCAGGCAATCCACAACCGCCAGAATCCTCGCCCCGACGGGAATCTCTTCGCCCACCAGGCCCGCGGGATACCCCGACCCATCCCATCTCTCGTGATGCGAGCGCACGATGGGAGCCACAGGATACGGGAACGCAACGCGATCCAGAATTTCCGCGCCCACGAGCGGATGCACCTTCATCTTCTCGAACTCTTCGGGAGTCAGCCTGCCCGGTTTGTTGATGATGTGCTCGGGCACGGCCAGCTTGCCGATGTCATGCAGCAGGGCCGCGGCGCGCAATGCCTCGATCTCGTCCGATGACAGGCCAATCTCTTTGGCGATCTCTACCGCATACGTGCGAACGCGTTGCAGATGGGTATGCGTAGTGTGATCCTTGGCTTCGATGGCCAGAGCCAGAGCCTCGATGGTGCGCATGTTGAGCGATGCGATCTGTTCCACGTGCCGTTTCTCTACTTCGACGCGCTCTTTCTCGGCTTCCAGCCGTCCCAGATAGAGGCGATAGGATCGGTACACCCAATAAATCACGGGCAGGACGAGCAGCGAAGTCTGCCAGCCGGCGCGCTGGTTGATGATACCTACCAGCCCCACCACGGCCGCTCCCACCAGGTAGTAGGGGAACGACCAGAAGTAGCACTCCGACCACACCCTGCGGCTTGATTTATTTTCCGTGAGGGCAATCACCACGGAAATTGGGAGCGTATTCGCCAGAAAGAAAACCAGCGCCGCCACCATCAGCAGGAGGGGTTTATTGCTGCCCATTCTGCCGTCAAGCCAGTGGTAGCTGAGGTAGCAGAATGCGCTGGCGTTGGCCATCATGCCGAAAACGTTGAACAGGACTTTCACCGGATCCAGCCGGTTCCGCGCATGCCAAACGCTTTGCACAAGAGTGGCCGTGCAGCCAATGACGAGCGTCTCCGGCAGGCTCAGTTCCATCACGCCGAGAAGAATAAAAAGGAAATTCACCGACATCGTGCCGTCGATGCCCGGCAGTTGCACCTTCAGACTTGACGCCAGGACCGCCACAGCCAGATAACAAAGAAATCGCGCCAGGTCTGCCGATTGCCAGTGCGAGAGGGCGGAGCACAGCACAACCATCCCCAACGAGGCGGTGATCCCGACAAATAGCTTTGTCCCAGTCGACATTGCGTCGTTACTTCTTTGCTGCAGGGGGAGTCGGCAGACCTCGCCCGTGGCGTGGGAGGGCTATTCCCGCGCACACGTCCGGCATGCCTGTTCAGTTGAAATCCTATTGTTGTTACGGAGTTCTAAGTAGCTTACCGAGGTAACCCCTCACGGTAATTGCCGCCTCGCCGTTAGCGATTGACTTGAGGGTTTATTTTCCGGTGCTGCTGTTGTTTCACGGCAACCAATTACCTTCGTCACGATGCGAGGGTGCATACTTCCTGCAACACGTCTTTCTCTGTGTCAAGATCAACTCCAAACGTGCGGAATGCCATCGACAAATCTCAATTCGCAGTCTGAAGCGGCGGGCGCGGGGCGTCGCGATTCTGAAACGCCGAGTCCGGCGGATCTCGATGCCAGCCGAACCGGTGAAATCGCGGTACTCTCCGCCGATCTTGAGGGCAACGTCACCGGCTGCAACGAAGCTGCGCTGAAAATCTTCGGCTGCACGTCTGCCGAAGTCGAGGGCCAAGCGCTGGCAGCTTTTCTCGCAGGTGACGACGGCACCGCGCCGCGTCAACTGCAGGAAACCATGCTGGCGGCGGTTTTGCGGGACGGTCAATATAAATCTCCGCTTCGGTGCCAGACCAAAGCTCGAAAAGACTTCATGGCAGAGTTATCGGTCACGCTGCTTTGGGATGGGGATTCCGCCCAAGCCGCGATGGTTGCCATGCTTACTGTGGTAGAAGAAAAACCAAACCGGGGGATTGTCCCTAGCCAGGCGCGAGGCGAGGAGGGCGAAGATGAAACGGCGCACACGGTCTCGCGCCCGCTTGACGGAGTAAACCTTATACTCGCCAGTCCCATCATGCATCGATTCATGCGCATGGTGGATCGCGTAGCCGGTCACACCGAAAGCGTGCTGGTCATGGGTGAAACCGGAACCGGCAAGGAACTCATTGCCCACACCATTCACCAGTCTTCGCATCGCCGTGGCCGGCCCTGGATCGACATTAACTGCGCGGCGCTTCCCGAAAATCTGGTCGAGAGCGAGTTGTTCGGCTACGAGAAGGGCGCGTTTACCGGCGCCGATTCCTCCAAACCAGGTCTCTTCGAACTCGCCGACAAGGGCACGCTCTTCCTCGATGAAATCGGAGAACTGCAGCTCCAGACTCAGGTAAAGCTCTTGCGCGTGCTCGATGGACATCCGTTTTACCGTTTGAGCGGCCACCGGAAAATTAAAGTCGACGTCCGCATCGTCGCCGCCACCAATCAGGATCTGGACGCCGCCGTCGCCGCGGGACGTTTCCGCCAGGATCTCTTCCATCGTCTCGGCCAGTTTCAGCTTCGCGTGCCTCCGCTGCGGGAGCGGCCCGAGGATATCATCGCCCTGGCCGAGCACTTCCTTAGCCTGAAAACTCCGGGCAGTTCGTTCGCGCCCGATGCCGTTTCCGCGTTGCTTTCACACGCCTGGCCCGGCAATGTTCGTGAGTTGCGCAATCTCATCGCCAGAGTTGCCGTAGAGGCAAAGAATCCCGAGATCCAGAAATCGCAGATTGCAGATGCCATGTCCGGCAACCCGGTCGCCCAACGGCATGCTGCCTCCATGCCGGTGGGCAATCTCGACAGCATGGAAGAGCAGATGATCATCCGCGCCCTCGAGCGTAGCGGAGGTCATCGCAGCCAGGCCGCGGAACAGCTAGGAATCTCCCGCCGCACGCTTAGCCGGAAGCTAAAGGAATACAGCATCAGTGTCAATCCAGGCGACGGCGCGAACCCGCTGGGATTCATCAGCATCGAGCAACAGAAGTTTTTCCGCGCCCGCATCCAGTTCGCTGTCACGCTGAAGAACCAGCACGGTGAGGAAGTTTGCGTCCAGGGTGTGAACCTGAGCACCGGCGGGTTGGAAATCGACAGCTTAAAAGAACCGATGAAGTTTACCGGCCTGCTCGACGTAAGTTTCCCGCTCCCCGACAGCGAGACCGTCTTTCGAGCCAAGGCCCGCATCGTATGGTTCGGCGGCGAGGGACGCGTCGGCCTGCGCTTCGCCGTCATCGACCCCGCCCTCTTCGAGCAACTGCAACACTGGACCAACAACAAAATGAAGGACGAAGGCTGGGAGTTGCCCACGGGGCCTCAATAGGAACCGCCGAAAAGGGACTACCAACAATCCGACGTGGCTGACTACATCTTTCTTGCCACGTCCGCCGGTCCGAAGCGAGGTTAGAATAATCCCGTCTCGGAGGCCCCCATGCTACGCACCTTCGTTCTTCTTATGCTTGCCGGCGCATGTTGCGCCCAACAAACTCCTGCGCCCACCGCGCCTGATCTAGTGAAACAAGGCGAGAAACTGAACAGCGAAGGCAGGCAGGACGATGCCCTCGCTCTCTATCGTCAGGCGCTCGAGATCTCCCCGAATTTATATGAGGCCCATTTCGCGTCCGGTATAGCGCTCGACTTGAAAGGGAACTACGCGGAAGCTCGCCAGCATTTGGCCACGGCGATTGAGGTTGCCCCGGCCGAATCCAAGCAGCAAGCATGGCGCTCCATGGCCATGTCGTATGTCTTTGAAGGAAATGCCAACGAGGCTGCGCGATTCGAACAACAGGTTTTCGACGCCCGGATGTCCGCTCACGATTACATCGGCGCCGCCGAGATCGCTAATGAACTCGCCCGCATCTATCTTGAATCGAGCGACGCGACCAACGCCTACAAGTGGTACCAATCGGGATACGAAACTGCACAGCACAAGCCCGATCTCAGCGATGTCGACAAGAATCTTTGGATGTTCCGCTGGGAGCATGCCCAAGCCCGCATCGCCGCCCGCCGCGGCAAAGCCGGCGAAGCCCAACAACATGTAGCCGCCGCCAAGGCCGCGCTCGACAAAGCCAACAATCCTGACCAGGCCCGGTTCGTTCCTTATTTGACAGGTTACGTCGCCTTCTACACCGGAGACTACAAGACCGCCATCGCCGACCTGCAAAAAGCCGACCAGCGTGATCCTTTGATTCTTGCGTTGATAGGAGAATCCTACGAGAAGTCGGGCGACCGCTCTCAGGCGATGGACTACTACCGCAAAGTCCTCGCCATAAACACCCACAATCCTACCAACGCCTTTGCCCGGCCGCTGGCGAAGAAGAAACTCGCAGGAGCGGGATAATTATTGGTTAGCGTCCCTCGGCCGCTTGGTTGACGCCTCCTAACTTTGTAGATCTCCGAAGTGCGTCAGCGTTTGCCACGCTCTCACTCAAACCGTATCAAAACGATTACAAAGCTATGGGTTCACGCGCAGAAGCATGAACGTGCCGCTCTCAAGCTTCACGTTGTTTTTTTCTGAACTCACCAGCGAACCCTGATTCGCCGGCACGGCAGGCGTCAGCTTTACATCAGAAATCCCGACGACGCCTTCGGTCTGCGCAGTAATCCGGGGACGCGCGCTCGTTCCCGTCTGCGTATCGCTTGGCGCGTTGCTTCCCACACTCGGAGTCGAAGGCGTGGGTGACTGCGCGGATCCTCCCATCCCGCCGGCTCGCGAGGGATTGGGATTGGCGCCCGTTCCGGCATTTGGAACTCCTGTGGGGCTTCCGTTCCCACTGTTCTGGTCATTCTGCGGACCGATAATCGCCTGGATGGACATCGGCATCTGCATCTCGCTGCCGTTCTTCATGACTGCGCGATCAAACGCGATTCCAATTGTGGACTCTTTTTGCTCCTTGCCACGCGGCTTTGCGTCGGTCACGCGCCCCACAACCTTGGTGTCCTTGGGAACCAGCACTTCGCCACTGCTTGTCTTGATGTCTTCAGTGACCTTCGCAATCACCTCGTCGCCGGTCTTCGCTTTTTTCGCGTCGATGGTCTTGGTCAAGGATACCGGGATAACGCTGCCGGCGGCGATTCGCGTTGGCTGCGCCGGAGTGGAGGACTGCGGGGCCGGTGCCTGTGTTGGAGGCTGCGCCGGACTCAACATCTGAGGCTCTGAGGTCGGGGAAGCGGCTGGCCGGGTCGCACTATCCTGCGCGGTCGCGATGCCCACCACTAGGCCACACAAGAAGATACTGATCGAAACTGTTTTCATCTTACGACCTCCTTTACCCTATCAGATTTGCTTCTGATGAAACCGAAGAGGCACACTCGGACCGCCTATTTGATGCACTTTGGATTGACAGGGGCAGCCTAGGAATCTTGCCAACCTTAGTACCTCTCTTTGGCATCAGAACTTGATGGCGTTTCACCCTTTCCGCCTGGTATGGATTTCCCTGGCTCTGTCGCTGGTGGGCAACATCGCCTGCTCGAACAAAGACAACCCCGATGAAATCCGCAGGCAGGCGGCCAAAGCGACCGAGACCGTGCGGCGCGACAGCAAGGCCGTGGTCGAAGGGGTGAAGGAAGGCATGCGCAGCGATAAGACCCTCGACATCAACACTGCCTCCCGCGAAGACCTGCTCAACCTGCCGGGCATAACTCAGCACGAAGCCGACCGCATCATCGCGGAGCGTCCGTTCAAGGACGCGCACGAACTGGTAGCGCGCCACGTCATCCCCCAATCGGAGTACGACAAAATAACCGACCGGATCATCGCCGGCCACTAAGCCGCCTTTCTGTGGGTAGTCGCTGAATTTGAAAAATCAGGCCGATTCAAATTCAGCTACTACCCTTCCTGTGACTTCCCTGGCGCTCCTGCGATATCATCAAGAGGATGTCTCCCTTGCGCCAGAACCATCCGTTTCAAACCGACGACCCTCGCCTGACGCCAATTCACGCCAAAATCCTGGCGGGCGGGCGGCTTGATGCAGACGACGCGCTTGCTCTCTACCGCACCGGGGATTTCTGCCGTGGGCTGGATGGCCAACCACGTCCGCGAGCGCATGCACGGCGACAAAACGTATTTCAACGTCAACCGCCACATCAATCCCACCAATGTTTGCGTCGCGGCGTGCCGTCTCTGCGCCTTCGGCCGCAAGAAAGACGCGCCCGGCGCCTACACCATGGCGTCGAGGAAGCCTTTGAAACCGCGGCTTCCGGATACAGTGAGGCGGTCACCGAATTTCACATCGTCGGCGGATTGCATCCCGACTTGCCGTTTCAGTATTTCCTCGATCTTTGCTCCGGCCTGAAGCAGCGCTTTCCGCAGGTGCATCTGAAGGCCTTCACCATGGTCGAGGTCGCGTATCTTTCGAAGCGCGCCAAGCTTTCGATTCGCGAGACGTTGGAACAATTAAAGCCTCAGGCGTGGATTCTCTTCCCGGCGGCGGCGCAGAGATTTTTGCCGACCGCGTGCGCCACATCATCTGCGACCACAAGATCGATGGCGATCAATGGCTCGACACCGCCAGACTCGCCCACCAGATCGGACTGAAGTCGAACGCCACCATGCTCTACGGCCACGTCGAAAATGACGAAGACCGCGTCGATCACCTGCTCAAACTGCGCGCGCTGCAAGACGAAACCGGCGGCTTCCCGACCTTCATCCCGCTGGCTTTTCATCCCGACAACACCCCGCTGCAACATCTACCGAAGACCACAGGCATGCTCGACATCAAGCAGATCGCGGTCAGCCGCCTCGTGCTCGACAATTTCCCCCATATCAAGTCCTATTGGCAGATGATGACGGCCGAGATCGCGCAAATCTCCCTGCGCTTCGGTGCCGACGACATGGACGGTACGGTGATCGAAGAAAAGATTTACCACGACGCCGGCGCAACCACGCCGCAAGGCATGCGCCGCGAAGAGTTGGAGCGCCTGATCCGCGCCGCCGGCCGCGACCCGGTCGAGCGGGACACGCTTTACCGGTCTGTGACGCGTACCGGACTTTGGTGACGGTCGCTGTGTAAAACGCCACTGGGTGTGGCGTTGGTTAGTTTTATTTGAAGAATTCGCTCATATCCGGCGCGCTGGCTGCACCGCCCGGCAAATCCGACACACCCAGCCTTCCATTATGAGGCGTAGCGTGCTCTCGTGCTGGTAGAACGTAGTCGACCGGTACCCGGGTTTCGTCAGAGGACGAATAATTAAAGTCGCCACTTGTCCTCCGCCATGCCCGTATCCGTATCATCCCTTCGTCGAAGGTGATGACCAAGAGCGAATTCTGGAATGCCGAACTTGCCAGCAGCGGAGCGATATTGACGGACAGCTACTGATCGGCGGCAACGAGCTTCTGCTGGTCGCTGCAAGTGTATGCCGGCAGGACAATTGTGCGCGTTGTTGTTTACATTGGGGACGATGAATGCGTAGTCAGGCAGACTGTTATTCGATATATCAGCGCCCAGTTGCGTGAACGCGACGATGTTCGTGGCCTGGCTGGACTGCTCTGAACGTCGGAAAAATAAACGAACGGATTATGGTGCTGAAGGTAGCGCCTCGTCGCTTCCCAGATACCCGACCGATGGCAAAGCCTCGGCATAGCACTTCCATGTCTTCCCGCCGCCGTGAGTGTGCGCACCACGTTATCCTGCGGCTGGGGACTTGCCATTATGACCGCCCTGGCCGGGGAATGAAATGGCCGGAGCAGGGAAATGATGCCCCGTTTCTCTTACGGCCGTTGGAAATTTGAAAGTTGTGAAACTGCCTCTACAGCTTCTCGTAGAACTCACACGCCGAACAGGAAATATAAATCCCACCCGGCACATTGCGCTCGCGATCTTTCATGCGCTTGACGATGCGGGTGGATTTGTGCCGCACTTGGGACAGTCCGTGCTCTTGCTTGTGTTCATCACCTTCTTACGGTCGGCTGTTTTTGCGATCTTCGCGCCTACTGCCATGATTCGTTTCTCCTGATCTCTTTAATGTGCGCGCAACGCTGCGCTGATTTCATTTGCGGATGATTGTGGATGGAATGTTTCAGAAAGCTGTTCAACCGGAACCAGCATCCACCTTGGGAAACTGAGGACCGCATCCTGATTCTGTTTCGTCATCAATTTTACAGTAAGGTCGTGCCAGCTGTCTTGGCAGCGAGCCGCTAAATGGAATGGGGCCGTGATGGAGATAAAGGCACTCCGCGAAGGGAAGCTCCAAAGCTGTTCAGCCCGCGACAAAGTTACTTGAAGAAGTCCGAACCCGCCTTGGCGCACTGAGCGTCCTGCGCGCTGGTGGCGCCGGATACTCCGATCCCGCCTACGATCTTGCCATCCGACACGAGAGGGAAGCCGCCTTCAATCGGGGTTGCCCCTTGCAAGCGGAGGAGGCGCAAGCCATCACCCCCTGCCCGCAAGAGCGTCTTGAAACGCCTTGGTGGGCCGCTTGAACAGCGCCGCCAAGCCGCGCCTTGTCGACCGAGACATTGGCGCTGCCCAGTTGCGTGTTGTCCATTTTCTCGTAGTAAACCAGATTGCCGGATGGATCAACAACCGCGACAGCCGGTAAGCCTCCAGTTATTCTTTTTGGCTTCTGCAAGAGATAAAGCAGCCGCCTTCTTGGCGTCTTCCACGGAGATGCTCACGCCATACGGATTGGGCATTTGTGCGAGCGCGCCGGATGAGAGACAAAGAACAAGCGCGAGTCCGAGAACCACTCTGACGACGACATATCTTGCTGGCATAAATCTTCTCCTTTGGTCTGCGACCGCATCGTATTTCTTTTCCGCAGCGCCTGATTTTACGGTAAGGTTGTGCCGCTTGTCTTGGACGGCTGGATCGCTTGGATAAGATCGCATGCCCAGTGTTATCGGACCGCTGCTCAAAAGGCGACTATTCACGATCCTCGTGCCCGAAACCGTTCTGGTGGGCGTACCCTACTTCTACTCGGTGGATTCCCCACGCCCGAACGCAGCCCTCTGGCCTGGTTCAGCCTGTTAGTTCTCGTCACGGGAGCAGTCATCTATTTCCGCTGCGCATGGGAGTTCGCTGTGCGCGGACTGGGCACGCCCGCGCCCATCGCTCCCACGAAATTCCTCGTCGTCAGCGGACTGCACCGCTACGTGCGCAATCCCATGTACATTGGCGTGTGGCTCGTAATCCTAGGAGAAGCTACCTGTTTCATTCTCTTCTACTGGTGGCGTGGGCGGCCTTTTTTCTGCGTGCCAGTTCACGCCTTCGTGATTTTCTGCGAAGAACCCACGCTTCGCCGCCAATTCGGAGAATCGTATGAGGAATACCGCCACTCTGTACCGCGCTGGATTCCACGCTTCAGGAAGTGAGTTTTACAAACATTTGACGAATACGTGACATCAGCCGAGCGTGCCGAGAGTACATTTGCGAAGCACCCGGCGTTAACACAGGGGGGAACATAGTTCAAAGGAGATCATGAAATGCACAAAGGAATGAAGCACGCGATCATTTTGTTCCTGTTCTTATGTGGTGCGGCATTCGCGCAGTCGAATGAAAATGACCTCCAGCCCAAGCCCGCGACCGGACCAGGCAAGGTTATCGTGCACAGCAAGTTTGGCGGGCAAATATTCGGCTTTGATATCGACCAGAACGGCACCGAGGGCGTGTTGAGCGAGGCCAAGGTCCAGAACAACGGGACCGTGCTGGCGGCGGTCGAAACTTTCAGCCAGAGTTCCGGGAAAATCCTCAAGGTCGTATCCGAAACTCAGACGGAAGATGACTTCATCACGCTAGGCGTCGTTGGCACAAGCGTTGGTCTGGTTGAGCACGAGCACGTCCGGGGAATCAGAGTTGTCAGCCGTACATTCAACACCATGAATCCTCTGAGTTCCAACAAAAATACGGGCGTGTGGACTCCACCCATCGGGACCCAGCATCTCATCATGCCCGCCGGCGTGAGCCGCAGCCAGGGCGTGACGAATGTCGCTGTGTTTGCCTATGACAACAGCGGAAACTTTATTCCGTGGGTGTTCTCTTCGAATGTTGCCGCAAACACTTTTGGGCCGGTCGTCGACATCACCGACTCCAACAACTTTGGCAGCGTGCCCCCGCCGATCGCTTACGACAGCACGACCAACCAGGCGATCCTGGGAGGAGGCCCGGGGTGTTTTGCGTGCCTCCCAGTCGTTGGCCTGGTCGACCTCACAGGGGGCACCTTCAGCGAATTCACGGGAATTGGATTTGGCTTCGTTAACGGTTTAGCCGCCGACTCCGCCGATGGCATTTTTGTCACGACCACAGAGGACGACGCCAATGTGGAGTTCTATAACCTCGCAACCGAGACTGGTTTCACCGTGGTGTTGCCCGGTTCGGGCTCGCAGCAAATCTTCAGCGGCGCGGATGTCGAATTCGATCCCATCAATAAACTGTTTCTGGTCGCCCAGCCGGTGTCGAGTTCGTCTCCCAGCGGAAGCACGATCTACGTTTACAGCACGAGCGGCCAACTTCATGAGACGCTGAACGGATTCAGTTTTTCAAACGCTTCCAACGTGGTTCCAATGCATATCGCGCTGCACCCGAAACTCCGCTCCGGCTACGTGGACGGTCCTGACGCCGGCGTAACCGAGCTTCAGTCTTTCACGTACTGAATTGCGCCGCTCAGGGTTGCGCCGCTGGCAACGGCGGCGCAAGCTGAATCTAGACGCGAGCCCACCATGAAAATTCTTGCACACTGACTTTCGTCTCCTAGCAACTCGATTCGGCTCGTGCTAGCCTCCAAACACAGGCGACAGGCCATCGAGGTCGTGAACACAGGCGGGCTTCTGATCGTCCGTAGTCCAGACCGCTCCATACTTGTGCGGAAATTTAGCCGCCTCCATCTGCGGAAGGAAATCGAGATCCTTGAAAACGAGCGTCGAAGAAGGAACCAGCGATTCGCCTACGTGCGGCCGCCGGAACAATTCGCGCTCGAAGATCACGCACCTGACACCGGCTTTCGCCAGGTAGCAGCCCATGCCCGATCCCGCAGGCCCGCCGCCGATAATTGCTACATCAAAATCTGGTGCTGAATGATTCGTTTTCAATGCTCTCTCCCT
>CAWEDF010000059.1:0-17336 GCA_963807655.1 uncultured Acidobacteriaceae bacterium | reverse complement strand
ATTCCTCCCAATCATGACAATGGATCGCCGGGAATTTCTGAGGCTTGCGGGACTTGCGGCCGGTGGGCTGTGCTTGCCGTCTGCAATGAGCTGGGCGCTTTCACGGAATTTGATGCCGCGGCCTGGGAGTGTCGCAGCGGGTGGTAATCCTGGGTGCGGGTCTGGCCGGGCTCGCGGCAGCATGGGAACTCAAGAATGCCGGACACGAGGTGATCATTCTCGAGGCGCAGCTTCATCCCGGCGGACGAGTGCATACCATCCGCGAAGGGTTCTCTGACGATCTCTACGCCGAAGCCGGCGCCGGACGCATTCCCAATACACATAGCTCACTCGGGAATGGGTGAGCCATTTCGGGCTTGAGCTGGAGCCGTTTTTTCCCAAGGACTTGGCGGAAGTCGCGTTGCTGAAGGGCAAGCGCGTGAAGACGCTGGTGGGGAAGCCGGTGGACATGTCGCAGGTTCCGCTCGATCTCACCGCCGGAAGAGCGCAGGATCGGGCTCTCGAACCTCGACGAACACTATTACGGCGAGATCATGAGGAAAATCGGCGAGGAAATTCGCGAGGACTGGCCGCCCGAGATAGCGCGGCTCGCCGACATCAGCATGAGGGATTTTTTGCAGCAGCGGGGAGCCTCGCCGGACGCGATCCACTACATGATGTTCGGCTTTGAGGAAGACGCGGCGCTCGACTCCATTCGCGACTCCTTCAACCATCACACCGAATCGCTGGCAAAGATCAAGGGAGGCAACGACCAGCTTCCGCGGGCCTTCGCGGCGAAATTGAGTGAAGTGATCCGCTATGGTGCGCCGTGGAGCACATCGAGCGTGGCGAGGGCCGCGTTCGTATCGCCTATCGGCGCGCGGGCCCGCTGGATCACGTTGAAGCCGAAGCCGTCATCTGCACGATTCCCTATGGCGTCCTGCGGCACATCGCGGTCACGCCGGAGTGGACGCCGGAGAAGCGCAAGGTGATCGACGGCCTTTACTACGGGCCGGTTGTGCGAGCCACCTACCAGGTCAGCCGCCGGTACTGGGAAGACGAGGGGCTGAATGGGTTCGGATCGTCAGACAAGAACTTCGAAGTGTGGCATCCGACCTACGGCAAGCCGGGCCGGCGGGGGTTGCTGCAGGCCTACGTTTATGAAGACTACGCCCATCGGCTGGATCAACTGAGCGAAGCCGACAGAATCGAGCGCATGATCGGCGACATGGACGAAGTGCATCCCGGCCTGCGGCAGTATCTGGAGACGGTGGTCATAAAATCGTGGGCCAACGATCCGTGGCAAAAGGGTGCGTATACCGTGTATCTGCCCGGCCAGCAAGTGTGGTATCGAGAAATTTGCAAACGTGATGGCCGAGTGTGGTTCGCCGGCGAACACGCTTCTCCGTTGCCGGGATGGATGCAGGGCGCGATCGTGTCAGGAATCAAGGCGGCCCGGGAAATCAACGCAGAGGGGCACACCACGGCTTGAAGGTATGCCGCCGCCTTCGAAGAGGTTCGGATCTCGCAACCTCAGCGGACTGCGGTGCAGTCGCCGGTCTGGTGATCGGCGATCTGGAAGCGCAGGAAGTCGTGGACGGCGTCGAGGGCTTCCTTATTATCGGCGGTAATGGTGATGCGTGCGCCGCGCGGGATCTCCTGCAGGTCCCAGTGAAGATCAGCCTTCAGACGCATCATGGTGGCTGTCCCGGGGACATTCTGGCTGTGGACCAGCATGGGGGCGTTGAAGTTGCCAGCGGCGAACATGCCGACGATGTGCTGGAAGTGGCTTCGCACCTGGCGGAGGCTGGCGGCGTCCTTAATGTCGTTGGTGCGAACTTCGATCAGGCCGCCGTCCGCGGTGAGAACGAAGTGGTGCGTGGTCTTCTCATGCGAGAAGCCCATGACCTGATCACCGTGCTGATTGAGCGCGGCCTGATGGTTCGTGTTCTGGTGGTCCATGCTTTGATGGTCCTGGCCGAAAGAGAGAATGGTAGCAAGCACGAGAAGAAGTGGGACGCGGTGCATGGTGTAGCCTCCAGTCGCCTATTTCGACGAATGGGCGGACGTATGGTGAGCCTACTGTGTCCTCAATCAAATTCGCTATTTCAAATGCGATGTGCTCGGCTTATACGAGGCGACTAGAAACTGTCCTTCATCCGGATTGACGGGTTCCAGATCCAGGTTCATCGTGGCAATGTTGCCTCCGGTGCTGGAGTAGGTGATGCGCTCGCGGAAGTAGTACACCTTGCCGGGCTCGGCAGTGAAACCGGCGAACGCAGCCAGTTTCGAGAGCCGCTGCCGGCGCGACTGCCAACTAGTGCAAAGGTGGTGTTCTCCTGGCTCGACAGTGAAGGAGAGATAGGAGTTTGCCCGCGTGGCGCCAACCCAGGCGCCGTCCATTCCAATGCGAAGCGTGGGATTCCCTATTTCGCCGGGGGCCTTCCTGAAGTCTTCGGCGATATAGACCAGCGCTTTGCCCGGCTCAAGTTGAGCGGCTGGCTGGCCGGCCGCTGCCTGAGCCTCAAACTGGGCGTGAGCGGCCCGCAGGCGGTGGGGGCTTGCGCGGGTGCAGTGTTTTGTGCGAATGCGGAAGCGGCAACAAAAAGAACCAGCGTGAGGGCTGACTTCATGGCGTTATCGTCCGGCTGAAAACGGCGTTCCGGGAAAGACGGCTCTCGCTTTTTTTGTGGTCAGGTGCCGCGATACGTCTGCCGCGCAGAATCAACTTATCCGTATGATAGGCGGAATGTGGCCAGGGGATGTACGAGTTTGGTCAAGCTTTGCATTTTTTTGAGTTCGAACGGGAACAACCGGAACAATTCGTGGAAGGTTCGCGTATTTCCACTCGTAGGGATGACGCCGTTCGCGCGCCTGGGGTATGATTCCATCCCGTAGCGAGAGAGGTTTGTTCATGAAGATGCGGTGGATGATCTTGTTTTTCCCGATGGTTTTAATTATCGGGCTTTCCCTGGCCGTGATGCGGCATGCGGCGAAGGCGGCTCCGCCGCAGGCTCCAGCTACGGTGGTTAGCGCTGCTACCGCCCCCATGGCCGCTCGCAGCGCAGGAGCGTTGGCGATCCCCGACACGGTTCTGGCCATCAACTCCGACAAGCCGATGTCGGAGCGCGTCGTGCATTACGAGATCGACGCGAAGTATGACGCCGTCAAGCATGTAGTTGATGCCACCGAGGTGCTTACTTATCACAATGTGACCGGGCAGGCGCTCGATCATTTTCCGTTCCACCTTTATCAGAATGCGTTTCAGCCGAAGGCCACTTGGGTGAACGAAGCCAAGGTTATGGGCAGCCGGGACACGGGCTACGAGAAGTGGGAAGACAAGGACTTTGGGTCGGAAGAGATCAAGCGTCTGGAAGTGGTGGGACAGGGCGATCTGACCGCGCAATTGCATTACATCGCGCCCGATGATGGCAACAAAGACGACAAGACGGTGATCGAACTCCCGTTATCGAAGCCGATTGCGCCGGGCGAGTACGTGCAGTTCAAGATGACGTTTCAGACAAAGTTTCCCGAGACGCAGGCGCGGTCGGGATATAAGCGCGACTTCGTGTTGGGAGGACAATGGTTTCCGAAGGTTGGCGTGTTCTGGCACGGAGCCTGGAACTGCCACCAGTATCACAATACGACTGAGTTTTTCGCCGACTTCGGCGTGTATGACGTGAAGTTGACGGTGCCGCAGAAAGAGATCGTGGGCGCGAGCGGCGTGAGGGTCGCAGAAGTGAGCAATCCTGACAGCACCAAGACGGTGACCTATCACGGAGACGACATTCACGACTTCGCGTGGACCGCTGCCCCCCGCTACAAAGTCAGAGAAGCCGTGTATCAGGCGCAGATGGGGCCGGTGCAGATGCGCATACTGATGCAGCCGGCGCACTGGAGCCAGGTGGACCGGCATGAAAACATTTTGAGGCAATCGCTGGATCATTTTGAGAAGTGGTATGGGCCTTATCCCTACAAGACGCTGACGCTGGTCGACACCGAGCCGGGTTCGGCTGCGTTCGGCATGGAATATCCAACTTTCATTACCGGAGGCACAACTTGGTTCATGCCAGAAGGACTGTACGGTCCTGAGCTTGTGGTGGAGCACGAGTTCGGTCACCAGTACTGGTACGGGATGGTTGCGACCAATGAATTTGAAGATGCCTGGATGGACGAAGGCATTAACAGTTATTCGGAAGTGAAGGTGCTGGATTCGATGCTGGGCAAGGATACCTCCATTCTGAATCTGGCGGGAGCTACAGTCGGCGAGCGGGAGAATCAACGGCTGGGCTACGTCAGCATGGCTGATTTCGATGCCATGGCCAAGAACGCTTACGAGTATTACAACGCCAACTCATACGGTGGCGTAACCTACGGCAAGACGGCGAGCGTTTTGCTGACCTTGGAAAGCATCATCGGCGAAGACACCATGGCGAAGGCGATGCGCGTTTACTTTATGAAGTACCGGTTTACCCATCCCAGCAAGGAGGACTTCCTGAAGACGATTGAGGAAGTTTCGGGCCGGGATCTGCGCTGGTACTTCAGCCAGGCCGTCTACGGTACTCCGGTGATGGACTACAAGGTGGCGAGGATCGAATCTCTTCCGGTGAACTGGTACGAAGAAAAGAAAAAGGCCGGGAAAGATGACAAGGATACGGTTTATCGCTCCTACGTGTGGCTGCAACGCAAGGAAGATTTCGTGATGCCGGTGGATGTAGAGATCAAGTTTGAGAACGGTGACAAGATTCGCGAGCACTGGGACGGAGCGGGCCGCTGGACGAGGCTGGGTCCGTACGAGAAGAAAACGAAGCTGGCTTCGGCGGAGATTGATCCGGATCACAAGATCGAGATCGACCGCAACGACTTCAATAACAGCTACCGGACCGAGGCGAATGGCAAGCCTGCGCGCAAAGTTGCGAACTACTGGCTCTTTGTGGAGCAGTGGGTGAGCCAGGCGCTGGCGTGGTGGGCGGTGTAGCGGGCTTCGGCTTTCGGGCTTCGGGCTTCAGGTAAGGCAAACGGATCGAGGTAGAGACGCATGGCAGAGAAGCAAGGGTTACTGAGCAGCGGGTGGAGGATGATGGGGCGCAACAAGCGCTATATCGTCTGGTTCTATGTGTTGAATTTATTTCTCGGCGTGTTCGGTACGGTCGCATTCTTCACTCAGGCCGGGACGATACTCGATCACAGTTTGCTGGCTAACCGCCTGGTGCACGGTTTTGACGTGGGAGTTCTCGCCGAGATGTTTGCGCGTCCTGAGTTTGGGTCGACGTCGACTTCTCAAGGCGCCGGAGCTTTTTTTGCTGTGATCTTCTTCGTCGCGACTGCGTTGTTTCTGCCGGGAGTGCTGCAGGGTTATGTCTCGACTTACCGGCTGCCGCGGGAGGATTTTTTCCGCGCCTGCGGGCGGAACCTGTGGCGGTTTATCCGGTTGATGATTGTGGCGGGCATCGTGATGGGAATTGTAGCTGGAGTGCTGTTCGGCCTTCGCGGCGCGCTGGAAAGGGCGGCGGACGAGAGCACAAACGAATTGCTGCCGGTCTATGTGTCGTTTGCAAGTCTGTTCGTGATCTTCCTGGTGATGAGCGTCCTGCGCATCTGGTTTGATCTGGCGCAGGCGGACGTAGTTCTGAGCGATCAGCGGGCGGTGCGAAAATCGATTGGGGCGGCGTTCCGGCACACCTGGCGCGGGATGGGACGGCTGCTGGCGAGTTATGTGATGGCCACGATCGTGGCGGCGATTGTGCTGGTGGCTGGGATCTTGGTGTGGATGAAATTTGTTCCGCCTGCCAGCGTGATGGGAGCGTTCTTCGTGAGTCAGTTGACTCTGCTCCTGCTGTTGATTCCCCGCTTTTGGCAGCGCGGCGTAGCGGTGACTTACTACCTGCAGAACATGGTGCAACCGATCGCGGTGGTGGAGTCCGTCACTGCCGTGACCGTGGTGGCGCCGGTGGTGGCCGAGTCGGCGGTGCCGGTGGCCCCCGTTGTGCCGCCGGAGACGCAGGCGTCGTAAGATCGCCGGTGATTCCGGTTTCGGGCAAACCGGCTAGAGTAAGACAATCGTGATTCCGCGATTGCGGCGGCCGAGGTCGGAGTCGCTCTTAAGTTCGGGATGCGATTGCAGAACCTTCCAGGCCGCATCATCGGACTTCGACCAGTTCTCACCGAAAATGCAGCCACGAATCTGGCCGTTCTGCGATATTTCCAGCAAGCGCTTTTGCACGGCGATACGAATGTCGCCGCCCGCGCCGGTCGAGCCGTAGCCGTGGACCAACTTCAGCAGCTTTGATTTCTCCTGACGCGCGACGGCCAGTTCGCGCTCCATGCGCTGGAGGGCCTCGTAGACCTGCGGCATGTCGGATTTGAGGTTTACGGTTTTGATGGGGCTTAGGCCCTTACACGAATAACCTGCTCGCGGCCCGTTCGGCCTCGGCCAAGCCTTCCTCGGTGAAGATCACCGATTTGGCCCGGTGGGTTGGATCAGAAATGAATCCTCTCTGGTGCAATCGATCCATGGTCCCCCAATCAATTGTTTTCCATGCCTCAACGTCGTTGTGTAACGTGAGCCACAAGACAGCGAGCACGGTCTCATCTACTTTTTGCTGGTTGAGCTTCATGGTGATTCCTCTAACGGTGTTGAAATTGCCGGGCTTTGCCCGGCTGGATAGCCGAGGGCGGCTGTCCCCACATGGTTCGTGCCGCTCATTTCTTCCGGCTTCGAATGGCCTCTCTCGCTTCTTTATCCGCCGTCCGCCGCCGCTCCGTCTCGCGTTTATCCCAGAGCTGCTTGCCTTTGGCCAGGGCTAGTTCAACCTTTACTTTGCCGTTCTTGAAGTACATGCGGACGGGGATCAGGGTCAGTCCCTTTTGTTGGGTCTTGCCGATCAGCTTGCGGATTTCTTCTTTGTGCATGAGCAGCTTGCGGGTGCGCAGCGGGGCGTGGTTGTGGATGTTGCCGTGCTCGTAGGGGCCGATGTGGGCGTTGAGGAGCCAGAGTTCGCCGTCCTTGACCAGGCCGTAGGAATCTTTGAGGTTGGCCAGGCCGCCGCGGACGGATTTGGCCTCGGTTCCGGTAAGAACTACGCCGCACTCAAATTTTTCCAGCAAGAAGTAGTTATGGGAAGCGATCCTATTAACGGCAGCGTCTCTCTGTCCGCTGGCGGTAGGTTCGCGGCGCGGGGATTTCTCCGGGCTGGGCTTGGTTTCGTGGGTGGACTGGCGGGGCATGGGGCTCGGCGCAGTTTCAATCTTACCAGCAGAGGGCTGGGCTGGTTCGGCTATCGGGCTCCGGCTCGAGGCTAGCCGTCCCGGAGACTCGTTTTCGTCCGGCTACCCTGCACTTACGTGCGGGGCTAATGAATGCCGTGGCTTCGCGACTCCAGGGCGGTATCGGGTTCCGGCAACCAGTGCGGTGACTGCTTCTGGCTAGGTGTGTCGGCCGAAGCCCGAAGCCGAAGCCCATTAGGACTACGACCAAAGAGTGTAACTCCCGTGCGTGCAATCACATGGGGAGGCGAGAAAGGCGATGCTATAATCGCAGCAAAACCGTTCTTTTTGTTTCGGATGTACGCGTTATAAGGAATCCCAGGTTCGCTGGCCTTCGGGGTGGATACTGCTTGTCCGGCGAAGACTTTGTAGACGAGGACTGACGAATGAGACGTCTGATGCCCGCGGCAGTAGTGCTGCTGGTCGTGGTTGCCATCCTGCCTGCCATTGCCGATAAGGCCAAGACTGTCTATGAAAAGGGCCAGGACGCCGAGGCGCGCCAGAAGTACGAGGCCGCTTACGAGTTCTACAAGCAAGCCTTCGAGCTGAAGCCCAAAGATTTGCGCTACAAGGCCTCGTTCCAGCGCATGCGATTCAAGGCGGCCGCGATGGTTGTCCATCACGGGGTGATTCTGCGCGAACAGGGCAAACTGCCGGAGGCGCTGGCCGAATTTCAAAAGGCGGCCCAGATCGATCCCTCGCTTTTCAGTGCGCAACAGGAGATGAAGCGCACGCAGCAGATGATCGACGATGCCACCAATCCTCCGACACCGGCGGCAGGTCCGCCCAGCAACCTGGAGCGGAGGATCAAGGAAGCGTCGGGTCCTGTAGAGCTTGCCCCTATCTCCACCGTCCCCATCACGGTCAAGCTCACCGAAGATTCCAAAGTCATTTATCAGACCATTGGGCAGTTGGCCGGGATCAACGTTCTGTTCGATCACGACTACACTTCGCGGCGCATTAAAGTCGAACTGAATGGAGTGACGCTGGAAGAGGCGCTGCAGATTACGGCGCTGGAATCGAAAACGTTCTGGCGGCCGGTGACGAGCAACACCATCTTCGTGGCGCAGGATAATCCGGCCAAACGCAAGGAACTGGAACAGAGCGTTCTCAAGACTTTTTATCTTTCGAATCTATCCGCGCCCACCGAGTTGCAGGATGTAGTGAATGCGATCCGCGCCGTGCTGGACGTGCAGCGGGTGCAGCAGTTGCTCTCGCAGAATGCGCTGGTGGTGCGGGGCACGCCCGACCAGATCGCGCTGGCGGAAAAACTGGTGGATGACCTGGATAAGGCGCGTCCGGAGGTGATCGTCGATATCGCGGTGTTGCAGGTCAGCAAAGACAAGTCGCGTACTCTGGGATTGAATCCGCCGACCAGCGCCACGGTTACGCTGCAGAGCAACATCAACAACACCACCACCACCACGACCGGGACTACGGGTACAACCACACCCAGCTCGGGCACCGGGCTGAATCTGAATACTCTGGGCAATCTGAACGCCACCGATTTTCAGGTGACGATTCCTTCCGCCAACCTCTCGGCGGTAATGGGCGACAGCGACACGAAGATGTTGCAGAATCCGCAAGTGCGCGCGCTCGACAACCAGAAGGCGACACTCAAGATCGGCGAACGTGTGCCGGTCGCGACGGGATCGTTCCAGCCTGGAATCGGCGGCGTGGGCATCAACCCGCTGGTCAACACCCAGTTTCAATATCTGGATGTGGGCGTGAACATCGACGTTACGCCGCACGTGCACGCGGACCGGCAAGTGACCCTGAAGATCACCATGGAAATCTCCTCGGTGGTGGGTCAGTCGAGCATCGGCGGCATCAGCCAGCCCATCATCGGGCAGAAAAAAATCGAGCATGAAATCCGTCTGGCGGATGGGGAGTCGAGCCTGATTGGCGGAATCTTTGACGATTCCCAGACCAGGTCGCTGAGCGGCATTCCGGGGCTGGCGCAGATTCCAATCCTCGGATATTTCTTTGGACAGAAGACGCAGGATCATGCGCAGGACGAGACTGTCTTTGCCATTACTCCTCACATCATCCGAGGAGCCAGCGTCAGCGAATTGAACCAGCGGCCGATCGACATTGGGACGGCGAACACCATTGAGCTGCGGCATGTCAGGGCGGTCGGCGCCGGTAGCTCCCGCGGTTCAGGCCCCGGGGACTCCAGCCGCACAACCTTCTGGCACTCCAGCTCCCGCCACTCAGCCGCCGGCGGCCCAAACTCCGAATCAGGCAGCGAATCCCGCGCCGGGTGCGAATTTTCTGTTTGATCCGGGGCAGATCACGGCGGTGAAGGGCAACACATTTGTGGTGAACCTTTTGATTTCCGGAGCGCAGAATGTGTATTCCGTGCCGGTGCAAATCAATTACGACATGGCGAAGCTGCAGTTGGTGAACGTTTCAAACGGCGGGTTCCTCTCCCAGGATGGGCAGGCCGTGGCGCTGGTTCACCGCGAAGATGAAACCACCGGAACCTTGCTGATCCAGGCCACGCGGCCGCCGGGGTCGGGTGGAGTTTCCGGGCAGGGCACGGTGGTTACGCTGACGTTTCAAGCGAAGGCCAGCGGACAGACTCCGCTGACCATCACCCGGGGCGGAGCGCGCGATCCCGGCCTCGCAGCCCATCACAGTGAACGGAGCGCAGGCATCGATCACCGTGCAATAGGCCGGGCGCAATCCGGTCAATCCAGATTTTCATTTTCTAAGACCGGAATCAGGATCGGAATTAAGATCGGGATTTTGAGATGAAGGTACAAGAGTTCAAGTGCGGGCGACGTGCGAGGCCCGACCGCGGCTTTACGCTCCTTGAGTTGATCGTCGCCACATCCATCCTGGTAATTCTTTCGGGCATGGCGGTGCCGCTGGCGCGGGTGACCATCCAGCGGGAGAGAGAGCGCATGCTGCGCAACGACTTATGGGAGATGCGCGACGCCATCGACCGCTACAAAGACGCCGCTGACAAGAACCTATTCCGCACCAAGGTGGACAGCCAGAACTATCCTCCTGATCTGGAGACGCTGGTAAAGGGCGAGGATGTGCAGGGCAAGAAAGTGCGCTTCCTGCGCAGGATTCCCATCGATCCCATGACGGGCACCACGGAATGGGGACTGCGTTCGATGCAAGACGATCCGGAATCGGACTCCTGGGGCGGGCAAAGCGTGTTCGACGTCTACACCAAGTCGCAAGGCATGGCGCTGGACGGTACGAAGTATAAGGACTGGTAAATGGCGAGAAAGCTAAACACGGGGCGGGGCTTCACGCTACAGCGGGGCTTTACGCTGCTCGAAATGATGATCGTGATGATCGTTATGGGGATCCTGATTTCGATTGCGATTCCCATTTATAGTCGTTCGGTGGTGCGTTCGCGCGAGGCCGTGTTGAAGAATGATCTGTTCGAACTGAACAAGCTGATCTCGCAGTACACCCTCGACAAGCAAAAAGCGCCGCAGTCGCTGGATGATCTGAAGTCGGCAGGCTACATCAAGGACATTCCCAAGGATCCGATGACGGGCGAGGCAAACTGGGAAGTGGAGCAGGAAGAAGTGCTGCTGTCGGTTGACCAGCAGGATCCCGGCATTGTCGACGTGCATTCGGCGTCGAACGCGATCTCACTGAGGGCACGGCGTATTCGTCGTGGCGTTGAGTCCAACCTCGCCCCATCTCCAGCATTGAACACTTCCACGCTCAGCAAGTAACATCTATCCATGCCCGTAGAAACTGAAATTCAGGCTCACAGCTCGATTCGCGCGCCGCGCGGCAATCCCATCACCTGCAAAGGCTGGCAGCAGGAAGCAGCCATGCGCATGCTCATGAACAACCTCGACGCGGATGTCGCGGAGCGTCCGCAGGACCTTGTTGTTTATGGCGGAACGGGGCGGGCGGCGCGCAGTTGGGAGGCTTACCACGCCATCGTCGCAGCTTTGAAGAAGCTCGAGAACGACGAGACTCTGCTGGTGCAGTCGGGCAAGCCCGTCGGCGTTGTTCAAGACGCACGATCACGCGCCGCGCGTGCTCATTGCGAATTCGAATTTAGTGGGCCACTGGTCGAACTGGGAGAAGTTCAACGAACTGGAGCGCGCCGGGCTGATGATGTACGGACAGATGACGGCGGGTTCGTGGATTTACATCGGCTCGCAGGGAATTGTGCAGGGGACGTTTGAAACGTTCTCGGCGGCGGGCGAGAAACATTTCGGCGGTGATCTTGCGGGCAAGCTGATCGTCTCCGGCGGCATGGGCGGGATGGGTGGAGCGCAGCCTCTGGCCGCGACCATGACGGGCGCGGCGTTTCTGGGGATTGACGTTGATCCGGAGCGCATCAAGAAGCGGCTGAAGACGGGCTATTGCGACTTCATGGTCACCACGCTCGATGAGGCGTTGCGCATTTTGAAGAACGCGGTGCGCAAGAAAGAAAATGTTTCGGTCGGGCTGGTGGGGAATTGTGCGGATGTGATTCCGGAGTTGGCCGCGCGCGGCGTTGTGCCTGATATTCTCACCGATCAGACTTCGGCGCATGATCCGCTGAATGGATATGTGCCGAACGGCATGACTCTTGCCGAGGCCGTCGAGTTACGGAAAAACGATCCCAAGGCGTATCAGGAAAAATCGCTCGACGCCATCGCGGCGCATGTGGAAGGCATGCTGCGGTTGCAGAAGATGGGATCGGTGACGTTCGATTACGGCAACAACATCCGCACGTTTGCGTTTCAGCGCGGCGTGAAGAATGCTTACGACTTTCCCGGATTCGTGCCGGCGTATATTCGTCCGCTGTTTTGCGAGGGGCGGGGACCGTTTCGCTGGGTGGCGCTGTCGGGCGAGGCGTCGGACATTCACGTGACCGACGAACTTGTTTTGGAAATGTTCCCGGAGAACCGCATCCTGCGGCGCTGGATTGATCTGGCGCGCAAGCGCATCAAGTTCCAGGGACTGCCGGCGCGCATCTGCTGGCTGGGATACGGCGAGCGCGCGCAGTTCGGCCTGGCGATGAACGATCTGGTGAAGAAAGGAAAGATCAAGGCGCCGATCGTGATTGGCCGCGACCATCTCGATTGCGGCTCGGTGGCGTCTCCGTTCCGCGAGACCGAGAGCATGAAAGATGGCTCCGACGCAGTCGCTGACTGGCCGCTGCTGAATGCTTTGCTGAACACGGCGGCGGGCGCGTCGTGGGTCTCGATTCATAACGGCGGCGGCGTGGGCATTGGCTACTCGCTGCACGCGGGGCAGGTCACGGTCGCTGATGGCACTGACGAGATGGCCAAGCGCATCGAGCGAGTGCTGACGACGGATCCGGGCATGGGCGTGATTCGGCATGTGGATGCGGGCTATGACGAGGCGAAGGAGTTTGCGAAGAAGACGGGCGTGAAGGTGCCGATGGGAGCGTCATAGTTAGCCAAAATGGACGAAGAAACGTTATCCATGCTGCTGCGAGGTGGGCACATGAACATGCCGGAGCGTGTCGCGCGCGGCCTGTGGCCGCATCCACTGCTTAGGTTTTCCGAGGTTTTGGCTCACCTCGCGAAATTGCTTGATCAACACAGATGGTTCCCGCCTGAGTGGAACCCGCACCGCGAGGGCGCACCGGTTAATGAGGGCGGGACGGTCGAACGCCTTCGGCCTGATCGCTACGTGTACTGTGCAACTCGCGCACATCCTATTCAGCCCCAAGTGGTGGCGCAGAGCACAGAACGTGTTTTCTCCAATGCCGAAGATGCCGCTCGATATTTTTTGACGTGGGATATGCATCTTCCGGGCGACCTCGATGGCTGGAAGGTAATCGAGTGAAGGCGAAGGCGCTGCTTCTAGCTAATATCGACCAACTGCTCACCCTGCAATTTCCCGGCAAGACTGGTCCGCGTCGTGGCCCCGACCTCAGAGAAATCGGCATCATCGAAAACGGTTCTGTCCTCTGTCTCGGCGGGAAGATCGTTTCGGTCGGCACCACCAAAGACGCCCTCCGCGATGCCTGGCTGAAGAGGAATCGCAAGAAAGTTACTGAGATCGACTGCGCCGGTAAAGTTGTCCTGCCCGGGTTCGTGGATTCCCACACCCATCCTGTTTTTGTCAGCCCGCGGCTGGTGGATTTTGAGAAGCGTATCGAGGGCGCTTCCTATGAAGAGATCGCCGCGGCCGGCGGCGGCATCCGGTCCAACTTGGAAGGCGTGCGCACGGCAGGGAAGCGGGTTTTGGTGGAGAGAGTTCTGGCCGCGCTGCGCGACATGGCCGCTCACGGCACGACTACTGTCGAAGCTAAATCGGGCTATGGGCTGACGGTTGAGTCGGAACTGAAGTCGCTGAAGGCGATCCGCGACGCCGCTTCCCTGTGGCCGGGCACAGTCATTTCTACTCTGCTCGGGGCGCACGTCGTCCCAAAAGAATTTCAGGGCCGCTCACCAAAATACGTTGAGCTCGTCTGTAAAGAGATGGTTCCGCAAGCGGCGAAGCGGAAGCTTGCCCAGTTCGTCGATGTTTTCTGCGACTTGGGAGCGTTTACGGCAGCAGAGACCGAGCAGATTTTTGAAGCCGCCGAACAGCACGGGCTCAGCGTGCGGGCACACATGGGCCAGCTTTCTGAGACGGCGCTGCGGCCGTTTTTGCGTTTCAATCCGGCGTCGTTTGATCACATGGATCACGTGAATGAGGACGACATCGCGCAGTTGGCCCGGCACGATACGGTCGCCACGCTGGTGCCAGGGGCGAATTACTTTCTGGGGCTGAAAGAATATCCGCAGGCCCGCAAGTTGATTGACGCGGGCGCGCCGGTGGCGCTGGCGACGGACTATAACCCCGGAACTTCTCCTACGCTGAGTATGCCGATGGCGATGTCGCTGGCTTGCACGCACATGAAGATGTCGCCGGCGGAGGCGATAGCCGCGGCCACCGTAAACGGAGCGTGGGCGCTGCGAGTTGCAAACCGGAAGGGAACGATCGAGCCCGGAAAAGATGCTGATTTAGCGGTGTTTGCGGTCGAAGATTACCGCGAGATTCCTTACTGGTTCGGCGCCAACCCCTGCTCGATTACCATAACGAGCGGGGTGGTGGCACACGCTCAGTGAACTTTTGCGGCGGACCTTCCGTATAGAACTGAAGATTGATAGGTCTTGTTGAAACGCTTTCTTAAACAGTCTGAGACTGGTTCGGTTACGAAACGAATTCAAGTGTCTCCCCGAGGAAAAATCATGAAGCGAATTCTTGCGGTACTCGCGTTTGCGTTGACGACATTATCGCTGGCAGTAGCTCAACGGCTGCCCGAGGTGGCCGCTCCAGAAAACTACAAGCTTTTCTTCACGCCCGATCTCGACAAGGCCACTTTCGAGGGCGATGAAACCATTTCCATCCGGGTGTTAAAGCCCACTTCGGAAATCACGCTGAACGCGGTCGATATCGACTTCCATCAAGTCACCATCACCAGCGGCGGAACCACACAGAAGGCCAAGGTCACGCCCGACAAAGACAAGGAAATGGTCATACTGGCGGTCGAGAAGCCGCTGTCCGCGGGTCCGGCCACAGTGCACATTACCTATTCGGGCATCCTCAACAGTGAGATGCGCGGTCTCTACCTGGGCAAAGACGACCAGGGCCGCAAGTACGCCGCTTCGCAGTTCGAGTCTACGGACGCGCGCCGTGCCTTTCCGTCATTTGACGAGCCGGCGTACAAGGCCACCTTCGACATCACAACCGTCGCCGATAAAGGCCAAGTGGCAATTTCGAATTCTAAAGTTTCTTCCGATACGCCGGGACCGGGCGACCGGCACACAGTTCGCTTTGCCACCACGCCCAAGATGTCTTCGTATCTGGCGGCATTGGTGGTGGGCAATTTTGAATACATTGAGGGCGAAGCCGACGGCATTCCGATCCGCATCTACAGCACTCCCGGCAAAAAAGAGATGGGGAAGTTTGCCTTGGACACGGCGGAGCACGTCCTCCGCTACTACGATAAATACTTCAATATCAAGTACCCCTACGGAAAGCTCGATCTGATTGGCATCCCGGATTTTTCCGCGGGCGCGATGGAGAATACCGGCTGCATCACGTTCCGCGAAGTTATCCTGCTGATCGACGAGAAACAAGGTTCTGTAGATCTGAAGAAGACCATCGCTTCAGTGATTGCGCACGAGATGGCTCACCAGTGGTTCGGCGATCTGGTCACGATGAAGTGGTGGGACGACATTTGGCTCAACGAAGGTTTTGCCACGTGGATGTCGAGCAAGCCGCTCGAGGCCTGGAAGCCGGAATGGAATTTCAATCTGGACGATGTGAGCAATACGGGCGGAACTCTCAACACCGATTCGCTGGCGAATACGCGTCCGATCCATCAGGCGGCCGAAACTCCGGGGCAGATCATGGAACTGTTTGACGGGATCGCCTACGGCAAGGCTGCGTCGGTGCTGCGCATGCTGGAGGCGTATTTGGGCGAGGAGACTTTTCGCGCGGGCGTCAACGCCTATATCCAGCAACATCAGTATGCCAATGCTACCGCTCACGACTTCTGGGAGGCGCAGGCCAAAACCTCTAAGAAACCTGTCGATCAGATCATGCCAACTTTTGTGAAGCAGGCGGGCGTTCCGGTCATCGACTTGAAATCGCAGTGTTCGGGGAACTCAACCAAGGTTACGCTGGATCAGCGCCGCTATTACTTTGACCGGGAAAAGTTCCAGGCGGCAAATGATGAGCTCTGGCAAGTTCCCTTGTGCATGAAGTCGTCGAGCGGGGCTCAGAAGTGCGAACTGCTCACCAAGAAGGAAGAGACCTTCACGCTGCCCGGCTGCTCGACCTGGGTTCTAGCCAACGCTGGCGCCACCGGTTACTACCGCGCAGGCTACCAGCCGGATGCAGTGCGAGCCCTCGCGAACGATGCCGAGAGCAAGCTTACTCCCGCGGAGCGAATCGCTTTGCAGACGGACATCTGGGCCTCGGTGCGCGTGGGGCGCGAGCCGGTGGGCGACTATCTTGCGCTTGTCCAGGGCCTGGGCAGCGATCGCAATCGCGCCGTGCTGGAAGATGTTCTCTTTCGGCTCAACTTTATTGGCCGCTACCTTGTGACCGAGGGCGACCGCGAATCTTATCGCGCCTGGTTGCGGGAGTATCTGACGCCGATACTTAAGGATGTGGGCTGGGAACCGAAGGCGGGCGAGAGCGACGAACAGAGGACGCTGCGGGCTCGTCTGTTTAACGCTGGGTTACGACGCGCGCGATCCGGAAGTGCTGGCCGAGGCCCGCAAGATTGCGGACAAGGCTCTGGACGATCCCGCTTCTGTAGATCGGGAACTCGCGGGCGGAGCCTGGCGCTCGCAGCCTTGAACGGCGGCCAGGCTTTCTATGACAGACTGATGGCCGCGTTGAAGAACCCCAAATCGCCGGAAGAGTACTACATGTATTTATTTACCTTGCCCCAGTTCAGCGATCCGAAACTTTTGCAGAGGACTCTGGACTACGCCATCTCTCCGGACGTTCGCTCGCAGGATGCGCTCGGCGTGGTCACGAGCGTGATGGGCAATCCGGAAGGCCAGAAACTAGCCTGGGACTTTGTTCTGGCGCACTGGGATGCGGTGCAGAAAGTTGGCGGACCGTTTGCCAGTGCCCAGGTCGTGGGTTCGACCAGTTCTTTCTGCGACGCCCACATGCGCGACCAGGTCGTGGAGTTTTACTCCGCGCACAAGGTCGAATCGGCGGAGCGAACCTACCGGCAATCGATCGAGCGCATCGACAACTGTGTCGATCTGAAATCCCAGCAGGAACCGCAACTGGCGTCGTGGCTGGGACAGCACGGCTCGTCGGTCGGCGGACAATAGCGAGCATTTAACGCGGAACGGGTACCGGGTCAGCCTCCACTGGCCCGGTGCTCGAACGCGAGATGACTCTGATATTCCAGCGATTACTCAACTCTGCCCGGGTTGGTGACGTTGAGGGAAGTCGTGGCCATTGCTATAATCAAGAACGTTCCGCACGCGGCCGGCAAAGAGCAGTGTCATTCGGTTCGGAATCCCGCAACAATCGGCGTGAAGCGAACGATCCTCGCAGCCCGCGGCCGGCGAGCGGGTCTCGAAGTGTGGCCAGGTAGCTCAGGTGGTAGAGCGCAGCCCTGA
>CAWEDF010000058.1:0-11191 GCA_963807655.1 uncultured Acidobacteriaceae bacterium | reverse complement strand
CAAGATTGGCAGGATAGGGCCCAACTCCACTCGAACTTGACGTCCGACCACAGCCGCAGCCTTTTGAAGCGTAATTAAAGTGATGGCATCATTGTCGGGATCAAGCAGCCGGTCAAGAGCGGAACGGCTGGTGCGCATTCGCCGCGCCATTTCGACCTTGGTCAAACCTTTCTTCTGCATGGCGGCCTCAACCTGCCGCGCAACCACCCGTTTGATGGCGGTCGCGCTGACTTTCTCGTAGAGACCCTCCTCGCTAAGCCAGTTATCGAAACTTGAGCCAATGTTCTTTTTCTTCATGCCTGAGACCCGTATTCATTTGTGAATGTACCACTCTTGATTTGTTTTATTGGAAATCGGCTCCACCGTCAAAAACACCATCGGGCGTCACTGCCCAGCCTTCGAAGACCGCGAAAGCTGGGGCACCCTCAGTTGTGGCGGCTCCAACAAACGTGGGCTAGCCCCCCAAATGAGTCATTTCGCGATGTTACGCCAGTTGACACGATTCCTTACTGGGTGGAGGCTGGGGTAACTTCCGGGTTGCCGACGATCCGTCCAGAATCGCCGCATCCTCTCCGACGTGCTGCTCAGGCTATAATGCGCGCACGGATGGCTCTGACCTCTGGTACGGAACTCGGGCCGTACAAAATCCTTTCACCGCTAGGCGCCGGCGGTATGGGCGAGGTGTACCGCGCCCGCGACACGCGACTTGGGCGCGATGTCGCTGTAAAGGTTCTCCCCGCCGACTGGTGCAGCGACCCAGAGCGCCTTCGTCGTTTCGAGCAGGAGGCGCGTGCCACCGCCGCGCTTAACCACCCCAACATCTTGGCCGTCTTCGATGTCGGCCAGCAGGACGGTTCACCCTACATTGTGTCGGAATTGCTGGAAGGTGAAAGCCTGCGCTCACGGCTGCATGCCGGCCCACTATCGGTACGGAAGGCGGTCGAGTACGGGGTACAGATCATCAGGGGCCTAGCTGCCGCACACGATCGCGGTATCTTCCATCGCGACCTCAAGCCGGAGAACATTTTTGTCACTCGCGACGGCCATGTGAAGATCCTGGACTTCGGTCTGGCCAAGCTTACTTTGCCGGACCCCGCGACCATGGCCGGATTGTCCGCCGGGCCCACGCTGGATTCCGCGACGCGTCCGGGTGCGGTCCTGGGAACCCTCGGCTACATGTCGCCTGAGCAATTGCGGGGAGCGGACAGCGACGCCCGTAGCGATTTGTTCAGCTTCGGGGTTGTGCTCTACGAGATGCTGAGCGGGCAGCGGGCTTTTCGGGGCAAAACCACCGCGGACACGATTAGCGCCGTGCTGAGAGAAGATCCTCCGGACCTTACAGCTTCGGGCCGTGATGTGCCGCCGATATTGGAGCGAATCGTGCGCCACTGCCTGGAGAAGGATCCAGCGGTGCGCTTCCAGTCCGCCCGCGATGTGGCATTTGATCTGGAGTCGCTGTCCACAATATCTTCTTCACTGCCTGCGTCGCAGTCAGGGTCAAGAAGGCGCGCAAGGCCTGGGTTTCAGCATTGCTGATTGCAGCCGCCGTGCTGCTTGCGGGCTTACTGATTGGGCGTCAGAGCGCGCCTCAGGCTGTTCCTCCGGAGTACCGTCAGCTCACCTTCGCGCGTAGAGTCGTGGATTCCGCCCGCTTCGCCCCTGACCAGCGCACTGTCATCTACGGTTCGGCCCGTACTGGCGACGCCAGCGAGCTTTTCTCGGTCACGCCCAGCAGCCTGGCTCCATTGAGCCTGGGCCTGAAGGATGCCGACGTCGCTGCCATTTCGCCATCGGGCGAAATGCTGGTAATCGAGCAGCGGCGACCGCTCAACGCTTATGCGACGGTGGGTGTGCTGGCGCGCGCGCCCATGGCCGGCGCCGCGCCCCGCCCTATCCTGAACGACGTACAAGACGCCGACTGGGGTCCGGACAACCAGATCGCGGTGACTCGCTTTTCCGACGGGCGTTTCCGTTTGGAATATCCCATCGGCCACGCACTGTATGAGACCGACGGCTACATCAGCGACGTACGTGTTTCCCCCAAGGGGAACATGGTGGCTATCGCCGACCATCCCGTCTTCGGAGACAATGGCGGCACCGTCGCCGTCGTTGACGCCTCCGGTCGCAAGCGCAGCCTCAGTGCCACGCAAACGGCAATCCTTGGCCTCGCCTGGGCCCCCTCAGGGAAAGAGGTCTGGTTCAGCGGTGCCGACACTGGTATCTCTGTTCAGTTGAAGTCGGTAGATCTTTCTGGTCACCAGCGGATCCTGGCAAGTGCTCCGGGAACTCTCGCTATCCACGATGTTAATCGTGATGGGCTTGTCCTGCTCTGGCACGAGAATTCGCGCGCCATTACGGTTGCACTGGGAGCCGGTCAGAGCCAGGAGCACGATCTGACCGTTACCGACTGGACCGAGGTCAACGCCATCTCACCGGACGGGCGACAGACGCTCTTAGTGGAGGAGGGTACCGGAAGCCGTTCCGGCTCCGACATCTACGTGCGCTCGACTGACGGGTCTCCACCAGTGCACGTGGGACAGGGCAGGGGCGATGACTTCTCACCGGACATGAAGTGGGTTCTCGCTTCTCGTGGCCAACTCTTCCTTATCCCCCTCGGCCCCGGAGAGCCACTGCAGATTACCCAGGATTTGATCGATCACGCCGACGCCCGCTTTCTTCCCGATGGCAAAGGCGTCGTGTTCACTGGCACCGAGCCCGGTCACAGGCCTCGCATTTACACGCAGTTGATTGGTGAGGGCAGGCCGCGCGCCATCTCACCGGAAGGCGTCAAAGGTATGTTCCTCACGGCAGACGGCAGGTTTGTTTTCGGCTTTTCCGATGCGGTGGCGCTGTACCCGGTTGATGGCCAGGGAGCGCCCCGCGCGGTTCCCGGCATCCATCCAGACGATTTCATTGCTTCAGTGACATCGGATGGCCGCTCCGTGCTGGTTGCATCCGTGATCGATCACGTCCCCTTCGATGTCTTTCGGGTGAACTTGGCCGACGACCGTCGCGAGCTGTTCAAGAAAATAGGGCCAGCAGATCCGGACGGAATCTTGAGGTTTCCCAGCGGGGTGTTCACACCCGACGGCAAGTACTATGCCTATACCTACAACCGCATCTTGAGCGAGTTGTACATTGTGGACGGCCTGCGCTGACGGGTGAAGATTAGCGTCCAAACCATCACACCAGTTTGGATCGCCCCTAGCAGAGCTCAATCGGTGCGCATTGGGAACTGCAAATGTAGCCATTCCCCGGTAGACTCAGCGATTGTTCCCGATTGACGGGCAAACCGGAAGTAATCCGCCCTTGAACGGAACCGGTTCTGTGTGCTCGGAATGGGCATGGGTTACGTATCCAAGGCCATGGCACTGATCAACCTGGTTGCGGCGATAGCCCCGGAAGCCAACTCAATACCCCTCCCCAATTCCTCCATTGCCGCGCGGCGCGGTTCTTGTAATAATGATTCCGCTCTGGCCGCTTTGCGCCACGGGACACTTTTGTCCGGTGGGAAACGGCCCTCATGCGTTTTCTGGCAAGCATCTTTGTCCCCACGGGCAACCGGCGGCTCAATGAGCTGACTGGGTTCCTGTTGTGCGTCTCTGCGCTCCTCCTCTTCCTCGCGCTGGCTTCGTATTCGCCGCTCGATCCTTCGCTGAATAGCGCCTCGGTGCTGACCGGAACCCACGTTGCCCGCAACTGGATCGGCGTGGTAGGCGCGCTCATCTCCGACCTTGCGCTCCAGTTCTTCGGTATCGGCGCGTTCCTGTTGCCGATCTTTCTCGCGCTGCTTGGAGTCCGCTGGTTTACTTCGCGGAAGATTCAATCTCCGTTGGCGAAGACCCTGGGCGGAATCTGGCTTGTGGTCTTTGTCCCCGCGCTACTGGCTTTGTTGCCCAGCCACACGCGCTGGTTGAACGCGATGCCGGTCGAGGGGCTGCTGGGCCGGGTTGTGGGCGATGTGCTGATCCACTATTTGAACATGGCCGGCGCCTACATTGTTTGCGCAACCGTGCTGGCAGTCGCGCTCTATCTCTCGACGGCATTCTCTTTTTCGGCGATTCAACTCTGGGCGCCGACCCGCTTCGCATTTGTGACTGCGCTGTGGAACCGCTATCAGGATTGGCGGGAGGAGAGAACGAAAAGGCGGCAACAGAAGGAATTGGAGAAGCGCCGGATCCAGAAGCCGCTGGTAAAGACGCAGTTGATCCCATCACGGCATGCGCCCGAAACATTCCAGCCTGCGAGACCTTCTGCAGAACCTCGCCGCACCGGCATCGAGCGCACGCTCGGGCCCGAGGTTATGGAAGAGGCTCCCGCCACGACAGGCGGTATCCTGCCCGAGTCTCTAGCTGGAATGGAAACCGCCGACCCGGAAGTGACGCAACGCGCCGACGTCGATCACAAAGCTAAGACAACGATGCCACGAATTGCCGGAGGCTATAAGCTTCCGTCCAGCAGCCTGCTCCAGCGTCCCGACGAGCAGCAGGCCGTCGATGCCGACGAGCTCAAGCTGCTGGCCCAGGTGCTCACCGAAAAGTACGCCGAGTTCGACGTGCACGGCCAGATCACGCAAATCAATCCTGGTCCCGTCGTCACCACGTTCGAGTTCAAGCCCGACGCGGGCATCAAGTACAGCCGCATCACCAATCTCACCGATGACCTCTGTCTCGCGTTGAAGGCTGAGAGCATTCTGATCGAGCGCATGGCCGGGAAGTCGACGGTCGGCATTCAGGTTCCGAACCGCCAGCGCGAGATCATCTGGCTGCGCGAGAACATCGAGTCGCAGGAATTCATGGGCTCGAAATCAAAGCTCACGATGGCGCTGGGCAAAGACATCAATGGGCGCATCGTCACTGCCGATCTCAACGGCATGCCGCACCTGCTGATTGCCGGCTCGACCGGTTCGGGCAAGAGCGTGGCCATCAATGCCTTCATCATGTCGATTCTGTACAAGGCAACGCCCGATCAGGTGCGGCTGATTCTGGTCGATCCAAAGCGGCTCGAGTTGGGCAACTATGAAGGCGTGCCGCACCTGTATACGCCGATCATTACTGAACCAAAGCTGGCGGCGAACGCATTGCGCAACGCCGTGCGCGAGATGGAACGTCGGCTGAAGCTGCTGGCCGCCAAGGGCGTGCGCAACATCGACCAGTACAACCGGCTGTTTGATAGCGACACACCGAGTCTTTTTGAAGAAGACTCCGACGACAAACCGATTCCTTACATCGTGATCATCATCGACGAGTTGGCCGACTTGATGATGCTCGATTCGTCGAACGTGGAAGAGTCAATCACGCGGCTGGCGCAAATGGCGCGCGCAGTGGGCATTCACCTGGTGCTGGCGACGCAGCGTCCGTCAGTCGATGTGATTACGGGTTTGATCAAGGCAAACTTTCCGGCGCGAATTTCTTTTCGCGTCGCGACCAAGGTTGATTCGCGAACCATTCTTGACGCCAACGGCGCGGAAGCGCTGCTGGGCAAGGGCGACATGCTCTACCTGCCTTCGGGATCGGCGCGGGTACATCGCTTGCATGCGCCGCTGGTCACGGAGAAAGAGATCGCAGCGGTGGTTGAGTTCTGGAAGGCGCAAGGCTCGGCGGAGTATCAGCAGCAGTTCCTCGAAGCCCCGCGAGAGGAGCGCGAGGCCGTGGGCGGCGGCGATGGCGCTGAAGGATCAGACGGCAGCAGCGAGGACGATCCTCTCTATCAGGATGCAGTGAAGCTGGTGGTCGAGTTCGGGAAGGCGTCCACTTCCCTGCTGCAACGGCGGCTGCGCATTGGTTACGGGCGCGCGGCGCATCTGATCGATCTGATGGAGCAGGATGGAATTGTGGGCGCAGCGGATGGTCCGAAGCCGCGGGAAGTTTTGAAGAGGCCCGACTGGATTTCTGAGATTGAAGAGACTATGCGGTAGCTTTTCTGCTTAATGTTCCAGTTGGAACATTGTGCTGAATGTTCCAACTGGAACATTTCACTTTGCAGAAAAGTTTCGGCGTAAGTTGTTGATTCTTCGTACGTGCTTTTGGGCGGACTAATGGAATCATGGGGATAGGCTGTGGAAGAAATGTCTAATCTACTTTCGAGGACGTCGAATGTCTACTAAAGTAGACTTGACAGGCGCGCGGCGTACTTTGTAAGGTACGCGGGCTGGCACCGGGAAAGGCTCCGCTATTGGATGAGTCTTGGAGCGAAGAAATGGGGAATGTCCCGTCTGTCCCCGGTTAGGATTCCGATTAGGATTATTGTCCTGCCGCCTTACTCTCTTCCTACCACGGTGTCATAGAGTCCGTAATGTGTGAGCCCCTCGTGGCTCTCGATGCCCGTGTACCGTAGCGATGCGTCCTCGTAGCGACGGAACGCAAACACCGCCTGGTTCATCTGCTCGGTATTGAAGACCTTAAGGTTTACCAGCAGATGGAAGTCTTTCACCGTTAGACCGGTGACCGACAGAAATAAGTCCGGCTCCAACTTGGTGATCACGTCTTGCAGTTTGTTCTCGCGAAAATCAGTCAGGTACATGAACGCAGGGATACGCGTCGCGAACTTGATCAGCTTTTCTTGTACAAGCTTGCGTTTTGACTTGTATTCCTTCTCTTCCTCGGTAAGCTGCTTCTTCTGTTTCTCGGTCAGCTCGTTTTCTTTGGCTTTGTTCTTGAGTTCCTTGACCTTCTCGCTCTTGTTGATGATGGTCTCGATGATGTTGTCGCCCAGCGACCGCCAGCCCTCTATGCGTTCCACGGCGGCCATTGCCTCGGCGTTATCAAGGACTCGGCGCAGCGTCTCGTTGTCCACGTTCACCAGCAGTGCGCTCTCCCATTTGCGCGCCAGCAGCGTAGCCGAGGTACCTGCTATCGCGATGTCCAGGATGCCGCCAGCATCGACCTGAGTCATGTTCGCGCCATCGTATGCCAGTACGGGCAGGAACGACACGAGGTCCTTGACGGCGGTTTCGGGATTCGATTCGTTGGGCGAGAGTCCAATGCTGTAGTCAGCGAGCTGCCGTAGGGCGCGTGTGGGCGCAAAGTCGAATACCAGGCAAACCGGTTTTAGGATCTCCTCCTCGTTCGGGTTGTCGCCATTCGGGTTCTGGATGGACCACGGAGACTGCACGCGAAAGGCGGCCTGAAAGTAAGTCTCAGGGCTCTTCAGGTTGCGCAGCATCAGAATCGAAGACCATTGCGGCACAGTCACACCGGTCGTGAGCTTTCCGCACGACAGCGTGATGGTCTTGGTCGTGAACCCACTCTCAATGGCCGTACGCACCGGCGGCAATGCTTCCAGGCCAATGCCAGCCTCTACGCCTGCCGCCGCGACAACCTTGTACTCGTGCCAGAAGACATTGTGTTTCTCGGCCAGCAGGTTCCTCATTGCATAGCAGGCGGCAACATTCGGCAGAAACCAGAACGAATGCTGCATGTATTGCAGCAGTCGCGCATTCGAATACGGGAACGGCGCTCCCGAGCCAGTCTTTAGGTCCTCGACCTCCTTCGGCATGTACTGTCCGCGGATGATGTCCAGCCATTTTTGCACATCGTCTTTGTGCTTGAACTGTGCACCTTTCCCTGTGCCGGAAGCCGCAAAAAACTCGTTAAGGTCGAACTCGTTGAACTCCCCGGCGCTCGCGACCGCCAGCAGTTCGTCTGGCATCCGGTAGGTAAGCAAACGCATCTGCGGTAACGCGCCGTATGGATTCCACTTGCCTGGGTTCTTAACGGTAAATGTCTTTTTTGCGCGCTGTTCGTCCGTGTAGGTCCAATTGAAGATTTGCTCTTCGCTGAATTCGCCCGTTGCGAGCGCCCTGAACGATGTCCCCGAGAGATAGAGGTAGGCTTTGGTTGTGATCGGCAGAAACTCGGTTTCCTTCTCCGAAAGCACTCCCAGGTCTTCGTTGACATCTTCCAATCCGGCTCCGTATTCGAGCTTCGCTTCCTTCTCTGCAACGGCTTCTTCCTCGCCCTCAAACAGCTCCTTCGCGGTATCCCGCCAGGCGCCGAAGTGGTATTCGTCAAATACCACCAGGTCCCAATTCACGGTGTGCAGCCATTCGTTCTTCGGCTTGATGTTTCCCGTCTTGTCGCGCCCCAGCAGGTCTTGAAAAGAGCCGAAGTAAACGACCGGCTTCTTTGAATTGATTTTCCTTGGATCGAGGTCGGAGTTGCGCGAGAGGTACTGCCAGCCGTCAAAATCTACATGACTTTCGAGGTCTGTCTGCCAGGCGTCTTCCACGGCAGGCTTGAAGGTCACCACCAGCACTCTCTTAGCTTCAAGCTTGCGAGCGAGTTGGTACGTAGTGAAGGTCTTGCCGAAGCGCATCTTCGCGTTCCACAAGAAACGCGGGACGGCGTGGGGGTCTTCCGCCCAACGCGAGTGGAAGTAGGCATGCGTCAACTTCACCGCCTCGGCTTGTTCACGGCGCATCTTGAACGTCAGGTGATGCGTGCCAGTAAACCGTTGCCCCTTGCGAAGTTCGGCGAGCACGGTTTTCAGGTCCTTGAGGGAGCAGCGCATCCATTCCAGTTCGGGGTTCGCAAACTTCTTCCTGACCAGCGCCGCGCGCACGTCGTGGTCACTGAAGATGGTTCCGTCGTCGCGCTCAGCGGACTCATCCAATTCGATCTTGTAATTCTTGATGGCGGCGGTCTTGACCTGTTCGGCGATGCGTTGCTTCACATCGCGCGCTGTCTGACCCACCTTGAGGAGGCCCTTATGGGCTTTGTCATTGATTGAATAAGCGTAGATGCGAGGCGGCCGAGCGCCCGGCTTGGGTGCAAGGATTTCCTCGATAGTCTTACTCATCTTCGCCGTTGTCCGTCGTAGCTTCGTCGAACAAATCGCCGTTGACGCCCATTGGGCGAATCATCCACTCGATGAAGGCGATTTCCTCATGCGTTAGCCCGTACTTGGCATAGAGCTTCTCGTCTGTCCACGGCTGGGAAAAATCCTGCATGGGTACGAAGGTATAGACCTTCTTCGTCGTGTTCTGCGAAGGCTTTTGCAGCATGACCAGAAAGCGCGTCAGTTTGCACGAGATGTAGGTGCAAACATTCCCGGCTTCGCTTTCCGACTTGAACGGGCCAATGCAGAGATAGGTTTCCGTGCACGACCGAGCCGGGTTCCCCAACGAAAGGTCGACCCAGCACGGCCTTGGGCGGCGCATCTCGGCTGGCCCCGCCGCCGCCCCGGTCTCCATAGGCTTTGCCGATGAATACTTTCCACGAGTCAATCAACTTGCCAGCGTCGGTTACATCAGCGCGGGAGACCCAGCCTTTACCGCTTTGTTTAAAACCGGGGCCCCCGTTCCAGTAGGCGATGACATCGTTCTTTCGTTCAATCGAACGGACTTTGAAATTGGAAGGTAGGCCAAATGGCTTTCTGGAACTTACGAGTTTCGAGAAGCGCTTGCTTTCAGGCAGGGAAAGCGAATAACTGTTCTCTTCTGTTCTGTTCGTTCTGTACCGTTCTGTACGCTGTTCTGCCGCAGCAATCTTCTTCAAAATAGGGACGGCCTCGTTGTAGCGGATGAATACATCCGAACCCGGCTCTATCAAGGGACGTATTGAGCTGGACAGGACCCTTCCGTCGTAATGCGTGACCACCTCGCAGTCGCCGGGATGTTCCCGCTCCCAGAGAAAGTAGCAAACGCCGCCCTGTATAGCCACGCCCGGGAAAGCTTCGCCGACCAACCAGTAGTCATGAATCACCCGCGTGCGGTTGTCAGCGAGCATGGCCTCGCGGAACTCGTCCAGACCCTCGCCACCGGCGAACCAGCGGGAGGGAATGACCAGCGACAGATAGCGCGGTTCGAGCTTCTTGGCCTGCTCTACGAACAACTGGTAAATCGGCGCGGCGCTTGTGCCGTGGCCGCCTCCGCCGTCGGACAACTGATACGGCGGATTGCCTATGATCACGTCGAACTGCATATCGCCTCCGAACAACTCGTCCATCCGAGTCTTAATGTCGCTGGTGTGAATGAAAGCATAAGCATGGGTTTCAAGATCTTCGCCTCTGTCGAACGCTCTTTGGTTCGCGCCGCAATATTTGCATTTGCCGTCCGTCGCCCATGTGTGCTCCATCCTCTCGAACCAGATGTTTCCCGCATCGCTAACGAAACTTTTCGCAATCGAGTGCGGTCCATTGGCGTGCTTTGAACAATACACGCTCCGCCGCGCCAGCAGGCTGGTGAGGTTCGTAATCGCGATACCGAATACCTGCTTGGTGAGGATATGATCGACGCGTTCCTGCTGGTCAGGAATCTGCGCTGCCAAACCTTTGTTGAGGCGGCTGGTGATCTCACGCAGGAACACGCCTGACTTAGTGAACGGGTCAAGGAACCTAACCGAACTGTCCGCCCAGAGATCCGCTCCGCCATTGTTTGCAGCCCATGTCTCGGCCAGAGTGTCCAGCATCCGATTGGCAAACTCAGGCGGCGTGAACACCTCGTCATTGGAAAGATTCGCTATGCAGGTCAGAACATCCGGGTTTCGCCCGCGAAGCGAAAAGCTAGCCTGATCATTCATATCGGCCGCTCCCCAAGCCATTATCGAAAGCCGAGCCAGCAAGCTCACGAGCAGTCATCGGCGGATATTCCTTGATCGGCGTGAATATCTCATGCTTGCCGAGATGGGCGAACAGCGATTTCCTTCCTGACTGAAAGAAGACATTTGCGTAAGAACTTCGAGGCGGAAGTCGCGCCGCTGGAACTTGCCTTGCCGAGGTAGCCCCACTCGGCGAAGGTAATGGGATGTCCGTCATGCTGAGCATCGTCAGCGCGTCACCGTGCACGAGATTCTGGGACAAGACATAGGAAGCGGCCAAATAAAGTTCATCCGTTTCATCCAGATTCAGGTAGTCGGCAAAGACCTCAAGCATGTTCGCGCGGCACTCAGCGATATTGTCCGCCAAGAGTTCAATCCCGTAAGCGCACATAACCGCTAACAGGGAATACTGTCGCCGCTCGAACTCGGTTTTCCCAAACTTTATCTCTACGGCGGCAAGTTTACGCTGCAAGACTGGGACAAGGAAATTCCCGCTCCCGCAAGCAGGCTCCAGGAAACGGGAGTCAATGCGCTCGGTTTCGCCCTTCACCAAGTCAAGCATGTTTTCGACCAGCCACTGAGGCGTAAACACCTCCCCGTGGTCTGCAACGCGTCTCTTGGACTTGATCAGATTCATAGTGATCGTGGCCTGC
>CAWEDF010000057.1:0-291881 GCA_963807655.1 uncultured Acidobacteriaceae bacterium | reverse complement strand
GTACCCGACTCTCCAACAACAACGGTTGTTCCGGCTGGTCAGTAGAAGTACGATGTGTGCAGTGTTCGGTTTTGCCGCTCGTCGTTCTGCGAACGCGAAACCAGGTGACTTCCCCATGACCCAGGCCGACCCCGGTGCTTTACGGCATTCCCGTCCTCCGCAAAAACTGGAACGCGAAGAATCCCAGCTTTGGCGGTGGATTCTTTTGTTCATGGTTCTGCTGGCCGCGGGCTTTGCGGCGCTGGCCTGGGAGCGGCTGGAGACGCTGCCTTACCACTTAGGCCCGCTGGCGGTGGGGGTGCTGGCGCTCTCCGTTCTGCTGGCGGTCTATGCTTACGGGCGGCGGAAGGAGGTCAGTGAGCTAAAGCTGTTGCTGCAGGATTTGCAGGATCATGTGGGGGCGGCGCCCTCTGAGAAGCAACTCGACCAGCTCTCCGAGATGATTGCGCGGTCGCAGCGCAACTTTAAGGAACTGATTGACTCTTTAGAGGATGCGGCTTGCGCTGCGTCTCTGGACGGGACCTTGCGCACGGTCAACAAAAGCGTTGCCGACCTGATGGGTCTGCCCTACAACGCGATTGTGGGACAGAAGTTTTTCGACTTCGTCGACGAACCAACCCGCGGGAGCGTAGAAGCGGGACTGGCGCGTTTCATCGAGAAGAAACACTGGGCGGGCATGGTGCGCGTGCGCCTCAAGAAAAGCGCGAGGCCTCTTTACTTCGATTGCGTTCTTAATGCGATCGTCAAGAGTGGCGAGGTGGTTGGGGTCAGCGTGCTGGGACGGGATGTGACCGGACAGCACGAGAAAGAGCTTCGCTTTACCGAGCTGTTTGAGACCCTGCAGGAGGGCGCGTATTTCAGCACGCCGGAAGGCAGACTGCTGGACGCTAATCCGGCGCTAGTGGGCGTTCTGGGCTACGCCACGAAGGAAGAGTTGCTTGCGCTTGACGCCGGCAAGTTGAACGTGGATCCCGCAGAACCGCCGGTGCTCGGCCGGGCTCCCGACGATCGCGGTGGAGTGCGGGCGCGCGAGATCGCGCTTCGCAGGAAGGATGGGACCCCTGCGGTTTTTCTTGAGTCCTCGCGCGCTGTGTGGGATGCGGCGGGAAAACTGATTCGTTACCAGGGCACGCTGGTCGACGTCACGGAAAGGCGCAAGCTGGAGCGGCAACTGCTGCGGCAGGAGGAATTCCGGCGGCACTTGCTGGAGAGCTTCCCTGACCTGATTCTGGTGGTCGATCTGGAGGAGCGCTACACCTTCGTGAGTTCACGGGTGCGCGACCTGCTCGGGTACGAGCCTGAGGATCTGATGGGCAAGAAGATCTCGGAAACCGAGGATCACTCGGCGGAACTGGCGGCGCTGTACCACGATGTGGTTTCCGGCGTAAGGGTTTTTGGATCGGCGGAATGCGGGGCCCGTCACCGCGATGGAAGCTGGCGTACCTTGCGGGCTTCCGCCAGCCAGCTTTTCGACGCCGACGCCAGGATCGGCGGCGTGATCGTTTCCGTCCGCGACATCACCATGGAGAAGAAGCTGGAGCAACAGATCGTCCAGAGCGAGCGCCTGGCTGCCATGGGGGCGATGATTGGCGGGGTAGCCCACGAACTCAACAATCCGCTGACCAGCATTCTGGGAGTCAGCGAACTTCTGCACGACAGCCAGACCACGGACGCGGCGCGCAAGCAGATCGGAATACTGCAGCAGCAGGCGCGGCGCGCCGCCGAGATCGTTCACAACCTGACTTATTTTTCGAGGCCGCCGGCGCCGGGGAAGACTCCCGTGAATCTTGGGGAGGTGGTCGAACGCACCCTTAATCTGCACGCCTACTCGCTGCGGAAGAACAGCATCACCGTGGACTTTCTGCGCGAGCCGGGGCTGCCCTACGTGGAAGGCGATCCCCACCAGTTGATGCAAGTGTTCCTGAATTTGGTTTTGAATGCCGAGCAGGCCATCCGCGAGGCGCGCGACCGCGGAACGTTACGCATCCGGCTGGGAAACACCGGAGACTCGGTTTGGGCCAGCTTTCAAGACGACGGCCCCGGAATTCCCAGTGACACGCTGGCCAGCATTTTCGATCCCTTCTACACAACGAAGAGGCCGGGACGGGGAACCGGCCTTGGGCTGAGCATCTGCAAGTCGGTGATGAAAGAACACAACGGCAGCATTGAGGCAGCGAATGCGCCGGGAGGCGGAGCGGTGTTCACGGTTACGCTGCGGGCAGTTGCCTCGAGCGCAAGCGCTTAGTCTCGTTCTACCGCCATGGCCACGGCATTGCCGCCGCCGAGGCACAGCGCGGCGATGCCTCGCTTCGCGTTACGGCGCGTCATCTCATAGATCAGAGTCACGAGGACGCGCGCGCCGCTGGCACCTATGGGATGTCCGATGGCGACCGCGCCGCCATTCACGTTGACCCGGTTGGGATTTAACCCGAGCTCACGGATCACGCCAAGCGCCTGCACGGAGAATGCTTCGTTGAGTTCGTAGAGATCGACGTCGTCAGCTTTCCAGCCGGTCTTCTCCCAGATCTTTCGCACCGCGTCGACCGGGGCCATCATTACCCACTTGGGTTCGACTCCACTGGTCGCTTGCGCCACGATTCGGACCATGGGCTGTGCGCCGAGTTCTTTCGCACGCTGGGCACTGGTCACCACTACGGCGGCAGCACCGTCGTTCACTCCGGGAGCGTTGCCGGCGGTCACGGTTCCGTCTTTTTTGAACGCGGGCTTTAGCGCACGGAGAGATTCGATTGTCGTATCCTCACGCGGGGACTCATCCTTCTCGAAGAGAACTGGGGCTTCGCCTTTCTTCTTCGCAGGAATTTCTACGGGCACGATCTGCGATTTGAACCGGCATTCTTTCCAGGCCGCGATCGCTTTGCGGTGGGAGTGGACTGCGAATTCATCCTGCTCTTCGCGCGTGATGCCGTACTTTTCGGCCACATTCTCGCCGGTGATGCCCATGTGGTAATCGTTGTAGATGTCCCACAGGCCATCGTGCACCATGGAGTCGATCACCTGTCCGTTGCCCAAGCGATATCCCTTGCGCGCCTGGGGCAGCAGATAGGGAGCGTTGGTCATCGATTCCATGCCGCCGGCGACGACGATGGAACTGTTTCCGGTCTGCACCGCTTGCGCCGCGAGAGCCACTGCTTTCAATCCGGAGCCGCAGACCTTGTTGATTGTCATGGCACCTGTGGCTGGGGACAATCCTCCGAAGATTGCGGCCTGGCGCGCGGGGTTTTGTCCCAGGCCGGCGGGAAGAACGTTGCCCATGATGCACTCGTCGACCTGATCGGAGTTGACGCCAGCGCGCTTCACGGCTTCGCGCACGACCACCGCGCCCAGTTGCGGAGCGCTCAAATCGGTGAGACTGCCCTGAAATTTTCCTACTGCCGTGCGACAACCGGAAATGATGACAACATCATCGAAAGCCGCCATAGATCATGCTCCCGCGAAGATTTCACAACATGATTATAGATGCAACAGAGCGCGAAAAAGATGAACTTCTAAGAATTGGTTGGCGCGCCGTTTGATCCTGCGGACGCGAATGTTTCGCACTGCCACGTTCGATCGCCAGCGGTTCTTCATCGATCGCGATTGCAGGCCTGCGAGGTGTTTTCGCGATGCGAGGTGGAAAATTTCTTGTTCACTGTTGTCTCTCAGTGACTTTGGTACACCACCGCTCGTTCAACGCGTGCATTTTTTTCTTGACTTCATTTTTCATTAACTCTATACAATCAATTAGTTGCAACAAATGATCGTTGCAGATTTTTCCATGAACAATGGAAGGGAGAATAGAACCAATGGCAACCAAGAAAAAGGCAAAGAAGAAAAAGAAGCACTAAGAGGTCAGTACGAAGTCGAAAAAAAGGGGGACGCCGAAAGCGTCCCCTAAGTTTTTGCGCTGAAGAATTGGTGCGGGCGACTAGGCTGAACTTTTCGCAAGATTCGGAACCCGCTTTTCCCTCGCCGGACACAATCCGCGGAACGCACAAAAATTGCAGTGATAGTCAAGCTTGGGCCCAAAGTTCCTTTCCGCGATGCCGCGCGCCGCCGCCGCGACCCGCTGCCGCGCTTCTTCCAACTGAAACTCCGTGCGTTTCGAGAATACCGGGACGTTGCCTTCTAGATTGTGAAAGACGAGAGCACCCACGCGGTATCCCCACTTCTCATGCGCAGCCATGGCGTAGATCGAAAGTTGCAAACTCTCATCCGCGTCTTCCTGGGACCGCGCTTTGCCGGTCTTGTAGTCGACGATGTTCACGCTGCCATCGGGCGCCCGGTCCACTCGGTCGATTCGTCCGATGACTTTCGTTCCGGCGATCTGCACGTCAAACCATTCTTCCGTGTGCTGAACATCCGGCGGAGGAATTGAGTGCGTCCCCGCCAGGAAGTCCTGCAACTGCTGCAGCCCCTTCTTCAAGTACAAGCCCCGCTGATAGTCGTCCTGGATTCCAGTCGGTGGCCAGGTCGTCGCGAAAAAGCTGGAGCACCTCATCGTTCGTCTTCACCCTGCCCAGACGAACGGAGTCATAATAGGTGCGGAGGACGCGATGCATTGTCGCCCCATACTGCATGGCGGCCTGGACCTCACGCGATAGCTTCCATTCGCGTTCAAACTTGAACTGCAAGGGACAAGTTTCGTAGCTCTCCACCGCCGACGCGCTCAAGCGTGCGCCCAACCCCTCCATGGGCGGGAGGTCAAGCCAAGCCGGCAGACGCGATCCTTCGGGATAAGCGGGATCCGCGGCGGCGGCGATCTCGATCAACTCAGGTTGTGAAGCCAGAGCCGGACGCGCCCTGAGCCATCGTCCCAGTCCGGGGTTCGCGATGAGTTCGCGCATCAGTCCAGCGGGCGTTTTATCACGGCCGATTCCCTGCTTTCCATAAATGTGTAATGAGTCCCTGGCTCGCGTCATCGCTACGTAGAAAAGGCGGCGTTCCTCCTGCTCGTTGAGAGTCTTGTCGTCACCCGCGGCGGCCGAATCGGAATCGCGCAACTCGCGGGGAAACTCCACCAGCGTTTCCCGGTAACCGGTGGGAAACGAGCCGCTGGTCGCGCGCAGGATGAAGACGTGAGCAAACTCCAGCCCCTTGGCCCCGTGCGCAGTCATCAGACGAACGGCGTCCTCGTCATCCTTCGAGGCCATCGGAATCACGCCGCCAGCTTCGCGCAAATATCCGAGGTACTCGATCCATTCGACCAGTTCCTTGGTCCTGGTTGTTGCCTTGTTTTCCCAGTCGGCCGCGAACTTCAACGCTGCCCGCAGGATTGGGGAATCGAGATCGAGCTGGAATTGCCTTCCGATCAGATCGAGGGCGGCACGCGCTTTCGCCTGCTTGCGGTTGACTTCGTCGCGCGCCTGCCGCACGGACTGCAAGACGGCCTGACCGCCGGTCACGCCGTCCAGCACCGAAGACAGAGGAATCACGACCCCCTCTTTCGATTCCTTCGCAATCGCGCGCAGGGCTGCCCGAAGTTGCACCGGATCCACGTCAAATTGCGGCAGAGCCGCGACGCGGAAAAGATTGGCATCGGATCCGAGGTCTACCACGGACGCGACACAGGCAAACAAATCCCGCACCTCGGGCGTGTCACTCACGTCCATGTTCTCGATGGAAAGAGGAATTCCATGTTCAGCCAATTGCTGAACGAGGCTATCGCGGTGAATGTGCGAACGGTACAAGACGCCGAAGTCTTTCCATTTGCATCGGGAATGCCGCTTGGTCTCCTCGATGATGCGGACGACGTCGGGCGCCTCCGCATCTTTGGCGGCAAAGGCGATCGCTTCGATGGGGAAAGTGGGCAGTGCCTGTCCTTCTTTCCTTGTTTCCTCTTCCCGCACGGATTCGAGAGCAGTGCGGCGGTAGGCCAGTGCGCCCCGCTCGCTGGCTGCAAACACAGGCGGGTTCTTGTTTACGACGGCGAAGGCACATTGCAGAATTGGAGTGGTCGAGCGCCGGTTCCTGCCCAGCACGACCATCTTAGTTTGCGGAAAATGCCGGCGGAACAGTTGAAACGCGGCGCTGGATGCGCCGCGAAAACGGTAGATGGCTTGATCCGGATCGCCGACGGCGAAGACGTTCGCTTCGGTTCCCGCCAGCGCTGCCAGAATCTCGATCTGCGCGAAGTTGGCGTCCTGAAATTCATCGACCAGAATGAAGGGGGTGCGGGCCCGCTCTGCGGCGAGCAGCTTTTCGTCGGTCGTAAGCAGTTCGTGCGCCCGAGAGATCATGTGGCCGAATGTGCCCAGATTCTCTTCGCGGAGCCAGCGCTCGGTGGTGGCGAACACGCGGGCAATTTCCTGGCAGCGCGCGATCACGTCGGCGTCGCTCAGTTGATCTTTTGATTTGGAAACTCGGGGAACCGGCAGCTCGCTGCATTCCAGGCGCCCGACATACTCGGCGTACTTTTCCGGGGTGACCAGTTCGTCGTGACAGCGAGTGAGGAAGCTGAGTAAATCGTTGAGGAACTGGCCTACATTTGCCGCTCTTACGTAGTGCTCCAGATGGAGTTCGTGAATTCTTTTGCGGAGATAAATCCAGAGATCTTTTTCGTCAAGCACGCCAAAGTTTCTTCGGGTGCGCTGCAGCAGGCCGTTGCAATAGTCATGGAATGTCGCGCACTGAATCGGCTTGCCCAGGAGCGAGCGGACGCGATCACTCATCTCTTTGGCAGACGCTACCGTGTACGTGAGAGCGACGACTTCTTCCGCCTTGGCGTGTCCTTGCTGGACGAGGCGGGCAATGCGATGGATCAGGACCGAAGTTTTTCCCGTGCCGGCGCCCGCGACGACCAGCATTGGTCCGCGAACATGCTCGATCGCTGCGCGCTGGCGATCGTCGGGAAGGAACGGGGCGGCGTGAGATTGTGATTTGGAGACAGCCATCGCGGGTCAGAATACCACCACGACCGGCAGCAGGCAGGAAACCGGGGAAACTCAGAGTGAGTATAGCGCGGACCCCAGCCCCTTCATCCACTCCCACCTCCAGTCATTTCAAGTCGTTAGCGTCAAGCCTCTCTCCTCGGGATTGAATCCATTTGGAAAGACTGTCTCCGAGTCGTAAAGTGCCCCTATGAAATCGGCCTCATCCAAATTGGCATTCGAAAAATCGATAGCACGAAGGACCAATGCTCCGCCCATTTGGTCCAGAGAGAATCGGGCACCCCGCATGTCTGCATTGCGGAAGCTGACCCTGTACATGAACGCACTTCTCAGATCCGCTTGGACGAACAGGCATGAATCAAAATTGGAATCACAGAGAAACGCTCCATATAGATCGGCTCCACTGAAGTCTGATCCCCGCAAGTCCGAGCCGTCGAAAGAAATAAGTTCCAGCTCACGACCTGCCAGCTGAGCATTGTGAATGACCATATTGTCGAAACACCGCGTTTCCTGCGGATTGGAAGTCGCGATCAGGTTGCCATTCCTGTCGTAAATCTGCACGTCTGTAGCTCCTATCATCGTTCCTAAGATTATTCCTCGGCTAGAATGCGACCTTACCCAGGCTATCGATCATATCCCTTAAAATCTGTTGATGTCCTCCTACTAAGCGCGGAGGCTACAATCGCCGTAGCCGCCATTGCGGCGGTTTCGGCGCGGAGGATGGTGTTGCCCAGCGAGGCCGAAATCCATTTGGCTTGCTGAAATGATTGCAATTCGTCTTCGGTCCAGCCACCCTCGGGGCCGACCGCGAGAAGAATTCCGGCCTTTGCGGCTTGAGGTTTCAGAACGTCGCCCAGAGAAGTTCGATCTTCTGACTCCGCCAGCACAATGCGTAACGCAGCTTGAAGGTTCAGGGCTTCCGCGACTTTGATCGGCACGGCAATCTCTGGCGGCGTGGCGCGGCGCGCTTGCTCTGAGGCTTGCCGGGCGATGCGCTGCCAGCGCTCGACCCGTTTTGTGGATGCAGCAGCCAGGTGTGTGTCCGTCCGCCGCGCGATCGCCGGCACAATCCGCGAGACGCCAAGCTCGGTACACTTTTCGATCGCCCACTCCATGCGGTCGAACTTGAATATGGCGAGGAGCAAGGTGATCTCGGAGAGATTCGCTGCGGCCACTTCTTCGTTTAGCTCAAACTCTACGCGATCGTCGGTTAGAGATGAGATTCGTCCGCGCCGCACGGCTGCACCGGTGGCAATGTCGAACTCCTCGCCGACGCGGGCGCGGAGCACGCGCACCAGGTGATTCGCATGTTCGCCGACCAGGGCAGCGCGATCTCGGGAGACTTCGTCGGCGATGAAGCGGCGGCGGGTCATTTTTCAGTTTTCAGTTCTCAGTTCTCAGTTCTCAGTTCTCAGTTACGCGAACCCCCAGAACGCGCGCGGGATGCTAATTCTTTGCGTAATTTCTCTGTGACACCTCACCTGAGAATTAGCCTTTCGCGTGGAGGAGGCGATACTAACGATCGAACGGGAAGAATGCATGACGTGGATCTGGCTTTACTGAGAACTGGGAACTGAGAACTGTTCTTACCCGAACATGTCTTTTACCTTGCCCAGCAGCGACCGCATCATCGGCTGATTGTCCACTTTCGCGGTTGTCTCTAGTTCCTGCAGCAGCTCTTTCTGGCGTTTGCTCAGCTTGGTTGGAATCTGTACGCGCACTTCCACGTAGAGATCGCCCTTGCCGTGTCCATTCAGCACGGGCACTCCTTTGTGGCGGATGCGAAACGTGGTGCCGGGCTGCGTGCCATCAGGAATCTTGAGGGTGTGCTCGCCTTCGAGGGTGGGCACGCGAATCTCCGCGCCCATGGCCGCTTGTGTCACCGACAGCGGGACGGCGCAGTGCAGATCGTTGCCTTCCCGCACGAAAAACGGATGCTCTTTCACATGCAGCACTACGTAGAGATCGCCGGCCGGTCCGCCGAACGGCCCGGCCTCGCCGCCGCCGGTAAACCGGATGCGCGTGCCGTCTTCCACGCCGGCGGGAATTTTCGCGTCCACGGCGCGTTGCCGCAGAAGTCTGCCCTCGCCCTTACACTTCGGGCACGGATCAGTAATCACACTGCCGCTTCCCTGACAGGAGGGACAAGTCCGCGCGATGCTGAAAAAGCCCTGCTGATAGCGCACCTGTCCCCGTCCATTGCACGAGCGGCAGGTGGTTGGGCCTTTGCCCGGCGCTGTGCCTGAGCCGTGGCAGTCTTCGCAGGCTTCGTGACGGCGCACAATCACGCGCGTGTCGGTGCCGAACGCGGCCTCTTCGAATTCGATGGTTATGTCTTCGCGCAAATCGGCGCCGCGCTGCACGCGGCTGCGGCGGCGCCCGCCGCCTCCGAAGGCATCGCCGAAGCCGAAGAACTCGCCGAAGATTTCTCCGAAGTCCTGGAACGTGGTGGCGTCAAAACCTCCACCCGGACTAGCCGCACTGCCAACCCCGGCGTGGCCGAAGCGGTCGTAGAGAGAGCGCTTCTCGGAGTCGGCCAGTACTGCGTAGGCCTCGGTGACTTCCTTGAAGCGTTCTTCGGCGTCCGGATTATTTGGGTTGCGATCGGGATGGTACTGCATGGCGAGCTTGCGATAGGCGCTCTTGAGTTCTCCTTCGCTCGCTGTGCGGCTCACTGCCAGGACTTCGTAATAATCGCGTTTTGCGTTCGTGGCCAGAATAAATGCCTTTCCTTCTTAAGAAAGAGAATGAGAAAACGTTACAGTCCGGAAACTAGTTCCCCGGATTCTTCGCGACCTTCACCATGGCTGGCCGTAGCAGGCGATCCTTGAACCTGTAGCCGCGCTGCAACTCTTCGATCACCTGATGGTCGGGAGCGTCGGTGGTTTCCACCATCTCGATGGCCTCATGGTAACGCGGATCAAAGGGTTGCCCCTTCGACGCAATGGCATTCACCGACAGCTTGGCCAAGGCGGCGAGCAGTTGCTTGTGAATCAGTTCCACTCCGCCGCGCAATTCGGCCGCATCTGACTTCACCTGCAGGGCGCGCTCCAGGCTGTCCAACGCCGGCAACAAAGACTTGACCGCGTCGGCCACGGCGTAATCGCGAAACTCCTGTTGTTCCTTAACCGCCCGCTTGCGCGCGTTATCGAATTCCGCTTGTGTGCGCGCGAGCCGGTCGAGAAGCGAGTCGCGCTCCGCCTTTAGTTTCTGCAATTCCGATTCGGCGGCAGAGGATTCCTCCGTCACTTGCGCGACTGTAGTCTCATCCCCTTCGTCACCGGCCGGCAGTTCGCGATCCAAATCCAGCCCCGCATTTTGTGCTTCCGACTTACCGTTCACTTTGCCCATAGAAAACTATGATTACTCCGATTCATTCAGAATTTTGTCAAACAGGCGCGCAATGTAGGAGACTGCGGTCATCGTATGCTGATAATCCATCCGCGTGGGCCCGATCACGGCCAGCGATCCAAACATGTCGGTTCCCGAGCGCGCCGGCGCTCCGATCAGCACAAAGTTCTGCATGGAGGGCAGCGCGTCATCGAGGCCGATCACCACTCTCACCGCTTCCTGCTTCACGTCGAGATAGGCTCCGAGGAGCTGCGCGACTTTTTCTTTCTCCTCCAGCGTCTTCAGCATCTCTTGCAGACGCTTGCGGTCTTCCTGCCCGGTCACCAGATTGGCCGCACCTTCCACGAAAACCACCTGCGAGCCGGCTTCGGCGGCGAGCGCGCCTTGTTTGTATAGTTGCTCGATGGAACTCATCAGGTGGTCGTACTCGCTGCGTTCCTGTTCGATCCTGCGCCCCAGTTCGGCGCGCATGGACTCCATGGTCCAGCCACGAAAATTCTCGTTGATGTAGCGCGCCGCGAGATCGAGTTCCGACTGTGGCAGATCGAGCCTCAACACCCGGTCGCGCACCAATCCGGAACGCGTCACCAGCACGGCCAGCACTTTCTGATCGCCCAGCCTTGAGAAGTAGACGTGCTCGAGCGCGTTCTTCGCGCCGCTGGTGGCCACGGTCACGCCCACGTTCCGCGAAATCAGCGACAGCACATGCGACGTGCGCTCCATGAACTCCTGCACGTCCGTGACGTCCGCCAGTGAGTCCGAAATCATGCTCTCGTCCTGCGGCGCCAGCTTCGCTGTTCCCGTGATCTGTTCCACGTAATAACGGTATGCGTCGGTGGTCGGAATGCGTCCGGAAGAGGAGTGCGTCTGCTCGAGGAACCCGGCTTCTGACAGGTCGGCCATCACGTTGCGAATCGTCGCCGGACTCAAACCTTCACGGCTGGACCGCGCCAGCGTGCGCGAACCGACAGGCTCGCCGGTGGAAATAAAAGTCTCCACGATGGCCGTCAGGACTTCGCGTTCCCGCTTGCCGATATTGGGATCCGAGGGCATTTCGTATTGTTGGGAATGAGCCAGGCCTACCGCTCAACTTCTCCAGCTAACTTCTCCAGCTAAGTATTTTAGATGCAGAAACTTAGCTCTAGGACGCAAAGCCGCGTCCTGCTTGGATTCTAGGAACGCTCCACCTTCCTGTCAAGGTACCGCAGTTCGCCCCGGCGGGAGGAAAATAACTACCGCGCCTTCGCGAACCATTCCTCGAACCAATCGAGAGTACGCAGCCAATAGTCTCGCTCATCGGCGGGCTTCACGAACAAATGTCCTTCATCCGGGTAGACCACAAGCCTGGTCGGCACATGCAGGGTGGTGAGGGCGTGCCACCATTCCACCGATTGTTCCATGGGCACTTCGCCGTCGCGATCACCGACGAGGATCAACGTGGGGGTCTTCACGGCCTTCACGAAGTGCATGGGATCGCTCTTGGCGTAGACGGCGGGATCGTCATATACCGATGCGCCGAAGAATGGAATCATCCATTCGTCAATGTCGTTGAGTCCGTAGTAGCTCAGCCAGTTGGAGAGGCCTGCGCCGGCGACTGCGGCCGCGAACCGTTGCGTCTGCGTCTCGGCCCACATGGTCATGTATCCGCCGTAGCTGTGCCCGCGAATGCCGATGCGCTTGCTGTCGATCGGGTACTGCTTGGCAATCGCATCCACGCCCGCCATTATGTCGCGGAAGTCACCGCCGCCGAAGTCTTTTACATTGCCTTGCGTGAACGCCTCCCCTTGTCCATAGCTGCCGCGCGGGTTGGGGCAGAGAACAAAGTAATCCATGGCCGAGAGAGAGCCCATGCCGCTCTCGTCCCAGTGTGAGGTGCACGCCCATGATGGGCCGCCATGCACCGTGACCACTAGCGGATAAGCTTTGCCGGAGGCAAAATCCTTGGGCAGCATCAGCCACCCTTGCACCCTTGTCGTGCCGTTCATCCAATGCACGTTGCGCATTTCGCCCCACGCCGGTTTAGCCTCAGCGTTCAAGTGGGTGATCTGCTTCCACTTGCCAATCGGGCCCGCCCAGACCTCCGGTGGAGCGCTTGCCGATTGACGCGCAATTGCCGTGACTGATCCATCGCGGGAGAACGAGCCGCCGGGAACCCATGCATCGCTGGTTGTGGCCGCGAGTTCCTCGCCCATCCAAATTGTGTGCGCCGCGGCCCGGCTGACGCTCACAGTGGCGAAGCTGGAGTTTCCGTCCACATTCTGGGCGAAGCTGATGAGGTCGGCGGAACTCCACGCGAGCGCGGATGGAGACGACTTGCTGTTGGGAGTCAGATTTCGGGCGGCGCCTCCCGCGGCCGGGACGACCTGGATTTCGCCGCCGGTGAGGCCCGCATCGCTCATCAAGCCTTCGATCAACGCGACGTTCTTTCCATCGGGAGAAACGTGCGGATCGGCGATCTGCAACTTCGGCTGGTAGATCTCGCGCATCTCGCCGGTCCGCGCATTCACCAGGTAAAGGCGCGCGACCCACCAATTGGCATCGCCGGAGCCGTGCGCCGCGGTTGCCGCCCAGGCTTGCCCGTCAGGAGTCCAGTCGTACTCGTAGACGTAGACATCGGCGGGCGTGACTTGCGTCAGGTGGTCGGTGCCCAGGTCGATGGTCGTGATCCGCTCCTCGTAAATCTTCTGGTCGATAACTCCCGCTAGCGGGGTCATCGGCTGCAATGGGCCCGCAATGCGCGGCATCCCCTCAATGAAGAGGATGGCGAGCTTTGAGCCATCGGGAGCGAACCGTGGAGTCTGGACATATCCCTTCAGTTCCGCATGCTTTAGCGGAGAGCTGCCATCGGCCGCCGCCGTCCATACTTGAGCGGCGGGAACGTCACCGGGGAGGTCGGCGATGAATGCGATGCGCTTGCTGTCCGCAGACCAAGTCACATCGCGGAGCGAAAGATTGCCTTCCACCGCGACCGTGTGGGAAGGCCCGCCAGTGGCGCTGGTTACCGAGAGTTCTCCGCTCACGATGTAGGCGACTTGAGTTCCGTCGGGAGAGATCGCAACCTGATCGATCCCCTTGGCGTGCGGCATGGAGTCGAGCACCGCGGCGGCGCGGGAAGACGCGGCGGTTCGCTCTTGCGCGCAAGTGGACGGGCAGATAAGTAAGGACGCGACGACGCAAAACAGAGCTGAGCAGACGACCACCGAATTGGTTTGTGTATTCATGGCGCATGGAGTATACCCGACCAGAATCTTGCTCGCATCTTTCCCCCTCCGGCCCACTCCGCGTATTCTCTACTCGCGTAACGAGAAACCATTCGCGAATGAAATCTAAGCCTCACATCGCTGTCGTCGGAGCGGGCGCTTTCGGCGGCTGGACTGCGCTTCATCTGCTGGAGCGAGGAGCCCGCGTCACCTTGCTCGATGCCTGGGGTCCGGGCAACTCGCGAGCGTCTTCCGGAGGCGAGACTCGCATCATGCGCGGCACCTATGGCCCCGACCAGCCTTACACGGAACTTGCCGCCCGCGCGCTTAAGCTGTGGGTGAAATACGAACGGCGCTGGAAGCGGCGGTTTCTGCATCGCACCGGCGTGTTGTGGATGGCGAGCAGCCGCGATGATTCTTTCGAGCGCGGCTCTCTCGCCCTGCTGCGTGAGGCACGAATCAAGTTTCAGGAACTCTCCACTCCCGTGATGAGGAGGCGCTGGCCGCAGATTAATTTCTCAGACGTTCACTGGGGAATCTACGAACCCGAGTGCGGATACCTTGACGCCCGCTCCAGTTGTGAGGCCGTGGTGGATGCATTCGTCGGACAAGGCGGAGTGTACCGACAGCTTGCGGTATCAGCTGATGGGCTGGAAACCATGCCTCTGCGCAGCTTAAGACTCTCAGATGGCTCGCGGCTCAAAGCCGATTACTATGTCTTCGCTTGCGGTCCGTGGATGGGCGAGCTGTTCCCTGAAACTTTGGGCGGCGTTATTCGTTCAACCAAGCAAGATGTCTTCTTCTTCGGCACGCCCGCCGGAGACTCGCGCTTCACCGACGCGCATCTTCCGGTGTGGGGCGATCACGGCGGACGATTTTTCTACGGCATCCCCGGCGGCGACCGCCGTGGCTTCAAGGTTGCCGATGACACGCGTGGGAACGAGTTCGATCCTACTTTGGGGGAAAGAGTTGCCAGCGGGGCAACGCTGAGGCGCGTGCGCGAATATCTTGCACTTCGGTTTCCAGCGATGAAAGATGCTCCGCTGATCGAAACGCGGGTTTGCCAGTACGAACAGACTGCCGATAGTCACTTCATCGTGGATCGCCATCCTCGAATGAATAACTTGTGGCTGCTCGGCGGCGGATCGGGCCACGGCTTCAAACATGGGCCGGCGCTGGGAGAGGTGATGGCGGAATTGATTTTGACGGATGGCAGAACCCGAAGCTGTTTGGCGGCTATCGAGATTCTCCAGCAAACAAAGCAAAACAAGCTAGAAACCGGGAATAGTAAACGGAGTAAGACGACCGTCATCCCTAGGAGGCTCGCCTGTGAACTACGCGAAAGCAGCGCTTAGCGGCGTGGCCGGCGTGGTTGCCGCCTTGCTGGGGCCGGGGCTTCTATATGCTTTTTGGAAAACCGGCCAGCAAAAAGCAACCGGAATCGGTGTAGTCATGGGGGGATTCTGGGAAAGTCTAATGTCGCCCCGGTTCTGGATTCTTGCTATTTTGCTTTCTTGTCTCTTCTTTGCGGCCAGTCGGCTTAGCAGTAAAGCCTTGAGGGTCCTTCTCTCTCTTCTGGACACCAACTCTAGTGGTTTTAACCCTGGGAGTCGGCTACGTTGCCTTATTGACATACCTCTGGATCCACTTCAGAAAAAGCTGAGAACGATTTCCCCTACTGAATCTGAATCACGCTGGCCGTCTCGCCCGCTTTGATCTCCACCACGCGTGCGGCCACCCTTCGCGCAAACTCGAAGATCGACTTGGCGTGGGGCGAATTCTCACCTTCCAGCACGATTGGCTTGCCGCCGTCGCCGGATTTGCGCACCTCGGGATCGAGCTCAATGCTTCCCAGAAACGGCACGTCGAAATGCTGAGCCATTTTCTCTGCGCCGCCGCGCGAGAATATATCAATCTCGTGGTGGCAATGCGGACACGTAAAAAAGCTCATGTTCTCGACCACGCCCACCAGATCCACTTTCATCTGCCGGAACATTTCGATGGCTTTCCGCGCGTCCTGCAAGGAAACGTCGGACGGCGTCGAAACCACCACCGCGCCCGTCAGCGGCACCGACTGCACCAGCGACAACGCAATGTCGCCCGTCCCGGGCGGCAAATCCACGACCATGTAATCGAGATGGCCCCACTCGACCATTCCCAGAAACTGCTTCACGATCTGGTGCAGCATGGGCCCGCGCCAGATGATGGGCTTGTCCCCGGGATTGAGAAATCCAACCGAGATCACTTTCAGTCCAAACGCCTCGATCGGCTCGATGCGGTTATCGCCAGCCATCTTCGGCTGGCCGCTCACGCCGAGCATCAGCGGGACGTTCGGCCCGTATACATCCGCGTCGAGCAGGCCTACCTTGTGTCCCATCTTGGCGAGCGCGACCGCCAGGTTCACCGACAGCGTGGTCTTCCCTACCCCGCCCTTGCCCGAACCTACGGCAATGATGGCATCGACTCCCGGCAACGGTTGCGGCCCCGGCGCGGCTGCCCGGGATGAGACGGCATATGTGCACTCAAAGGATCACACTCCAAGAATCAATCAGGATGGATCGAACACTTGATTATACAGGGGAGCGACGATGCTGATGTAGCAACAGTCGAACTCGTCAGCCAGGTCAGGGCGAAGCCCGGCCGCATCGCATCTCGAACATTATAGGTGGATTATCGTTTCGCTTTGCGACGCCGCTCCAGTTCCGATCGCCTGAACTCGCGCCGCCGCCCCGCATCGTCGTAACGACGCTGCTGTTCCTCGGTCTCCGGCACCACCGGACCAACCTTCAAGTGGTTCCCCTTCGCGTCAATCGCGACAAAGGTGAGATATGCCGATGCCACATGCTGAGCCGTGTCGGTAATATAGTTCTCCACCCAGACCTTCACCCCGGTTTCCATCGAGGTATGATAAACGCGGTTCACCGACGAGCGCAGAATCACCAGATCCCCCACCCGAACCGGCACCAGGAAATCAATGCGATCCACCGACGCCGTCACCACATGGCTCCGCGAATGGCGGTGGGCCGCCATTGCGCCCGCCAGGTCGATCCAGTGCATCAACCGTCCGCCTAGCAGCGCGATCAGCGGGTTGGCGTCGTTGGGCAGAACAATTTCCGTCATCTCCGATTGCGAGTCCCTGACCGGCCGCGGCATCAAGTTCGCTTCGCTCATCGTCGTTCCTCTTTCCGTAGGCTTCAGACCCTATCAAATCTCAGCAGGATCTGATTGATGATTCTCGATTGATGATTGAGATCGTGACTTTTAATCAACAATCAGCAATCATCAATCAACAATCCCCTAGCTCGCGGCCCGCTCCAAATCTCTCCGCTTCATTTTCTCGACGTAGGACTCCAGAAAACACTCCGCCATTCGTTGCAGGCGGCTGTCGTGATGCGAATGCTCCCACCGCGCCTCTGTTGGATTAAACACCAGCATCCCGTGCTCCGCGGGACGATGCCCACGCTCGCATACATAGCGAACCTGAATGCGCGCGCGATGCACGTTCTCCCCATCGCTCTCCACGGTCCTGGCCGCAAACCGCACTGAATCCCACGCCCGCTCTCGCGGCAGGCGCCCGCAAGCCTCCGCATACCCAAGGTTGCAGAACTCCTTCAACTCTTCCTGCGATGGAGCTTCACCCTCATGTCCCGGCGCCGTGCAAAGCCCGCTCCACCCGCATCCCAGTGGAAGCCGCCCGGCATGCAGCCAGTTTCCATTCTCTAACCGCTGCACCGGCATGAAAAACGGACAAGCCATTCCCAGACCTCCAACTCTGCATTCAGTCCTAAAACGTCAGGACTCGCCATTGTAATCAGGCGACGAAGGCTTCGCCAGTTTCGCTTGATCGCGGGCATTGTGAGTGGAGTTGTAGTAATCTCGTCGTGAGCCGGCCACTTGATCACCGACCACTGACCACTGGCCAGTGACAACTGACCACTGACCACCGACCACTGACCACTGCCTATGGACCGCATCGCCGCCCTCAACGAAATCCTCACGCAGAATCCAAACGACACCTTCGCCCGCTACGGCCTGGCTATGGAATATTCCAGGCAGGGTGACCTCGATCAATCGCTCGCGGAATTCTCCATGCTGCTCAAGAACAGTCCTGACTACACTCCCGGCTATTTCATGGCCGCGCAAACCCTGGCCCGCGCCGACAGAATCCCCGAAGCGAAGACGATGCTCACCGACGGCATCTCATCTGCCCGCCGCACTGGAAACCTGCACGCTCAGAGCGAGATGGAAGCCATGCTGGCGGAACTGAAGAGTCAGTGATCAGTGGTCAGCAAGAACTAGCTCAGCGCGATTTTACTGATCACTGGCCACTGACCACTATCTTGCCATACGCTCCATGGCCCACTCGACCAATCCAGGAAAAAGCTGATAAATCTTCACCGGAACCTGCATCGTCCAAGGCACAATCACTTCCCTCTTCTGCTTCAAATATCCCCGCAGCGTAGCCCGAGCCACTCGCTCCGCGCTGATCCCGCGCCCTGATCCCACTCGCTTCACTTCAATGCCACGCACTGCATTTTCGCTGAACGGCGTCCGCACGCGTCCCGGACAAACCGTCAGTACATGAATCCCATCCTTCTTCAACTCGACGCCCGCAGCCTTGCCGATGGCATTGAGGGCAAACTTGGTAGCGCTGTAAGCCGCATGAAACGGGATTGGAATATGCCCCGCCACGCTCGAGATATTGATGATTGTCCCTCCACCTTGCTGCCGCATCACCGGGATCACCGCCTGCATCGCCCCCACCGCACCAAAAAAGTTCGTATCGAACATTTCCCGGCACGCCGCCATCTCCATCTGCGCCACAGAATCCAGCATGCCGTGACCTGCGTTGTTCACCCAAACGTCGATTCTTCCGAAGTGATGCAGCGTCAGCCCGATCACGCGGTCAACATCCTCCCGATGCCTGACGTCACAAGCCATAGCCAGCGTTCGTTCGCCATATCCCACCCGGCCCACGCGCCGCTTCAACCCGGCCCGCATCGCGCGACAGCATTACCACGCTCGCACCATGATCGGCAAAAATCTTCGCAATCGCTTCCCCGATTCCCATGGAAGCGCCCGTCACCACCACAATTTTCCCTGCAAGGTCCATAGCGCGCTTTTATTCCTCTGCAACTTGTGAAGTCAAGCGCTGCGGTACAATCAGGACGGCGCGCCAGTTTTCGCGCTCGCTTTTCGCAGCTCAACCCGAGCTCGCCACCGGAGACTGTTTTGGACGACCTTCTGCCCCTGTTCCCGCTCGAAGTCGTCCTGTTCCCCGGCACGCCCCTGCCCCTGCACATCTTCGAGCCGCGGTACAAAGAAATGATTGGCGAGTGCCTCGCCCAGCATCGCAACTTTGGCGTCGTGCGCGCCATCGAGCAGGGTCTCGCCGACGTGGGATGCACCGCCGAAATCGTCACCGTCGTGAAAGAGTATCCTGACGGCCGCCTCGATCTCGTCACCGAAGGCCGCAAGCGTTTCGAACTCCTGCGCGTCAATCAGGAACGTTCCTTCCTCCAGGCCGAGATTCTCATGATCAGCGACGAACCCGGAACTCCGCCGCCGCAAGATACGGCGCAGGCGGTTCAGTTGCACTCCGAACTACTGGCCATTGCCGGCGCCACGCAAGATCTATCCGCCGCCGACCCTTCGTTGCTTTCTTTTTATCTCGCGGGTTCCCTGCCCCTCGATCTGGATTTCAAACAAAAGCTGCTCGCGCTGCGCTCCGAACCAGAACGCATTTCCCTGCTTATCAGTTATCTCGAAACCATTATCCCCAATCTTCGCCGCGCCGCCACCGCCCGCGAAAAGGCCGGCGGCAACGGGCATGTCTACTGACGGGTTTCGGGCTTCGGGCTTCGGGCTTCGGGCTTCGGGCTTCTGGCTTCGGCAAATCCGGATCTTGCGGCGGGTGGCGAGCAATACGCTAAGTGGCAGCCCACATCGAGCGATTCTTGCCGAAGCCCGACAGCCAAAGCCCGAAGCCCGCCCTTCCGCGTATAATCCAGAAAAGTATTCGGGGGTTCCCTCATGAGTCTTCCGCGCACACTCGGCGAATTGCGCCACAGTACTTTTTCCGAAGAACGCCTGCGCAATCGCCGCGTGAAAGACGAACTTCGCGACAACCTCATCGCCCGCCTGCGCCACCACGACGATGCAAGCATCTTTCCCGGCATCGTCGGCTACGACGACACCGTCGTGCCGCAAATCGTCAACGCTGTTCTCTCGCGGCACAATTTCATTCTGCTCGGCCTGCGCGGTCAGGCCAAAAGCCGCATCCTGCGCGCTTTGACGACGCTGCTCGATCCTCACATGCCCTATCTCGCCGGCTGCGAAATTCGCGACAACCCCTACGCGCCGATCTGCCGCCGCTGCCGCGAAGAAGTCGCGCGCCTCGGCGATAGCGCTCCCATCGCCTATCTCTCGCCCGACGACCGCTACGTGGAAAAGCTCGCCACGCCCGACGTCACCATCGCCGACCTGATCGGCGACATCGATCCCATCAAAGCCGCCCGCGGCGGCCACGAATTGGCGAGCGAGTTCACGGTTCACTACGGCCTGCTGCCCCGCGCCAATCGCGGCATCTTCGCCATCAACGAACTTCCCGACCTCGCCGGAAAAATTCAGGTCGGCCTGTTCAACATCATGCAGGAAGGCGACGTGCAGATTAAGGGATATCCCATCCGCCTGCCGCTCGATGTAGCGATCGTCTTCAGCGCGAATCCGGAAGACTACACCGCCCGCGGAAAAATCATCACGCCGCTCAAAGACCGCATCGGCTCTGAGATTCGCACGCACTATCCCGCAACGGTCGAGGAAGGAATCGCCATCACCGCGCAGGAAGCCTGGACCGGCCGCAACGGCCAGACGATGCATCTGCCCAACTACGTGCAGGAAGTGATCGAGCGCATCGCCTTCGCCGCCCGCGAAGACAAGAAAATCGACAAGCGCAGCGGCGTCAGCCAGCGCCTTCCCATCAGCGCGATGGAAAACGTCATCTCCAACGCCGAGCGCCGCGCCATCCGCAACCATGAAAAACTGGTCGTCCCGCGCATCAGCGACGTCTACGCCGCGCTGCCCGCGATCACCGGCAAACTCGAACTCGAATACGAAGGCGAGATGAAAGGCGCCGACTACGTCGGCCGCGAACTGATCCGCGCCGCCATCGCCAAGACCTACGACGAATATTTCACCGGCGCCAACGTGCAGCAGATCGTGCAGTGGTTCGACCTGGGCGGCGAGATCCAGTTGTCCGATTCCGTCTCCGCCGTCGAAGCGCTGGAAAACCTGAAGGGCATTCAGGGCCTGATCGACAAACTCGGCCCGCTCGGCGTCTCGCAAAAAGAAAGCCCCGAGCAGCAAGTTTCCGCCGCGGAATTCATTCTCGAAGGCCTGCACGCGCACAAACGCATCGGCCGCAGCGAAGAGCGAGTCTTCAAAGCCGGAGAAAAAAAGCCCGAACCGCGCGAGCGCGAAAAAACTTTCGAGACGGAAGAACCGCCGTACCGGCAGAGAAGGCAGTTTAACTAGGGCTTCGGCATTCGGGTTTCGGGCTTTGGGCTTCAGCGAAACCCGAAAACCGGAAATCAGATGTTTTGCCGAAGCCCGAAAGCCGAAGCCCAAAGCCCGCTTTATGAAACGCATCCGCTATAGCAAATACGTTCCCGACCCCGCCGGCGAAATGAGCATGGAGGACCTGCTCAGCGCGCTCTCCGACTACCTGCTGCAGAGCGGCTTCCAGAGCTACATGTGGTACGAGATGCCCGAGGGCGAGCAGACGCTCGACGACCTTCGCCGCGCCATCGAGCAGGCGCTGATGGAAGGCGATCAATTCGACGAAGACATGCGCGAACGCCTGCAGCAAATGGCGATGGAAGGCCAACTCGACGAACTCATCGAAAAGCTCATCGAGCGCATGCAGCAGGAAGACTACATCTCTCGATCGCTACGAAGATCAGCCGCCCGATCCCGCGCGCCAATCCGGCGTCGGCGGCCAACTCGGCGAAAACGCGCCGCAGGCCAAATTCGAAATCACCGACAAGAGTCTCGACTTCCTCGGCTTCAAATCCCTGCGCAACCTGCTCGGCTCGCTCGGCAAATCCAGCTTTGGACGCCACGACACCCGCGACCTCGCCACCGGAATCGAAGCCAGCGGCTCTTCCCGCACCTACGAGTTTGGCGACACGCTGAACCTCGACATCACCGCCACGCTTTCCAGCGCCATCCAGCGCGAAGGCCTCACGCTGCCGCTGAACATCGAGTACTCCGACCTGCAAGTCCACCAATGCGAGTACCAGTCTTCCTGCGCCACCGTGCTCATGCTCGACTGCTCGCACTCGATGATCCTCTACGGCGAAGACCGCTTCACGCCCGCGAAAAAAGTTGCCATGGCGCTGTCGCATCTCATCCGCACGCAATATCCCGGCGACTCGCTCTCGCTCGTGCTCTTCCACGACTCCGCCGAAGAAGTCCCGCTCTCGCAACTCGCCCGCGTGAAGGTCGGCCCCTACTACACCAACACGCGCGAAGGCCTGCGCCTGGCGCAACGCATCCTGCAGCGCCAAAGAAAAGACATGAAGCAGATCGTCATGATCACCGACGGCAAACCCTCCGCCCTCACCCTCGAAGACGGACGCATCTACAAAAACGCCTTCGGCCTCGATCCGCTGGTCGTGAGCCAGACGCTCGAAGAAGTCTCGAAGTGCAAGCGCGCCGGCGTCCTGATCAACACCTTCATGCTCGCCTCCGATTACGGCTTAGTCCAGTTCGTGCAGAAGGTAACCGAGATGTGCCGCGGCAAAGCCTACTTCACCACGCCCTACACGCTGGGCCAATACCTGCTGATGGACTACATGTCGCGCAAGACGAAGACCATCCATTGAGTAGTTCCACCTAGCATGAAAAAAGGCGCAAACTGATGTTCAATCGAACCCCAAGCCTTGGGACCGTGCTCTTTAAGGGGCAGCGTGCTCTGGTAATCGATGCCATCGCTAAAATCTCCGACCCTTTTACCCGTGACCAAGTCGTAGAGGCCATTGATAAAGAAGCTTACGAGAAGACATTCATACACGGGACGCAGATAGTGACGATCCCCAAGAGCGTTCAGTACCACCTTCGGGAGCTCACTAAGCTAGGGCAACTCGTAGAAGTTGCCTCTTCCATTCCAGCAGGAAAACCTAGCCCAAAAAACATCAAGCCGGGTCCTATCATGGATGGCCGCATGTCTAGAGCCACGGTTATTGAATCGAGCTGGGTTCCAAACGGACCTAACGCCGACGTAGGCGACATGGCACGCGAGTGGTACGGATACGGTCGCTTGGATGCGCCATATTGGTTTATGGGCCAGGTGCCAGGAATGGATCCTGCCGAAAACAACGATCTGAAGCCACGCTGCGATGCGTGGATCAAGCTCGGGGCGGGCGAACTCGTTGACTGCCAGATACACCATTTCGGATTTGGCCAATATGATTGGCACAGGGAAGTCCCGCCGCCTCTGCTTCAACCGACTTGGAAGCACCTCATTCGGCTTTTGCTCGCCTATCGCAGCGGGAAGGAACCGAGCCTTGAAGACATTCGGTATTACCAACAGAGATTATGGGGCACAGGAGAATGGCGAGACCTGCGTGATTGAGCTCTGTTCGCTCGCCGCGAACAAGCTCAAAGTTAAAAAGGCAATAAGTTTCGATCCCGGGAGTATTCCGCGCGGAGCGAATCGGAAAGATTCGCAGAAGGATCGACAAATACAAGCCCAAACTCGTCCTCATGTACGGGCTCAGGGACACGCAGCACTTCCAAGAAATCACGGGCCACCCCCTCCTGGCCGGCGATCATCTGAAGATCGGTTCGACCTGTTTTGTGCATACGCCGGCCCCGGCGGCTCGCGGTCTCGATAAGGTTATTGGCTGCAGCTCGCCAAGAAGCTGCACGAATGCTGCTACTCTGAAAGCACATAACGCACAGTCCTTACCCAGTGCCGGAATGGAACTGGCGCATTATTTTGTGTGCCGCTGTGTAAAGATCGCGCTTTCTCGCGACTACAATCCTATTCAAGGCAGGTGGAGTTTAGGAGGGCACTCCCAGTGTGGGTACTGGGCTCGCCTGCCAAGCGTTGGACGGCGGCTTTGCAGCCTGAGGGGTTCGATTCCCCTGCTCTCCTCGCGCGCCGTCCAACCAAAACGGAGCTCGCGACGCCGGGTTCACGTTCGGTATCTTGACTCGCGCCTCGTGGAGCGATAGTCTTAAGATGCTTGGCAGGCGTGCCCAGAACTCTAGGCACTGCGTGCTCCGATGGGCCCCGCTCGCTGCGGGGCCTTTGCTTTCTCAACCACTCGCTCTTCTCCCCAAACTGCTGATACTCTTTTATTAACCCATGGCAAATTGCATTCGATGTGGCCGCCAGCTTCCCGGCCTAACCTTTGGCAAAAAGATTTGCCAGTGGTGCGTGCAGCACGAAGCCGCGCAGCGCGGCGAACTCGCCGACGACACACCCCAGGTCGTCATGCCCACGCCCTGGGTCCGCCGTGAAACCAGCATCGGCGTCACCCAGATAATCCTTGGCATCAACGTCGCCGTATTCCTCGGGATGGCGCTCGCAGGTTCGACCGTCATGGATTTCCCGGTTCATGAGTCGTTACGTGGGGCGCTAACGTGGGCGCGCTTACCTTCTCAGGAGAATGGTGGCGGCTGCTGACCTGCGTGTTTGTTCACGGCGGAATGATCCACATCGCCTTTAACATGTGGTGCCTGTGGAATCTGGGGGCACTCTGTAATCGCTCTATGGACGCTGGACCTACGCGGCCATGTATCTCATCTGCGGCCTGGGAGCGAGTCTTGCGAGCGCAGCCTGGCACCCGTACACGCCCAGCGTCGGCGCCTCCGGAGCCATCTTTGGCCTCGCCGGCGCGCTCATCACCGCCTTCAAGTTAGGAGAGTTCTCGGTGCCTCGCTCGGCACTCTCGGGCACTCTGCGGAGCCTGGGTGCATTTGTGTCTACAACCTTATCTTCGGCGCAATAATCCCCGGCATCGACAACACCGCCCACATCGGCGGCCTGATCACCGGTTTAATCGTCGGCGCCCTAATCGCCCTGATCGCTCCGCAGCAGGACCAGGCCCCCCGCCGTCTCACAGTCTTAATTGTCATCACTCTTGCCCTGGCCGGCGGCGCGATCGGGGCTGCCCATCATTACGGCCTTCCGCTTCGCTTCGGACGAGTCAACTACGAACGCTCGCGAACCTTCCCGAAAACAATCCTGCGAGGACGCTCGTCACTACCCTTCGGCCTTTTTGACCGCCAGTTCCGCCCCCTGGAATCCGATGCGGCTGTGCGTGCCATCGCAGAACGGTTTGTTCACCGAACCGCCGCACCGGCAGAGAGAAAAGGCGGGCTTGCCGGTGAGGTCATACTGGGTTCCATTCACGTCTACGAGTTCAATCGAACCCTCGGGCGCCTCCACGCGGTATGGGCCATTGGGACGGACGGTGATCTTTACCTGAGCCATAACTTTGATTCCTCCAACCTTACGGGTTTCTAGTAAGGCTATGAAGATATCATTAAGCGGACGTAAGTGTCGCGGGCGGGCAGATCCTCTTTGCGTCCTGCGCGAACCCTTCGCGGCCTTTGCGGTTAAAGGCTTTTTGCCGGCCCTAAGGTAACGTCTTGCGCGCTGTTGTCCCGCAGGAAGGTATACTCCACCGCCGAGATTCCACGATCATGCTTTTGGTCCGACCCGAATAATGCGGCGGACATCGAAAAACACGACCGCTGCGCCGACGGCCAGCACCCAGAGAGCTATGCTCGCCATCCAGTTGTTGAAAGACGTGACAAAAGCGGCGGCGTCGGCGGAGGAGACACCACTGGCGCTGAGCGCTTGCAGCAGATTGGCCCGGCACAGCCAATACATCAGCCCAAAAGAATAGCAGTCGATGCCGAGGCGAAGGCTGGCGGTGAGGCGCGTCCAGCGGGGGTTGGAAAGATTCATACAGGAGACGGCGATGCCGGCCAAGCTGACCACCGCCGGTGCCCAGAAAAAATACGGCCATTGAGATGACAGCGTGATGGTGGTTCCGAAGATGTGGAATACGCGGTGGAAGGCGTCGAGCTGATCGGGGCTTCCCAGGTTGCTACCACGACCGTCAGTTCAAAGATCGTGCCGCCGCGAGAGACTACGTTGCGGTCGCGCACGGCTGGAAGCGAGCGCGGATTCCAGTCGTTCACCAGATGCAGCCGCGCCTGAGACCGGTCGAGGAGTGCGAAGGCCAGTGTATTAAAGAATAACGAGTAGGCGCACGCGAGCCACCAGGGCTTGAGCGATGCGAACAGCGCGGCGCCGCGATGATCGGCGCGAAAGTCCGGAGAAAAGATGGTGACGCCCAGCCAGAGGAGAAACCATGGCAGCAAAAAATAAAGAATCAGCGACCGGATGATGACACGGTAGATGGGAAACAGCGTTGGCCCGATTAGCGACTGCTGCGGCACATAGCGCCCGGCCACGGCCATCGGAGAGCCGCAGCGCTTGAGGATGGGCTCGACCTCGGCGTCGGTCAGTTTGTGGCCCGTTCTGCTTCCTGGTCTTCAATCTGCGAGCGAAGGTCTTCGGAGAGTTCCGCGATGATGTCGTCCTTCTGCTTGCGCGGCAGCCAGAATTTTACGGCGTGCAGGTCACCGATCGACGAGTTCCATGACTATGCTCCTGTTGCGGCTATTCGTTGGCCTAGAATTCGCCTAGAAAATGTCTTCCAGCGACGTGCGAATGCTTTTCCACTCGGTCAACAACTGTTTGAGAATCAACTTCCCGTCGGGAGAAAGACGGTAGAAACGCTTGTTGCGCTTGTCTTCTTCGCGCCACTGGCTGACCAGCAAGCCCTGAGTCTCCAGGCGGCGAAGCAGCGGATACAGCGTGCCTTCGTCGATGGCCATGCCATGATCGGCCAGGGTCTTGCGCAGGGTGTAACCGTAATGTTCAGTGCGCAACGCCGCCAATACAGCCAGGGGAAGACTTTTTTGGCGGAGTTCCTGCCGCAGGTTCTCGAAGCGTTCGTCGTGATGCGTATCGGTGTTCGTGCTAGGCGACATATAGTGTATGTTATACACTGTATGTCACACAGTACTAGATGTCAAGAGATTTCTTTAGATGCCCGCGCGGTCTTGAAGCCCGGGTCGATTGCGAACGCTTTATGCGGCGCTGAAGGGCCGCTCTTCCGCGTGATTCCTAGGTTTTGCTGGAAGTTCTTGCTTCCCGGGCAAGCTCTTCGGCCAGCTTGAGGGCGTTCCTCGAGTGTTCAAGCGCCTGCCGGCTGAGTTCGTCGGCGGTTAGATGATCGCCCTTGCCGTGGGCGACGGCCGCCGCGGTGTGGGCGTGGGCCGCAAGGTTGTGGAGTTCTGCGGCACGATTGTGCGTGCTCTGTGACATGGCGTTCTCCTGTCCGGTTAGATGTCATTCTCCCCTAGCAGGCGAGCGTTTTACGCAACGTGCTCGTCGTTGTCCAAGTACTCCACCGGGACGTAGCCCTCCGGCACCTCGTGCGTAGTTACCTCAGAGACGTCGGCATCCTTGGCGTTCTCCACGCCGGCTACCGCCTCGGCTTCGAAAGTGTTTCCCTCTTCCAATAATTCCTCGACGCTTTCGGAATCCGCATCGGCTGTGTTCGATAGTTGCTGAATGTCGCCAGACTGGCCAGCGGAATCCGGTCCAAGTTCATCCTGGTGGCGCTTGTTGTGCTTGGTCATAAGGTTCTCCTCCAGAACTAGATGCCGTATGCTGCGGCGCCGATGCGAATGATTGAGTCTCTCCATCTCGCGCGAACTAAGCGGCCAGCGAACCGGCTGAGAGGAGTGTGCGGTAGAGTTCGAGGTAGTCATCGATCATACGCTTGCACGTGAAGCGTTCGCGGGCGCGGGTGTAGGCGCGATCGGCGTAGGCGTGGCGCAAGCCCCGGTCGGCGTCGAGTTGGCGAAGGGTTTCAGCCAGGCTGCGGGCGTCGTTGGTGCGGAAGTAGAGGGCGGCATCGCCCCAGACTTCGCGGAAACTTGGGATGTCGTTGGCGACGATGGCGCAACGCGAGAAGGCAGCGTCAAGAGGGGCCATGCCCAGCGGCTCATAGCGCGAAGTAGCGGCATACACCGAGGCGCGGCTGTAGAGAGCGCGCAATTGAGACTCGGTTTGCGGACCGCGGATGGCGACGTTACTTTTGTCGGTCGAGACTTTCACGTCGGCGCGGATCGGAATGCGCGGCAGGGGAATGGTTTGCTCCGCGCCCACGATGCAGATCGAGAACGGAAGCGAGTGCTGCGTCAGCAGGAAGACCTGCTTGCCGGCGTCGAGCAGGCGTCCGACTGATAGGACCGAATCGTCCTTGCTGACGTAGGGATTGAAGAAGATAGGATTGCGTCCGGGATAGATCACAGCCTCGCGACGCGGCCGGGTGTAGGTGGCGCGAAGAGTATCAAGCATCCACGTAGAAGGCGCGACAACCGCGTCGGCGGCGGCAATGCCGCGGACGATGGTGTCGCGGTACCACTTCAGCCAGCGCGTCGGTCGCGGGCTGCAACCCTGCACGGCTTCCGCCCAACTGATGAGGTCGCCGTGAGCCATCACTACTCGCGGCACGTCAACGGGAAGGTTGCCGTGGCAGAACTGGTGCAGGTGAAGCAGGTCAGGTTGAAGTTCGCGCACCAGGTTCGCGAGATACGCAGAAGATTCGGGCAGGTCGTTCGGTGCGTCGTCCATCCACTCCAGGCGGAAGGCGGTGGGGCGATACTCGAGGCCGTGGAGGAGATCCATCCATGCGGTCTGGTCGGGCAGAGGGATCTCGCCGAAGGTGACGAGCGTGACCCGGACGCCGCGCGTGACCAGTCCTGTGACCAGCTCGCGGGTGTAGGTCCAGGAGCCGGACATGGTATCGGCGGTGACCAGAACGTGCACAGTGCCTCCGGGAGTCTGCGGGATGCCGCGGTGGATGCGGCGTCCGGCGTGTTGCGCTGGCCTATTCTAGTGCCAATCGGGTGAGGCGGTGAAGGTTTCTTTTGATGTGCGGGGGAAGGAATTGGCTGAATGTTCCGGTTGGAACATTGTGCGTAATGTTCCAACCGGAACATTTCACTTTGCAGAAAAGTCTCGGCGTAAGTTGTTGATTCCACGTGCAGACTTTTGGGCGAGTCAATGGAATCATGGGGATAGGCTGTGGAAGAAACGTCTACTTTCGAGGGGGTCGAATGTCTACTAAAGTAGACTTGACAGGCGTGCGACGTACTTTTTATGGTACGCCGGTTGTGGCGAGTTCTAGCGGCAGAGAACGGGGAACGTCCCTTTCTGCAGTCCTTAATAATGATATCTACGCCATAGCGGAAGCTCTAATAGCCTTTTTCCTGTTCCTAGCTTGCGGGAGCGTGACGAGAACCTGTGAGTCGTTCGCGGCAAGCGGGCAGGAAAAGGATCAGGCGGTGGTCTGAGCGCAGTCGGTGGGAAGAAGAGGTTGACCACATCTCGTGGTTGTGAAGGACTAAATTCAAAGAGTGTGCTCGTACCACCCTAAACAATTGGCTTCCGACCGTCCGAATCGTGAGGATGGCATCGGCAAAGCCACCGTTGGCACCGAGATACACCAATCTCGGATGCGAACTGTCGGTGTAATCAAACCCATAAATCATCCCATTGCCGTTGTTGGGGGGATCGCTTGTATCGGCATTGTACACACCGATGAATGCGATCTTATTCAGTGCCGTAACAGTTGCCGCCTTATTCAGCAGGTAGGATTGGTTGGTTGCAAAAGGATCAATCGTGTCCAATTTTGCCTGACCCAATACTTGTGGAGCAGACGGATTGGTTAAATCCAAGACAACGAAGCCGCCATCCCAAGCGGCGAGTAACGCAAGCGTCCCATCCACCGTTACATCTGTTACAGAGGTAGAAGGCATGGTCTGGGAAAGCAACGCTGGGGCCGTCGGGGTTGTAATGTTGTAGACGAGCAATCCCGCTGTGCTGTCAGCCACCAACAGCAGGTTTCCGGAAACAGCAAACTCAATCGCCAGGCCGGGGAGATTTATACTCGTTAGCTGGGATGGACTTGCAGGATTCGTTATGTCGTAAACGATTAACCGGTTGTCCACGGTTCCGGCAAACAGCGTGTTCCCGGTGGCTGCCAGTGCCGAGATCCCCACACTAATCGAATCCACCTGCGTTGGGCTGGCGGGATTCGAGACGTCAAGAACCCTCAGCGAGTCCACGGCACCCACATAAAGATAGTTGTTCGAGAGTGCAAGTGCCTGGCACAATGAAGAACCCGTTGAGAAGGTTCCAACTGGGGTTGCTGGTGGCCTGCGCCCAGGTCATAGGCGAGAACACCTCCACCGGACCCCGCGAAGGTGATTGCAAAATAGAGATTGGAAGTGTTGGCGGCTTGAGCGAATGCCGGTGAACCCGGAACCGCGCCTGTGGGTGTTGCAAGATAGGTCGGCAGCAAACCACCCGGTTCGCTCAGATCGTAGACTGCAAGACCGCCCTCCCCTTCGGTGGATAAGATGTTGTTACCCGCCGTCGCGACGGAATATTTAGCGTCGACATAATCGAAGCTGGTATTCAATAGTGTCGGTTGCGGTGGATTGCTGATATCAATCGTCCTCAGTCCCGTCTGTCCGTTGCCAGCAGCGACCACCGTCGTGCCACTGAATGCGAGAACTGGCCCAATCGGCAACGTCGTCAGCAAAGCCGGCTGCGAAGTGGAAATGTCATAGACCTCAGCGAGTGGCTCTTCAAGATTCTCGTCCGGCAAAAATAATAGATTGCCAACCATACCCGGCGTTACAGGAGTTGCCAGTCCAGAGTGGCTTAATCCCACTTGAGTCGGAGGTTGGGTGGTAAGGTCATAGGCAATGAGGTAGGTATCAGACACCAGAAACAATCGATTCCCGTCGGAAGCAAAGCCTTGAACACCGGTTATCCTGACCAACTGGGCAACGTAACGCTGTACTGAACGCTTGCACCACGTTCCCTTGCTGAAGATTGAATTGGTCAAGCACCACCGGGCCGCCTGCTCCCAAAGCTTCAAATGCCGAAAGCGAAATCTCCGTGAAGATGCAGCCGGTTTGTGAAGTAAGGACGGGAGTAGCAACGGGAGAGATTTGCCGCGACAGCAGCACGGGGTGAGCACCCGAGACGTCGTAAACGCCGATTACACCGGGTAAAGGCACGCCCGCCGAATAGTCAATCGGAGCCATCTGATAAAGATAGCCATCGCAGGAAAGCATCTGTCCGCGCGCGACCGGTTCGAAGGCATCGATCCAGACGGGATTCGTGGGATCCGTAATGTCATAAACGTCAACCCAGTAATAGTTCTGCTGGAGTACGAAATCTTCCTGGTCAGTGGCTTCAACGTAGGCACGGTTTACTGGCGTCGTGCCCACATTCACGGCGAACGTACCCAGCGGAAGCGGAGCCTGATTCAGGTCAATGTAATCCACCACGCGATTTACGATTCCGGGAAAAGAGCCTGTAACCGAGAGCGAAGTTTGCGCCATAATTCCGCCCTGCGCAGCTGTGACCGGAACTCCACCGGCGCCCGCGATCAGAGAAGATGCCGTATAGTCTCCGCCAGAGGTCAGCGATCCTGGCCCATTCAATTGCCATGTAGGTGCGATTGTGGCGCTGCCCTGAATGCCCGATAATTGCAGCGATTTTCCTGAAGCAACAATGGGCACCGCAGGCGTGATTAAGAAGGGATGCAGACCCAGCGTCTGCTGATCGCAAATCTGCGTTCCCTCGACGCAGGCGGTCACAACCGCAAAAGAATCGGAGTTCACGCTGGGCGGTGCCGTGTATGTGCCGCTGCTGCTTACGCTTCCCACGTCTGCTGTCCACGTCAACGTCTCCGCAGTCCCCGATCCCAAGATGCGCGACTGGAAGGAAACGCTTTCGCCTTCTGACAAATCCTGTTGCGCGACGCGGGATGCGAACGCGTGGCAAGCGCGTAAAAGCGACGCAATGTTGGAGTTGCTGTGTCGACCCATCCGGAGCCTGCACTTGACCGAACATCTGCCCACTCACCGCCGACAGAGGTACGACAACATTGAGCTGCGTCACCGAGGACGCACTCTGATCAGGGCAAAACTGCTAACGGGATTCCCTCAGGGCCGGGGAAGACTACCGTAACAGTGCCGCTGGCTCCGGCGAACGTTCCAGCAAACCCAGTCCCGTTCACTTGCATAGAATCGGCTGCATTTGCTGTCGAGGCCGAAAGCTGAGTGATTGTCGGTGGGCCTTTCTGTGTTACCGTTACCTGTGCTGTTGCCGATAACGTGGTGTCCACGGCACTCGTGGCCGTTACCGTTACGTTGCCGAGACCTGGCACAAGTCTGCGGTGCGCTGTAGAGACCTGTAGACGAAATTGTGCCGATGGTGAAGTCGCCGCCAACCCCGCCGTCCACCGACCAGGTGACCGCCGTGCTGAAAGTCCCGTTGAATCCTTGCACTGTTGCTGTGAACTGCTGCGTTGCCGCCGTATTGACGGTTGGCGTGGTGGGCGAAATCGTGACTCCTGTGATCTGAAAAGGCGATGACCCGATTTTACGCTTGCCATCCCTGATTGGGTGGGGCATTGGCCGTGCTGGTCGCTTTGATCGTTACCGTATTGGGGTTCGGAGGAGTGGCAAGCCGGGCGCAGGAGAGAGTCCAGAACTTGAGATCGTGCCCAGATTGCCATCATCAGAACCGCCGCTGACCGACCACGTCACGCTTTGAGAGAAGTTTCCCGTTCCCGAAACCGTGGCCGTAAACTGCAATTGTGCGCCGGGCTGCACGGTTGTGCTCGGAGAAGTGACCGACACCGAGCTTATTGTTGGCGCAGATCCACCGGAGCCGCTCGATCCTGATCCTCCGCCGCACGCTGTGCACAGCAGCATCAACAGAGAGACCAGCGTGTTTAGGCAACGCCACTTCAAGCGGCTCATGATAGCTCAAGGATAGCTTAAGCTAGGACTTCTTATCGAGGGTCCCCGGCGCAGGAAATAGGGCCAGTCCCGTCGGTCTCCGGATTCCCCCCGTCCCCGCATTCGTCGTCCCCGCATTCGTCCCGAAGAAAGATCAAAATCTTTAACCACAGGGGGCACCCTTCGACTGCGCTCAGGGCAGGCTCCGGGACACGGGGTAAACCTTTCGGATGTCATGCGGAAACGGCTAATCATTTCGCTGCGAATTTGTTGCTCGACCGAGCGGGCCTGGGTTTCCCCATACTGCGGCGAGCAGGGCGGTGCAGGGCGGAGCGGACCGTTTAAAACGTTAGTTTGGCGGCTAGCTGGAAGGCGCGGGGCCTCCGGAGCCGAAGATTCCGCCGGCGGTACTGCGCGGTTGTCCGAAGGTTGAGGTACGACCCTAGGCGGAATTGGTTGGGTCGGTGCTGTCGGGGACCAGGGCGTTGGAGAATCCGGAATAGTTGTTCTTGCTTGTGCCCAGGACATTCAACTTATTAAAGAGGTTGAAGCTCTCAGCGATCACTTCCAGGGCATAGCGCTCGGACAAGCGAAATTGTTTGGAGAGGCGCAGGTCGAAGGAATTGAAGGTGTCGTTGAAGCGCGCATTGGTCGGCACCATGGGGAACGGAAGCGGCAGGCCGCCATTGGTTGCGCCGGCGACGTTGAGTTGCGTTAGGAAAGCGTTGAGTTCGGCGCCGGTGTGGAACTGGCGGCCACCGGCGTTGCGTCCGAGTTGGGGGACGCGGTTGCCACTGCCGTCGCCTGAGAGGATACGTTCATGGGAACGCCGGAGGCGTAGGTCCAGAGCGGAGAGAGGCGCAGGCCGAGGGGCAGATCGGCTGAGCCTTCCAGCACCAGGCGATGACGCTGGTCGTTGGGTGCGGGTCCGTATTCGCGGCGCAGATTCGTGGGATCTACGGGCGCATAACCGAACGGCACCTGATCGTAATTCGCGTAGTTGAGGGCTTTCGAGAAAGTGTAGGCGCTGTGGAACTGATAACGTCCTGGTGAAGCAGCTTGTCTACTGTGAGCCAGAGAGCGTCGTAGTGCGCCTTGGCGCCCTGCGTTGCAGGTCGGTGACTTTCTCGGGGCCACCGAGGCGGGATTCGAAGACTGAGCCGACGGGAACTCCGATGATGAAGTGCGTGCGACAGTTGTGGATGCCGTCGACCTTGAGCACCCAATCTTTGGCGAAGGCATATTCAACTCCCAGGTTGAACTGCTGCACCATCGGATTCTGAATGTCGTTGTCGATGATGTTGATGCCTTCGGAGGCGCCGCTGCCGCCGGGAATAATTGGGCCGCTGAACGGCGAGTCGGGATAGGTGGGCGTCACGCCGGGGATGAAATTGCCGCCGGGGCCGAGGATGTTCGCGCTGCCGAGACTGACGTTGATGGGGAGGGCGCGGCCGTCGAGTCCGCGCTCTAGGGATTGAATCTCAAGCGTGATGCGGTCGTAGTAGATGCCGTAGCCACCGTGCAGGCTGAAGGCGTCCGCTGCGGTTGGCTAGATTGAAGCCTACGCGAGCGGATGTTATTGTTGGTGTCCATGTGGCGTTTGCCGTGGAGAAACGGCAACAGGATGGGATTGATCTGGTTGTAGCGACCGACGTTGTTGACGTCGGTATCGAGTTCGTAGCGGAGTTGAAGATTCAGAGTGAGCTGGGGATGAACGCGCCAGTCATCTTGAACGTAACCGGCGATGTGGTTGTTGTCGGCGTTGGGGATGATGATTGACTCGCGATTGGTATGTCGCTGCGGATGGCGACGGCGAAGAGGAGATCGCGGTCGTCGATCACGCCGTCGCCGTTGCGGTCCTGGTTGGCGAAGTCCTGGACGAAGACGAGGACGCCGCTGCGGAAGACTCCGAGATCGAAGGCGGCGCCGATGCGTTGGAACTCGCCGCCGAAGTGGAGGTTGTGCTTGCCGCGGGTCCAGTCGATGTTGTCGTCGAACTGCGAACGCTTCTGCCACGTTGACTGCGGCGAGTCGAACGAAGCGCCGGCAGCCAGGCTAGGGAAATCCAGTTCGGGTGCTGGGAGATACGGGAGTGATCCGGTTAATTACGAAGTTGTTGAAGGCATAGCTGGCGCGGTTGAGGAGATTAGGACCAAGGACGCGAGTCCAGGAGGCCTGGAAAGGTCTGAAAACGGTTGCCAAAATCCTGACGCTGGAAGAGGCGCCGATGGGTTCGCCGGAGAGAAATGGGCTTGCTCCGGTGGCGGTTTGGCGTTCGATTCCGTAATGGAAGGTTAGAGTGTCGCGGGTGGTGGTTCTGCCAGTCGGCGCGGAGAGTTCCCATCGGATCGGTGATGGGCGTCCAGAGGAATAGCTGTTGCTGAAAGTGCTCCCACCCCCGGGGGAAGGGTTGCGAGTCTGAGCCACCAGCAGGCCGCCAAGTTCGTCGCGGTATTCGAACGCGCCGAACCACCAGGCTTTGTCTTTGACGACGGGACCGCCCAGGGTTCCAGCGTATTGCTGGCGGCGGAAGGGCGGATTCGGCTCGGGATGGAGGCGGTTCCCCCGATGTGTTGAATGTGTCTGGGCTGGCTTGCAATCTTCTATCGCGTTCGAAGATGGAAGCAGAACCGTGCACGCTGTTGTTGCCTGATTTCGTGACTACGTTGACGACTGCGGAGCCGGAGCGGCCCAGCTCGGCGGAGAAGCGGTTGCTGGCGACCTGGAATTCCTGGACCGAGTCTTCGGGGACGTTGAGCAACATGCCGCCGACTACGTCGTCGTTGTCGTCCATGCCATCGATGCTGACGTCGCCGCCGCGGCCGAGTTGTCCGGCGGAAGAAATCACGATCGTGTCCTGCTTGGTGGGGATCGAAATTGGAAGCGATGGTGTTGCCCGGCATCAGCAGTGCGAGTTCGAGGAAGTTGCGTCCGTTGAGGGGAAGATTGTCGATCTGGTGGGAGTTGACCACGCCGTCGACGACAGAGGAGGCGGTATTGACTAGCGCGATGTTGGCGGTATCGTCGATGTCGATTACGGTTTGCTGTTTCTGAAGTGTGAGATGAATTTTGAGGTTCGCTTGCTGTCCGACTTCGAGATGCACGGGAGGAATAGGCGTCGAAGCTGCTGGCGACGACTCGGACCTGGTCCCCTCCGGGAGCGAGATCGTTGAACGTGAAAAGGCCGGAAGGATTTGATTGTGGTCGTGCGTTGCAGGGTAGTGGCATTGTTCACGGCAACGACCTGGGCTCCGCGGACTAGCGCGTTTTGCGGGTCGAAAATTTCTCCGCTGATGACGCCGGTGCCGAGCTCCTGCGCGTTAAGGCGATGGCGGTGAATAGGGCGGAAGACGATCAAGAGCAATAACGGTTGGGGAAGTTGAGAAGAGCCGATGCCGCATGGTGTGCTCCTTCAGTCCGCAACGAATATGGGAGCGCACGGGAGCAGGAGATCCGTGAAGCGCATGCGCGGAGTTCGCTTGAAATTTTCTGCCGACCCCAGTCCACAGAAGTGGGCGACACTTTAGTGAAGAGCGGGACGCGGGGCAATAACGCAAAAAGATTAGATAGTCAAATAATGAGTTCCCGAGCGCCCAGCCTTGGAGGCGGATTTCGCGGGCCAGACTGTCGATGGGGCGTATTTTTTCGATGGCGGGCCCGGGGACGTCGGGCACGGCCATGCCAGTTCGCAGGAGAGCAGCATGGCCGTCAGGGTCTCGCATATCTCGCTGCGAACTGTTGTTCGACCGAGCGGCGGGCCTGAGTTTCTTCGCGTTTGCGGCGATGTAACGCGGAGCGCACTTCGCGCACCAGCCGCTCCATGCCGCTGACAGCGAAGTTGATGTAAACCGGAAAAGCGGTGCCCAGATGCTCGAGCACCTGATCGCTTTCGCCGGGCTCATTCTCGAGCAGAAATTGATCGAGGACAACCGCGGAGTATGCTGCTCACGCAGCCGGGCGACCGCTTGCGGCAGGTCTGCGCCCAATGGGTTTCGTCCCCAGTGGGTCTTTTAAGTAGCGGCGACTCTTGGCCGCGTGCTGAAGGTGTTATGAGTAGGATCATGGTTTTTTAGTTGCACGCCAGACACCAGGATGACACTTGAAAAGACATGGGTTACCGGCAGTTGCGATGTCGTGGTTCCCGTTGCGGAACGAGCGGTCCAAATTGAGTTCCCAAAGGAGCAGTTTCAGTTCGCACAAGACCGCGCCTGAAGGCGCGCCCCTTCGACAAGACTGCACTCCGGCAGCCGGAAGGATGCCCTGATACGAACTCATCCAATTGCCCTTACGTTTGGCCCCTAATCCTTTAGCTTGCGGTACAGAGTCGTCTTGCCGATGCCGAGGAGGCGCGCGGCTTGCAGCTTGTCGCCGTTGAGTTCCGCAATGGCGCTGAGGATGGTTTGCTTCTCCAATTCCGCCATGGGAACGATTTTGTTTTGGGCGTTTCCGTTGCCGTTTCCGTTTGTCGGCGGCCATGATTGCGGCGGCGATGGCCGGAGGCAAGTCGGGGACATGGATTAGGGGGCCACTGGTAAAGGCGCAGGTGCGCTCCAGACAGTTTTCCAGTTCGCGGACGTTGCCCGGCCAGTCATAGGCCAGCATGACCTTAAGGGCTTCGTCAGTCAGGATTTTGCCCGGAAGCGCGCGCCGTGCGCTCCAGGAAATGAGCGATGAGCAGCGGGATGTCCTCACGGCGCTCGCGCAGCGGGGGATCGCAGGCTCAGCACGTTGAGGCGGAAGTAGAGATCGCGGCGGAAGGCGCCCTGGGTCACGGCCTGTTCGAGATCACGGTTGGTGGCGGCCAGGATGCGCACGTTGATGGGAATGCTGCGGGTGCTGCCGACGGGCGGATCTCTTTTTCCTGAATGGCGCGCAGCATCTTGGCTTGGAGGTCGATGGGAAGTTCGCCGACTTCGTCGAGGAATACCGTGCCGCCTTCGGCGATCGCCAGCAGTCCGTCCTTGGCCTGATTCGCGCCGGTGAAGGCGCCTTTAACGTAGCCGAAGAGTTCGCTTTCGATCAGCGTGGGCACCAGCGAGCCGCAGTCGACGGGGATGAAAGGCTTGTCGCGGAAGGGCCCGGAGTAATGGATGGAGCGCGCGACCATCTCCTTGCCGGTGCCGCTCTCGCCGAGAATGAGCACGGGATGCGAGCTGTTGGCGGCCTTGGCGATGATGCGATAGAGCTTCTCCATCTCCGGAGCGCGGCCGACGATGCTGCCGAATCCCTGCTTCGACTTGATCTTTTCGCGCAGCATGCGATTCTCGGTTTTCAGCTTCAGGTGGCTGGAGACGCGCTCGAGCAGCAGCTTGAGTTCGTCGATACTGAAAGGCTTGGTCACGTAGTCGTAGGCGCCATTCTTCATGGCCTGCACGGCCGACTGCACTGTGCCATAGCCGGTGACCACGATGACGACGGCTTCGGGACGCTGGGCCTTGATTTGGCGGAGAGCCTCGAGGCCGCCGGCGCCGGGCAGCGCAGATCGAGCAGAACGCCGTCGATGGCCTGGGTTTGGAGCAGGCGATAGGCGTGCTCGGCGGAATCGGCGACATGGGCGATGAAACCGAGGGACAGGGCGACTTCGCGGCAGGCTTCGCGGATGAGCGCTCGTCGTCAACGATGAGCAGGTTGAGAAAATTGGCGGCCTGATCTGAGGAGTGGCGATGAGTGGGATACGGCGGCTGACGTCATAAAAGTGATTCCTTCTTGATTTCCTGAGATGGTGTTGTGAGGGGGCCCATGATCTAGAGTTGGATCGGGAAGACGCTGCCGGCTGGCTGAGGTGCCCGAGGGAGGAGGATCATCACGCGAGTGCCGTGGCCGGGTTCGCTTTCGAAGTGGATGAGTCCGCGATTGGTGGTGACGATGCTGCGGACCGTAGTCAATCCCAAGCCGGTGCCATGGCCGGCGTTCTTGGTGGTAAAGAATGGCTCGAAGAGGCGTTGGCGGGTTTCGGCGTTCATGCCGTGACCGTTGTCGCCCACCACAAGAAGAACGCAAGGAAACGCGGAGGGACCGCTAGCCACCGAACCGGCAACGGGTTGTAACTTGCAGTTGCTGGTCTCGAGGGTAATCCGGCCGCCGTTGGGGAGGGCGTCCCGCGCATTCAGAACCAGGTTGAGGAGGATCTGCTGGGCCTGCGCCTGGTCGATCTTGACGGCGCCCAAGTGCGGATCGAGATGCAGGTCGAGCGCGATGTTCTCACCGATGAGGCGAGTCAGCAACGAGCGCATGCTTCCGGCAATTTCGTTCAGGCAGAGATGCTGCGCGGGCGCGGCCTGCGGCCGGGCGAAAACGAGCAACTGGCGCACTAAGCCGGAGGCTTGCACGATGGCGGAGCGGATCTCGTCGGCATACTGGCGGCGGCGGTCGCGGGCATCGAGGCTCGAGAGCAGCAGATCGCAGTACAGCATGACGCCAGTAAGCAGGTTGTTGAAATCACGGACCACCCCGCCGGTCAGGCGGCCGACGGCTTCCCAGCTCTGGGTTTGAAGCGGAATTTCCTCCGCAGGGGCGGTGTCGCTGCTTCGTTGAACAGTGGTCTGATGGACAGAGTTCTGATGAACAGAGTTCTGAAGAACCATGAGCAGCGCGTGGTCGGGTTCTCCGGCGCAACCGGGCTGGCGCCATGCGGTCCACTTGGCGCTGGTCTGGCCGCGGCCCGCGCCTGGGGCCTCTATATCGATGCTGTCACGCTGGGAATTGAGGAGGTCGCGTAGCAGCAGGTCAGTTTTGTCGCGGTCTTGCGGGCGAACCAATTCGCAAAGCCGCAACCTGCGCCGGCTGGCGATGCCACGATCAAGAGTGCGCTCGAAGGCCGAATTCATGTCGACAATCACGCCTTGCGGGTTACAGCGGGCTACGGCGATGGGAGCGTGTTCGAAGGCGGCACGGAAAGTCGTGCCTGGGCTCGCACCCGCTGGGGAATCTGACGACGGAAATGGGGTTGCGGTATTCATACTGATACTGTCGCGCGGGACGATTCCCAGAAGGAAGCGCGCGATGGCGATCCGATACCTTGGTGTTCCCAAAACGGGAGCGATGAGTCGGCGTTGCCTTCCTTTCCGATTTCGATCCCACTATAGGAGGATCGATCCGGCGCTGCGAAGGACATCCGTCACTCAAAATCAGGAAAGGTCTGTGGAAAACTCGGTAAAGGATTATTTTTCTAACGGATGGAGGGAAATAAAAAGCAGTCAAAGAGGTAGGAGAAGGCTTGGCGCAGAGGGAATCCGAAGGGTTTATGGGGTAGTTGAGCTGAGGGATTGGCGGTCGGCCATTGATTTTGGTTCGTTGAGGGTCACCGGAGAGGTCAAGCGGAAAGTGAGACGTCGTCCTTTCTGCACTCGAACGCCGTCGGACGGTTGCATGGTTGCCCGGGCAAACAGGCTCGAGGTCTGAAGGGCGAGTGGCCGGCCTTCGACGGTGAGCGCGCTCAACTTCAGTTGGAAGTAGCCTGACCCTGCTTGTGAACGCACGGACTCGACGTGTCCGGTGGCGACAGTGCCACGCTCGATGAGCGGATCCCCATCGACCGTCAGGGGTGCGGCGACCGAGGCCGTGAATGTGTCGCCGTCACGAACCTCCGCAGCGGAAAGTGTGTTTTCCAGTTGCACGGTCAGCAGAGTTCCGGAGGGCAAAGTATGTGCGCCCGGTTGAAGGGCAACGTGCCGGCAGTTTCGGGTCGGGCGAGACTGCGGGATGCGCGCCTTCGACGGCTGAGGTCTGATCAGTTTGGATGGAATGGAAGCTTTTGCTCACTGATCGGCGAAGCTGCACCGCTCCGGTGCGAAGGTTCGGAGCGAACGCATCTTTGAGTCAGCCCAGGCTCAGCGAAACGAGCGAAACCGCTACGAAGGCGGGCCCGGTTCCCGTATCGCATCATCTTGCCATGGTGTACATCGTCGCCCGACTTTATGCGTTGAGGTAAGTGGCAAGTGGAATACCAGACCATATCTTCGAGGGGAATCAAGGACATACGGAGAACAAGGGCGGGGCATCCGTGTAGATGTTGCACGATCCCCGACCGTTTTTTTTCTCCCTTTTTTTTTTTTTTTTTTTTTTTTTTTTTTTTTTTTTTTTTTTTTTTTTTTTTCCCCCCCCCCCCTTTTTTTTTTTTTTTTTTTTTTTTTTTTTTTTTTTTTTTTTTTTTTTTTTTTTTTTTTTTTTTTTTTTTTTTTTTTTTGCTTCGGAGATTTTCGATGAGCACGGGCTCGCCCCCCGCGAAAGGATTTGGGTTGAAAACGCGTTAGTTGGAACCGCCGCTGGCGCTAGCGCTCGGCGCTTCGTTTTCCGGTTGCGCGATCACACCATCAAACGGAGTCGCCGCGACGTAGTGCCCATGCACCACGCTGATGCGGCGCAGTGGGAGAGCCGGAATCCGGTCCACGCTGCCATGTGCTGCCGCCATCGCTGCTCTCAAAGACCACACCGGTCTGGCCGCTGGTCGCAAGCAGCCGCTTATGGCTGCCGTCGTAGGTCACGGAAGTGATGTCCTTGTCCGGCGATCCCGCCGCCACATGGTCCCAGCTCTTGCCGGAATCCGCGCTGTGGAAGGCGCCTTCGCGAGTGGCCACAAAGATCTGGCCATCCGGCGCCACGGTCACGCTGCGAACATTAATCGGATACGAAGCCAGCCGGGCGGGCTGCCAAGCCGTGCCTGCATCCTGAGAAACCAGCACGCTCGAGCGAGTCGCGACGACAACCAGGCCGTCCTGAGCCTCGACGGAAACGAAGTCCTGCTGACCTGCGATAGGGCCGCCCATCCAGACCTTGCCCTGATCCTTGCTGATGAAAAGTCCGGCGGAAGTCGCGGCAAACCAGCGGCTCGATGCGAGGTCGGTATCGCTGACCCGGCCTTCAAGAATGGAGTGGGTGCTGGAGCTGGAACTCACGGTCTTGGTCTTGCCACTCTTCAACTTCACGGTATGCGAGACCGTCTTCACCACTACAACATTGTTGATGGGATGCCAGGTCGCGCTGCCTGGGGCCAGTGCGAAACAGGCCGCGATTGGTTCCAGCGACCAGGGTTCCGTTGCTCGATTGTTTCAGCGTGAACACATCGCGCCCGTCCAGGCCTGAGCTTGTCTGCTGCCAGTCTTTGTCCGCCGTCGTGAGTCGAGAACACGCCGCCGAACTCGCGGTCGTTCACCACGCCAATGTAGAGCATGTTCGGTTCTTTCGCCGTCGGGCAGGATGGCGCTCACGTAACGGTGGCTGTATCCATGGTTGGAGGTAGAGAAAGTGGCTGCGGAGTCGTCGCTGGCCAGCACGCCGCTGCGGTCCGTCGCCAGCAGTACACGCTGCGAATTGCGCGGATCGATCAGCACATCATTCACCACCACTTCTGAAGTGGTCGTGTGCTTCCAGGTCTTGCCGTCGTCGACGCTCTTCCACAGGCCCTCGGTGGTGCCGGCATAGACCACAGCCGGATTGCTCGGATCCTGCTTCAGGACGCGCGTGCGCCGCGCGCTGAAGGGAATGCCCTGAATCTTCTCGAACTTATCGCCGGCGCTGGTGCTCTTGTAAATGCCGGAGCAGGCGCTGGCGAAGACTTCCGAAGAATTCGCGGAACTGACGATGATGGAGAAGACGTCGGAATCGTCGATCATGCCTTTGTTGATGCGCTGCCAGTTGGCGCCACCGTCGCTGGTTTTCCACGCCAGGTGCCAGGTGCCGGCGTAGACGACATTGGAGTCTTTGGGATCGACAGCGATGGACTCGATGTTCTTGATACCCGCGTCAGAAATGTGCTCCCAAAGCTTTCCGCCGTCGCGGCTGCGGAAGACGCCATCCAGGGCGCCCGCCACTACGACCTTGGGGTCGGAAGCCGAGACCGCCATGGCGCGCACCGACTTGCCGTGCATGGCCGGCAGAGCCTCCCAGTCTTTGCCACCGTTTTGACTGCGAAATTTCGCCATCACTCTGATCTTGCACGCTCCAGGCGGAAACGAAAATGGTTTTGGAGTTGTGCGGATCGATCGCAATGTGATCGAGCACGTAATCGTCGCCACTTCCCAGTTTGGCAAATCGCGACCAGTTGTGACCACCATCCTCCGAGACGAAAATCATCCCTGTGCTCGTACCCAGAAAAACGCGGTTCGGGTCATGCGGATCATAGGCTAGGCTGCGGACGTCGCCTCCGTCTGGACCGAGAACAGCCCATTGCCGCGCGTGCCCGCGCCAGCCGCGCATATTGAAGCCAAAATCAACATCGCCAGCAGCTTCAGCCAAGCAGATTTCATAACGGTTTCGTCCCCGAGCAGAGAGAGTTGGATATGTTCACCTAGCCTGACAGTGTAGACCCGCGCAGCAAGTTACTGAAGGACACGCGAATTTACTGAAGTACAGGCCAAAAAAGAGCCGGTCGACATCGCCGACCGGCCCTCTGGGACTCTACCACCTTAGTGCGCTTTCTTCTTGGCCCGCGGCTTGGGATGATCCGGAACCGCTGGCACTTTGGCCTCGTTCACCGGTTCCGTGCCGGTCGAGTCGAAGGTCGCGCCCGGAGGCACGATCCAGTACTCGGCCGTCTTGCTGCCAGCGCTGCCGGTGCGCACTTCGACGCGGCTGGGATCAATCCCCTGCTTAGCCTCGCCGCCCACCAGGTACGCTTTGGAATTGACGGCGCGTTCTGCCGCCAGATTCTTGCGTCTTTCGGTCGGCTCTGCATTCCCGACGATCACCAGCTTGTTGTCGGGATTCTGCTGCAGGTTCTTGGCAACGTCATCCAGGATAGCCTTGCAGGTGTTGTCGACGCGCCACGGCTTCACGTTGTTGGGGAAGTCACACTGGCTGAGTTTCGACGCCTTCGGCGGTGGCGGTGGCGGATTCTCGATCGTCACCTGGCGTCGAGGCTTGCCCAGTAAGACCGCGTGAGTCGGTGCAGCTAGCGCCGATGGTGATCGTACCCGGCGATGTGCCGGCGGTGTCCAGCGTGGCCGAATTGCCACTGCCGGAGATGTTTCCAGCGCTCGCCGTCCAGCCTGAGACCGAGACGGGAACGCTATCCGGGCTGGTGCAGTTGCAGGTTACGGTTACGCTCGCCCGGCCTGCACGCTCGACGGACTAGCCGAGCAGCTCATGGTGGGCGGGTTCTTCGGCGGCAGCGGCGGGCCGGTTCAGCTGCCGTGCAGCTCGCCTCGTTGTTCTTCTTCGCTTTGGCGTCGGTCACATGGGCGGTGACGGTGTAGCTGCCCGGTGCTGCGCCGTTGGTGTCGATCTGCGCGGTCGTGTCTTTCCCGGTAATCTGACCTCCGTTGCCGGTCCATGCATACGTGACCGTATCTGGGGTTGAAGTTGCTGACCGCAACGGTCGCGGTGATGGGCTCACCCACCATCACTTCACTGGGCTGCACCGAGCAGCTGGCAGCCGGCGTTCCGGCTCCGGCTCTCCACCCCAGCTTATTACCAGCCCGGTGCGCGCGCGGACCCCTTCAAACGAAGGGCGCCGGAGATCCGGGAACTCCGGGGCAACAAAATCAGCATAGTTGTGCCGGCCCCAGACATAGTCGACTCCAAACAGACGAACCGCCAAAGGCTTGCTAATTGGCAAATCCATACCGCCGCCCAGAACGGCTCCAATTCCATTGTTTGAGTTCAGGCCGAAGACGCTTACGCGATTCAGACTTACCAAAGAATGCAAGAAGAAATTCGCACCGTCTGTGCGCCATATGAAGCGCGGCCCGATCGATATTCAGCTTTCGTGCGGCGCTGACGGAACGTTGTTGCTCCCCCCGTTCACCCCTACATCAAATTCCGCTCCCCAATGCGGATTGAAATTGTAAGTGAAGCCGACGCCTCCTCCCCTCGTCATGTCCGGTACGTTGTAGGGGGTGGGATTGTTGGGATCCCCGCCGGGGCAAGGAACCGTGCCGCCCGGATGCAGATATTGATACCCGAAAAAACGTCGAATTTTGGATTGTAGTCGCTCTGCGCCAGCGCAGGACTCGAGATGAGCGTTATTGCCAGAGCAATCAACAGGCCGGCTACGAACCGACCCTTCCGCTGTTCCGAACAAAGTGACATTCCGTCCTCCAATAGTTTGCGCGACGTACCTGCGCATTGCTGCGCCCGGCCGCGCTGAAGAGACAACACAAGTTCAAAAGCTTGCACTGGACTGCACACCGGGAAGGGGCAGTTCTAACGCACTGCAATCTTAAAGCGAAAGACTGATTTTCAAGAATTGCCTAGTATGACAACAGATTTTGTACCGGCTTCGCCAGTCTCAAATTGACATTACAATTAAGAGGAGAGGGCAACGCTCCAACACGCGGCTGGGTTGAAATTAGCCGGCCTCCCTCCCTTGCCCGACGGGAGCTACGAGTATGGTTGTAGTCTCGTTGCTGACAACTAGCGTGGGCAGGGAGAAGAAACCACTTCAGCAGTGGACACGAACTAAGGGATGAAAAGCCACGAAAAGGTACTAATCGTCGAAGACGAAGAGAACGAGCGCACGGGCCTGGCCGAGTTAGTTTCCTCCTGGGGGTATCGCGCCGAAACCGCCCGCGATGGCGTGGACGGCTTGGAGAAAGCGGCGCAATCGAATCCGTCCATTGTGGTTACCGACCTCAAGATGCCGCGCATGGGAGGCATCGAACTGCTCGAACGATTGGGGGAGCAATCCCAGGCCATGGCAGTCATTCTCGTAACGGCGCAAGGCACCATCGATAGCGCCGTGCAAGCCATGCGCATGGGCGCGTATGATGACATCAGCAAACCAATCGACACGAACCGCCTGCGCACCATGCTGCAAAACGCAGCCGCGCTGCTGGGCACCCGCGCGGAACTAGAGAGTGCTCGGCGCAAGCTGCGGGATTCCGGCTCGCTCGGCCAGCTCAAGGGGGCCTCGCGCAAGATGCAGGAAATTTTCCGGCTCATCGAGTTGGTCGCGCCCAGCACAGCCTCGGTGCTGATTACCGGAGCCAGCGGCACGGGCAAGGAACTGGTGGCTCGCACCATCCATCAACTGAGTCCCCGCCGCGAGCGGCCCTTCGTCGCCATCAACTGCGCCGCGATCCCGAAACATTGATCGAAAGCGAGATCTTCGGCCACGAAAAAGGCGCCTTCACGGGAGCGCTCGAACGGCGCACGGGCTGCTTCGAGCTGGCCGAAGGGGGCACCATCCTGCTCGACGAAATTGGCGAAATGCCCGTGGGAACCCAGGCCAAGCTGCTGCGCGTGCTCGAAGACCACAAGCTGCGCCGCCTGGGCAGCAAAGTGGAAACCGCGGTGGACGTGCGCGTGCTGGCTGCCACCAATAAAGTTCCCGACGAGGCCGTCGCCAGCGGTCAACTGCGCAACGATCTCTACTACCGGCTCAACGTCTTCAACATCCACATGCCTCCGCTGCGGGAACACAAGGAAGATATAGGCGATCTGGTCCAGCTTCTTCTGGCGGAAATGAGCGCCAAGCATGCCCGCAAAGTTGCCGCGGTGAGCGAAGCGGTGCTCAATCAGTTCAACAATTATTCCTGGCCGGGAAACGTCCGCGAGCTGCGCAATACCATTGAACGCGCCGTGATTGTCTGCGACAGCGGCATGATCGAGACCAAACATCTTCCTCCCGGATTCGGCCACGCGCCCGTGCGCACGGCCGCGAATGACCCGGATGCCGTGCGTCTGGGCGTGGGCACCACGGTCGGTGAGGCGGAAAAAATGCTCATCCTCAAGACGCTGGAGTCCACCAGCAATAACAAGACGAAGGCCGCGGAAATCCTCGGCATCAGCTTGAAAACCCTGCATAATAAGCTTAAGGAGTACGGCAGCAACGCCGCGGATGTGGCCCCCGAGCAGGAGGAAATGCAGTGAGCAGTGACCAGTGGTCAGCGGTCAGCGGTCCGTGGCCAGCGGTTACCAGCGGTCAGTGATCAGTACCGCCTCGCTGCTCTGACTGACCACTAGCCACTGGCCACTGACCACTGCTTATGCGACGCAAAGCCATCATCGTGGCCGGCATCACCTTCATGGTGACCGTGATGGTGACTGCGTTCTCCTATCTCTACATTTCCCAGCTTCTTCGTCAGCGCATCACCAACACCTATGAAAGCGCGAGCCGCCTGACCCAGCAACTGGCTTACTTCGCTGAAAACGATCTTCCCGACCTGAGCAGCACGCGTATTGACACCAACGACCCAGCCGCCGTGCGCCCCGCGCCCTCGCCGATTATCTGCCGATGGATACGAATCTTCTTGAACAATCTCGAATCCGAGGTCGCCCTCTGGCCCTTCATCTACGACGCATCGGTAATGGACGCCAACGGCAAGGCCCTGCTCCATACCAATCCAAAATTGATCGGCAAGCAGGTCATTCCGCGACCGGATTTTCAAACCGTCACCAACGCTCATTCCGGGAGCAACTTCATCTGGTATATAGCCCCGTCACTACGATGTCAGCTTTCCCCTACAATTCAACGGAGCTCCTTTTGGCAAGATTCACATCGGTGTTTCCACCGTCTTTCTCCAGAGTGAAATTACGCCTCGGCTGCTGCATGCAGTCTACTTTTCGATCGCGGCGATTTTTCTTTCTCTCCTGCTCGCTGCCGGCATTTCCAATATCGCGCTTGGCCCTCTGAAGGAAATTAGCCGCAACCTCGATAGCGTAACCTCTGGCTCCGGGAGAATTCTCCGGTAACGAGTCGGAACACGACGAGTTCGGACTAGTCTCACTCAAGATCGCCAACCTGGGCCGGCAGATTCGCGACAGCCGGGAGATCTTTTCCGCCCTGAAAGACAACGTCGATCAACTCATGTCCACCTTGCAGGACGGCCTGATGTTGTTCACCAGAGATACCCGGGTCGTGCTGGTCAGCGCGCCAGTCGAGCGATTTCTGGGCACGCCTCGCGGAGAACTGCTTGGCAAGACCGCGCGGGACGTTTTTTCCGACGGCACTTCGTTCGCAGCCGCCTTCGCGACGCATTCGAGCGCAAGCGTCCGTTGTCGCAACGTGAATTTTCGCGGCCGCGGGCAGGCGCGTTCAGGTTTCTCTGGATTTTGTTCACGAGAGAGTACGCAATCGGCGCGCTACTGATTATGCGCGACGCCGAATCGGTACGCCGAATCGGCGATGAAATCGAAATGTCCCGCCGCCTCTCCGCCAGCGGACGCGTCACCGGTGGGGTCGCTCATGAAGTGAAGAATCCCATTAACGCGATCGTTCTCCATCTCCAGCTTTTGCAGAATAAACTGGCGCAACTCGACCCCGATACCCGCCGTCACATGGATATCATCGGCAGCGAAATTCACCGCCTCGACCGTGTCGTGCAACCCTGGTCGACTTCATGCGGGCTCGTGAACTTCATCTAGTCGAAGTGGACTTCCGGCGACTGCTCGACGACGTCTCGCTGCTGGCTGCTCCCGAGGCCGAGCAGCATGGAGTGAACATCCAGCGCGTCGTTTTCCCTCCGAGCCGCTCATCATCAAGGCCGACCTTGACCTGATGAAGCAAGCGCTTCTCAACGTCGTGATCAATGGAATTCAATCCATGTCGCAGGGCGGCCAGCTTACCATCGCGGCGCACCGCGAAGAAAACTCAGTGGTTTCCGAAATCTCCGATCAAGGTTCGGGCATCCCGCAAGATGCCCAGGATAAAATTTTCGAGCTTTACTTTCACCACCAAGAAAGACGGCAGCGGCATCGGTCTCGACCAGACCTACCAGATCTTGCAGTGGCACTACGGGTCGGTGGAATTTCAATCGGCGGAAGGAATAGGAAAGAAACATTCCGCTTTCGCGTGCCCATCGCCGCTTCAAGTCTGACGTCGAAGGGCGGGGCCGGTTCCAGTGTCGAATCCGCGATATCTAATCCTGCAACTTGATCTCCACTGCGACTCGTTCTCGCTTTGACTCTTTTCTGCTTTGACTCTTTTCTGCTTTGACTCTTTTCTGCTTTGACTCTGTGAGGCGTAAAATTTGGACAGCTTTGCTGCGCAACGTGGGTCATGGATGACGAAGATGACGCTGGCCACAATCATCGCTGTTTGTTTTATAAGCGTTCAAAACGCGGGATATGCAACAACCGCACAGTCCCCTGACAAACAACCGCCGGCGGTGATGCCTGCAACCTCGTCCACGCCCGAAGGCCAGGCCAGTAGCTCATGGCAGGCGCCACCCGCCCAAGCTCCGTCCGCTTCCACGCCGGAGTCTGCGAATCAACCCAAACCCGCTCCGAAACCTCATGATCGAAAAAAAAAGAGCACGCCAAATTGCCTGACCGCGGCACCGGCGGCAAACTCCGCGCAACAGCCTGCCTCCGCGGCGCCCTGTCCGCCTCCCAAGAAAGTTGTCCGCCACGGAGGGTCCAACGAGCCCGGGGTCCAAATTACCGGGGGCACGACTGCAGAACAATCCGTGCACCAACGCTCCACCGACCAACTCAGACTGGCGACTGAAGAAAACCTGAAGAAGATCGAGGGACGCCAACTCAGTCCCAGCCAGCAGGAGATGAAGAATCAGATCAACCAGTTCATGGAGCAGTCAAAGACCGCGGCTGCCGCCGGGGACCTCGACCGCGCCCATAATCTTGCCACGAAAGCTCACTTGCTTTCCGTCGAGTTGGTTAAGCCATGATCTGGCGTCACTTCCCTTTCGCGCGCGCCGCATTCACCTTGGTCAGCAAATCCTGAGTCATTGGCTGAACCGGACCGGAAATCTTCGCCCCTTCTGTCAGCACATCGCGGGCTTCATTCACCCGGTTCAGTTTGGCGTAGGCAAAACCCAGACGATAAAGGGCAATCGCGTATTGTTGCTCATCCTGGCCCTTGAGCAGGCCCACCGCTGACTTCAACTCGGGAATTGCCGCCGGGGTCTTGTCTTGCTTCATGTAGGCATAGCCCAGAATCGAGTGCGCCATTCCCGCCGAGAGTTTGCGCGACTTGTCGGCATCCGGCTCATCCGCCTTGGCGACCGCAATCGCTTTCTGGGAGTAAGTAGTCGCCTTGCCCAGGCTCCCCGGTTGCGCGCTGTCAACGTACGTTCCCGCCAGCATCAGCAAGGCGGGCAGCGAGTTGGGATTCGCTGCCAGCACTTTTTCTCCATAGGCAAACAGTCGCGCCTGATCGTTCAACTGGCCCGGCCCCAGCGTATACATGGCGTAGCTCGAAACCTGATCTTGAAACTTCGAGTCTGGAAACGCGGCCGAGTATTTTTCGATCTCCGCCATCCGGCGCTTGGCATCGTTCTCGCCGGCAATCACGTTGAATCCCGCCGACTCGAGAAAATCGCAGTTGCTCTGGGCGGCGCTCTTTTCTTCCGCCACCTGATGGTTGAAGGCTTCGTCGCTCATGTCTTGCGGCTTGGCTTGCTTGCCGATGGAATTGCAAACCGCGCCGCCCTTGGCTGCATAGTCCATCAACTTCGTATTGTCTTTCGCCTGCTGCGAGATGCTGGCCTGTGAGACAAGGATATCGAGGTTCCGGGGAGCCCCGGCCAGCGCCTTGTCTCCATAATCAAGCGCCTTGTTCAAGTCGCCGGAGGCCTGGTAGGCCTGCGAAATCTGCCAGTTCCCATAAGCCACGGCCGCCGGATTTGACGCGTACTTCTGCACGAAGGCCTCATACATGGGGGGCTTTTTTGCCGCGTCCTGTTCGTTCGCTATTTCCTGCAAGTCATGATCTTCGGGCGTGCCCGCGGGTATCATGATCCTGTCCGCCTGGGCCTTGGCCTGCACTGCGAGAAATAAAAAACACAGGGAAACGACAGCCGACACGAGCGACCTCGCGTAGCTCCTCACAGATCACCTCCACCGTAACGCGCAAAAAGATGCCGACTTCCAACAGCAGCGAATCGTAGCGCCGAATGCGGTTGGAAGCAAGAAGAACCAGTGGTCAGTGGTCAGTGGTCGGTGGTCAGAAGGAAAGCGTCGCGACACGAAAAGAATTGACTGACCACTGATCACAGACAATCACAGACCACTGACCACTGCCTTATCAGCTAAAGTAGAAAGATGCGTGCCATCCTCGGTCAGCGTCCACTGCGGTTCGTTTTCGCCGCCAACGTAATTTCCATGCTGGGCAGCGGGATGAACTCGGCCGCCGTGGCCTGGTACATCTTGCAGCCACCCACTCCGAGATGGCGCTGGGCACCTTTGCTGTTCTGCAGAGCATTCCCGCCATGCTCATGCTTCCCTTCACCGGTGTGATTATTGACCGCGAGGATCGCCGGCGGCTGGTATGTGGCTAGACGCCGTTCGCGCGGTGATTATCGTTACGGTTGCCGTTCTTGCTTTTCAACATCGGGTTCAGGTTTGGCAACTTTACCTGATGAACACGCTAGTCGCGGCGGGCTTCTGGATGTTCTGGCCGACCATCACCGCGCTGATTCAGGAACTGACGCCCGAGGGCGAATTTGTGCATCGAATACTTTTCTTCTGGCCGGAGTGCAGGGCGGATGGCTGATCGCTGGATCGATCGTCGGCTTCATGTACAACCACGTTGGACTCGGCGGCGTCCTGCTGATCGACGTCTCGACCTATGTCGTGTCGTTCTTGTGCTATTTCGCAGTGCGCAAGGCGCCACGTGGTGCTTCGTCCCGATGAATTTCGCGCCGACCCTGGCCGCCGAAACCCAACTGGAGCGCTTCTGGCGGGAAATGAAGGAAGGTCTGCACTTTCTGCGCGATCGTCGCGCGGTCATCCTGCTGGGAGCCAGTTGGGCGCTGTTCCTGGGCGCGATGATCACGGGCGTTGTTGTCACACCATCTTTGAGCGAGCGTATCTTCCATGCGGGCGCGGTCGGCTATGGCTGGCTGAACGCCGGATGGGGCACCGGCGCGTTCTTGAGCGCGCTATACGCTCCCAGGTTATCGCCGGCCTGGGCGGCCGGCGGTCGGTCGCCTTTTCGATGGCGTTGTTCTCGGTGTGTGTGGTTTCCGCTCCTGTCTCGCGCCGGCTTATTCTCGGAATGCGCCTGTTATTTCCTGATGGGCTCGGCACGCGGAGTCGGCGGCGTGGCCATGAATACCAGCCTGATGGAAATGGTTCCCCCATTTGATGGGACGGGTGCAGAATACTTTCTATTTTGCGGGCACGTTCCTGCAACTTGTGCTCGCCGTCAGTGTAGGAGCGGTTGCGCACAAGGTCAGCCTGGTGGCTGCTTTCGCAATTTTGGCATGTGTTTATGGACTGGCCTTCGTGGCTTCAAGCATTCCCGGGGGGGCTGCGACGCGTCGGAGTGACGTCACCGCAGTAGAAGTACGCAATTCAGGCACAGATCGCGCTTCGCGCTTACTTTTTACGATTTTCAATTCGTCTTGCGCTTATCAATTCGCGATTCGCCATCGGAAATTATTTTTTTCCGGTTCCTTTGTGACTCTGTGGTAAATCCAGCTTCCGCTGATATTCTTTCCGGTTCCAAGGAGCACTCCATGTCCTCAGACTTGCAGGGCCGTAACGGTGTTGTCTTCGGAGTCGCGAACAAACGCTCCATCGCCTGGTCGATCGCGCAGGGCTTGCACGCCGCCGGAATGAAGCTGGCCATCACCTATCAGAATGAGCGTCTGGAGCAGGAGGCGAAGGATCTCATTCTCTCGCTGCCCGGCGCCGAGGCGTACATGTGCGATGTCTCGAAGGACGACGACCTCGACCGGCTGTTCGCGACGCTGAAAGAGCGCTACGGCAAGCTGCATGCGCTGGTGCATTCAGTGGCTTACGCCCCCGCCGATGAGCTGAAAGGGGACTTCGTGAATACCACGCGCGAGGGCTTCCGGATGGCCCTGGATGTCAGCGTCTATTCGCTGATCGCGGTGGCGCGCCGCCACGCCGCTGATGGAAGATGGCGGCTCGATTATCACGATGACCTACTACGGCTCGGAGAAGTCGTGCCGCGCTACAACGTGATGGCCGTCGCCAAGGCGGCCTTGAATGCTCGGTGCGCTACCTGGCGTACGATCTGGGAAAGAGGAAGATTCGCGTCAACGCCATTTCGGCCGGACCGATCAAGACCCTTGCTGCGCGTGGCATCTCGGGCTTCGGCGAGATGCTCAAAGCTCACGCTGAGCGCGCTCCGCTGGGTCGGAACGTCGACGGGAAGAAGTCGGCTCGACCGGAGTTTTCCTCGCTTCGGATGCGAGCTCCCGGCATTACCGGCGAAGTGATCTACGTCGATTGCGGATATAACATCATGGGGTTTTGACACCAGTGCGTTCTACCCTGTGAACCTCTGTGCCCTCTGTGTTAAAGGGTTTGGCCGAGCACGCCAAAGCTCCCGCGTGCCATAATTGAAGTAGATGAGAAGGAACCGGTTCGCCTTCGCGCTCTTCGCCGCCGCCCTCCTCTTCTCGATGATCCGCGAATGGAGCGCGCCTGCTTCCTGCGAACGTTCGATTCTCATCAAAGCCACTGACTCTCGCTAACTTCATTTTGCCCCGCATTGAGACCAGCATGGGTTCGGGGGCGGCGGTGGTGGCGGAAGCTGCTCCCACGAAAATAACTCGGTAGGCGAAATCTCATAGGGCCTAAGGCGTATCCAAGCTAATAGCGCAACCACGATGAGGAGGACGACGGCAACTGAGCCACCAATGAGCTTGGGCGATGGTCTATGAATCGGGCGCGAGACTCCTACGTCAAGAAAAAATGATTTCACCGGCAAGAGTACTGCGATCACCATCAACAAGAAAGGTAGAGGCGACTTGGCCCAACTAGCGGATCCAGGGTAATAGATCGCCGTGTAGAACCAATCAGCGATCGAAAGACTATGCCTGGACTGGAAGAGTGGCAATACCAAAAGCGGGAAGGCCCAAAGCCATACCACGACAAACATCACACCCCACGACGCGCGAGTACGCTTGACATATCCGGTCCACAGAACGATCAGCCCAATCAGAATAACCGCCAGACAAACGACACTGAGATCGCTCGTCCTTAGGGCAGCCAGCCGGTAACCATCGTCAAGTTTCGCAAGCCAAATCTTGTCATGATTTGTGATGACGTTCGCCCGGAACATTGGAACGAGACAAACCAGCGCGATGGTGAAGAGTACGCTTGACACGAAGGCCGAGTCAGCACGGATTCTCATGGTGGCCCTCCAAGAACACGCCTTGCAATACCATTCTTACGCCAAAAGGCCCTAGTCAGTTATACAAATCTTTCGGCTGGTCTCCCCATCCCGCTTCAAAGATATCTCCAAATCCCTCTCCCGCACCAAACGCGGAAACTTCTCTCCCCACTCAATCAGCAAAACGCTGTCCTCAGACCGCAGATCGTCCAGCCCCAGCGTCTCCAGCTCCCGCGGCGTATCCACGCGATAAAGATCAATGTGATAAAGATTGGCCCGCGGCCCCCGATACTCATGTACCAGCGTGAACGTCGGACTGGTTACGTCTTCTTCCTCCGCCGCCTCGAACCCGGCGGCGATCTCCTTGACCAGCGTGGTTTTCCCTGCGCCCAGTTCGCCACGCAACAGCACCAGTTTCGGCGGCGCCAGCGACTCCGCCAGCGTCCGTCCGAAGGCGATCGTCTCCTCTGGCGAATGTGTGATGATCTCTCGTGTCATTTCCCAACCGGTCGCAGCCACGTGCGCGCAAACCACGACCAGTATAGCGAGAGCGGACTAGATCGTCCCCGGCACGCTGTAGGCGACCGACTTGAGCCCCAGCAGGTCGCGATCCGTCACGTGGTCGAGCGATGTCCGCAGGCGGTGATGGTCGTCGTCTTCCAGCGCGACGAAGCGGAACGGTTGCAGCACTCCGTCCGTCGTCTTCCGCATCGGAGTCAGAATCTCGGCCATACCGTGCACCGGCCCCGAGTGGGTTTGAAATGCAACTTCGACGAAGGAGCCGTTCCCCAGCGAATGCGGCAGTTGCAGCAGCCCGCCAGTGACCGAAATAGTTTGAAGTCTAGCTTTAGCGTGCCGGCCATTTTCCAAGCGAATCGCAGCCAGGACGGAATTACCTAGCTGGACCCGGGCCGCTCGCCGCGAAGGGTGCGGTTGGGGGAAGTGGGTCATAAGCTGCCTGCACTATCGCACCGGACGGGCACGGGTAACAGGTTACGGAAGCAGATGGCCGGATTCCCGCGCCGGACGCGGCATTCCAGCGACCCAACTGGTGCATCGTCAAGCGCATCGCGAGCGTTTACTGACTCATCAATAGCCAGAAGGACAGTCAAGCTTCGCTGCGTTCGATCATTCACCAGCGCACGAGTTTTTCTGCGGCCATTTCTCTCGCTCGCCGAAACGCTTCCGGCAGTCCGATCAAGAGATCGGTTGCCACCAGCGAATGCTCGCCCACTCTCTCGCGCATCACGTCACCGGCAAGGCCGTGCAGATGCACCGCCGCAAGCACGGCTCCCAGAGCGTTTTTCGAGTGCTGCGCGATCAGTCCGGCAACTATCCCGGTCAGTATGTCGCCCGTACCGCCGGTAGCCATTCCAGGATTCCCCGTCGTATTCACCCAGGCCTCGCCGTCGGGCTGCACCACCAAGGTCCGATGCCCTTTGAGCACGACGATCACCTCATGCTCGCGCGCGAACTTCCGAGCCACTCCCAATCGATCGTTCTGCACGTGAGCAATAGTGCATCCCACCAGACGAGCCATCTCGCCCGGATGCGGAGTGATCACCAGCGTCCGGCCCTTGCCATTCAATTCATCCGTTCGGCCCTCAAACGCATTCAGGCCGTCGGCATCCACGACCATTGGAACTTCAGGTTGTGCAACCAGCCTCCGCACCAGTTCCGCAGTCTGCGGATCCCGCGAAATCCCCGGCCCGATCGCGAGCACGCTCTTCCCTTTCCCCAACTCCGCGATTCGATCAAGCGCGCTGGTTGAGATCGTGCCTGCATCCGTTTCGGGCAACGGTTCAGTCATCAACTCCGGATAAAAACCGGCTACAGTTCCCAACACGGACTTCGGCGTCGCAACTGTTGAAAGCCCCGCTCCCGCGCGCAGCGCCGCCATCCCTGCCATCGCCACAGATCCCGCTTTTCCGAGCGACCCTCCCACCACCAGCACGTGCCCGTAGCTGCCCTTGTTCGACTCCGCTAAGCGCGGCCCGATCAGTGGTTCAACATCACGCGCGGTGATCACATTCAGTTGCAACGCCGAGACAATCGCCTCCTCCGGCGAACCGATTTCAGCCACAACGGTCGGCCCTGCCGTCAGCAAGCTGAACAAGTGCGCCGGACGGGGTGCGGTAAAAGTGACAATGGCATCGGCCCGGGCAATCGTCCCAGCGTGTGGACCCATCGCATCGGTGTCGGCCCCGGAAGGTATATCGACGGCGATAACGGGAGTGCCGCTCGCGTTCATGACAACGATCGCTTCGGCATACAACCCGCTGACCGGCGGCTTGAAACCTGTGCCCAGCACGGCATCCAGATACAAGTCTGCATCCAAGGATGACTGCACTCGCTCACTCTTCAACTCTTCGCTGGAGTGGACGGCGATGGCCCCGCCCGGTAACTTGGCAAACTTAACCGCCGCATCACCCTGCAGACCGGCAGGGTCGGCCAGCAGAATCACCTGAACTTTCTTTCCCTGTTGATCCAGCCGCCGCGCCGCCACAAAACCATCGCCGCCGTTATTCCCCTTGCCGCAGAAAACCACGATGCGTCCGGCCGCTGCATAGTGTGCAAGCACATAGTCCGCGACCGCCGTGCCCGCATTCTCCATCAGCGTGAGCGAAGCCACGCCGAAGCGCTCGCTGGTAGCGCGGTCGATGGCGCGCATTTCATCTGCGGAAACGATTTTCATAGGAAAAGCAGTGGCCAGTGGCCAGTGGCTACTGGCCAGTAAAAGCATCTCGCGGAGAGTCCGTTTTTCGGTGGCCACCGACCACTGGCCACTGATCACTTTCTAGTCAGCCATGCTGGGCGCGCCTTTCGGTTCGGGACCGGCATTGAGCGCCTGCACTTTACTGTGCCTGCGTCCGTAGCTGAAGTAGATCACCAGCCCGATCGCCAGCCAGACGATCAGCCGCAACCAATTTGTCCAACCGAGGCCATAGATCATCGAACCGCAGATGAGGACGCCTGCCGTTGAGACGAACGGCACCGCAGGCACTTTGAAGGCACGCTGCAGGTCCGGGCGTTTGCGCCGCAGGATCCAGACTCCGATGCATACCAGAACGAACGCAAACAGCGTCCCGATACTGGTCATTTCGCCCACGATGTCCTCAGGAAGGAACGCAGCGAATAATCCCGTGAACACAAAAAAGAGCATGTTTGACTTATAAGGTGTGCGATAACGGGGATGGACATCGGAAAAGATCTTTGGGACCAGGCCGTCGTTGCTCATCGAATAGAAGACTCGCGACTGCCCGAGCAGCATGACCAGGATCACCGATGAGAATCCAGCCAAAATCGCGACCGTGACCGATTTCGACAGCCACTCATAGCCGTGCATGTACTTCGTGATGGCAAAAGCCACCGAGGCTTCCCGGCCCGTGGAACGGAAATCCTCAACCGTCGCTACGCCGCTCAGCACGTAAGCGAAAAGCACATAAAGGACGGTGCAGATCACCAGCGACCCTAAGATGCCGATCGGCATGTCGCGCTTCGGGTTTTTCGCTTCCTGCGCTGCCGTCGAGACCGCGTCAAAACCGATATACGCGAAGAAGACGACTCCGGCAGCGCCCAGAATACCTAATATGCCGCCGTAGTTGTGAGTAATGCCCTGAGGAGTCACATAGGTCGTTGGAGCGGGAATGAACGGGGTGTGATTGGCCGGATTGATGAAGCCCCAACCAATCGCGATCACCATAATGACGATGGTCACTTTAACAATCACAATAAAGCCGTTAACGATTGCAGATTCTTTTGTCCCTTTGATCAGCAGGGCGGAGAGGAGCAGCAGAATAAACAGGGCGGGAATGTTGATGATTCCTTGCTCTGCCCCCATCTTCTCCAAAGGAGAGTGACACCATTGATATGGAATTCGCAGGCCGAACCAGGTGAGCACACGGTTAAAGTATTCGCTCCAGGCGATAGAAACCGTCGCCGCACCGACCGCGTACTCCAGCACCAGGTCCCAGCCAATGATCCAGGCGACCATCTCGCCCATGGTGCAGTAGGAATAGGTGTAGGCACTCCCCGCAACCGGGATCATCGAAGCGAACTCGGCGTAACAGAGTCCGGCAAAGGCGCAACCAAAACCCGCGACAATAAATGCCAGCGTCACCGACGGCCCGGAACGATCGGCAATGGCGGCGGCGGTCCGCACGAACAGGCCAGCGCCGATAACCGCTCCAATGCCGAGCATGATGAGATTCACGGGACCGAGCGTGCGTTTCAAACTGTGCTCGCTTGTGTCCTGCGCCTCCAGCATCAGGGTGTTGATAGACTTGGTTGCCGACAAGTTAGCCATGAAGACGCTCCTTTATTGCAGTGGTCAGTGGTCAGTGGTCAGTGAAGCAACCGAACCGAACCGCCTATTGGGTTGTTTTCACTGACCACTGAACACTGAATACTTTCTTACGGCTACAAAAACAAAAGGCCCTCCGCGTCGTGCGGAGAGCCCGCCGAACATACTGGCCAATAGCGCTGATCACTGGCCACCGCTCTTCGCCCCCTGCTGCAAAGCCTGCACCCGGCTGTGCTTTACGCTATATGTGAAATACACCACCATTCCGATGATCAACCAGATGATCAGCCGCGCCCAATTCACCCAGCCTAGCTTGTACATCATGTAACCGTTCGAGATCACACCCAGGATTGGAACCAGCGGCACCCACGGAGTTCGAAACGGCCGCGGCTGGCTGGGATTCGTGCGCCGCAACACCATGACGGAAATCGAGACAATCACAAATGCCAGCAGCGTGCCAATGTTCACCATTTTTCCAATGTCGGCAATCGGCGTCACACTGCCGACAATCGCCGCCAGCAGGCCCACGAGCATCGTGTTCTTCCACGGAGTGCGAAACTTGGGATGAACCGCGGCAAAGAACTTCCTCGGCAAGAGCCCGTCATTGGCCATCGAATAGAGCACCCGCGTTTGGCCGAGCAGCATCACGAGCATCACGCTCGTCAGCCCAGCCAAAGCGCCCAGGGTAATGATGTGTGACGCCGTGGTGAGGCCGCGGTCCAGGAACGCGCGGGCAACCGGCGCCTCAATGTTGATCTGCTGCCAGTGGACCATCCCCGTCAGCACTCCGGCCACGGCAATGTACAAAACCGTACAAATCGCCAGCGAGGCAATCATGCCGATGGGCAAATCTCGCTGTGGATTCTTGGCCTCTTGCGCCGTGGTTGAGACCGCGTCGAAACCAATGTACGCGAAGAATATGTAGGCTGCGCCCGCTCCGATTCCGGCAAAGCCGTTGGGTGCAAACGAATGCCAGTCGGTGCCCCAGTTGCCGCTATTGATGTAACGCGATCCTAGCGCAATCACGAAGAGCACGACGGAAACCTTAATCACGACGATCCCCGTGTTGAACCTCGCGCTCTCCTTGATCCCGATGACCAGTATTGCTGTGATCACAAGCGCGATAATAAAGGCCGGAAGATTCCACCCGACTTCGGCCCCAAACAGGTGCGGCGCACCGAGCAGTTCATGTGCCCGCTGCAGCAACTCGGGAGACTGCGCGCCCGTAATCGCACTGATCTTATCGAGGAAGGTTTGCGTGCCCGGTACAAGGGAGGAGTCCCCGGCCAGCGCCATTTGCCGTGCCACAATATTCTCGGCCGTTTTCAGCGCCGTCCAGTGATCGTAAGCCAGCCACAGCGGCATCTTGATGTGGAAGATATTGAGCAGCTCGATGAAGTGATTCGACCAGCCCGAAGACACCGTGCTGGCGCCCATCGCGTATTCCAGCGTAAGGTCCCAACCGATGATCCAGGCCAGCAACTCGCCCAGCGTGGCGTAGGCGTAAGTGTAGGCGCTGCCTGCCAGCGGAATCATGGCCGCGAACTCGGCATAGCACAAACCGGCAAACGCGCATCCCAGCCCGGAGAGAACGAACGACAAGGTGAGTCCCGGACCCGCGTACTGCGCCCCCAACCCCACCATTACAAAGATGCCGGCTCCGATGATCGCTCCGACGCCCAGCGCGGTGAGCTGGAAAACTCCCAACGTCCGCTTGAGGCTGTGCTCGCCCGTCTCGCGGGCTTCTTCCATCAGCAGGTTCAGCGGCTTGGTTGCCAGCAGATTCGCCATTCGTCTCGTTTCTCGTCAGTGCTACGCGGACGCAACCTTTGCGCCCGAACTCCTGGACCACGCGTAATATACCGGGATGCCCAGCAGCACCACAATCAGCCCCGGCCACGTGAATTGCGGCTTGTAGCGCAATAGTACGATATCGATGAATAAAGCCATCACAATATAAATCGCCGGCAACACCGGATAACCAACCGCCTTATACGGGCGCTCGGCGTCTGGACGCGTCCGCCGCAGCACAAACAAGCCCACAATTGTCAAAATGTAGAAGACCAGGACGGCGAAGATAATGTAATCCAGAAGCTGTCCGTAGCTGCCCGAGACGCAGAGCAGGCACGCCCATACCATCTGCACCATCAGCGAAACCGCTGGCGTCTTGTAGGTAGGATGCAGTTTGGCAACGCTGCGGAAGAAAAGGCCGTCCTTGGCCATGGCGTAGTAGACACGCGCGCCGGAGAGAATCAGGCCGTTATTACAGCCGAAACTGGAAATCAGGATCGCCGCCGCCATCAGCAACCCGCCCGCAGCGCCAAACATCTGCGTCATGACCGCGGTCCCGACACGATCCTCGGAGGCATACTTGATTCCCCGCCCCAGAATCGTCGCCGCGCTGGCCGTACCATCGAGCGGCAGCGCCATCAAATAAATGAAGTTGCAGGCGAGATAGAGCGCGATCACCACGCCCGTGCCCAGCGCCAGAGACAGCGGCAGGTTGCGGCTGGGATTTTTCACTTCACCCGCGGTGAACGTCACATTGTTCCAGGCGTCGGCGGAAAACAGCGAACCCACCTGCGCCACTGCCAGGATCGTCAGCGTCCCCACCATGACCACCGGCCCGCCTACTCCCACCTGCACGGCGTGTTGCGCGCCCAGTCCGGCATTCCGCCAGAAGTGTCCGCTGAAATTGGTGGCCAGTGCCTGCGCATTCCTCCCCAGCGCGATGCCAAACAACGCCAGCCCCAGCAGCGCCGAGACCTTGGCCGCCGTAAACACATTCTGGATGAGCGCTCCGGTTTTCAATCCGAAGATATTTACCACCGAGAGAAAGACCACCAGCAGGATGGCGACCAGGTTCTGGGTATTGATTCCCACATCCATGTTGCCCAAAACCATCGGCCCCAGCCGGATCGGCGGAACTTTCCAGAGATGCAGAATCCAATTGGAAGAAGAAATCGCAGGAAAGAACACTCCCAGGAACTTGCCGAAGGCCACGCCCACAGCCGCAATCGTCCCGGTCTGAATTACCAGAAAGAGCGTCCAGCCGTAGAGAAATCCCCACAGCGGCCCCAGCGCTTCGCGCAGATAAACATACTGCCCGCCGGCTCGCGGCATCATCGCCGCCAGTTCGCCATAGCTGAGCGCGGCGACGATGGTCATGAACCCGGCCACCCCCCACGCGCCAATCAGCAGCGCAGGGGAGTCGACTTCGCGGGCAATCTCCGCCGAAACAATGAAGATGCCCGAGCCGATCATCGACCCCATCACCAGCATCGTGGCGCTGGTCAGGCCCAGGCCCTTGACCATTTCGTTGTCTTGACGGCTGTGTTTTTCCCAGTCGCTGCCCGCAACCTCCCGCGTTGTCGGTGTACTCAGGATGCCTCCGCAATCGTGAAGCGTCGTAGGTCGTTCGTCGTTGGCGTTAGCCAATCAACGAACTTGCCAGCGTAATTCTTGGCTAACGACTAACGACTAACGACCAATAGCTGCGCCGTAATGCGCCTATCGTGGCCCCATGACTTTACCTCAGAACGCGAAAAAATTCCTCTGCTGATTTCCGTGGCTCCCGTAACAAGTCAGATATCACCGCCACGGAATCCGCTCCGGCCTCGATCACGGACGCTGCATTGGCCCGAGTGATCCCCCCAATCGCCACCAGCGGCTTCCGCGTCAATTGCCGCGCCTGGCGCACTCCTTCGAGGCCCACGACCGGATCGGGCCGGTCTTTGCTGGACGTCGAAAACACCGGTCCGATGGCCAGGTAATCCGCCGACGTCGAATCGCCTTCCTTAACTTGCTGCGGATTATGCGTAGAGAATCCAAGCCAACGATCAGGCCCAATAATCGTTCGCACCGACGGCGGCGAAAGATCGTCCTGCCCGATGTGGACGCCATCAAAATCTGCCACCAGACATAAGTCAGCCCGGTCATTCATGATCAGCTTGACGTCGCCCACAGCGCTCATTATCTTCAGCGCCAGCGCCAGCCGCAGCATCTCGCCGGCGCTTCCGCTCTTGTTGCGGTATTGCAAGACGGTGCATCCGCCAGCGATGAGTTCAGTGGCGAAGGTAGTCAAATCCTCAACTTTCCGGAAAGCCGCCGCGTCAACAATGGCATAAAGCCGCGGCAGCGAGATCACGCGGCGGACTCTTTCTTGTGGACTGCCAGGAATCGCTCAATGAACCCCGTATCAAAATTCCCGGCGCGAAAGTCCGGATCGGCCAGAATCTTCCGGTGCAGCGGAATCGTGGTGTATATGCCCTCGACGATAAACATCTCCAACGCCCGGGTCATGCGAGATAGAGCTTCGCCTCGGTCCCTCCCGCGCACGATCAACTTGGCGATCAGGGAATCGTAATAAGGCGGAATCACGCCCTCCGCATATGCGGCAGTATCAACCCGCACGCCCGTACCTCCGGGCGGATGAAACGCAGTGATCTTCCCCGCCGACGGCGTGAACTTCTCGGGATGCTCCGCATTGATCCGGCACTCAATCGCGTGCCCGCGGTGCACAATCGGTCCCGGCAGCACGTCCCGCATGCGCGCGCCTGCGGCAATCATGATCTGGCTCTTCACCAGATCCGCATCCGTGACCATTTCCGTCACCGGATGCTCCACCTGAATGCGGGTGTTCATCTCGATGAAGTGCAACCGGCGGTCATGATCCATCAAGAATTCGATCGTCCCCGCATTCGTGTACCCGATCTTTGTCAGCGACTGGCACATGACCGCGCCGATCTGATCGCGTAACTCCGGCGTGACCTGCGTCGAAGGCGACTCCTCCAGCAGCTTCTGATGTCGCCGCTGGATCGAACATTCCCGCTCTCCCAGACTGACCACGTTCCCGTGCTCGTCTGCCAGCACCTGAAACTCGATATGCCGCGGATGCTCGACGAACTTCTCCATGTACAGGTCGCCGTTGCCAAACGCTCCCGCAGCCTCGGCCTGCGCCGCCTTGAACAGCCCGGGCAGTTCCTCTTCGTTGCGCACAATGCGCATACCCCGCCCGCCACCGCCCGCCGACGCCTTCACGATCACCGGAAAGCCGACCTGCCGCGCCCACTCCACCGCTTCGCCCTCTGCGGCGATAATTCCATCCGAGCCCGGCAGAATCGGCACGCCCGCTTGCTTCATGGCCGCGCGCGCTTTTTCTTTTTCTCCCATCAGCCGCATCACTTCCGGCCGCGGCCCGATGAACTTGATGCCGCTGGTCTCGCACACCTCGGCAAAGTTGGCGTTCTCCGACAGCAATCCATATCCGGGATGGATCGCATCTACGTTGGCAATCTCCGCCGCGCTGATCACTGCCGGAATGTTCAGGTAACTCAGCGCCAGTTGTGGCGGCCCAATGCAAATGGCTTCGTCCGCAAAGCGCACGGGCAGAGAATGCCGGTCGGCCTCACTGTAAATCGCAACCGTGCGGATGCCCAGCTCTTTGCACGCGCAAATAACGCGCAGCGCAATCTCTCCCGCGATTCGCAATCAGTATCTTCTTAAACATTTCAGATGATTAACTGTGCGGCATTTCGGCCGATGGGGCAGTCTCCTAATTTCCGTAATTGGGTAATTCAACTAATTTTGCAATTGAAAAAGCCTCCGGCTTTCAAATTACAAAGTTACAAAATTGCGCAAATTACAAAATCCCTTTCACTTCTTCGGCCGAATGGCAAATAACTCCTGCCCATATTCAATCGGCTGGCCGTTGGTCCCCATCTTCTTTACGATTTCGCCGGCCACGTCCGACTCAATCTCATTCAGCAGTTTCATCGCCTCCACAATGCACAGCACCTGCCCGACCTCCACCATGTCCCCCACCTTCACGAAAGGCGGCGCACCCGGCGAGGGCGCTTCGTAGAGCGTCCCCACGATGGGAGATTTTACGATGTGCAGGTTTTCTTCCGGAACCGGTTCGACCGGCACTGCCGGCGGCGCGGCAGATGTGGCCACAACCGCTGGCGCGCCTGACTGAGGGACGGTCACGGCCACGTAGGGCACTTCCGCGCGCGCCTGCACCACGGTGTGCTGGCCGGCCCGCTTGATCTTAACCTTGACGTCGCCGCGCTCCAACTCGAACTCGGCAATGTCTTTTTCGATTAGGAACTCGATGAGTTCCTTCAGTTCTTTTTGATTCATTCGTGTACGGTGGGACGGCTTCAGGTCTTAGGTCTTAAGTCTCAGGCCTCTTACTTTGCGATGCCTCCCGATGCCTAAGACCCAAGACCTGACACCTGAGACCTTTCACCTAGACTGCCAAGAATTCCTTGCTGGTCGGAGTCAGCACTTCACAGCCGCCTTCGCCGACGGCCACCATGTCCTCGATCCTCACGCCCCATTTGCCGGGGAAGTATATTCCCGGCTCAATCGTGATGACCATGCCCGGCTGCAGAACTTCCTTCTGCCCGGCCGCAACCCTGGGAGCTTCATGGATCTCCAGGCCTACTCCGTGCCCGGTCGAATGCGTAAAATACCGCCCCAACCTAGCCTTGCGCAACACCTTGCGCGCCGCCGCATCCACTTCCCCAACGCGGACGCCCCGACGCACAGTGGCAATCGCTGCTTCCTGCGCTTCTTTAACCGACTCGTACGCGTGACGCGCTTCTTCTACCTTTGCCCCTGAAGCTGCGCCCACCCATACAGTACGGGTCTGGTCCGAACAATAACCTGCGAGTATAACACCGAAATCGCAGACCACGAATCCGCCCGGCGCGATGGTTTGCTCGGTGGCTCTGCCATGAGGCAGCGCCGAACGCGCCCCCGACGCGATGATGGTAGGAAACGACATCTCCTCCGCGCCCCCGCGGCGCGCCGCATACTCCATCTCCGCCGCCACCTCGGCCTCCCGTGCGCCCGGCCGCAATAGTTCAAGCGCCCGGTCGAACAGCGTGGCGCCCAACCGCACCGCCGCCCGGATCGACACCAACTCCGAGTCTTCCTTCACCATGCGCGCCCGCTCCACGAGCGCAGGCGCATTCTTTAGCCGCAGGCCGGAGGGCAGCAGATCCGCCAGGCGTTTCCTTTCCGCCACGGTCATGTGTTCAGCTTCAATCCCGGCCGTCCATCCCTTGGTTCTCTTGCTGCGGCCTCCAATCCACTCCCCAAGCGCGGTCAACACCGCCTTGCGCGCAATGATTACCTTTGCGCCCTTCACTTCGCCGCGCGCCTGCGTGTCGTAGCGAACGTCCGTGAAGAAGACGCTGCCGGCTTCCGTCACCAGCAGGAAACCAGCGCTCCCGGTAAAGCCGCAAAGATATCGGATGTTAGGAAGATGGCTGACCAGCAAAGCATCCAGCCCGGAGGAGGCAAGTTGCTCCCGCAGTCTCTTCTGCCGCGCAAGGAAGTTCATTCCTGCTGAGTCTAGCAGGAGAGAAGTACCGAGTACCTGGTACCGAGTACCGAGAGGCTCCAGAATCAAAACGGGTGGGCGGTTCACTAGGTACTCGGTACTAGGTACTCGGTACTTCAAAAACAAACCGCCGGCCCTGACAGGTTCTTCAGGCCGGCGGTCCTAAATCTTCAACTGCGCTGCTACGTCTGACGTTGTTACGTCTGAATGATTCGCGGCGTGATGAAGAAGATCAATTCCTGATTGGAGGTCGAAACCTGAACGTGCTTGAACAGGTTGCCCAAGATCGGAATATTGCCCAGCAACGGCACCTGGTTGATGTTGATCGAGTTCTGCGTCTGAATGACGCCGCCGATCACCACCGTGCCGCCGTCGGTTACCAGCACCTGCGTGGTAGCCTGCTGCGTGATCAACTCCGGGTTGCCCTGCACTTCCTGCGCGAAGTTCGGAGTGGTGTTCTCCACGTCCACGTTGAGAAAGATCGTGTTCTCCGAAGTAATTTGCGGAACCACCGTCAACCGCAGGAAGGCATCGACGTAAGTCACCGTCGGAGGACCGCCCAACTGCGCCTGCGTCACGATCGGCACGCGCACGCCCTGCTTCACGATGGCCTGAATGTTGTTCTGGGTAACCACTCGCGGACGCGACAGAACTTTCAGCAGCCCGCGCGACTCGGCCATCGTAAGAACGGCATCGATGCGCACCGTGTTGCTGGCGTTCAAGAAGGTCAAGCCGCTGGTGGGCGCGGTTGAGCCCAGGTTCGAGAACAGAGGAATCGAGCTTCCGGTGGTCGAACCAACGCCCGGCACCGTGATGTAGCCCGGAGTCAGGTTGCTGACCGTCGTCGGCGAGCTGCCCGCTGAGGAAGCTCCGCCGACCGCGCTGTGGCCATTTCCCCAGCCGAAGCCGAGCTGCGTGCCGATGTCGCGCGCGAACTGCCGCGTCGCCGCTACTACTCGCGCCTCGATCTCCACTTCCTGCGTCTTGCGGTCAAGCTGCGTCAGCAGGCGGTCAATGATGGGAATCACTTTCGGAATATCGTTGACGATCACGGCATTGGTGCGCTCATCCGCAACCACTTCACCGCGCGCCGAGAGGAACTTCTTCACCGTCAGCATCACGTCTTTGGCGTGGGCGTAGCTCAGGAATCGCGTGACCGAAACTTTCTCCACGGCCAGCGCTTCCGATTCCACCTGGGCGCGCCGACCATCCGCTTCTTTTTTCAGCGTCTCCACCGTGGCGACCCGCAGAACGTTGCCTTCCAGTTCCCGCGCCAGGTCGTTGTTCTTGAGTACGATGTCCAGAGCCTGGTCCCACGGCACATCGTCGAGCACGATGGTCAAAGTGCCGTGCACGTTGGGATCGAGCACCACGTTCAAGCCGCTGATCTCATGGATCAGGCGGAAAAAGTCTTTCAGATCCACATCCTTCAGGTTCACCGAAATCGGCTCGCCCGTGTACCTGGGGCCGGCCGCGGCCGGTTGCTGCCCAGCCTGCTCTTTTTGCTCCGCCGCCAGATTGACTGCGGGCTGGATGCCAATGCCGCCAGTGCTGGAAGACGTACTCTGCGACGACGACTGCGCCGCATTCATACGCACCGGCAGCAGTTCCACCGCCGTCTTGTCAGAAAACTTTGCCGCTGCTTCCTGCGCACGTCCGGCCAGGTCTGCCGCCGGATCAGCCGTGGTCCTTTTGGCGTCGTAAGTCGGCTCGACGAACACAAAATCATTCGACGGAGCCGCTGCCTCGGGCTTCTGAGTTGTGGACGCCGTCGTGGCAGGCGCAACTGGCTGCGCCTTCGGCGTCGATTCCGTTTTCGCCTCCATCACGCGCGGACCGAACGGAGACGCGTTCTTTGCGACAGGCGCCGCCACCGTCTTTGGAGTGCTTACACTCGCCGTTGTCTGCTGCGGGTGCAGCGTCAGCACGAACTTCCCATTCGCCGTTGGATTCAATTCATAGCGGCAGGCGTGATCGAGATCGACCACCACCCGCGTAGTAGGAGGCGTCTGGCCATCCATGCCGATGCGCACGCCTTTCACTCCGGCGCTGCCTACCGTGATGTGGCTCTGCCCTGTCGCCATGAAGGTCGTGGGCAAGTCCACCACCAGACGCGCCGGCGAGTCCGCCTTCGTCAGCTTGGGCGTCACCGTGCCATGCGCGCTGATCTCGACCCGGATCTCATCCGTGCCACGAACCACGTTCACTCGTTGCAGTTCGTTTTTCTGGCTCGCCGCTTGTGACGCCGGCGTCTCCGCGGCTGAACCCACCAGCCCCAAAGTCAGCCACGCTAGGAACACACTCAGCATTTGCTTTCGCATTTCGCTTCTCCCCAACTCGCGGGCCAGGCCCGCGTGTCCTTCTTAAAATTCGATTTTTCCCGCGCGCCGGTTTCCCGGCTGCGCTGCCGCCGGAATCCTAAACAGCCGGCGTAAGTATTTTCTTGACCACTTCCCGCGTGAGCGGTTTGCCCAGTTTGTCCTGGAACGATTCCTGGAAGACAACCGAGTCTCCTGTGATTCTTACCACGTAGCCGTTGAACACAGGATCGTTTTCATGCAGGAAGTAGGCCTTGTTCAAGCTGTTCGTCACCACCGCGATAAAGCCGCTCTCCGCCTTCACCACGCCCCGCACATTGATCTGACCGATCTCGAGGCATTTCTTCCCCGTCGAGCATCCGGTCGTAGTCGTCTGCTGCAGCACCGGACTGAAGAAGGGATCGCGCTTGCCAGTCATCGCCCACTTCTTGTCCTCCGGCTTCGGCGCCTTGGCAGCTTCCCCACTCTTGCCAGGGTCACTCTTGCTGGGGTCGGCCGGCTTTTCGCTGGCGGCAATTTTGCTCGTAGCCGCTGGCTTGGCCGCCGATTTTCGATCCGCAGCCTTTGCCGCCGCTACCGCCTTTTGTTTGGGTGCGAACGCATCGTGTGGCTTCGCGGTCTTGGTCGCCGGAGCAGCTTTGCCTTTCGCCGCCGGAACCGCGGCTGGCTTCGCCCCGGCCGCTTTCGCTGCCGCCGGCTGACCCGTAGCGGGCTTCGCCGGCGATCCCGCCACCGGCTTATCTGCCTGCGGCGCCGGCGAGCCTGCCGCCAGCGCTTCGTTGGTCTGGTTGGTCTTTATCTGCTGCAGCGATTTGGCCTCGCTGCGCGCGTTGTCGATGGCGTCCGGGTTTTGCCCCCAGGCCGCCCCCGTCATCATTGCCACTGCCAGAATGCCTGTCGTCAGCTTCATAAGCGGTTCCTATTGCTTCACGCCCGGGGTCGCCGTTGCCGGCTTCGCTCCCGGACCCGTTGCCCCCGCGGGCGGTTCCAGGTCGTGACTGTAGAACGTCGTCGCGGTAAACGATGCCACCACGCTCTCGTTGGGCGCGTACTGGTACTGGTGCTTCACTTTCGCATTGGCGGGATTCTTCGTCGTGGCCACCAGCAGTCCGCTGACGTTCACGATGCGCTCCAGCTTGCCCACCCGGTCAAAGAAATTCAGCATGGAGTAGTACGGACCATCCAACTCCATGTCGAATGGAACCTCCGTGTAATACTCCTTCGCGGCCACCGGCCTGGCGGAATAGCGCCGCAGTTCCACGCCCGCCTTCACCGCTTCGCCGTCCATCGTCTCGATAAAAGCGTCCACCTGCTTTTCATCCGGAACGATGCGCCGTTCGATCTCTAATTGCTGTTTCAAGTTGGCCAGTTGCAGCTCCATGTCTTTCAGCTTGGGACGGTAAGACTCCAGTTCGTTGTTCTCCCGAACCTTGATCTCCACCGCATGCTGGGCCACCGCATTCTTGTCGTTCTGGCTCTTGAACACCGTGAAGTACAGCGCCACCGTTACCAGCGCTCCTCCCGCAATCACCGCTCCCCACTGTTTCAGGCCCGACAGTTCGTTGAAATTCGTTGCCATAGGTCCGCCTCTACGACTTTCCCTTCTCGCAGGTCAGCGTGAACTGGAATGCCTGCATGTCCTTGATCGCATCGTCCTGATAAGTTTCTTTGATCTCGACGTTCTTGAAGAAGCCCGTCTTCTGCAGGTTCGCAATCAGGCTGGCCACCGCGTCTGTGCTAAGCGCGGTTCCTTCAAGGTTCACGCTCGCACCCTGGTCATCCATCTTGTTCAACCAGACCGCTTCCGTTCCGTTCACCGTCTGGCCCAGCATGGCAAGCAGGTTGACCGGCCCGGCCTGGCCGGCGCGCAGCGAATCGATCACGTCCACCCGCCGCTTGTAGTTGTTTGCCTGTTTTTGCCGTTCCAGGAAGCGCGCTTTCACGTCGCTCAGTTCGCGGTTTTTCTGCTCAGCCGCCTGCATCTGCGCCGCAATCGACTTTGCCTGCCGGTCCAGCCGGTACCAGTAGCCGAAATTCAACAGACCGGCTACCAGCAGCACCACCAGCACTTTCAGTTTGGGCGAGCCCAGGTCGCCCATCTCCATCGTGGGCATCGCGGGTGCGCCGCCACCGGCGCGCTTATTTTTTCCCTTGGAATTTTCGAGCAGATTGATTCTGATCATAGGGATTCAAAGCTCCTCAAAGCCAGGCCCACCGCTACCGCCAGTTGCCCCGGATTCTGCTCCACCAGTTCCGCTCCCGGACCGTCCGTCGGCGGCACCACGCGCTGAAATGGATTCAACAATTCCACCGGCATCGAAAATTCCTGCCGCAGCGCTTCCATCAACCCCGGCACCTTGGCCGAACCGCCGGCCAGGTAAATCTTCTCGATGTGCTCGCCCGCTGCGCTCGCCCGGAAGAAATCGAATGTCTTCTGAATTTCCAGCACGATAATCTCGGTAACCTGCTGCAGGATCGGCGCTTTCGCGTCCTCACTCACCGTCCCGACCTTCTCTCCCAGCTTCAGTTTCTCGGCGTCGTCGAAGTTCAGGTCGAGTTCCTTTTGCAAAGAATCCGTATACTGGTGCCCGCCCACGCTGACGTCGCGCGGAAACAATGGCGTCGTCCCCTTCACGATGTTGATGTTCATCACGCTGGCGCCCAGGTTCAAAAGCGCCACCACCTGGCCCGGCGCGGGCTGGTAGTTGTACTCGTAGCAGTTCTGCAGCGCCAGGGCATCGATGTCCACGATAGACGGAGTGCGTCCCGCCATCGAGAGTACGTTGGTGTAGTTCAGAATCTTGTCCTTCTTGACAGCCACCAGCAGAACGTCCATCTGCGGGCTGCCCGCTTCTTCGGACAGAATCTGATAATCCAGACTTACGTCCGCCAGATCGAAGGGAATGTGCTGCGCCGCTTCTTTCTCGATGGTCTCGGCCAGTTCCTGATCGCTCATCGAGGGCAGCGAGATCTTCTTCACGATCACCGAGTGACCGCTCACCGCCGTGGCCACTGCCTTGGTTTTGATCAGGCAGTCGGCGAACAACTTCGAGATCGCGCTCGACACCGTCCCCGAGTCCACAATCATCGAATCGACCACAATGTCAGAGGACAGCGGTTCCAGCCCCAGGTGCGACACTTCAATCTGCCCACCCTTTTTCTTCAACTCCACCGCCTTGATGCTGGAAGAGCCCACGTCCAGACCTACAATCGACTTCGATCCCATTCCAAACATGTGTGCCCGCCTTTTCTAGTAGCGCCGGCGTCCCGCCGGCTTTTTGTAACTACTGCGTCCCGGCAGCCTTCATCGCCGCCTTCGATTTCTGCCTGGCCCCCGGCTCCAACTGGCTCGACTTCTCTTCCATCCACTGGTCCAGCCTCGATTTCTTGAAGCGCCAGCGGTTGCCCAGCTTGAAGGCGGGAATCTTCTCTTCCCCTACGTACTTGTAGAGCGTGTCCGGACTCACCCCGAGATAGTCCGAAGCCTGACGAATGTTCATCACTTCTCGCGAGTCGGCCATGTTTCCTGACCCAGTCCCTTTGCCCCGCCACCAGAACCTCTCCCGCGCCGGTGTCTCCGGCCCGCGGGGCTTGCATTGAGAAACGCCCTCGCCCTCCATGACTGTCCGGAAGGCTCCTGATGTCCCGAGCATATATCAGCCCTGAAAGACCTTGGCTCGAAGCGAATCTCCGTGTTTTATGCCTATTTTCTGGAGTTCGCCCCAAGGCTGGCAGTGCGTAATATCTATATGTTGTGGTATTAGCTCAAGTGAGCGCAATTAGGAGTAGTGTTTGCAGGGGGCATCCCGGGTCACTCAGGAAGCGGTAACTGAAGTACTACAGACGGTACGGAAGTACTACGACGCACGCTCAAGTTGCTGCGGGGAAACCTGTTAGCGGGATCAGGCTGCGCTTCAGCGCCTGAGGTGCGTTTTCTCAATACTCACGGCGATGCTCACTGCACGTCGGAAACTTTCCCGTTCAGAAAAACCACTTTCATGTCCTTGTAGTAATAAATCTGCTTGGTTCCGAGCGTCACTTTCTTCTCCGGCTTGCCCATCGCCGCCTCAACCTGGTCCGGGGTCATGCCCTTCTCGATGCTCGCCGGCTCAGCCTGCTGTTGCTCCGGAGCCGGGGGCTGCTGGCCACCCTGCTGTGCCCCCTGGTCGCCACCTTGCTGCTGATCTCCGCCCTGATCTCCACCCTTCTGCGCGTCATCGGTGCTGATCGTGAGCAACTGCCCAATCGTATCTTCCACCTGGCCTGCGCTGGCCTTCGCCAGCGATCCCTTGGGAAACACGAAGACTACGTTCGCCTTGTTGTAGGTCGGCGGATCGGTCTTGTTGCAGGTGTCGCAAGCCACGATGCCCATGGTCACCGTGTCCTTCTCCAGATTCACGTCAATCTTCGTCGGGTACACTTTGTCGCCCTTGGCGAATAACTTGGTCGTCTGCTCCTTCCCGAACTTCTTCATGCCGAAACCGATCCCTTTCGACACCAGCGCATTAGGAGACTTGACCACTCCGCCCTCATACTTATTGGATTGCACGCTCGTGTCCGAATACGGCACACCGAGCAGGCCGCCTTTCTGGATCGCCAGCAGCGTACCCTCGTCCACCACCGAATATCCACTGGTGTCCGATCCCATCTTCACCAGCTTGTATTGCGCCGCCAGTTGCTCCTGCAGCGTGGGCGCCTGGGCCCCGGCCTGCGCCATCGGAAAGATCATGGCCGCCACCAGAACAATCCCTGGAATCAGAGGGTGAGATTTCTGCGACATCGTTAAGATCCTCCGGTTCAGCTTTTTCCAAAGCGATTTCCCAAATCCCAACCTGGCTGTGCTCTGAATCGCGAGCACGGAGTCGCAAAGACTAAAGACTAAAAACGAAAGACGAGTGCAACCAAACGACCGCTGCAATAATTGGAGAAAGGGAGCGCCGTCATCCGACGCTCCCTGTATTGTCGATCAGTTAAACCGCCGTCCCTGCAGCCGCCCGTGCTAGAGCCCGCCGCCAGCCGCAGCCTCGGCTCGAACATCCGCTTCGGTCTTGTCGGCCTCCGCTTGCTGTTCTTGCAACGTCTTTGCCGCATCGGCATCCGGCTTGGGAGGTGGCACGTCCGATGCCTTGGTCGACGTGTCCGGCGCCTTCGGCATTCCGTTCGTACCCTGCTTCTTCGCCATTTCGGCCATGCCGTTGGTGAGCTGTTCCTGGAAGTGGTTGTACATTTCCTGCAAGTCGTCCACTTTCACAGCCACCGTCGCTCCGGTAACGCAATCACCCTTCTTGCTCGCCGCGACGCTGGCGTTCACCGTGTTGTCGGTTCCATCGGGAGTATCCGTGAGGCGCGTGACCACGTCCCCTGACGTCAAGCCACACTCCTGCCCGTCCGTTGAAACGGCAGTCACGGCAGTGTCAACTACAAAGGTGCGCTTTGCCGGATCGAGCGCCGCTGGCGGAGTACCGTTGGCTTGCGCCGGCGCTGGCCCCGCGGTTGTCCCACCGGCCGCCTGTGCCTGTTGCGCGGCCAACTGCGCCTTCACTTCCTCGGCGATCGCCTGCTTCACCTCGGGAGTCAGCGTGACCGCAGTCGAGGCTGGCGCCGAATTATCAGCGCTGCCGCCGCCGCCTCCGTCGCTGACGCCTGTATCCGCTGAACCGGTGTCACCAGCTTCCTCAGCCCGTGCCGCATACGCCGCTTGCAGATTCGCTGCGATCAGGTAGTCCGTGAGCCAGAAGTACGGCGCGGTATAGACGGGATAAGGGTTCCACCATCCGCCGTAGTAGCCATACCACGGCCCTCCCCAACCCCATGCGGAGACGCCCCAGACCAGCGGCACACCCCACGGCTGGAAGCCCCATCCATAAAATGCCGGGGCGTAAAAGAACCCTGGGTACCAGCCGTAGTAGGACCGTCCGCCCCAGTAGTAGCCTTGATAGACGCCAACGTGCACCACCCCGCCGTATACATAAGTGCGCGAGTAATAGGACCTTCCGCCTCGCGTCACATAGGCGCGCTGCACATACCCACCACGCCCGCGGGTCACAATGCGCGCCCCGTTGCGTTGGCTCACAACCGTGCGACCGCCGCGGACCCCATGCTCAATGTGCATGCCACCGCGATCCACGGAGCGGATCGATCCATTCTTACGAACGTTCGCCGTTCCTCCACTCTTCAGGCTGACGTTCCTGGTTCCTGCCGGCTGATGGAAGTTGCCTTTGCTCGCGGTGGCCCCTGGCCTGTTCCCGCCCGCCGCTGGCCTGTTCCCGCCCGCCGCTGGCCTGTTTCCACCTGCCGCTGGCCTGTTTCCACCCGCCGCTGGCCTGTTTCCACCTGCCGCTGGCCTGTTCCCGCCCGCCGCTGTTTTCCCGGCCGCCGCTGGCCTGTTCCCGGCTGCCGCCGGCCTGTTCCCGGCCTGCCGCTGGCCTGTTCCCGCCCGCCGCTGGCTTGTTCCCGCCCGATGGTGTTGAGCGCGTCTGTGCTGTGGAATGCGATGGCGCGGAATGCGATGGTGCCGCTGAACGGGACGGCGCGGAGTGCGTTGGTGCTGAGTGCGTCTGTGGTGCGGAATGGGAGGGCGCGGAATGCGATGGCGCGCTCGCATGGGATGGCGCACTCGCATGGGGTGCCGGCGCTCCGCCACCGCCCCCCGACGGCTTCTTCTGACCCCAAGCCATCGCCGGAACCACCAGTCCTAGCAAAAGCACTATCTGCAGCACCTTTCCGTCCTTCAAAATCTGCTTCATAACGCCTCCTGGACCATCCAAACGTCTCGCCATGCTATTCCCAACCCTACCCTCGACTGGAAGTTGCGGGCTCCGGACCTTTTCTCCACCGGCATCCGTCCACGGAAAAAACTCGCCAATTCCGCACCTAGTTGACCGAACTTCCAGCCACGGAGCGAAGTGTGAAGACGAATTAATCCAGTTGCGATTAGACGCTGTCGAAAGCCGACACCCTCGGGCGAAAAAACGTTATCAGAAGTTGGCTCCTCACGCAATGATTCTTCTAATAACTAGTAAGGGCCCAGAGATGAAAGCCGCCTCTTTAGGGACAGCCGCCCTTGGCTGTCCGTCGAGCGAAGCTCGACAGCTTCTTCCCGGGCCCCCTGCTTCCCTCCCGCGAAGACCTGCTGTAATCTATCTTCTTTCTCCGGAGGAACTCCGTGCGCTTCCTAGACCGCCTGCAACCTCTCGCTCTCCTCGTCATGCGCCTCGCTCTCGGCGCTGTCATGCTCGGCCATGGATACCAAAAAGTCTTCGGCGGACTCCACCACCACGCTGAGTTCGTCGCCAGCCTCGGTCTCCCCGCCTGGACCGCTTACCTCTCTTCTTTCACCGAATTCTTCGGCGGCATCCTCATTCTGCTCGGCCTGTTCTCGCGCGTGGCCGCCTTTGCCATCTGCATTGATCTCTTGGTCGCCATCGCCAAGGTGCACTTCCACAACGGACTAATGGGCAAGGGCGGGTACGAATTCCCCTTGGCCCTGGCCGCCCTCGCCTTTGCCCTCATCTTCTTCGGCGCCGGCCCCATCGCCATGGACCACATCCGCGCCCCCGGCGCGGAGGCAAACCCAAGTAGGCGGGGCTGGTGCCCCATCCTTGCCGCATTTCTTTGTTGCAAATTGGAGTAATGTTCCGACTGGAACACTGTGGAAAAGCACTAAACCCAGTTTCGTTAAGTCGCTGATTCATTGAATGCGCTTTAAGGCCCACTCATGGAATCAAGGGGTTAGGCTGTGGAAGAAATGTCTACTTTGGAGGACGCTGGATGTCTACTAAAGTAGACTTGACAGGGGGTCTGACGTACCTTTTATGGTGCATGGTCTGGGAGTCCCTGCCCTCCGCAAAGATGTGGCACACGGCCTTGAAGATCGCTCACCAATTATGTTTTCATAGCAGAGTACCGGAACCGCCTCGCCGGTTTGCATGCGCGCCGTAAACCTCCACCTTTAGCCCGCATTCTAAGGAGAAAAAATCATGAGCAAAGTCTCGTATATCCCCAAAGATTACAACTCCGTCACACCGTACCTGGTCATCAAGGGCGCAGCCCAAGCCATTGAGTACTACAAGAAAGTTTTCGGAGCGACTGAAACCGTTCGCATGAATGGCCCGGACGGCAAGGTCGGTCACGCCGAATTGAAGATTGGTAACTCGCACATCATGCTGGCCGACGAGAATCCCGGCATGGGTCAGGGACACACCAGCGCGGCCACCATTGGCGCGAGCCCGGTGAGCCTGTATGTATACCTTCCCGACGTCGATCGCGTGGTCGAGAAAGCGGCGGCCGAGGGCGCGAAAATCCTGAAGCCGGTGCAGGACCAGTTCTACGGAGACCGTACTGGCTTCATTCAAGATCCGTTCGGACATCTGTGGGGCATTGCCACGCACGTGGAAGACGTGTCGCCCCAGGACATGAAAGAACGGATGAAGAAGATGATGCCGGCAGCGTAGTTTGATTTGGATGGGAGGCGGGGCAGAGATGCCTCGCCTCCCTTTGTTATTTGTTATTCATCGGTCCGTGCTGCCGTCGCCTGCTTCGGGGCTGTTGGCTGATTCTCGCAGGGCTGCGTGCTACCATTCGAGATGGCTTCCCTTGATTCGGTAAAACTGAAGATCTTTCGGGCCGCCGTTCACTACAAAGAACTGGAAGGCGAGTTTGAAAAGTATTTTCAAACCAACCCCGCCAAAGTAGTGCGGCAACAGGAAGGGACTCCCGACCAATACATCGGAAAGGTTGAACCCAAGGCTCCTATCCCCGCACGCTTCCCTCTCATCATCGGCGACTGTCTCCAGAACCTGCGCTCTTCGCTGGATTACTTGGTGTGGGAACTCGTGCTTGCCGCAAACAATGCGCCCGGCAAGGACAACATGTTTCCAGTCTGCAGCACCAATGATTCGTTCAAATCGCAACTCGGACGCGGAAGGCTCGGCGGAGTACACAAAGACGCCGTGGCAGAGATTGAGGCTTTGCAGCCATTCCAATTGGGGCAAGATTTTGACAAAGCCCTTGTCTGGGTTTTGGATGAATTCTGCAACGTCAACAAGCACAGACGACTGCTGCTCACGATGCTCCGTGGTGCGAGTGCCACCATTGAGGAGACACGAACGGTTGATGGCAAGCTTTGGATGCGAACCGAACTTCCTCGTGTTAACTGCGATTCGAGAGTCGGGCCGTTCCCAATCGTGGACGGCACTCATGTGCAAGTCGCTACTCAAGTCATCTCGTTTGTGGCATTCGACGAGGGCGCTGCACAGGGCATGGAGGTTTCGCTGGCTCTGGGAGGAATCTTGAATTTCGTCAAAGACGAGGTTGTCCCACGTTTCGAGCGCTTCTTTGCCTAACCGTCAGTGTTGATGCAGGGCGTTGTCAAACCTCGCAAAGAGTTCCTGACCTTTTGCCTGAGCATGGGCGCGACCAACCGTGAAAACACCCAGAGTCGGATTCCAAATGCCCGTTCCAAGGCTTTCTGGAGTAGCTTTCATCAGAAGACCGTAGTGGTAGGCCACAGCGGTCCAGCCCTCTCCCTGCTCCCCTGCGTTCACACAGGCAAGCGCAATGAGAAAGTTTCCGGGACTCTGCACGTCAACAAGTGCGTAGCCGCTGGATGAGCGGATGCTATCTCGCAATGACGATTCGACAACCGCTCCGGTCGCGTTATCGTTGCAGGAACCGGACAGGTACACGTTGATTCTTTCCCTTGGCTTCTCCTGAGCCGTCGCGCAGAGCATCACTGTAAAAATTATTGAAACCAGTGCGCTTCTTTTCATCGGTCTCCCACCTCGTTTAGAACATCAGTCGAATTACCGCACGTTCGGAATGCCTAAATACCTCTTAGGAGTGCGAAGTCGTGTTGACCTCAATGCGCGACACCGGGAAGGGAAATGGGACAGAACGGAGCCAGCCAAACAGATCGACAAAGTGATCCAAGAAAAGGTTGATGGTGCGAGGTTCATTCAGGGAAACAACGGGTGCTTCCAGACCAACCAGAAGAGGGACGGAACGTTTAAAGAATTGCGCGTTCTCTTCCTTGATGGTAGGAGGGTCGTTGTCGATTGTGGACCCCGAACCTCTTGCGAAGGTGATCCTGACATCGGCAGCATCGTCCGCTAGTACGATGTAGTCGCTCCCCACTTCTTTGACTCGGTATAGGTTCAGTGTAACCATCCCGCTTCACTGACGCCGATCATAGCACTCCCGCAGGCCCCACATTCACTGCCTGATCCTCGGGTTCGCCACCGAGTACAGCACATCCGTCAGGAAATTCACTGCGACATACGTTAATCCAATCGCGAGGATGCAGCCTTGCACCAGGTAGTAATCGCGGTTCGAGATGGCTTGGATGGTCAGGCGGCCGATGCCGGGCCAGGAGAAGATCGTCTCGGTTACGATTGCGCCTGCTAGTAGCGCGCCGAATTGCAGGCCCAGGACGGTGATGATGGGGATCATGGCGTTGCGCAGGGCGTGGCGGTAGACGACCGTGCGCTCGGGCAAGCCTTTGGCGCGGGCGGTGCGGATGTAGTCCTGGCTTAGCTCTTCGAGCATTGAGGTGCGGACCATGCGGGTCAGGATGGCGGCTAGCGCTCCGCCCATGGTGATGGCCGGCAGCACCAGATTGGCGAAGGAGCCAGCGCCGGAGACGGGGAGCCATCCCAGCTTGATGGCGAAGAGAAGAATCAGGATTGGGCCTAGCGCGAAGTTGGGGAAGGACAGGCCGAAGAGGCTGACTACGCTGAGCAGGCGGTCGTCCCAGCGGTTGCGGCGCTGGGCGGAGCGCACGCCGGCGGGGATCGACAGGATGATCGCCACGAAGAGCGATGCCAGCGTTAGTTGCAGCGTGTAGGGTAGCGCTGGGTCAGCAGGCGCGTCACGCTTTGGTTGTAGCGGAATGACGGGCCAAGGTCGCCGTGGAGGACTCCTTTCCAGTAGCGGAGGTATTGCTCGCCTAGCGGGGCGTCGAGGCCGTAGAGGTGGCGCGTGGCTTGGATATCGGCTGGGGGCGCGCCTTCGCCTAGCATTTGCTGGATGGGGTCTCCGGGGACAAGGTGGATTAGGAGGAAGACCAGGCTTACTACCAGCCAGATTACCGGGAGGGTGTAGAGGACGCGTTGGAGTAGGGCTCTGAACACCGTCGTTGGTCGTTGGTCGTTAGTCGTTGGTCGTGAGAAACTTGGCCCTGCAAACAAGTACAGAGGTCCTTCGGGCCGCAAAGAACGCGGCCCTCAGGATGACACGGCGTTTTAGTCTCCCGCCTGCTTTGCTGGTTCCGCTTTGCCTTCTCCTTTTTCTACCTTTTCAATCTTCACTTTGGCGATGCGGTGGCCTTCCATCTCTTCTACGGTGTAGCGGTGGCCTTCGTATTCGAAGGATTCGGCCAGGTACGGGATGCGCTGCAGACGAGCCAGCACGAATCCGGCGAGGGTTTCGAATCCAGCGTCCCGCGGCAGTAGCAGGCCGTGCTGGGTTTCGAGGTCGCGGATGTTTACTGAGCCTTCGAGTACCAGGACGGATTCGTCTTCCAACGCAGGCTCCGGGGCGGCCACGTCGAATTCGTCTTCGATGTCGCCGACGAGTTGCTCAAGAATGTCTTCGACTGTGATTACGCCTGCTGTGGAGCCGAACTCGTCGACTACTACCGCCAGGTGACGGCGGCGCTGTTTGAATTCTGCCAGCAGTTCCGCCAAGACTTTGGTTTCCGGAACGACCAGCACATCGTGCATGATCTGGCCGATTTGCGTGCGGGCGATGCGCGAGGCCAGAGGTTGTCCTAGATTTGCCAGACGGAGGCGCACCCAGCGAACTAGTTCCTTGTAGTAAAGAACTCCGACGATGTGCTCAGGGCCGCGCTGCGGATCGTAGACCGGGATGCGCGAGTGCTGGCTTTCGACTACGCGGCTCAGGGCTTCGTCGAGGGTTAGATCGGAAGGCAGGGAAAATATGTCGGGGCGGGCGACCATGATCTCGCGGACGGTGATGCTGTCGAGTTCGATGGCGTTGTGGATCATTTCTTCTTGCGACTCGGGAATCTGGCCGAACTGGCGGCTGGCGGTGACGATGAGCTTGAGTTCGTCGGGGGAGTGGACGGCGCCGCCACGGCGGGCGTCGCGCGCTCCGAAGAGGCGCAAGACCAGACCGCCGGAGCGGCGCATGAAGAAAAGTACTGGGGCTCGTCAGCGTTAGGAACGCTTCCATGGGAGCGGCCACGGCTAGCGCGATTTGCTCGGAACGTTGCAGGGCTAGCGTCTTCGGGACAAGCTCGCCCAGCAAAACGTGCAGGTAGGTGATCAGGCTGAAAGCGATCGCGATGGCGATGCCGTGAGCGTAAAGCGCGGCGTGCGGAACCTCCTGAACGAAGCGGAGAGACTCGACGAGGCGCGCGACCATGGGTTCGCCGATCCAACCCAGGGTTAGGCTGACCATGGTGATGCCGAGTTGAACGCCGTTGACGACTTCGTCGAGACGCTGGTGCAGACGCTGGACGATGCGGGCGCCGGTGCGTCCGGATTCGATGAGTTGCTGGATGCGGGTGTCACGGACACTGATCAGGGAGAATTCCGCAGCGGCGAAGAACGCATTGGCCGCCACCAGAAGAAAGATCAGCAGCACGCGGAGCAGCACAAAGGCTATCATTTATGGGTAATTCTGACGGGTAATTCTAGCATTGCAAGGGGCTGGGGCAGGGGTCGAGACGCATCTCTAAACCTTTAACACAGAGGGCACAGGGGAACACAGGGTAAAACGGATCGCTCCGCTGGGCTAACCTTTCTTACATGGGGACGGTCTAACTGGCAGGTGGCGAGTGGTTTGGCTGCCCTTGGTCCTTTCTGGTTCGTTTCGAAATCTCTGGAACAAAGGCAACTCGGGCTGCGTACCAGTAAGTGAGAGCGCGGAACGGCTCTTTATTGAGCAAGATCCAGATTCAGCAGGACCCAGACTCAGCAAGATCCAGCAAGCCATTTCCATCATCTAGGAGGCGGTTGTGAACGGAAACGGAAATAATAAGAAGAAGCGGCGCAGACTGTTTATTTGGGGCGGCATTGGGCTGGGACTTGTCCTGCTGATTGCCGTAGGCGTGTTCGCGGCCACGCGCGGCGGCACCAAGATTGATCCGTCGAAGCTGGCGAAGGTGGAAAAGGGCGACCTGGCGAAGAGCGTGGTGGCTACCGGCAAGGTAACGCCCATCGTGAAGGTCGAGGTGAAGTCGAAGGCCAGCGGCATCGTCAAGAAGCTGCTGGTGGACTACGGCGATCGCGTCAAGCAGGGCCAACTGCTGGCGCAGCTCGACAAGGTGGAGATCGAGGCGCAGGTGGAGCAGTCGCGCGCGGCTCTGGAAGCGGCGCAAGCCAACTTGCACAGCACGCAGGCTGATTTGGAGCGGGCCAAGGTGGATGCGGAAGGTCCGGACGTTCCCTTGTTGAAGCGTGCCTATGACCGCGCGACGGGGATGGCGAAGGATGGAGTTGTTTCGGCCTCGGCGCTGGACGACGCCGAGAAGAATTACGAAATGTCGCTGAACAAGCAGAATGTGTCGAAGGCGCAGGTCACGGTTTTGAAGGCGAAGATTGCGCAGGCACAGGCGCAGGTGGCGCAGGACCAGGCCAATCTTAAGCAGCTTGAGGAACAGCTGAGCTACACCGACATCGTTTCGCCAATCGATGGCATCGTGCTTTCGCGCGATGTGCAGATGGGCGATGCAGTCAGCTCCATTCTCGTATTGGGTTCTTCGGCCACCCTGGTGATGACGCTGGGCGATACCAGCGAAGTTTATGTGAAGGGCAAAGTCGACGAGAGCGATATCGGCAAGGTGTATCTGGGGCAGCCGGCGCGCATCAAGGTGGAATCGTTCAAGGACAAGTCGTTCACCGGCAAGGTCACAAAGATTTCGCCGATGGGCGTGGAGAAGGACAACGTCACCACGTTTGAAGTGCGGGTTTCGATTCAGAATCCCGGCGGCGAACTGAAAGCCGAGATGACGGCCAACGCCGAGATCATTCTCGAAGAACACAAGAACGTGCTACAGATTCCGGAAGGCGCGATTCTATACGACAAGGATAAGAAGGCCTCGGTGGAGATTCCCAATCCTAAGGGGAAAGACGGCAAGGACAAGATCGCGGTCAACATCGGAATCTCGAATGGTGCGAAGACGGAAGTGCTCAGCGGGTTGAAGGAAGGCGATCAGGTGGTGTTGCAGTAGGGCGGGCTTCGGGCTTCGGCTGACGGGCTTCGGCTTTCACTTCTGGCTAATGCCCGATTTGCCGAAGCCTGAATGCCGAAGCCCGAGGGCCGGTTCCTATGACTCTTCTCGAAATCCTGCGCCAGGCGTTGGCTGCCTTCCGGGCCCACAAGATGCGGACCTTCCTCACCATGTTTGGCATTGTGTGGGGAATCGCGTCGGTGATTCTGCTGGTGGGGCTGGGCAAGGGGTTCAGCGTCGACCAGAAGAAGCACATGGAGACGCTGGGCAAAGACCTGGTGATCGCATGGGGTGGCCGCACCAGTTCACAGGTAGGTGGGCGGGCCGCGGGACGCGAAATCCAACTGAACGTGGATGACGCGCAGCTCATTCACGACGAGTGCTACTCCGTAAAGAACGTGAGCCCCGAACTGCGGCGCAACATTCCCGAGGTAAGCCAGTTTAACTCAGCCAGTCGAGGCGTGGTGGGGGTTTGGCCGTCATATCAGGACTTTCGCTCTTTGAACCTGAGCGAGGGCCGGCTGATTACGGAAGACGACGAGCGCGAAGCCCGGCGGGTGGTGGTGCTGGGATTCGCGGGCAACCGGCAACTGTTTCCAGGACAACCTTCCATCGGTGCCGCTCTGCTGATTAAGAGCGTGCCTTATACCGTAGTCGGCGTACTGGCGGAAAAAAAGCAGAACTCCAATTACGATGGTCCGGACAACGACTATCTATTCGGACCGTATTCGGCGGTGTCGCGGGATTTTCCGCCGCCCGAGAAGAAGGGCGCCGGCATCACTCGCGGCTGGCTCGATGACATTGTTTTTGAAGTCGCCAATCCCGAGGAACACGATGATGCGGTCTTGCAGGTGCGGAGGACGCTGGCGCGGGTTCACCATTTCGACCCGCTCGACAAAGATGCGGTGTTCATTTGGGACACTATGGAGGGCGCCAAGCTGCTGGATAAAATCTTCGGCGTGGTTACGATTTTCTTTGGCTGTGTGGCGATCGTGACCCTGTGCCTGGGCGGGATCGGAGTGATGAACATCATGCTGGTTTCGGTGACGGAACGCACGCGCGAGATTGGCACGCGGAAAGCTCTGGGCGCGACCAAGCGCGACATTTTGCGGCAATTCTTTGCCGAGTCGGCCATGCTGACGGTCGTGAGCGGAATCCTCGGCCTCAGCTTTGGCGTGGGAACGTGCTGGGCGATGAAAGCGCTGCCGTTGCCGGATTTCGTTCCTCACCCTATTGTCTCCACGATTTCGATTGTGGCTTCGATCCTGACACTTTCTTTGATCACCGTGACCGCGGGCATGTATCCTGCCCAGCGCGCCGCGGATATGACACCTGTGGAGTCGCTCAGACATGAATAAGCAAAATACCTCCCGCATTCCGGTTTCTATTTCGGCACGATCTTCGTTCCTGGCGATCGGGCTGACCGTGCTGCTTGCTTCCACCTTCGCGAGCGCTTCCACACCGCAAGGACATTTCGAGAAGACCTTGCAGGTCAGCGGGCCTGTGAATCTGGAAGTACAAACCCGCTCCGGCGACGTCACTGTGCACAGTGGAGCGTCAGGGTCGGTCTCCATTCGCGCCAAGATATACGTTGGGAACAACTGGCTCTTCGGAAACCGGCACACGGACGTATCCGACATCGAGCAGCATCCTCCAATACGGCAGGACGGGAACAGCATTCGCATCGATAACGTGAGTGTCCGCGACATTTCTGTTGACTACGAAATTACTGTGCCCGTCGACACAACGGTCCGCGCTCACAGCGGCTCGGGAAATGAGACCATTGAAGGCACGCATGGCAATGCCGATGTGCACGACTGGATCGGGAGACGTGAAGCTCTCGCAGCTTACCGGAGAGATTCGTTTGCAGACCGGATCGGGCAACGTGCGAGCACTTGAAGTCGCGGGGCCGCTGCGCGGAGGCACGGGAAGCGGGGACGTCGAGGTGAGAGAAATCGCATCGGGGGATATCGATCTGCATACCGGGTCCGGCAATGTTTCAGTTCGTGGAATTTCGGGCGCATTTCGCGGCGAAGCGGGAAGCGGCAACATCACCGCCGAGGGCAGCCAGGAGGGCGCGTGGGAGATCCGAACCGGATCGGGCAATGTGCGCATACGGCTGCCCGCAAATGCCGGGTTCGACGCAGACATCTCGACCAGTTCGGGCACGCTGGACGTGGGTGCGCCGATCACCATGACGGTGCAGGGGCGGGTGCAGGAGTCGCGCAAGAGGATCGTCGGGAAAGCACGCGGCGGCGGGCCGGTGCTCACCGTGCGAACGGGATCGGGAGATATACACATCGAGTAGCAGTGGTCAGTGGCCAGTGGTCGGTGGTCGTGAAATCGCTGACCGGTTTTTACTGGTCACTGATCACTGACCACTGGCCACTGGTTTCAACATGTTTCTGAAGGAACTCATTTCGCAAGGCTGGCAGGCGCTGATGCGCGACCGCATGCGGTCTCTCCTCACGATGCTGGGCATTGTGTGGGGACTGGCTTCGGTGGTGCTGCTGCTCGCCTACGGCCAGGGCCTGGGCGGCAGCGTGCTGCACGCATTCCTGAACATGGGCAATGACGTCATCGTGCTCTGGCCGGGACAGACAAGCATGCAGGCCGGCGGCCAGCGCGCGGGCAAGAAGGTCAGCTACGAATATGAGGACGTGGAGGCGATTCGCGACGAAGTGCCGATTGTCCGCGCGGTGAGCGGTGAAATTAATCGCGACTTCGGAGTCAAACTCGGCACCCGAGTCGTAACCGTGCCGGTGCGCGGCGTCGAAATGCCTTATGGGCAGATGCGCAAGCTGACGCTCGAGGATGGCCGCTACTTCGAAGAGGACGATTTCTCGAACCGCCGCCGAGTGGTGATTCTGGGATACGAAGCGGCGAAAAAAGTCTTTCAGGGCGCACCTGGCGTGGGTCAGCACGTCAGCCTTGGCGGACTTGACTTTGAGGTCATTGGGACGCTGCGCAACAAAATCCAGGACTCCATGTATCAAGGACCGGACAACAGCGATGGCTTCATCCCGTTCGGAATGATGCGGGACCTGAAGAACCTGAAAGATCCCGACGAGATTATTTTTGAGCCGACGGCTGCGGAACTGAACAAGAAGGCGCTGGCGGCGGTGCGGGAGGTCATTGGACGGCGGCACCACTTCGATCCCAGGGACGACAAGGCGACGCCGGCTTGGGACACGATCGAAGACCGGGCTATGATCAACGCTTTTTCGCTGGGACTGCAGGCGGTGCTGGGGCTGATCGGCGTGATCACGCTGGCGGTGGGCGGAATCGGCGTGATGAACATCATGCTCGTGTCGGTGACGGAGCGCACGCGCGAGATCGGGCTTCGTAAAGCGATTGGAGCGCGTCCGCGGCACATTCTGGTGCAGTTCCTGCTGGAGGCGCTGGTGCTCACTTTCGTGGGCGGCTTGGTTGGAATGGCGGTAGCTGAGATATTTACGTGGATCATCCCGCCTATGCCCCTGTACGACGAGTTCTATAAAACCGCCAACCATGAGGGAGCGATCTTCCTGCATGCGTCCATGAGCGTGATGATGGTTTCGTTCATGATTCTTTCGCTGGTCGGAATCTGCTCGGGATTCTATCCGGCGCTGAAGGCCTCGCGGATGAGCCCGATTGAAGCGCTGCGATATGAGTAGGGGTCAGGGTCAGTGGTCGGTGGTCAGTAACCCAAATCGACGAGCGTGGACGAGGTTTTACTGACTTCTGACCACCGGCCACTGGCCACTATCCTTTCAGTAATTACCTCCGTGCCTTGACGCCGCGGTTACCAGCAATTACTTTCGAATGTCTGGGAGCACTTCGTCTCCATCTGTGAGGGAACCTTGGCGCAACGTCCGATCATTACCCTGACGACTGACTTCGGCAGCAACGACCACTTTGTAGGCGCCATGAAGGGCGTCATCCTCGATATCGTGCCGGATGCGCAGATCGTCGATATCTGCCACGCCGTGCAGGCCTTCGACGTGCTGGACGGAGCGCTGACTATTTCGCAGGCGTATTCCTACTTCCCTACCCGTACGGTTCATGTAGTGGTTGTCGATCCCGGAGTGGGGACGGCGCGGCGTCCGATTGTGGCCTCCAGTGACAAGTATCATTTCGTTGCGCCCGACAACGGAGTGCTTTCTCTCGTCTACGCGCGCGAAGAGCGCATGCATGTGCGGCACATCACTTCCGAACATTACTTTCTGCAGCCCGTGAGCAACACGTTCCATGCCCGCGACATTTTTTCTCCTGTCGCCGCATACCTGGCCAAAGAGGTCGACGCGTTGAAGTTTGGCGACGAGATGGAGGACTTTGTGCGCTTCTCCGCTCCGAAGCCGAAGGCCGTCGATGAGAACCGCCTGCGCGGAGTGGTGCTGAAGGTCGACCGTTTCGGAAACCTCGTCACCAACATCACTCCGCAAGATGCGCCTATGCTTTTCGGAGCCGGGGGCAAGACTTTCAAGATCGTTGTAGGCAGCCGCGAGATCACCGAAATCCACAGTGCCTACGCCGAGGGCGCTCCGGGAGAAGTTGTCGGCATTCTCGGCAGCATGGGTTTTCTGGAAATCGCCGCCAATCGCGGAACCGCCGCCCAGTTGACCGGAGCCGGCAAAGGCAGCGATGTGACCATCATTCTCGGCGAGGCTGCCGCAGCGGGCAAGGGAGCGTAGAACAGTGGTCATGGTCAGTGGCTAGTGGTCAGCGGCCAGTGGTCAGTGGCCAGTGAAAACCGTCAGCTGCTTGCCACCGATTTTACTGATCACTGATCACTGATCACTGATCACTGCTTTATCTTTCTTGGGGTGTGCGTAGCGGTCCATCTCGCCGGTCCACTTGAGAAAACGCCAGAGGCTGACTCGCTCCCGCCACAGAAATTCCCAGAACTCCAGAAAACCGATCTGCGTCATCTTCACTCCGCAATAGGTCTCGATGCGCCACAGCAGATAGGGGCTCCGCCACGGAGCCAGACGATGCCCTTTGGTGGCGTTCCAGAGGAAGCGCAGCGAATGGCCCATGGGAGCATGATAAACGTAAGCGCATTCTTTCGACTATGCACAGTAAGCGTTGTCATCCCGAGCAGCGTGAGGACTTGTTCTTGCTGACGCCGCCTATGGGCCCAACTAGGACAAGATCCCTCGCGTTGCTCGGATGACGGCATGAAGTGGAGTGCGGCGATTGCGGCAAGTGGGCCGCGTGTTAGAATCCTGTCTCCGCCAGGAACTTCCTTCCATGTCCGACGCAGAAGCCCGCCAGAAGGCCGAAGACCACTACTACGCTGCGCTCGACTTGATGGCGGATGGGAAGTTGGAAGAGGCTGTTACGACCTATCGGGAATCGCTGGCGGTCGATCCTTCCTTTACTGAATGCATGCACGGGTTGGCGCGCGCGCTGCAGGATCTGCAACGCTATGATGAGGCGATCGTGGTGGCGCAGCAGATTACGGAATTGGATCCGGACGATGTGCTCGCCCACACCAGCCTGTCGGTGCTCTATCAGAAGAAGGGGATGATTCCAGAGGCGGAGGCTGAGGGAGCTAAGGCGCGGGTTCTGGGGTGGAAGCAGCAACTGAAGAAAAGCTAGCTCTCACCTGACAGCTACAGTTCATACTTCTTCATCAAGTGCCGGAACGAGCGGTAGGAAATTCCCAGCAAGTCGGCGGCTTTGGTCTGCACGCCGTTGGAGCGGTCGAGAGCATTTTGCAGCAGCGTGCGCTCGATGTTTGCCACGTAGCCCTCCATGCCCACTCCCTGAGGAAGCACCGCACCTGGAGCTATCTCTGACGAACTTCCTGAAACACCTGCGCCTGCCGCGGCAGCGCGGGCCTTGGGCCGTTCCATCGGCAATTCAACGTGCAACTCGTTGGTCATCTCCAGAGCAACCGCGCGTTCGATTGTGTTCTCCAACTGCCGTACGTTGCCCGGCCATTCGTATCCGCAGAGCGCCTCGAACGAATTCTTGTCGACGCGGAGAATACTTCGGTTCGCGGCAGCCGCGTACTTCTTCAGGAAGTGATTCGCCAGCAGCGGGATGTCCTCGCGGCGCTCGCGCAAGTTGGGCACGCGTATGGGAATCACGTTCAATCGGTAATAGAGATCTTCGCGGAACAGGTTTTCGGCGACAGCCTTGTCGAGGTCGCGATTGGTGGCCGCGATCACGCGCACATCAATGGGGATTTCGCTGGTGCCACCGACCGGGCGCACGGTGCGCTCCTGCAAGACACGAAGCAGTTTCACCTGCATGGCCAGGGTCATCTCGCTGATTTCATCGAGAAAGATGGTTCCACCACCGGCCACTTCAAAGAGTCCACGCTTATTCTGATTGGCTCCGGTGAACGCTCCTTTTAAATAGCCGAAGAGTTCGCTCTCCAGCAGAGTCTCCGGAAAAGCGCCGCAGTTCACCGAGACAAAGGGCTCGGCGGCGCGCGGCGAACAGATGTGGACCGCACGCGCCACCAGCTCTTTACCTGTGCCGCTCTCCCCGTTGATCAGAACCGTGCTGGCGGTCGAGGCTACGGTGCGCACCGTCTGCTTCAGTTTCTCCATCGCCGGACTGGAGCCAATGATGTTGTCAAGCGAATTGTGGGACGCGGCGTCGCGACGCAGGGCGAAGTTCTGTTTGCTCAAGTGCGATTTTTCGAGCACGCGGTTGATGGCCAGCTTGATTTCATCCACCAGGCCGGGGCTCTTGCGAATGTAATCTGACGCTCCCCCGGCTTTTACCGCTTCCACTGCGGCCTCGTAGTCGTCCACGGCGGTGATGAGGATTACGGGCGAATCCGGCGAAACGCGATGCGCATGGCGCAGTACTTCGATGCCGTCGATGTTCGGCATCTTGATGTCGGTGATGATCAGATCGTAAAGATTGCCGTCAATCTTGCTCTTGGCCGCCTGGCCGGATTGCACAGTCTCAACGCGGTGTCCGTCGCGGCGCAGGGCTATGTCTAACATTTCGCAGATGGAGCGCTCATCGTCGCAAACCAGGATGTTAGCCACGCACCCTCCCTTCCGCCGCGGCAGCGGCGAGTGGCGGAGGCGCGGGTGATGCAGGTGCGGCAAGATTTTCAGCTACGGACGCACGTGCAACCTGCCTTTCCGCGTCGCGTCTTTCTGCATCGAGCCGGCGCAGCCTCAGAACAAGCGTGGTTCCCTGCCCGGGCTTCGATCGCGCCCAGACTTTGCCTTCATGCGCCTGGACGATCTGATACACCACCGCCAGGCCGAGTCCCGTGCCGCCTTCAAAGTTCGATTGGAAGGGCTCGAAAAGTTTCTCCGTCTGTTGCGGGGTCATTCCGGTTCCGGTATCCGCAAAACTGACCTGCCAGTCGTCTCCCTGGCGATCGATAGACACCTTCAGAGTGCCGCCGTTCCGCATGGCGCGAACCGCGTTTTCGGCGAAGTTCCAGAAAACCTGTTTGATCTTGTCTCCGTCGGCGACCACCCACGCCTCCGGCACGGCAAAGCGGCTGTCAATGGTGATGCCGGTACTTTCCGCAGTCATGCGGTGCCGCATGAGCGTGAGCGTGTCCTCCACTAATCGCACCAGATCGGTCCTTTCGAAGCGGTACTGCTTGCCGCGGGAGTAGGTGAGAAAGTCCGTGATAATGGCGTTCAGGCGCTGCGATTCCCGGGTCACGATCTCCAGCAGGCGCCGATGTTCCTCGTTCATTTCGGGTATGCCGGAAAGCATGCTGACCGAACCGGCGATGGAGGTAAGGGGATTGCGAATCTCATGCGCGATGGCCGCCGCCAGCCGCCCCACCGCAGCGAGGCGGTCCTGCATGCGCACTTCGCGCTCCAGCCGCCGGATCTCAGTGAGATCATCCAATGCGTAGACGTAGCCCAGCGTGCCGCGCTCCAGCCCATTCAAAGCGGCGACTCTTACTCGAGCCGTCTTGCGGAATGTCCCCGCAGAGTCAAAACGAACTTCGGCGTGAGTGTGGGATTCGCCATTGGGCAGCGCGTCGAGAAATAATCCGCTGACTGGTTTTCCCAGCAACTCTTCCGGCGTGCGCCCCAGAAGTTTCTGCGCCGCGTTGTTCACCAGCGTAATGCGCCCATCAAGACCGGTGGTGATCAATCCACTGCTGACGGATTGAATGATGTTCTCGTGCAGGATCTGAAGATCTTCCAGCGCTCCGCTCGCGTCTTTCAGCTGCACCCGCGCCTGGCGTAGCTTGGAGACCAACTGGCCAGCGAGGTAGGCGACGGCAAGGAACGCAAACAGGTTCACAAAAATAATTCCCCGGAGCGCCTTCAGTTCTGGATGGGTTGTGCAGTAGGACGGCACTACTCCGTAGTAGTTGAGTTCAAGGACCGTGCCATAAAGAATGAAGGCGAGCGCCGCCACCAGGTGCGCCCACACTCGCGGCAGCAGGATGCCGGCCACGATGATCACCAGAGGGTAGAGAAAGTTCAGCGAACTGTCCCAGCCTCCGGTTTCATGCACCACCAGGCTGACCATGATCAGATCGGTCAGGACCTGCAGAGATGCCTGCAAACGGTGCTCGTGCCAGAAGGAGAGCAGAACTATATAAAAGAGGGAAACGGTATACCAAAGCAGGATCGTGCTGAGGAAAAGGCGCAGGGGCAGGCGTGAGGGCGTCAACTCCACGACTGCCAGCTGGATTCCGAGCAGGAAAGTAAGGATCAGGATCCGTACTTTAACCAGCCAGGCCAACCAATTCCGCTCGTCAAATGTCGATTGCATCGCTATTTCGGGTCTTAGGTTTCGGGTCTCGGGTTGTTCGCCATCAGTCGAAGCGCTAGGGTCTTAGGCCCAAGACCCAACACCTAAGACCCAAGACCTTGTTCTCTTACCCGGCCAGCTTGGCGATCATGGCAAACAACGGCATGTAGAGCGAGATTACGATGCCGCCGATGGTGATGCCGAGCACGCCGATGATGGCCGGCTCCAGCATGGCCAGCATGTCTTTGGTGGCTGCGTCCACTTCTTCTTCGTAGAAGTCAGCGATCTTCTGCAGCATGTTGTCCATAGCGCCCGTGGCTTCGCCGACGCCGATCATCTGCGTCACCATGTTAGGAAAGACTCCGCATTCTCTGAGCGGGTCCACGATGGTGCGGCCTTCTTCAATGGCTTTTCGCACTTTCATCAGCGCCTCCTCCAGCACCGCGTTGCCGGAGGTTCGGGCGGTAATAGCCAAGCCCTCCAGAATGGGCACGCCCGAGGTGATCAAAGTGCCCAGAGTGCGGGTGAATCGGCCCACGGCGATCTTGCGCAGCAGTGAACCGACGATCGGCAGCTTGAGCAGGATTTTGTCGAAGTAGTAGCGTCCTCGCGGGTGCTTGCGGATCTGCTTAAGCCCGAAGACTGTACCTACCGTGACCACGATGAACACCCACCAGAAACTCCCCACGAATGCGCTCAGCCCCATCACGATACGGGTGGGCAGAGGCAGGGCGACGCCCAGGCCAGCGAAGAGGTTGGAGAAGATGGGCACCACCCACTTGAGCAGGGCGCCGACAATCAATACCGCAATGCTGACCACTGCGACGGGATAGATCAATGCAGATTTCACCGCAGATTTCAGGCGAACTGCTTTTTCGACGTAGACCGCCAGCCGCTGCAGGATGAGGTCGAGAATACCGCCGGTTTCACCCGCTTCAATCATGTTGGTGGTCAGGTCGTCGAAGACGTTGGGATACTGGCGCATGGCATTCGCCAGCGTCGCGCCGCCTTCCACCGTGGTGCGGACGCCGGTCAGCGTCTTCTGGAACGTCTGGTTCTCCTGGTTCGCCGCCAGGATTTCCAGACACTGCACCAGCGGCAGGCCGGCATCGATCATGACCGAGAACTGGCGGAAGAAGATTGCGATGTCTTTGACTTTGATTCGGCTCGATCCGAAAGTGGGCATGGCAAACTCTTTGCCCTTTTCGCGGATTGCGCCCGGCGTAATGCGCTCGCGCCGCAATTGCTGCCCCAGCGCCTGTTTGGTTGGCGCCACGCGCTCCCCGGAGATTTTCTGTCCGGAAGCATCCTTGCCGGAAAATGTGAAGACTGGCATGGTTTTAGACTCCTCGTGTCGTTACTGATTCCTGAATCTGTTGCGGCTCAAACTTGCCTTGCCCATCGCGCCCAGCCGCCAGGCGCGATGCGCTTCCAACGTTCTAGCCTTTCGCCGGTGTCGCTCCGCGCGCCATGTTCGATCCGGCCGCGCCGCGGTTCGTCAAGCCGGCGCCGCGGTTAATCATTTCCTGAAGCTCGTCTGGATTGCTGGAGCGTTGCAGGGCTACTTCCAGCGAAACCTGCTTCTGGAAATAAGCCGTGGCCAACGCCTGGTTGAAGGTTTGCATTCCGAACTTGTCTTGTCCGGACTGCATCGCCGAATAAACCTGGTGAATCTTGTCTTCGCGGATGAGGTTGCGAACCGCCGGGTTCGGTATAAGGATTTCCATAATCATGCAGCGGCCCTTGCCACTCGGCGTTGCCACCAGGCTTTGGCACATGATGCCTTCGAGCACCAGCGAAAGCTGGGCGCGAATTTGCGGCTGCTGGTGGGCCGGAAAAACGTCGATAATACGGTTGATGGTCGAGGTTGCCGAGTTGGTGTGCAAGGTACCGAAAGTCAAGTGTCCGGTTTCGGCAATGCGCAGGGCCGACTCGATGGTTTCCAGGTCGCGCATTTCGCCGATCAGCACGACGTCGGGGTCTTCACGAAGAGCGGCGCGCAAGGCGTCGGAGAAGCTCTTGGTGTCGGCGTGCAGCTCGCGCTGGTTGACTACGCAGTTCTTGTTCATGTGCACGAACTCGATGGGATCCTCGATGGTGAGGATGTGGTCGTGCCGCTCGCTGTTGATCTTGTCGATCATGGCCGCCAAGGTCGTAGACTTGCCGGAGCCGGTCGGTCCTGTCACCAGTACCAGACCGCGCGGCTTGTCGCAAAGCTTACTTACCACCGCCGGCAGCCCGAGCTGGTTGAACGACTTGATCTCGAAAGGAATCAGACGGAAGACGGCCGCCGTGGCGCCGCGCTGGTTGAACACGTTGGCGCGGAAGCGGGCCAGCCCTTTCAATCCGAAAGAGAAGTCCAGTTCGAGGCTTTCCTCGAAGCGGTGCTTCTGCGAGTCCGTCATGACGCTATAGGCCAGTTGCTTGGTCTCGGCAGGCGTCATCTGTGGAAGGTCCAGCGGCACCAGATGTCCATGGACGCGAATTTGGGGCGGCGAATTGGTGGTGATGTGAAGATCGCTGCCATTCATCTCCAGCATCCGTTTCAGCAAGTCACTTAACGACAGACCCATAGTCGGTTCCTTCCTCAACGCTTACGAATTAGTGAATCGTCTCGCGGGCAACTTCTTCCAGCGTGGTGATGCCGGCCGCAACCTTGATCAGACCGCTGCGCCGGAGCGTGATCATGCCGCGCTCGATGGCTTTCTTTTTCAATTCGACAGCCGAAGCGCCTACCAGCACCAGCTCCCTGATCTCATCGTCCACTTCCATCACTTCATACAAACCGCAGCGGCCCTTGTAGCCTGTGTTATTGCAAACGCCGCATCCCTTGCCCTTCTGAATCTGGATCGTCTTGGCTTCCTCGGGACTGAATCCCTCTTCGATCAGGGTTTGCACCGGGACCTCCACCGTCTCCGTGCATTCTTTGCAAATGCGCCGAATCAGGCGCTGGGCGCAGATCAGGTGAACCGAGGTGGCCACCAGGAAAGGCTCAATGCCCATGTTCATCAAGCGCGTGATGGTCTCGGGCGCGCCGTTGGTGTGCAGAGTGGAAAGGACAAGATGGCCCGTGAGCGCTGCCTTGATGGCGATTTCCGCGGTTTCGAAATCGCGGATTTCGCCGACCAGAATGATGTTGGGATCTTGCCGCAAGAACGAGCGAAGAGCAGCGGCAAAGTTCAATCCAATCTGCTCCTTCATCTGCACCTGGTTGACGCCGCCCAACTGAAATTCGACAGGATCTTCAGCCGTCATGATGTTGGTGTCGGGCTGATTCAAGCGCGAGATGGAGGAATATAGAGTGTTCGTCTTTCCCGATCCCGTGGGACCCGTAACCAGCACCATCCCGTAAGGTTTGAGAATGGCCTTCTCGAACTTGACCAGAGACTCCGGCTCGAAACCGAGCTTGGTCATGTCGAGCCGCAGGTTCTCTTTGTCGAGCAAGCGCAGCACGATCTTCTCGCCCCACAGAGTGGGCAAGGTGCTGACACGGAAGTCGAGCTGCTTCTTGCGCCCGCCGATATTCATTTTCAGCATGATGCGGCCATCCTGCGGCAGCCGCTTTTCGCTGATGTCGAGCTTCGCCATGATTTTCAGGCGGGAGGTGATGGCGTCCTTCAGCTTCATGGGCGGCGACATGATCGCCTGCAGCACGCCGTCAATACGGAAACGCACACGGAATTCTTTCTCGTAGGGCTCGATGTGAATATCGCTGGCGCCCCGCTTTACTGCATCCGTGAGCACCAGATTCACCAGCTTGACCACCGGAGCTTCGTCCGCCGCTTTCTCCAGTTGCGACAGCTCCATCTCCTGCTCTTCCGCCTGCACTTCGATGTCGCTCTCGCTCATCTCCGACATCGACTGCATTACGGTTTCGAGGTCTTCTTCACTCTTGCCACCGTAAGCTTTATCGATGCCCGCCAGGATGGAACTCTCGGAAGCAACGACAGGCTCAATGTTGAAGCCGGTCATGAACTTGATATCGTCCATCGCGAAGACGTTGGTCGGATCGACCATGGCGATGGTGAGTGACGCTCCCACGCGGCTCAACGGAAGAATCTGGTAGCGCTTTGCGGTTTCAAACGGAATCAACTTGACCACGGCCGGATCAATTTCAAAATACGAAAGATTGATGGCCGGAACGCCATACTGCCGGGAGAGAAAGTTCGTGACGTCCTCATCGGTGAGGAAGCCGAGCTTCACCAAGGCGGACCCCAGGCGGCAGTTCTGCTCCTTCTGGGCCTTGTTTGCTTGTTCCAACTGCTCTGGGGTAATGATCTTCTCTTTGACGAGAAGGTCACCCAGCCGTTGAGACATACGTCGATCTCCTATCCACGTAGTGGAACGCTGCCGGTCAACTACCGGCACTTACACGAAGCGCTGCTTTTGCTGTGGGAGAAGAGCAGTGTCTTTGTGTTGACATAAATTGTCACCGCAAGTCGATTACCGCACCAGTTACCGTAGTACTTAGACCCCACTGCCTTTTCGAACCCGTTGCGGGCGGTGGCTCAGACCCCGCGCCAGATGAACTTTTTGTGGCGGCAACGCCGAGAACTTAGGCTGGGGTACATGCACTTCGGTAATCGTCGCTAGGTTTGCCCCAGCCGGGAGCGGCGTTACCTTCCGCCGGGTTACACTCGAAGTAAGGAGCGCCTGAGTTTGCGACCGGACGCAAGAAAGCATCAGATCCGAACCTACTACCACGCTTTGTTGAACGCGTGGGGACCACAGCACTGGTGGCCGGCGCAATCGCGGTTTGAAGTGATCCTGGGCGCGTACCTAACGCAGAACACAGCGTGGACAAACGTTGAAAAAGCTCTGAGGAATCTCCGCTCAGCCCACCTGCTTAGTGTGAGCGGGATCCGCCGGGCGTCATTGGCAGAACTCGAGCGCTTGATTCGCCCCGCCGGATATTTCCGTCAAAAAGCCAAACGGCTGAAAATTTTCGTTGCGTTCCTGGATCAACAGTACCAAGGCTCTCTGACGAAATTATTCGCGCAGCCTACGGAGAAGCTTCGGGAAGAACTTCTCAATCTGCACGGAGTCGGCCCCGAAACTGCCGATTCCATACTGCTCTACGCCGGCAACCATCCCGTCTTCGTGGTGGACGCCTACACGCGCCGGATTCTCACCCGCCACGAGATTCTTCCCGAAGAAGCCGCTTACGACGAAATTAGGGAACTGTTTGAGCGGGCGCTGGCGCCCGTCGCAGAATCGGTCGCAGACAGCGCGACTGGGAATCAACCCTTAGCGGCAGGATTTCCGGGTGCTGCACATCCTCCCTCGGCCATGAGCACGGCAAAGCGCACAACTCGGGCACAGGTTTTTAACGACATGCACGGCCTTATCGTCGGGGTGGGGAAGAACTACTGCAAAAAATCACAGGCGCGGTGTGACGGATGCCCTTTACAGAACCATTTGCCTGGGTCTAACTGAAGGCTTAGGTTTAGGTCTTAAGAAATCCGAAGGCAATTTGTGTTTGGATTTTCTTGGCGCTCCGCAATTTTCGCACTAGGAATCACTTCTGCCTGCTGCGCCCAATCGCTGCGGCAAGAAGCAGAAAACGACGGCGTGCTTGTCGGCACCGCGGTTCGCCCCTCACAACTTTCAGAGACCGCCTACGCCTCCACTCTGGCTCGCGAGTTCAGTATGGTGGAAGCGGAAGACGCGATGAAGTGGTGGGCACTGCGGCCCGACGCAGCCACTTACGATTTTCGCCAGGGCGACGGGTTGGTTCGCTTTGCGCGGGCCCATCAGATGAAGGTCCGCGGCCATTGCCTGGTCTGGGGCCGTGACAACCCGGATTGGCTGACCCAAGGTCACTTTTCCACCCGGCAACTGTCGCGCCTTCTCCGCGAACACATCACGCGGGTAATGACGCATTACGCGGGTCAGGTTTTCGCTTGGGATGTAGTCAACGAAGCTCTAGACGAGAACGGGAATGTGCGCGATTCCCTCTGGTACAACCATCCTGGCATTGGTTTGTCAGGAAAAGGAACAGCCTACATCGAACAAACGTTTCGCTGGGCACATACGGCAGACCCGCAGGCCCTGTTGTTCTACAACGAAGCGGAGGGCGAAGGGCTGAATCGCAAATCGGACGCGATCTATGCCATGGTCAAGGATTTCAAGCGCCGGGGCGTTCCCATCGATGGCGTCGGATTGCAGATGCACACACCCACGCTCGACGTGGATATCCCGGCGATTGCCGCTAACATCGCGCGCCTCACCGCGCTCGGCGTACAAGTTCACATTACGGAGCTTGATGTCTCCCTGCCGGTGGATTCTAACGGCCAGCCTCGGCCCGATGACTGGGCCCGCCAAGCCGAGGTCTACCGCGGTATCGTCAGAGCATGCTTGAACAGTGCGCGATGCACCGCGATCCAGACCTGGGGATTTACCGACAAATACTCCTGGATCGGATCCCATTCCCACGGAACTCGCGGGCAGGCGCTGCCGTTTGACCGAGCCTACCAGGTCAAACCCGCCTATAAAACGGTTCTGGAAGAGCTTTCGGCGGGGCGCTTACCTGCACATTGAACCTTGTTGGGACTCTCCGGCCGCCGCATCTGCATCTATAATGAGGTGCGGTCCGCTCCCTGCAGGCTGCCACTGATCTGCGACAGCTGGACCGCCGAATCCGCGTGGCGCAGACCGCTCCAACTCGACCTCCTAAAACCTCCAACCGCAAGCAGGTCATTATTCTGCTGACAGTTGCAGTTTTTCTGCTGCTTGCAATCCTGGTTTCTCAGACCGCCTTCAACGAAACCATCCTGAGCCCCGGCACCAACCAGCAGACCGTAGTTTTCTATGCGCTCTCACTGCTGATTTCTCTTTTGTTCGTCGCTCTCACCTTCGTGCTGGCGCGCAATCTGCTCAAGCTGCTGGCCGAGCGCCGGCTGGGCGTACTGGGGTCGAAGTTTCGCACGCGAATGGTAGTGGGAGCGCTGCTGCTGTCATTCGTTCCAGTCATGGTGATGTATTGGTTCGCCTACGGATTGATGAACCGCTCGATCGACAAGTGGTTCTCCACGCCGGTAGAAGAGGTTCGCGCCGATACCGACGCCATGGCTTCACTGCTGGCCACTTACGCGGCACAGAACGCCCACTCGGAAGCCGTCACCATCGCTGGCTCGCCAGAGATGAGGCGCGCTTTTGAAGGTCACGGGTTTTCAGCAGCCGTCGAAGTATTTCGCAGGCACGAACCTAGTTTGCAGGGTGGATTTGTGGTTGCTCTAGAAAACGGAATCGCGGAAGCGAGCTTCGGCCTTCCCGCTCCCTGGCCGCTGTTGAAAGAAAAATTGCCGCTGGCACAGGCCGGCGCCGGCCAGTCTGGCCATTTCACCTGGGAGCAAACGGAGTACACGGTGGGCATCGCCACGGTAGGGCAGAACGGCCTTATTCTCGTGGCCATGCCGCTGCCGCCGGAGTTCTCCAGTACAGTAAACCAGATTCAAGCTAGTCAGCAGCGCTATCTTCAACTGAGCCTCGAGAGGCGGCACGTGCGTCAGACCTACATGGGCCTGCTTCTGCTGCTTACGATGATGGTGCTTTTTGTCAGCTCATGGCTGGCGCTGTTTCTTTCCAAGCTGGTGACCCGGCCCTTGTCGGCGTTGGCCGAAGCCACGCAGGAAATCTCGCGCGGACATCTTGATTACCGCATTGACGTGAGCACCGCCGATGAAATCGGCGACGTCGTCCGTTCCTTCAACCGCATGGCGGAAGAGCTGGAAACCAGCCGGTGGCAGATCGAAGCTTCCACCCGCGATGTCAGTGCAGCTAACGCCGAACTGGACCAGCGCCGCCGCCAGATGGAAACCATCCTCGAGAGCATCCCCACCGGAGTCTTGTCGCTCAATGCTGCGCGCTGCGTTACGCACGTCAACCAGGCCCTGCTGCGCATGTTCCATCCCGAAGGCTTCGCGGAGGGAGAGCAGATGCTGCGCGGTGCACGCCTGGCTGACGTATTTCCGCCAGAAGTGTTGCAGGATCTGGAACCACTGCTGCGCCGCTCCGATCGCATGGGCATGACCACCAGCCAGATGGAAATGCCGCTGCAGCGCACGTCTCTGAACGTCGCGGTCACGGTTTCCACCCTGCTCCATCAGGGCGAGCGTTCGGGATACGTGCTCGTGTTCGAAGATCTTTCCGATCTTCTGAAGGCTCAAAAGCAAGCGGCCTGGCGCGAGGTGGCGCGCCGCGTGGCCCATGAGATCAAGAATCCACTTACGCCTATTGCGCTTTCCGCGGAGCGCATTCAGCGTCACTTAGAGCGGGCTACGCCTTCCGACCCAGCGTCGCTCGAGGTCATCCGCGCCTGTGCCCAGACCATCGCCGGTGCAGTCGAAACCGTTCGCCGGCTGGTGGACGAGTTCTCAACGCTGGCGCGCTTCCCTGCGTCGAATCCCCACCCGGCGGACATCAACGAACTCATCGAGAGCGCGCTCGCCATGTTCAATGGGAGACTGGATGGCATCGGCCTGCACAAATCGCTGGCGCCGGACCTGCCCAAAGTTATGGCCGATGCGGAGGCGATGAAGCGCGCTGTCGCCAACCTCGTAGATAATGCCGCCGAGGCCCTGCAGAATTCGCTGGTGCGCGAAATTCAGATTTCAACCTCGCTGGTGGCCAGCCGCGACGCGGTCGAGATCACCGTCGCTGATACCGGACATGGCGTGACCCGCGAACTGAAGGAGAAACTCTTTCTGCCCTATTTCTCCACTAGAAAGCGCGGGACCGGCCTCGGCTTGGCGATCGTAAGCCGCGTCATCGAAGAACATCACGGATCGATTCGCGTGGAGGAGAACCAGCCGGTTGGAGCGCGCTTCATTGTGGAACTGCCGGTCGTTATCGAGCCCGCCCTGACCACCGTGACGGCGCAGCATGCATAAAATTCTCATCGTTGACGACGAAATCGGCATTCGCGAATCCCTGCAGGCAGTGCTGGCGGATGAAGGCTACGAAACTGCCTCGGTCGAGAGCGGTGAAGAATGCCTTAAGCTGCTGCGGCGCGAACACACCTACCAGGTAGTGTTACTCGATATCTGGCTGCCCGGCATCGATGGCCTGGAAACTCTGGAAAGCATCCACGAGATGGAGAACCCTCCCGAAGTAATCATGATCTCGGGACACGGCACCATCGAAACCGCAGTGCGCGCAACCAAACTCGGCGCGTACGACTTCCTGGAGAAACCGCTCTCCATTGACAAGACGCTGATCCTGGTTAAGAACGCGATTGAATCCAAGAAACTGCGGCATGAGAACGTCGATCTGAAGAAACAGCTTCACGCCAAGAGCGTGATCGTTGGCGACAGCATTCCGATGAAAGCGCTGCGCCAGCAGATTGGCCTCATGGCGCCCACCAACGGCCGAGTTCTGATCTACGGCGAGTCCGGCACCGGGAAGGAACTGGTCGCGCACGCGATCCACGCGCAGAGCCTGCGCAAGAACGAGACTTTTGTCGAGGTCAACTGCGCGGCGATTCCCGAAGACCTCATCGAGAGCGAACTGTTCGGCCACTACAAAGGATCGTTCGCGGGAGCCACCGCCGACAAGGAAGGCAAGTTCCAGAAGGCCAGCGGAGGCACGCTGTTTCTCGATGAAGTGGGCGACATGAGCCTGAAGACGCAATCGAAAGTGTTGCGCACTCTGGAGGAGCAACGTGTTGCGCCTCTCGGCAGCGTCGAAACGATTATGGTGGACGCGCGCATCATCGCCTCCACCAACAAGGATCTGGAAGAGGAAATCTCCAAGGGAAATTTTCGCGAAGACCTGTTTTACCGGCTGAACGTCATCCCGTTCTTTGTGCCTCCGCTGCGCGATCGCAAAGAGGACATTCCCCTGTTTGCGCGGCACTTCCTGAAGGACCTGGCCGCGACCTACGGGCGCCGCCCGCGCGAGATTACCGACGATGCCGTCGAGGCGCTGATGCGCTATTCGTGGCCGGGCAACGTGCGCGAACTGCGCAATGTTATTGAGCGGATCGTGATCATGAATCCCATGACCACAAGATTCGACCGCAAGCATCTGCCGCCGCTGGTTTACCGCGACGGCCACCGGCGTGTGGCCCGCAGCGAGTTCTCCACACTGCACCAGGCCCGCGACGCCTACGAGCGGGATTTCATTCTGAAGAAGCTCGACGAGAACCACGGCAACATCACTCGCGCTGCCGAAGTGCTCGGCCTGGAGCGCAGCCACCTCTACCGCAAGATGAAAACACTGGGGATCGCAGTGAAAGAGTAGGACTTGCTTACGACACACTTGTCATCCCTAGCGAACCGAGGGATCTTGGCGTTTGCCTGTAGCCGCGACAATGTGGGCGCAGGCAGGAACCAAGATCCCTCGCTTCGCTCGGGGTGACAGTTTGGATTTGGCAGGACAGGATCGAGGAACTATCGCTTCACCATGCGGATTTCCGTCCCGTTCTTTCTGAACTCCACTTCATCCATAAGCTGGTTGATCAGAAAAATCCCGCGCCCATGATTGGAATAAACGTTTTCTCCGATCGTGCAACTCGGAATGGATTCGGGCGAAAAACCCGTGCCCGGATCTCGCACCACGATCAGAACGCCACGCTCTTCGTCGCTGCTCACCAGACACTCGACCGTTTTGGTGGGATCTTCCTTGGCGCCGTGAATCACGGCGTTGGCCAGTGCCTCCTGCAGCGCTAACTCAATCGCATCTTCCTTGCCGTCCACGCCTTTCATCTGCCGGACGATGGCCATCACTGCCTGCACCACCGGATCCACCGTTTCGCGATCGGCGGAAAGCGTTACCCGTAAGATCAAATTCAACTTATCGGGATCAAAATCTTTTTCGGGAAGAGGTTCCTCGGAAGAATCCACTGATGGCATGTCTGGCTCGTAGTTTGCGGCGCAAGGCGGCTGTTCATTGATTCTAACTGGTAAACCCTCAGTACGACAAACTTCGATCGCATCCGTAGTGTAAAAATTCGTCAACGGATTTAAGGCGAAGACATAACTCACCGAGACCCGAGACCTGGTACGCTTAGTGACTCATCGGTTAACTAAGGACGCAGAACCTCGTGCTTCTTGGCAGCCTTTCGTTGTACGGCCGCTTTTGGCAATTCGCTCCCTCCGTCCGTCAGATGCTCCAACTGCCGTCTCCAGTCCAGTTCTTCCACGAAGCCGCGCGATTCCCGCCAGTTAGGCTGAACCTTAACGTAGAGTTCGAGAAAAACCTTCGTTGCTAACATGCGCTCGATCTGCAAGCGGGCTGACGTCCCGATCCGCTTCAACATCTGTCCTTTTTTTCCGATCAAGATGCCTTTCTGGCCTTCGCGCTCGCAGTAGATCGTTGCGGAGATGCGTGTCAGCCTGGCGCCCTCCTCGAAATCGTCAACGATGACCGTAGTGGCGTACGGAAGTTCCTCCTCAGTCTCCACCAGCACCCGCTCACGAACAATTTCGGCAGCCATGAAGCGCGAAGGCTGGTCGGTGACTTGGTCTTCCGGAAAATAAGGCGGACCAGCAGGCAGTGCCGCCGTCACCTGCTTCAGCAGGATGTCGAGGCCATCCCTCTTCAGCGCGGAGATCGGAATAATGTCGTGGAATGGATGCAGCTTTTTGTACTCCTCAATCAACGGCAGCAGCTTGTCCTTGCCCCCTCGCAGCAGGTCCACTTTGTTAAGGATCAGGCAGACTTTCGTCGGCGAGTGCTTCATCATCTGTATGGCGAACTCATCGCGCTGATCGAGCTTTCGCGTCGCATCCATGATCAGAAGGACAAGGTCGCATCCCTCCAGCGCTTCCCGCACTTCGACCATCATCTTGCGGCCGAGCGAACTGTCCGGCTTATGCACGCCCGGAGTATCGATCAACACGATCTGTGCGGCGTCGCGGCCTTTTCCCTTGGACAGGTTGACGATGCCTTGGATCCGGTTGCGTGTGGTTTGTGGTTTCGGAGAAATGATCGCGAGTTTTTCGCCCACGAGGGCATTAAGCAGCGTCGACTTGCCCGCATTGGGGCGGCCGAGGATACAAACAAAGCCAGAGTGGAAAGGCATAGGGAGCAGGTCTTGGGTGCTAGGTCTCAGGTGCTAGGTCTTAGGTGCTAGGTTCCAATTGAGGTAGTGAACGCCGTGAAGTCACAGGAGGCTAACACGTAAGACCTAAGAGCTAACACCTGTTATATCAGCTTCAGCTGCCGTGGCTGCACTGCGGTGATTCTCACGCGCTCCACCTTGCGGTCCGTCGACTCCAGAACTTCGAACCGCAATCCGTCATCATCCACAGTTTCGCCACGCTTCGGGATGTGCCCTGCCAGTTCGCTGACCAGCCCTGCCACAGTCGCTGATTCCCTCCCTTCTGGCTTTGACCCGAACAACTCGGCGAGGCGGTCTACGTCCATTCCTCCAGGCACAATGAAGGACTGATCATTCTCGCGCAATATCTCCGGCTTCTCATGCTCGTCCCGGATTTCGCCCACGATCTCTTCCACCAGATCTTCGATCGTCACCAGGCCGGCCACGCCGCCGTACTCATCGACCACGATCGCCATACGAATGTTGTTTTTCTGCATCTCGCGCAGCAGATCGCTGCCCAGTTTGCTCTCCGGCACGAAATACACGTCGCGCCGCATCAGGGTTTCGAGCGTGCGCTTGGAAGCCTCGCTATCCGGCACTTGTAATACATCCTGCGCATAAACGATGCCTTTGATGTTGTGAATGCTGTCCGAGTACGCGGGAACCCGCGAGTAGTGCTTGGTGCGCAGCATGTCGATGAATCGCTCGACGGTAGTTTCCACCGGCACGGCAAAAATCTCCGGACGGGGCTTCATGGCTTCGCGCACCGTCTTGCCGCTGAACTCCACCGCGGACTGAATCAGGTCGCGGTCCCCCTCCTGGATAATACCTTCTTCCTGGCCCGCTTCTATCAGCGCATCCACGGCCTCGGCCGCGCTTTCCGGCTGTTCGCTGGTGTTTTGGCGGGTGAGTGTCGCCACCGATTGCAGGAAGCCCAGAACAATGGTCACGGGGAGCACAAGATAAATCAACATCCGCACCAGCCATGTCCAGCGGATAAGCCAAGTCCCGTTGGTACGCGAGAAAAAGACAAACGGCAGAAATTGATTGAAGACGATGACGATCAGAATCAGGCTGACGGCGGCCTGCAAGATCTCAGAAATATTCCAGCGCTGGTCGCCGAAAACCACGAAGCCCACAAGCAAGGCTATGGTCGCCGTGGTCAATTGCTTGAGCACTGACATGGAGAGCGATGCCCGCGACCGGCTCACCCGCAGGTGGGGCTCAACCTTCTGCTCGAAGACGTCAATGTTGTCCTGAAATTCGCGCGAGAGAAATTTCCCGATTTCCTGATAGACGCGGTCCACATAAGAGGCCAGCGCCAGCAGCGCCAGCAGCGGGATGAGCGCGAGTGCCACGCCCCAATTCATGCCGTTCTCCGCCTTGCGCCGGGAACGCGATCGCGGCGTTTCGCGCCGGTCGAAACCTTGCCTACTTCGCCGTTGTGCCCTCTCGATCAGACCTGCCTCCAACTTCAGTTGCCGCCGCAGCCGGCTTTCTTTGCGAGCCATCTCGCCATGATCGCGCTCGTGGTCGAAGCCCGCCAGGTGCAGGATGCCATGCAGCGCCAGAATTTTCACCTCGTCGGCAACCGAGTGGCCCAGGCGCGCGGCGTTTTCCCGGGCGATGTCCGCGGAAATTGCTAGATCTCCGGCAACGCGCCTGGCCTTATTTCGTTCTATCTCCGGCGCTGGAAACGACAGTACATCCGTGGCCTTGTCGGCTCCTCGGAATCGCCGGTTAAGAGCGCGCAACTCCGAACTGTTCGTCACCAATATATTCACCATGCTACGCAAGTGGATCGCTCGCCTCGCCCGCAACACAAAGCGTTCCAGTGTTGCTGCGCTCAAACCCGCGATTGTTCTCCGGAAGATGACCACCCTTTCCCCCAGCGTGCTTGGAACACCTTACAAAACAAACAGGAGGGCCAGATTCAGCCCTCCCGCGCCGGCTAGGATTCTATTCTACCGAAGCGGTGGATCGGTCATGTGTATCCGCCGCCGGACTTTTCACCTCGGCGCTCCTAGCTCCGGCGGCGCCGGACTCGGTGCTTTTTCCCCCCGCCAGCAGCAGCATCTGTTGTTCGGCGACAAGCGTTTTATGCTCGTCGTAGGCCCGAATAATCCGCTGCACCAGGTGATGCCGCACCACGTCGGATTCATCGAAATGAACGAACGTCAAACCTTCCACGCGCTTTAGAATGTCGATCGCTTCCAGTAACCCGCTGCGGCGGGCGTTGGGCAAGTCGATCTGCGTGATGTCGCCGGTAATCACCGCCTTGGAGTTGAATCCGAGCCGCGTAACGAACATCTTCATCTGTTCCGAAGTCGTGTTCTGGGCTTCGTCGAGAATCACGAAAGAATCGTTCAACGTGCGCCCGCGCATGAACGCGATCGGCGCAATCTCGATGACATTCTTCTCCAGGTAGCGGTCCACTTTTTCCGGATCAAGCATGTCATAAAGCGCGTCGTACAGCGGACGCAGATAGGGATCGATCTTGTCCTGCAACGTGCCCGGCAAAAATCCCAGCCGCTCGCCCGCCTCCACCGCCGGCCGCGCCAGGATGATACGGTTCACCCGCTTCGCGAGCAAAGCGGAAATTGCCATCGCCACCGCTAGATAAGTCTTGCCGGTCCCCGCCGGACCGATGCCGAACACCATATCGTGTTTCTCGATCGCCTCGACATAACGGCGCTGATTCACACTCTTCGGCTGCACCATGCGCCGTCCCAGCGAGCGTTGGCGGCCGGCATCGGCGAGTCCGCGCAAGGTCGCGCTCGAATCCGCCGTCAGTACGCGCAGCATGCTGTTGAGATCGCCGTTGTTGAAGCTGTAGCCGGATTTCTGCAAGCTCTCGTAATCGGCAAACACCTGCTCGGCGCGAGCCACGTCGCGGGCAGCGCCCTCCAGTTCAATGGCGTTCGATCGCAGGTCAATGGTGATATTCAGGCCGTCTTCCAGCACCCGCACATTCTCGTCGCGCGTGCCGAACAAAGTCTCGATGTTGGGACTAATCCCGATGCTTTTCTTCATTCGGTCTCTTCGATGAACCATGTGGCACAAGTGAACCAAGTGGAGCAAGATGAACATGTGGAGACAGCCGCCTCGGCTGGGCGCCAAAGCGAAGCGAGGCGACCCGACCACAGCCCTCTCCAGAAATGCGCACACTTCACCCGCTTCGCGGACAAAACAGGATTATGCTTCGAGACGGAACCAGGCGGGATGCGCATGCCCAGAGGGCAAGTCACTACCATTAAGTAAAGCGTACCCCGCGCCGGGGCGGGAGTCAATGCCGTTCAGCTTGGGAGCCAACCGTTTGACCAGCCGAGACTTAGTCCCGTAGAATAGCGTATTCGGTACTCACCGGAATATCTCGCTGCACACACAAAGGGCAACGAAGCAATATGGCTAATCATTTCTCGGCGCTAAAGCGCGCCCGTCAGACCACGAAACGCACGGCCACCAATCGCGCCAACACCTCCCGCCTGCGCACCGCGCTGCGCACGCTGCGCGAAACCATCGAGAAGGGCGACAAGCCAGCCGCCGAGAAGACCTATCGCGAGACCGTATCCGCGCTCGACAAGGCAATCCAGAAAGGCACGCTGCACGGCAATACCGCCGCGCGTTACAAGTCCCGCCTCGGCGCCCGCGTCAACGCGATGAAATAGGGTTTTGGCTTTCGCCTTTAACTCTCGCCTCCAAGCGGAGGTAGAATAGCTGGCATGACTCAGGAAGTTACCGAACTGCTGAAAAAAGCGCTTGCCCTTCCGCCGGAAGCCCGCGCCGCCCTAGCCGGTTCCCTTCTCGAAAGCCTTGACGACACCGTCGATGCCTCCGCCGAAGATGAATGGAACGAAGAGATCGCCCGGCGAATCCGGGAACTTGATTCCGGCAAAGTAAAGCCCATCCCCTGGGCGGAAGCACGGCGTCAAGTCTCAGCGATCCTCAATGGCCGCTAAGGCGCTTGATCTTCACCCGGCAGCACTCGAAGAATGGAAATCGGCGGTGGCTTGGTACCTGGAGCGCAACGAGAGCGCAGCGGTTAACTTCGTCGCTGAAGTGGAGCAAGCAAAAGATCTGATAGCAGCGTCTCCCCATCGTTGGCCAAAAGGGTTACACGGAACCCGTAAGTTCGTCTTGCGGCGCTTTCCGTTCGCGATTGTTTATCGCGAGAGGGAAACTGACGTCCAAGTCTTGGCTATTGCGCATGGGCACAGACGACCGGGATACTGGAAAAACCGACTCTGACCTCACCTCGCTCTTAAATTCAGCTTGGGTCGTAGTCTTCGAGAAGCGCCCTCTCCTTCACACCGGCAACTGCTCCTGCATCCATCCGGGAGTTTCCAGCTTCGGCTCGGTCGTCAAATCCATCACCAGACGCTCCAGCACCATCCTCTTGCTGACTGGATTAGACCGCAAAGCGAGATCGGCCTTCGCCACCAGGCGGATCGCGCGCGTCAGATCGCGGCGCGACTTATAGCGGCGGGCCTGCTTGATGATGTCGTCGGCGGCAAACGGAGGCACGCGGAAGCCCTGCCACAGCGCGGCCCAGAGCATACGCTGGTCGCGCACGTTGCGTTCGAGAATCACCAGCATCTGGCGGAAGGTTTTCGCCAGCATGTAGATGTGTCCGATGGCAGCTTCCTCGCCATCGCCCGAAGACAGGATTGCATCCAGCACTTCCAGCGCACGCACCCGGTCCCTGGAGGAGATGGCGTCGGTCAACTCATACAGCGAGCGCTGCTTGGCGGCGAGCACCATGGTCTCCACGTCGCCCAGTGTGATGCGATTTTTCGCGCCGACGTAGAGCATGAGCTTCTCCAGTTCGTTGGAGATCATCATCATGTCGCCGCCGAGTGCGTCGACCAACTCGCGCGAGCCGTCGGGATCGATCTTCACCGAGCGACTGGTGCAGTAATCGGAAATCCAGCGCACCGCTTCGCCTTCTTCCACGCGCGCCAGTTCGACGATGCCGCAGTATTGGCCCATGGTCTCGCGGATGCGCTGGTAACGTTCTTTATCCTGCATCTCCATGCGGCGGACGTCGGCGGGGATGCTGATATGGTCGGCAACGAAAACCACCAGCGCGTCGGGATTCGGATTCTTGCAATACCCCTCGATGGCGGCAAGTTTCTCCTCATTCGAGCCGCGCCCAAAGAGAGTCTTCACGCCGCGAACGAAAAACACCTGGAATGGCGCCATCAGAGAAGGCGTGCGCGCGCGGTCGAGCACTTCGGCGAGATCGTTTTCCGCGAGGTCGAATTCGAACAGGCTGAAATCGCGCAGGTCAACCGGAACCAAATGCTCGAGGATAGCGTCCCGAAAGCGCTTGCGGAAGAAAGCTTCATCGCCGACAAAAACATAGGCCGGACGCAGCTTGCGCGACTCCAGTTCGCTGACAAACCGCTCGGCCTGGGCGAAAGCCCGCATCAGAAACTCTCCGGACTGCGTCGTTGGTCGTTAGTCCCTTCGCTTCACAGGGCAAGCTAAGAACGGTCGTTGGCCAGTGGCACAACCAGTTGAAGCATGATCGATTGGCGAACGACTAACGACCAACGACTAACGACCTGCATTGAAACTCTACCACCTAGAAGCCCTCCAGAATGTTGGAGACCAGAGTCCGGGCAAAGTCCTGCGATAGCCGCCGGAACGCGGGCGAATCTTCCTCAAAAAAGCTGGCCAGATCCTGCGAGACTTCGTACTGCTCGCGAAACAGATACGAGGGATTCTCGTAGAGCGCCTTGCCCTGCCGGTCGGTGAGCGACACCCGCATGCTCACCACCACCAAAACGCTGGCGGCTTGCCCTGTCGCGGTGTTGTAAGTAAGCGGCGTCGAAGAGGCCGACACCACTGTGCCGCGCAGCGTGGCATCGGCAGCTTCGCCCGAATCATTCAGAATGTGATAGTGGGTGCGCATCGTGAACTCGCGTACCACCGACGAAGTCAGCATCTGCTCGATGCGGTAAGTGTTGGTCTCGTTTACGAAAGCGGGGACAGCAATGGTCTTGACGTTCTCCGGAAGCTGCACGGCATGACCAGCCGTGTGATATCCGCAACCAGCGCCGGCCCCGCTCCATGTCAGGCAGAGCAATGTCAGCCAGGCGGCCCGCCGAACCTTCATTGGATCTTTCCCAGAGGACGGGTTGCGATCATGCTCTCGGCGCACTCCACCGCAGTCATGGCCGCAATGCGCAGATTGTCGGCGGCCGCCCACAGCCAGATTCCATTGGGCCGGGCCGCATCGCGTTTGAGTGAAACCAGAATGTTGGCTTGACCCGCCGTGTTCACGTTGTTCGGCTGCGAATCGTCTTCCGCTCCCGCCAGCGTCACGTGATCTCCAGCCAGGGCCTGCGAAAATCGTTCCTGATCTGCCGCTTGATCCATCTCCAAAAAGATGGCCAGCGCATGGCCGTGAAACACTGGAGGCTGAAGTACCATCAGCGCGGGCTGCGGCGCGTCCGCTCCGGCAATCTTTTGGTAGTGGCGGCGCACCCGAGCTTCCAGCGTGTCCAATGAGAGCGGCGATTTTTGCCCGTAGCGCGCAAGCATGTTGAACGCCACCTGCTCGTCGAACAGATCCTTGGGCAGCGGCTGGAACGACAGCAGGTTGACAGTCTGCTGGTGCAACTCGTCCATGCCTTTTTGTCCTTGCTCGGACGCCGGCTCGAAAACTGTCGCCACCGCGCTCCGAATCGCGCTGCTTTGCGCGCCCGCAACAGGAGCAACGCCAAGGTCACGGCCGCCGGATGAGCCACCACGCACGGAGCCGGCTGCAACTCCGGCTGCCACAACTCTCCGCGCTCGCGCTCGATCCAGAGCGAGCGCACGTTGACGCCAGCCTCCTCTTCCAAAGCGCCGGAGAGATCGATGATCGCGCTGCCGGCGTCGCGGGCCCGCTTCCAGTTCTGGCGCGTACACTCCGCATCCGCGGCAAAGAAGGTGAAGTCCACATGCGTAAACTGCTCTGCGCGCACGCTCTGAATGAAATTGATTTCGTCGCCTGCCGCTTCCAGTTGCCCGATCGACTCGTCATCGTCAAGCAGACGCACATCCACCGCGGGAAAGTTGCGCTCATTGAGCATTTCAGCAACTTCTTTCCCTTTAAGCGTGGCCGCGCCCACGATGGCCGCGCGATAGAGCTGTCCACGCGCAGATGGAGAAAGCGAAGGCGCAGCAATTTTGGACGGCGTACTCATGAAATCTGCGAGGCCTCCTTGTACGTTGGCGGCGGAGGCTGGTTCCGGCGGCGGAACATCCACTGCAAACGCCAGAACACTCCGGAGAACATATAAAGCAGCGCAACCCCGAACAGGACCGGCTTGGAGAAGAACCAGATGCCCGCGAACAGCGCTCCAAAAAGAATGATCAAACGGAAGGGATGGCGCGAGCGAAAATCAATGTCCTTAAAACTGTAAAAGCGCCAGGTGCTCACCATCAAGTAGCCCACCGCGGCCACCATCGCCAGCCAGGTAATTGCCGTGTACCAGGATTCGAGGGGAGCCCCGCCCTGAAAATGGACCACAGCGGCAATCACTCCGGCACCCGCCGGAATCGGCATCCCGACAAAGTATTTCTTCCCGGGCCGTCCCGGATTTGTAGGCTGGGGGTTGGTCGTGATGTTGAAGCGCGCCAGGCGGCTGGCTCCAGCCATGAGAAACAGGAAAGCGGCAATCGCACCCAATTGCGTGAGCTTGATGTTCCACTCAGTGAGCGCGACCGGCGGCATCAGATGAAATCCCCACGCCCAGGCCAGCATCGCCGGAGCCACTCCAAACGTGATTACGTCAGCCAGCGAGTCGAGTTCCTTGCCAAACTCGCTGCTGGTGCCGGTCATGCGAGCCACGCGTCCGTCAAGGCCGTCAAACAGAACGGCAAAACCGATCGCCTTGGCGGCATTGTCCAAATGCCATGTTGCTAACGCGCTCGCGTGGACAACCTCGAGAATGGCGTAGAAGCCAGCCGCCATATTCCCGGTGGTAAACAGGGAAGGGAGAATGTACATCCCTTTGCTCATGTGGCGCGGGCGCCGCTCGTCCTTCGGTTTGGATGCTGGAAGATCCATCAGCGCGCCTCTTCGCCGGCAAAATAACGCCCCGCATCAGCACTAGCGAGTTCACCTTTCGGCTGCAGGTAAGCGAGGACGCTCGCGCCGCCCCGAACCCGGTCGCCGACTTTCACTTGCAGCGAGGCGGCAGCGTCGAACAAAACATCCACGCGAGAGCCGAACTTGATCAGCCCCACACGCTGGCCGCGTTCCAGACGGTCGCCAACTTTCGGATGGAACACGATTCTTCGAGCCAGCAATCCTGCAATCTGCTTGAAGACAACCACTTGCCCGTCGCCTTCCACGCGGACAATATTCTGCTCGTTCTGTTCCGCGGAAGCTTGATTCATGGCGTTCAGGAACTTTCCGCGCTGATAGCGTACCTCGCGCACCACTCCGGCAATCGGCGAACGGTTCACGTGCACATCGAAAACGCTTAGGAAGACGCTGATACGAGCCTGCTTCTCTCCGCCCACGGTCACGAATGAAACGTCTGTGACCTTCCCGTCGCCCGGCGACACTAAAGCGCCAGCCTCATGCGGGATGGCCCGCTCCGGGTCGCGAAAGAACCACAGAAAAAACAGCGCCAGCAACAGCGGCAACACAGCCCAGGCCGGCTGTGCGAACCAGCCCACCAGAACTGCAGCCGCAATCAAAGCCAGCGCGTAGTAGTAGCCGTCACGAACCATGGGAACAGCCCCAATTATAAAGCAGAGCCGCGCGGCGCTGGCTCAGGGTCGATAGAAAGTCTGTAAGTCCAAATAAAGAAAGGCGCCGAGAAGCGCCGATGGGTAGATACAAAAATCCCGCAGCGGCGAAGGCCGCCTTCAAAGTGGCCAGAAATTATGCTACGTGAGTTCCGAACTGCTGCCGATACTGCCGCTCAATCGATTGCATCTGGTCTTTGAGCCGCAGCTTCAGCTTCTTGAGGCGCACTTCCTCAAGTTTTTCGTCTTCGCTGAGATAACGTTTTTGGGTGAGTGAATCAAGACGGGTGGAATATTGCATGTGCTCCTGAGCCAGCTTTCGGAACTCATCATGGCTGCTCAGGAGGTCGTCTTTCGGAGTCAGCATCCAGCAGACCTCCAACCGGGATTTCGAGTTTAAAAGTATCACAGCACCAATATCGGTTCAATGCCGAATTCTGGTGCAGTCTCGTTATGAGAATCGGTTAATAAAGCCTTAGGCGACAATGGATTGCATCTTCCGCAGTGTCGGAGTAGTAACTCTTTCGTACATCCATTTCTTCGAAACCCATCTTTCGATAAAGGGCACGTGCTCCGCGATTTGACTCGCGAACTTCCAGAAATATGGCATTAGCATTCTGGGATCGTGCGTGCTCGACCAACTTGTTGAGCAGTAGAGTTGCCACACCGCGGCGCCGCGATTCTTTCGCGACAACAACATAGTGCAACTCCCATTCGCGATCGACGCATTGCGCGGCCAAGTACGCAACAATCGGAGCGGCCGGAGCGGATCCGGTCACGCCTCTTGACTCGGGTGGTTCTTCGGCCACGAGGACAAGATACCTGGACAATTCGGGAGCGGTAGTTCTAAAAAGACTCTCGTAGTGTTCGTGCGACCAATGCGCGGAAGTTGGATTTTCATTCTCGAGTTCCACCATAGCCGGAATATCCGTGCGGGTAGCCTGTCGGATGCGCAAGTTAGGAACCCATCTTCTCGAGCATCTCGGCGTCAGTGCGGCGGATGTAGTTTGCCTCCAACTGCTCAGGCGTCACCGTCTCGCCGGATCGAATCTTGCGCCATCCCAACCGGGCAACATCGGCGGCAGAGATCGGCGGCAGTTTCGAAACTGATATCCCGGCCGCGCCCGCTGCCTCGCTCAAAACGGAGTCCGGAGTCTACCAGCGTCCATCCCTTCGCCTGGGCAAGGAATTCGCTCCGGTTCAGGATTAGCTCTCGTGAAACTTGCCCGGATACGGCCGGGATCTCATACTCCCCCACGTAGACATCGCTTCGTCCAGCATCCAGTGCAGCCATAACTTTGCCTTGGGCGCCGCTGGTGAAGACGCACACTTCCAGCAGAGACACCGCCGCGATGGGCTTGTTCAATACCTCGGCTAGAGCCTTAACCGCTGCCAGGCCGATACGAAGACCGGTGAACGATCCCGGCCCCGAGGCCACGGCAAAGGCGCCGATGTCGTCCTTCGTGAATCCGTTGCTGGAGAGCAAATCGGAAATTTGAGGAATAAGTTGCGCGGAGAAAGTGCCGCCCACCAGGGGCGCTATCTCGATCATCTCGAAGTCGTCGCCTTCGCCTGGAGGCTCCCCCGCACGCGCCAGCGCGATGCTGCCCTGCTTGCCGGAAGTATCGATGGCCAGAAGAAGCATAAGGCGTCGCCCACCTAGTATTCAAGAAGGCCGGTGTGCATAGTCATTTTCCACTCCGCGCCCACTCGGCTGTAGACCTTGCACGCCCGCCCTTTCCAGTGGAAGTCTTGGCCATTCCGGTCGCGCCACAAAGTATCAACGTCGACCACTGCGAAGGCGCCATCGCCTTGCTCGGAAACCTCAACTCTCTTTGTTCGCCGTCGATTGTGGATAAGGTCGTGGGTGTCAAACAACTCCTGCCATACCTTTTTCCAGCGTTGAGCGTCAAATCGCCCCAGCATCAGCACCCAGTCCACTGGATCGTGAGCGCCGGCGCTCGGAGGCCAGGGCCAAACCATGTCGGGATGAAAGACTGTGATCAGCAGATCGACATCCTTCGTATCCCAGGCTCGCGTCTCTCGATTCACAATCTCGACAATCTCTTTTTCAGCCTACTCTGGACCTCTTGTCTCTGGGCCTCATTGTCGCGATTCCCTGGATTCCACCAACTCGAGCAGCACGCCGCCCGTGCTCGAGGGATGTACAAACACATATTTATGCCCGCCCGCGCCCGTCTTGATCTCCTCCGAGACCAGGCGAACGCCATCTTTTTTGAGGCGCGCAACGGCCGCCGGCAAATCCGGAACCCGCAGGCACACGTGATGCAGCCCTTCGCCACGCTTGGCGATGAACTTCGCGATCGCCGAAGTTTCCGAAGTAGCTTCTAACAGTTCCAACCGACTCTGGCCCACAGGAACCATCACCAGCCGCACCTGTTCCTGCTCCACCGTCTCTTCGGGAGAAATACTCAAGCCCAGTTTCTCGTAGATCGACTTCGCCGCAGCCAGCGACTTCACCGCGATTCCGAGATGATCGATCTGCGCCATCAGGGTTTCCCCGCTTTCGTTGCGATCTCCTCAACCAATGTGTAGGGATCGCGCTTGTGCTCCGCCACTTCCGCCGCCAGCCGCGCCAGGTTGCCATCGTCTAATTGCGTCCGCGCCTTCTCCAGCATCGCATCGCGCAGCATCTCGATCAGGCGCTCCTGCCAGTTCTCGACGCTCCGGTTCAACGCCAGATTTTCTTTCTGCAGATACGCTTCATAGTCCGAAATCGCGCCTACCAGTTCCTCGATGCCTACTCCCTGGCTGGCAACAGTCTTGACGATCGGCGGAGTCCAGCCATCGTGGCGCGTGGCCAGCGACTGCAGTGTGCGAATCTCGCGCTCCACGTGCTCAGCACCGTCGCGGTCGCTCTTGTTGATCACGAAAATGTCGGCAATCTCCATGATGCCGGCCTTGATGGTCTGCACATCATCGCCCATGCCCGGCACCAATATCAAAATCGTGACGTCGGCCAGCCGCACAATATCTACTTCATCCTGGCCCACACCCACGGTCTCGATCATGATCAGGTCGCGGCCCGACGCGTCGAGCACGGTGGTCACATCCGCCGTGGTGCGCGCCAGTCCACCCAGCGACCCGCGCGTCGCCATGCTGCGAATATAAATCCCCGTATCGGAGAAATGCTCCTGCATGCGAATCCGGTCGCCAAGAATCGCACCGCCGGTGTAAGGACTGGTCGGATCTACCGCGATGATGCCCACAGTGCGATGGTCTTTGCGATAGAAGCGCGCAAGCTGATCGACCAGCGTGCTCTTCCCCGCGCCCGGCGGCCCCGTCAGCCCAAGCACCCGCGCCTTCCCGCTGTGCGGAAACAACGCCTTCAGCAGTTCGGCCCATCCCGGCGCGCGGTTCTCCACGGTCGAGATGGCGCGAGCCAGCGTGCGGACGTCGCCCGAGCGGAGTTGATCGATCCATGTCTGGGTGTCGGGGTTCAAACGATCAGTGTAAAGCAGAGGGCAAAGAAGAAGAAATTCAGTGCAGGCTGGTAGTCGGTCAGTTTCTGGATGGCCCGCGGTGAAGGGAACTCCCCTGTTGAGACAGCCATCAAGCCTTTCGATTCTGCTTGCAGACTACGCACCCACCAACAAATCCTGGTTTCCCGTTTCGAAACCAGAACCGTCCAATGGTGCGGCCGATGCGACCAATTCCAGAGGTGTTCGTTGCGGGTTGTGCGGCACACTCAAACAGAGGCCCGCTGCCGAAGTCTTCTAGACAGCGATGCAACGAGGAAAGGCAAGGCTGGTGCGTAAACAGAACACTTATAAGACGTGGTTCACAGCATTCTTGATGATCATTTTCGTGACGGGATGCGGCGATCCCGATCGTTTCAGGAACCCAGATCTGACCCCGCCTACCGTGATCTCCGTCGCCCCACCTACTGGTGCCCTGGGGGCGTGCCCCAACACTGTGGTCACCGCCACATTCAGTAAAGCCATGAACGTGGCCACTATCAACGCCGCCACCTTCACCGTGTCTCCGGGCGTGAGCGGAACCTTCACCCACGATGCCTCCAGCACCATCTTTACCTTCACTCCCTCCAGCCCTCTCGCCGCTGGCACCCTCTACTCCGCCACCCTCACCACCGGAGTCCGCGATCTGTTCGGCAATGCCCTGGCCAGCAATTTCGTGTGGACCTTCACCACCGCCGCCAATGGATGCAACCCGCCCCCCACCGTCGTCTCCGTCACCCCGCCCAACGCTTCCAGCACTGGTATGTCCCAACGCGATCGTCACCGCCACCTTCAGCGAGGCCATGAACGTGGCCACCATCAACGCCGCCACCTTCACCGTGTCTCCGGGCGTGAGCGGAACCTTCACCCACGATGCCTCCAGCACTATCTTTACCTTCACTCCCTCCAGCCCTCTCGCCGCCGGCACCCTCTACTCCGCCACCATCACCACCGGAGTCCGCGATCTGTTCGGCAATGCCCTGGCCAGTAATTTCGTGTGGACTTTCACCACCGCCGCCAATGGATGCAACCCGCCCCCCACCGTCGTCTCCGTCACCCCGCCCAACGCTTCCGGCCCTGGTATGTCCCAACGCGATTGTCACCGCCACCTTCAGCGAGGCCATGAACGTGGCCACCATCAACGCCGCCACCTTCACGGTGTCTCCGGGCGTGAGCGGAACCTTCACCCACGATGCCTCCAACACTATCTTTACCTTCACTCCCTCCAGCCCTCTCGCCGCCGGCACCCTCTACTCCGCCACCATCACCACCGGAGTCCGCGATCTGTTCGGCAACGCCCTCGCCAGCAATTTCGTGTGGAGTTTCACCACCGCCGCCAACGGATGCAACCCGCCCCCCACCGTCGTCTCCGTCACTCCCCCCAACGCTTCCGGCACGGTATGTCCCAACACGATTGTCACCGCCACCTTCAGCGAGGCCATGAACGTGGCCACCATCAACGCCGCCACCTTCACCGTGTCTCCGGGCGTGAGCGGAACCTTCACCCACGATGCCTCCAGCACTATCTTTACCTTCACTCCCTCCAGCCCTCTCGCCGCCGGCACCCTCTACTCCGCCACCATCACCACCGGAGTCCGCGATCTGTTCGGCAACGCCCTCGCCAGCAATTTCGTGTGGAGTTTCACCACCGCCGCCAACGGATGCAACCCGCCCCCCACCGTCGTCTCCGTCACCCCCCCCAACGCTTCCGGCACTGTGTGTCCCAACACGATTGTCACCGCCACCTTCAGCGAGGCCATGAATCCCTCGTCACTCGATGGCAGCACCGTTACGTTGACAGGGCCGGGCGCCGCACCGGTGGCGGGACAAGTCACTTACGATGCGTCAAGCGACACCGCGGTCTTTACTCCCACCAGCAGTCTCACACTCAGTACCCTGTATACCGCAACAATCACAACCGGCGCTCAGGACATGTTTGGCAATTCCCTGGCCAGCGATTTCGTTTGGACCTTCACCACCGGTGCGAATCCGTGTCAACCGCCGGCTCCGCCTATTTCCGTGACTCCTCCCAACGGCTCCCCCGGAGTATGTCCCAACATAGTTGTCGCTGCCACTTTCCCGCAGGCGATGGACCCTGCCACTATCAATGCAGCCACCTTTACGGTCGCTCCCGGCGTGACGGGAACCATCACCCACGATTCATCCAACACCATCTTTACGTTCACTCCGTCCGGCAATCTAGCGCTGAGCACCCTATACACGGTCACGATCACCACCGGCGCCAAGGACCCGTTTGGCAATGCGCTGGCCAGCAATTTTGTATGGAACTTCACCACGGGTACCACGTCCTGTGCGCCTCCACCCCCGCCCACAGTGATCTCCGTAGCCCCCGCTGCTGCCGCAGTCGGTGTATGTCCTAACACCGTGATAACCGCTACATTCAGTGAAGCGATGGACCCTGCCACCATCAACACTACGACCTTTACTCTGTTGCCCGGGGTAAGCGGGACTGTCACGCTGGACGGAACGGCCCGGATCGCCACACTTACTCCATCCGGCAATCTCGCGCTGGGCACAACTTATACCGCTACCATCACCACCGGGGTCCAGGATCTGTTTGGCAACTCGCTCGCCAGTAACTTTGTATGGAGCTTCACCACCGCAACGCTGACGTGTCAAGCACCCGTACCGATGGGGTCGGCCGCGAATTTCGAAATCCTGGGCGCCTCCACGGTTACCAACACCGGTCCAACCATTATTAGCGGTGGGGATTTGGGGCTTAGTCCAGGCTCCTCGGTGACTGGATTTCCGCCGGGAACACTCACCCCACCGGCGGTCATGCACGTGACCGATCCGGCCGCAGCGCAGGGCCAACTCGATTTGAGCATCGCCTACGGCTACGCCGCCGGACTAACCGGAGCTGCACTCCTGCCCGGAGATATGAGCGGCCTGACTTTTACCCCGGGCTTGTACAAGACCTCAACCACCGTCATGCTCTCGGGAGGAAACGTCACTCTCGACGCCCAGGGTAACGCGAACGCAGTTTTCATCTTCCAGATAGGGACCACACTCACGACCATAACAAGTACGCAGGTCGTTCTGGCCGGCGGCGCTCAGGCTAAGAATATTTTTTGGCAGGTTGGCAGTTCAGCGACCCTGGGAACGAACTCTATATTCAAGGGCAATATTCTGGCGCTGACCTCAATCACAATCACCACGGGCGTGAATCTGGATGGCAGGGCGCTTGGCGCAGAACGGCGCGGTCACTTTGGACAGCAATACGATTACCGCCCCGTGAACTTGCGCGGCTCAATAGGAGCGTCAACAATCACCAGATCGCGATTCTGGTCGTGGGCTAACCGGAAACTGATCTGCGACCTAAGAGCCGTCAGTCCTCAACAACTGATGCGCAATCACCAGTGGCTGTGTCTGCTGGTGCCCTCGCCTACGTTGCACAGCTTCGCGGTCGCGGTAATAAAACTACTCCGGACGGTTCTTGGTTCCACTGACGATAAGAACTTCAGCCGGGAAAGTCATCCCGCGGTCTGTGTAGTACCCACGTAGAGCTTCCAAGCCCTGACGCTTCACTTCACCTCGTTGCTCACCTGAAAGCGTAGCGAGGGTTTCACGAAGCTTCTCAGACATCTCAGACCGCAGCATCCAAAAGTCTTCGACTGAGATGGGTGCTTGTACGTCGAACTGCAACAGGCGCTCGGATGGAGCGATCGCACCGGCCTCGGAAAGAACGTTCCGTAACTTGCCTGGGTAGCGAAGCGGAACGCATCCGGAGAATCGGGCGCCGGAGGTGGCGAATCGACATACCGTTCGATTACTCGCTGAAGAATGTAGAAAAAAGGATTTCTGTTGGCGGAATTCCAAACTGCCAGGGCCAGCCTGCGTCCTGGCTTGAGTACTCTCAACATCTCGCGAACCGCATCGACAGGAGATGGAAAGAACATCACACCGAAGCGGCTTACTACTGCATCAAAGGTATCGGCCGGGAATGGCAGACGGTCGGCAGAGGAAACCTCGAATTGTGCATTCCGGAACCCAAGACGGGCTGCCGCTCGACGAGCGGCTTCCACCATCTCCGGCGCCGGATCGATCCCGAAAATCTTGCCCTCGGGGCCGACCAGGGCCGCTATGGTCATTGCCGGCTCCCCGGGACCCGTAGCAATATCCAGAACGGCGTGCCCACTGCCAATCAGCCCATCCTCGACAAGAGCTTGGGTGACTGGCGCAAACATCTGCCCGATGATTTCGCGGTACTTCTCCCAGAACGGCGCAGAACTACGCCATGCGCTTATAGCATCCTGGCCGGGCGGCATCAACGAAGTATACCTACCGGGCGGTCGACGAGCTAACGGGAGCTGAGCGACACGGAGTTTCAGTCTTTCAGCAACTGCCGCGCGATCACCAGCCGCTGAATCTCACTGGTGCCCTCGCCGATGGTGCACAGCTTCACATCGCGGTAATACTTCTCGGCAGGATAGTCCTTGATAAAGCCATACCCACCGTGAATCTGGACGCCTTCATTGGCGCACTTCACGGCAACTTCGCTGGCGTAAAGCTTCGCCATCGACGACTCCAGCGTCGTCTTCATGCCGGCGTCTTTCATCGAAGCCGCGCGCATGGTGAGCAGGCGGGCCGCGTCAATCTCCGTAGCCATGTCGGCCAGCTTCCACTGGATCGCCTGAAACTCGCCGATCGCTTTGCCAAATTGCCTGCGCTCCTTGGAGTAATTCAGTGCGGCCTCGTAAGCGCCCTGCGCCATGCCCAGCGACAGAGCCGCGATCGAGATGCGGCCGCCATCGAGCACGCGCATCGCGTCGATGAAGCCGTCGCCTTCCTTGCCCAGCAGATTCTCCGCCGGAATCACGCAATCTTCAAAAATCATTTCCGCCGTGTCGCTGGCCCGCAGCCCAAGCTTGTTTTCTTTCTTGCCGGGACGGAATCCCTTCGTATCTTTCTCCACGATGAACGCGGAAAGCCCGTGCGTCTTGGCGGCGCGGTCGCTCACTGCGATTACTACCATCACATCGGCATAGTGGCCGTTGGTGCAGAAAGTTTTCGTACCATTGAGAACCCAGTTGCTACCGCGGCGCTTCGCGGTCATGCGGGCGCTGCCGGCGTCCGATCCTGAAGAAGGCTCGGTCAATCCCCATGCCCCGATGAATTCGCCGGTGGCCAGTTTGCTGACGTACTTCTTCTTCTGCGCCTCGTCGCCGGCAAGAAAAATGTGATTGGAACAAAGTGACGTGTGCGCAGCCACAATGATGCCCACCGAGCCATCCACCCGCGACAACTCTTCAATGGCGATCACATACTCAACGTAGCCCATGCCCGCCCCGGCGAGTTCGGTGGGGAAAACCATTCCCAACAATCCCAGCTTGCCCAGTTCTTTGACGGTAGCCAGCGGGAATTCGCAGGCCTCGTCCCACTTCATCACGTTGGGTAAAATTTCGCGCTCGGCGAACTCGCGGACGGTTTTCTTCAAATGCTGTTGCTCGTCGCTCAATTGAAAATCCAAGACTCCTCCACTGGCTTCAATCTGAACTTTCGATTAGAACATAGCCACAGAGGGGGAGAAAGTTACCTCGGGCAGCGAGAAGGGAAAGTGCAGGAAGCCGCATGATCATTGAAGATTGTGCGCATGGAAGGCCCACAGCCCAACCGACCGGATGGTCAGCCGAAAATTCATTCCAGCAGATTCGTAGCGGCAGACAAAATCAGCGAACGATTTCATCTGCCATGAATCTCTCGAACACCTCGTTCGAGAGCAATCGCCCACGAGCCGTCAAGCAGACAAAGTCTCCACGCCGTTCCATCAGTCCGTCTCCGACAAACTCTGCGACCGCGGCGCTCGCAGCCTCGACCTCCTGCTTGCTGAACCTTGCGGCAAGTTCCCGCAGGCTAATGCCGCGCGTCAGCCGCAGCCCAAGAAAAAAACTCTCCTCCAAAGCCGCCCGGCGCGAGACAGGCGAGCGCTGTATACCCGCCCCGCTCATGTACCGCTCCAAAGAATCCGCGGGTGCGAATCGCACCGCCGCGATGTCGGGAGCAACAAAGAACAGCATCGAGTGCGCGTCCACGCCGAAGCCGAAGTAGGGCTGCCGCGTCCAATACTTCAAATTGTGCCGTGACTCGAAGCCCTCGCGGGCGAAGTTGGAAATCTCATACTGCGCAATCTCCGCCGACTGGAGCCGCTCACACGCCGCGAGATAGAAATCCGCCATCGCTTCTTCATCCGGCACAAAGTGCGCGTGATAGCGCGTGCCCCCGGCCAACAGTTCGCGGCCCAGCCGCGAATCTTCGTCTACCTCGAGCATGTAGACGCTGACGTGCGGCGCCCCGGTCGCGATGGTTTCTGCCAAGGAATATTCCCAACTCTCAGTCGTTTGGTGCGGCAACCCGGCAATGAGATCGATGTTGATGTTCGCGATTCCCGCAACCCGCAGCCGGGCAATGTCGTCGAGCACCGTCGAGCGCTTGTGCAGACGGCCCACCGCCGCCGCTTCCTGATCCACAAACGACTGCACCCCAAGACTCACGCGGTTCACACCGCAGCGCAGCAAGCTCTCCAGTACCGCAGGAGTCAGCGTCCCCGGAGCGCACTCGACCGTCACCTCTGCTTCCGGACTTACGTCGAAATGCCGACGCACCGCGCCGAAAATTCGCTCTAATTGCGCCGCTCTCGAGCACCGTCGGCGTTCCCCCTCCCAGATAAATGGAATCCACCGCGCGCTCCATCAGTCCGCCCATCTCCGCCGCGATCTGCGGCGCGTTTTCGATGTCAGCACAAACGCGATCCACATAGCGCTCGAAAACTGCCCGCGAAAACACGTCGGAGGCGAAGTTGCAATAACTGCACTTGGTGCGGCAGAAGGGCACGGAAATGTAGATGCCAAGCGGCATGCCCCCATTATCCCACCCGCGCAACCCGCAAACCTTTTCCATCTTCCAGCCCGCCTCCGCCATCCATATTGAGGTACCCTGTTAACAGCGCCGCCGGCGCCGCTTCAGCAACCGATCGCAAGAAACCGATGGCTCAGGAAGAAGAAGTATTAGGCAAAGCCTATGACAGCCGCCTGATGGCACGGCTGCTCAAGTATCTGCGTCCCTACCGCTGGCAGGTGGCGATTGCGCTGGCTTCAATTCTTCTGAAATCGTTCGCCGACGTGCTCGGTCCATATCTCACCAAAGTGGCGATTGATCGCTACCTCGCGCCGAAAGGGGCGGCTACCGCCGCGTCCTCCGGCATCTGGAGCTGGCTCAGCCCGCGCGCCATCACCGGCATCGCGCAGATCGCTGCGATCTACGTCGGACTGCTGGTCTTCAGCTTCCTGCTCGAATTCCTGCAAACCTACTACATGCAGTGGACCGGCCAGAAAGTGATGTTCGATCTTCGCCGCCAGATCTTCCGCCACCTGCAGCGCCTGCACGTAGCCTTCTTCGACAAGAACCCTGTCGGACGCCTCGTCACACGCGTCACCACCGACGTGGATGCGTTGAATGAGATGTTCACCTCCGGCGTAGTGTCGATCTTCGAAGACCTCTTCGTGCTCTTCGGCATCCTGGGCGTGATGTTGTGCATGAACTGGAAGCTGGCGCTGATCACCTTTGCCGTGCTTCCCTTCATCGTCGGGGCGACCAAGATTTTCCGCGACCGGGTACGCGACTCCTACCGCCGCATCCGCGTCGCCATCGCCCGCATCAACTCCTATCTGCAGGAGCACATCAGCGGCATGGTCGTGCTGCAGCTTTTCAATCGCGAGCGCAAGGCCTACACCCGCTTTAAGGAAATCAATCGCAGCCACATGGACGCGTTCAAAGACGCGATCATGGCCTACTCGGTTTACTACCCTGTAGTCGAGATTCTCTCGGCCATCGCGATTGCCTGCGTAATCTGGTTCGGCGGCGGCGACGTGATGCGCAACACTCCCGTGACCAGCGTTGCCGTGAGTTTCAACTGGAAGACGCTGATCTCCTTCCGCCTGGTGTCGACGGTCGCTTCGCTGGGCGTGCTGGTCGCCTTCATCCAGTACGCTCTGCGCTTCTTCCGCCCGATCATGGACTTCAGCGAGAAATACAACATCCTGCAATCGGCCATGGCCGCCAGCGAACGCATCTTCAAGCTGCTGGACACGCCCGTGCAGGTAGTTTCGCCCGCGGTAACTAAGCGCCCCGAAGGCCCCGGCCGCATAGAATTCGATCACGTCTGGTTCGCCTACCGCGAAGCCTCGGAGGAAAGCGCAGAAGCCCGTGTGGAGACAGAAGCACGTGTGGGAACGGGCACTCCTGCCCGTTCCCGACCCGCAGGGTCGGCAGCCCTCTAACCCAGACTGGGTCCTCCGCGACGTAACCTTCACCATCGAGCCCGGAGAAACCGTAGCCATAGTAGGTCACACCGGCGCCGGCAAGACCACGCTGATCTCACTCCTGCTGCGTTTCTACGACGTCCAGAAAGGCGCGGTAAAGATCGATGGAGTAGACGTGAAAGACATGGATCTAGCCGACCTGCGCAGCCGTTTCGGCGTAGTCCTGCAGGATCCATTCCTGTTCAGCGGGACCATCGGCGGAAACATCCGCCTGGGCACGAAGCGCATTGAGGACGCAGACGTCGAGCAGGCCGCCGAAGACGTGAACCTGGCCGACTTCATCCGCGCCCTGCCCAAAGGCTTCGATGAAGAAGTCCGCGAACGCGGCTCCACGCTTTCCACCGGCCAGAAGCAGCTCATCTCGTTCGCGCGCGCCCTGGCCCACGAACCGAAAATTCTGATTCTCGACGAAGCCACTTCCAGCGTGGATACCGAAACCGAATTCCGCGTGCGCGACGCGCTCAACCGCATGGTCGAAGGACGCACGTCGCTGATCATCGCCCACCGGCTCTCCACGGTGCAGCGTGCCGACAAAATCATCGTCATGCACAAAGGCCAAGTCCGCGAAATGGGCACCCACCAGCAACTGCTGGCCCAGCGTGGGATCTACTTCAAGCTGTATCAGCTCCAGTACAAAGATCAGGAGATCAATGCGGCGCGGGCGCCCTCGCCCGCGAATGCCGATGGATTCGCCGAACCGGAAGTCACCGCCAGCGGGGATGACTAAGCCGTCAGCTGGAACGAGGCTCGACGAACGTATGTCTCAGTCAAAACGAGTTTTTCTTTCCGCGGAATGGCGAGACCTCGTGATGCTGAATTACGAGATTGAACCCGGTCTCCTGACTCGGCACGTTCCGCCCGGTACTTCGCTGGATTCATTCAACGGAAGAACATATATCAGCCTTGTGGGTTTCCGATTCTGCCGCACCAAGCTGTTTGGATGTTTCCCGGTTCCGCTTCATGCCGATTTCGATGAGGTAAACCTGCGCTTCTATGTTCGTCGCAAAGAGGGCAGCGATGATCGAAGAGGGGGTTGTTTTCATCGCCGAGGTTGTGCCCAGACGTGCGATTGCGATAACCGCCCGACTCCTGTACGGCGAGAACTATAGCTGCCTTCCGATGAAACACCGCATTGGATCGGAGGAGTCGACGAAGACGGCTGAGTATCAGTGGCAGGTTGACGACCAATGGTGCACGCTCTCTGCTCAGAGCATAGGCGCTCCACAACATCCCCAAGCGGGAAGTCTGGAGCAGTTCATTACCGAACACTACTGGGGCTATTCGACTCAACGGAGCGGCCGTTGCCTCGAATATTATGTCTCTCATGTCCCTTGGCAGGTGTGGGCGACCACTGCCGCACGATTTGAAGGGGATGCCAGCAATCTTTATGGGTGCGAATTCGGGCACGTTCTTCAGCGACGCCCCGACTCCGCATTCGTGTCTGATGGCTCGCCTGTCATCGTCTTCAGAGGCAATAGAGTCGAATGAGTTTGCCAGATCACGAACCGGACCGCCGTCCCTCGCGAGGGTTGGATACTTTACGATGGCCGCTGCGGATTTTGTTTTTACTGGGTTCACTTCTGGGAAAAAGTGGTAGAACGAAGGGGCTTCGCAATTAAAGACCTACAGTCTGCTTCTGTCGACGGCAGCCTGCATATTCCGCAAGAGAACCTGTTAGATGACATACAAGTATTGACGCGCAGCGGAAAACTGGAATCCGGCGCCGACGCATATCTTTATGTATCGCGGCAAATCTGGTGGGCATGGCCTTTCTACGCAATCTTCCGTTTGCCGGGCCTTAATCGGATGCTTTGGTCGGGCTATCGCTGGTTCAATCGAAATCGATACCGAATCTCCGGCTATTGTCCATTACCCGAGGTGGCCGATCCTGTGCGGCTCCGAAAAGATAACACCTGAGCACCTCCGACAATCGTTGCGGTTCGAAGTCCCGGCCTTACAATGCTCTCTTGCGAATCCTGATCTCAGCCGGCGAAGCCTCGGGAGAAATGTACGGCGCGCAGCTCATCGAATCCTTGCGTCACCGCGACCCGCAACTCGAATTCTTCGGCGTCGGCGGAGACCGCATGCGCGCCGCCGGCTGCGACACTGTCGTCGACGCTAAAGATCTCTCCGTCGTCGGCATCACCGAAATCCTCAGCCATCTGCCAAAGATCTATGGTCTGTTCCAACATCTGATCAAAGAAGCCGACAAGCGCAAGCCCGATCTCGCCATCGTCATCGATTCGCCTGCCTTCAACTGGCGTGTGGCGCGGCAGATGAAGAAGCGCGGCATTCCCGTGGTCTATTACGTTGCGCCGCAGTTTTGGGCATGGCGCCAGGGACGTGTCCGCCTCATTCGCGACTACATCGACAAGGCTCTGGTGATCTTTCCATTCGAAGAAAAGTTCTATCGCGACCGTGGAGTCGATGCGACCTTCGTCGGCCATCCCCTGGCCGATTTGCCGCAGCCGGCCATCAACCGCAACGACTACGCCGCGCAATTTCATCTCAACCCCGCAAAACATTGGATCACGCTCATGCCCGGCAGCCGCGTCAAAGAAGTCCGCATGAACCTCCCGACCATCCTTGAAGCCGCCGCGCAACTCGGCGATGCTTACGAGTTCCTGCTCCCAGTCGCGCCCACGCTCGACCGCAGCTTCCTGCAAAACCTCATCGGCGAGCAAAGCGTCACCCTCGTCCCCGAATCCCTTCCCGCGCTGTGGCACTCCCGCGCCGGCATCATCGCCAGCGGCACGGCGACGGTAGAAGCCGCCATGATGCGCACTCCGTTCGTGATGGTCTACCGCGTCTCTCCTCTGACATACATGCTGGGCAAGCCGCGCGTCAAAGTCCCGCGCTTCGCCATGGTCAACCTGATCGCCGGCGAACAAGTCGTCCCCGAACTCGTGCAGCAGGACTTCACCGCCGCAAACGTGGTCGCCCGACTGCGAGAAATTCTCCCCGACGGTGCCGCGCGCAGCCGCATGCTGGAAGGCCTAACCCAGGTGAAAGCCCGGCTCCTCCCGCCGCAAAGCGCCGGTGCTGGCCCAATGCCCCATCCGGCAGACCGCGCCGCCGCAATTATTTTGTCAATCGGCAAACCTTGATCGGCAATTCCCTCATCGGAGAATCGAGAACGCCAACTGCCAGCCTCATGGCAAGCTCCTGCATCAGACATAATTGATGCAAAGAATAATGTAACTTGGTAGAAGCATGCATTTCGCCAAGCGCTCTACTGTCGCAGGGTTTCGCGTTCCCGGAATTACGGCTGGCACGTGCCGATCCTGACATAACTTCAGTCGCACACGGCAGATAGTATCGATCTGGATAAGGATTAGCTTTGACGGAAACACGCTCGCGCAGCAACGGCGCAAACAGAGATCTGCGGTATCCGCTTCGCGCCGCCAAGTGGGCCCTCGTGCTCTGGATATCGGTCGTCGGCATATCTAGTAACGCTTCGATCCTCGCTCAGTCACCACCGGCCCAATCGCAACAGCCTCAGTCACCGCCCGCACCCGTGGCTGGCGCACGGGAAACGCCAACCCCGGCCCGCAGGCGCCTGATTCCGCGCAGTCGGCAGTTATTAGCGGTACCGTGGTTGATCCCGATGGGGCGGTACTCGTCAATGTGAAAATAATCCTGGAGCAGCCAGGCATCGCCTCGACAGGTGCGGCCTCAAAAAGAGAAGCGCTCTCCGATGGTGAGGGACACTTCGTACTGTCAGACGTACCTCCAGGACCGTTTCAACTGTCTCTTGCCGCCTCCGGCTTTGCGCCTGTGCAGAAGTCTGGAGTTCTTCAGCCCGGCGAAAACTACACCATTCCCCAGATCACGCTCGCTGTCGCCGAGAACATTGTTGACGTGGAGGTGACGCTGTCACAGGCGCAAGTGGCGGAAGATCAGATCAAGATCGAGGAGAAGCAGCGTCTGTTTGGAGTTCTGCCGAATTTCTATGTCAGCTACGACCCCAAGGCGGTTCCTCTCACCGCGAAGCAGAAGTTTAAGCTGGCCTGGAAGTCAACCGTGGATCCGGTCTCGTTCGGAATCGTCGGCGCGGTTGCCGGAATTGAGCAAGCCGACAATGCCTTCAGCGGCTATGGGCAAGGAACACAAGGCTACGCAAAACGCTATGGAGCTGCCTACGCCGACCTTGTGTCGGGAACGTTCATTGGCAGCGCGATCCTTCCCTCCCTGCTAAAGCAGGACCCGCGTTACTTCTATAAGGGAACGGGCAGCCGGAAATCGAGGTTTCTGTACGCCGTCGCAAATTCAGTGGTTTGTAAGGGCGACAACCGGCACTGGCAGCCGAATTACTCGTTTATCATCGGCGACCTCGCCACCGGCGGTATTTCCAATCTGTACTATCCCTCTCAGAATCGCCATGGGGCGGCTCTCACCTTCGAAAATGCTTTCATAGCCGTTGGCGCTGGCGCGATCGGTAATCTCTTTCAAGAGTTTTTCTCTCGAAAGCTCACGCCCCATGCTCCCGCGCAAGACTCGGCCAAACCTTAATACTCCGCAATGGCGCTGAGGACATTTTTGAGTTGGCCGGGAGCTGAAACCCGGAGGCCGGAAGCCGCTGACCTTGTGCTCGCGACATCTTTTAGGGGAGAATCTTCATCATAGGGAATGGTTAGTCCGTTTCCTGGAGATTCTCCTTAATGCAGATTTGCCTTCGGCGCGCCCAGAGCGTCCTGTCGATTTCCCTCACCCTGCTGTCGTTGGCCTTCGTTGCGACCCCCTCGCGGGCCGTCGACAAGACCCACTTGCGCGTCGAGGACTATCAGATCGAGGTCGAACTGACGCCTCATCAGCATCAGATTTCGGCGCGGACGAAGGTCAAGTTCACTGCGCTCCAGGAACTTAGCGTCGCCGTCTTTGAACTGCACAACAACCTGCGTGTCACCCGCGTTCTTGACGACAAGAACCAGCCGCTGTCGGCCGAGCGCGTTACCCAGGATTCAACCATTCGTGTACCGCTGCCCGCCGGCCTGCCCAAGGACGCTTCCACGACGCTCACCTTCGAATACGAAGGCCAGCTCGAGACCGCCGACGACAGCCCGGTTCCGGGCCTTAAACTCGCCTATATTGGCGACGACACCAGTTACCTGCTCTATGCCGGACGCTGGTTCCCAGTGAGCGGCTACGGGCTGAACCGCTTCACCTCGACCATCAGCGTCACCGTGCCAGCGCACATGCTCGTGATCGGCAGCGGAAAGTCCACGGTCACCGATAATCCGCCTTCTAAGAAACCCAATACCAACGGCCTTCCTACCAAAACATTCACGTTCGTCTCCGCAAAGCCGAGCTTCCCCGGCACCATCGTCGCCGGCATCTTCCAGGAATACAAAAGTGACGAAGCCGGAATGGACCTGCACGTCTTCTTCAAGCCCGGACATCAGGCACTGGCTCCCGAATACACCACCACCGCGGTTCAGGAATTCACTTATTTCGTCACTCTTTACGGAACTCCGCTTTCGCAGAAGCTCAACGTGGTCGAGTTGCCGGGCGACACCGTCCCCTACGCCTGGGCTCCGGAAATTGCCGGCCTCGCCAGCCCATCGATCACGGAGAAAACCAACTACCGCCTGCTCGCCAACGCGATCGCCCATCAATGGTGGGGAGTTTCAGTCAGTCCCGCCACGAAAGATGATTGGTGGCTGACCGACGGTTTCTCCCGCTATTCCGAAGCCATGTACGTGGAGAATGCTGCCGGCGCGGCCGGTCTTGAAGAAGCGGTAAAGGACATGTCGGTGGGCGCGCTGGCCTATGATACGGTTCCGCTCTCCAGCGCCAGCAAGCTCGATCCCTTCTCCACCGAGTTTCAATCGCTGGTGACCGACAAGGGAGCGATGATCCTGCACATGCTGCGCTGGGTGCTGGGTGAGGACAAATACCTCAAGACGATGCGCGAGTTCGCTGAGACCAATGCCGGCAAGTCGGCCAGCATGGACGACTTCCGCACCATCGCCGAAAAATATCATGGCGAGCAACTGACCTGGTTCTTCTCCCAGTGGCTCGATTCCACTGGCGCTCCAGAATTCAAGGTCAAGTACTCGGTCTATCGTCTGGGAGGAACCCAGGCCAAGTCGTCCAAGGACGACAAACTTCCAGGCTTCCGCGTCACCGGCGAGATTTCTCAGGATCTTGACCTGTTCCGTATGCCTGTCGACCTGCGGATTGACACCGACGGCAAAACCGAAGACAAGAAACTCGAGGTAGTCGGCACCAGTTCACCCTTCACCGTCGAAACCTTCGGACGCCCGCGACGCATCGCCATCGATCCCGACCATCGCGTCCTCACCAACTCTTCCGACGTGAAACTGCGTTCTTCCATCCTCCGGGGCATGGCGCTGCAACAGCAGGGCGACCTGCCCGGCGCGCTCGCCGAATTCAACAAGGCGCTCGACCAGAACAAGAACAGTTCTTTGGCCCACTACCGGATCGCGGAGATTTTTTTCCTGCAGAGAAACTACCAATCCTCGGCCAACTCCTACCGCGCTTCCATCAACGGCAACGGAGAGCCGCGCTGGACTGAAGTCTGGAGCCATATCCAACTGGGCAAGATCTTCGACGTCACCGGCCAGCGCGAGCGCGCCATCAACGAATACCGGCAAGCCATCCAGACTAACGACGATACCTTCGCGGCGCTCGAGGAAGCGCGCAAGTATTTGGCCAAGGCTTACGAACGGCCAAAAAACAAAGAGTAAGAGTTCAACAGCGTGCGGCACCGTGGAAGAGCGGCGCTTAAGCGCCGCTTAAAGCGGCAAAGTCGGTGCAGGCTTCAGCCGTTGTGTTCCGTATCTTGCACCCACACCGGGCTTTCCGCAGATTCACCCGGTCTTTGTGCCGGTTCCCAAAGCTTTGGACTCCTTCTCCCGCGCGGGCCCGAATTCCAGAACCTCACATGGCAGGACCTCGCCGGAAAGTGCGTCAGCCTTAGGCACGACCGATCGCCGCAGGTCGCCAAGCTGGCGACGAATGTGCGGCATAGCCCGGCCATAAGCGTCCGCAAAATCGAATCGCACCTTCTGCAATGCGTCTTTTTGTGGGGCGGTGCCCTGCTGTGCGCCTAGCTGCGGTCGATCCACCCCGCCAACCCTGCCGCGGAATTGCTGAATGCGGGCTACCGCCCGATCAACCACGCGCACGATCTCAGCCTCGCCATCGTTCTTGCGCCCTTCCCGCAACCGGCGCCGTGCATCCTCAACAGAAAACCAGGTGCGATCTCGCTTGAACTCCTGCGGAGGACTAAGCCGTAACACTTCGCAGAGATAAGCGTTGACCGCAACTCTTTCTCCGTCAGACCTCGACCCACGATTCCCTCCATCGTCCCGCTTGCGGCGATACCGCGTGAAGGCAGCTTCTTCGATCCGGCCATGAACTCCCGCTTCCTCAAACGCCTCCAGCGCCGCCGCCTGGGCATGGGTCAGCCCCGGTTCCGCGCTGCCCTTGGGAAAAGTCCAGCGCTCGCCGCCACTAGTGCGAACCAGCAGGAACTCGATAGCGCCGTTGTGGACCCGGTAGCAAACTGCAGCCACCTGCTCGCACCCGCACAATTTGCGAAGCTGCGACAGTCGAATAAACGGGGCCGATGTCTCACGTTTCCCGCCAGTTGGGCTCATCGCATCAGAGTGCACGATGCGCCGGCCTCTGCCTAGAGCACAGCTTGGTTCCGAAGCTGGTTTCCAGAAATGCTCATGTGGAGATAGCCGCCTCGGCTGTCTGCCAAGCGAAGCGAGGCGGCCCAGAATCTTCCTGCATACTTGCATCGCACCACTCCCCGAAGACAATATTCATAATCTCGCAGTCCGTAATCCGCCCCGGGAGATACTCGTTGGAGAACATGCATTGCCTTCGCTGCAATCGCGAACTAGGGCCAGGACACAAGTCTGTCGCCCTCTACATGTTCGCGCAGACGGTCGGTATCAAACCGCGCCAGAAGTCCACCGCCCATCGCATTTCTTTCTGCCCGCAGTGCGCAGTCTCCCTGGCCATGGGACCGCCTCCCGAGGGCGCCCTGAATCTCGCTGCTTGGGATATGATCCGCGATCTCGTTGGTTCCGACCCCGCACTGAACCAGGCTGCCTGGGAAAGCCTAAGCGGAGTCTTAGGCTTGCTGCCGGCAACTGGCACCGACGGCGCACCCCGCTCACCGCAAGCCGCAGGTTATTTCGAATTCTGACGGCCTAAAGTGTTTTTCCCTCCGATCACGCCGCTACTCAATTGAGCCGTCCCAAAGCCCATCCGCAACTAACCTTTTTCGTCTTCCCATCGTCTAAAGAGCTAAGCACAGCGGGGAACTTCTCAAGGCCCGGCTGCGTATTACTGATCAGATGCTCGAACGGAAACGGCTGGGCGGGACTAAGACCCCTCGCCCGATCGTACCCGGGACCCCCACGCCCCTCCCCGGAAGCGTGGGGGAATAATCATGCGAATACTTTTCGACATCGTGCGGCAATCGCTCGCCACGCTCTGGGCGCACAAGCTGCGCTCTTTCCTCACCATGTTCGGTATCGCCTGGGGCGTTGGATCGCTGCTGCTTCTGGTGGGTCTGGGAGAAGGCTTCCGCAGCGGTCAGGAAAAACAGCTCGCGACGCTGGGGCAAAACATTATGTTCATGTTTCCCGGGCGCATCCCGGCCGTCGAGGGCAGCACACAGTCTGGACAAACGTATTATTTTACCTACGCCGATTTTTCCGCCATCCGGCAACAGGCGAAGTTCGTCGGCGCCCTGTCACCAGTTCTCAATCGCGAAGACATCCGCGCCGTCAGCGACTACGGCTCGACCAACGGCCAGGTCTTCGGCGTAGCCTCCGATTACAACCAGATTCGCAACGTCCCCATCAGTCCCGGCCGCTGGTTTAACGATGGAGACAACGCCGAGCGCCGCCGGGTCGCTGTCGTGGGATGGGAACTGCTCAAGAACATGTTTCCCGGACGCCCCGCCGTTGGCTCCACGATTCTCCTGAACGGAATCAGTTTCGACGTTATCGGCGTGGTTGCCAAAGTTGGACGCGACGGCAATAACGGAACCAATTCACGCATCTTCATCCCCATCGAAACCATGCGCAACCTGTTTCGTCTGACCAAAGCGAACTCCGAAGATGCCATCTCGTTTATCAATTACGCGCCCATCCGCAAAGACCTGCATATCGAAGCGAAGAACGAGATTCACCAGATCATCGCCAGCCGCCACGGCTTCGACCCAAAACTGGAAGACACCTTTGAAGACTGGGACACCGTCGAAAACATGCAGCGCGTGGGCAAGATTTTCGACGCTATGGATTGGTTCCTGGGCGTGGTCGGCGTAGTGACCCTTGGACTCGGCGCCATCGGCATCATCAACATCATGCTGGTCTCGGTGAGTGAGCGCACCAAGGAAATTGGCCTGCGCAAAGCGCTGGGCGCAACTCACAAAAATATTCTCACGCAATTCTTTGTCGAAGGAGCTTTCCTCACCGCATTCAGCGGCGGCATCGGATTGGCGCTGGCCACGGGCTTTGTAACGCTGCTGGCCATGTTACCGGCGCCAGAGGGTTTTGATACGCCGCGAATCATTCCCGCGTCCGCGCTCGCGGCCATCGGATCGCTGGCAATCGCCGGAATTTCCTCCGGCCTCTACCCCGCGCGCAAAGCCGCGCTAATGGAACCGGTAGAAGCATTGAGGCAAGAATGATGGCAACACCGATGACAGTGTCATCCCCATCAAGCTTGGCATCCCATTAAGCTTGTCATCCCGAGCAACGCGAGGAATGACAAGAATTTATTCGGTGCACGAGCTAGAAGCTAAAAGCTAGGAGCTAAGAGCCAAATGATCGTCGATCTCGTCAGCCAGGCCTACAACGCGCTCCGCCACAATCGCCGCCGCAGCGTGCTGACCATGCTTGGCATGGCCTGGGGCATCGCCACGGTCGTCCTACTGCTGGCCTACGGATCTGGTTTCGAACGCGGCCTCTGGGTGGCCTTCCGCTCCTTTGGCACGAATCTGGTTTTCATCTTTCCCGGCCGCACTCAACTACAGGCGGGAGGAACCAAGGCCGGCGCCGAGGTCAAGCTGACGGTCGAGGACCTGGATTACATCCGCGACGAAGTGCCCCTGCTCAAGCACGTTTCTCCTGAGGTCGCCAAGCAGAGTCTCGTCGCCTACGGCACGCGCAGCGGCACCTATGGCGTCAGCGGCGTCTACGCTTCCTACGGCCGTATGCGCCGTCTGGACACCTCCGAAGGCAGCTTCTTCAGCGAAGCCGACGACTTCACTCACACTCGCGTCGCCATCATTGGCTCCGACGTGAGAAAGAAACTTTTCTCCGGCCAGAATGCCCTCGGCGAAAGCATCCGCCTCGACGGCATTTCGTATCAGGTCATCGGAATTCTCCAGCACCAGGTCCAGAACGGCGACGACAACATCAACGGCCACGTCTACATTCCGTTCAGTGCCATGAGCGATCTGGTGAAAACCTATTACCTGAATTCTATCGTCATGGAATATGAAGGCGATCACTCCAAGGTTGTGAACGCAGTGCGTCACTCCATGGCCTTCCATCACAGTTTCGATCCTAAGGATCAGCGGGCGATCTTCGTCTTCGACGTCTTCGCCGACCTGCTCGATCTTCAGGTGATCAGCACGGGCATCAAGATCCTGCTCGGCTTCATCGGATTGCTCACGCTCGGCATCGGCGGCGTCGGCCTGATGAACATCATGCTGGTTTCAGTAACCCAGCGCACCCGCGAGATCGGCGTGGAAAAGGCCCTGGGCGCGCACCGCTGGCACATCCTGTTCCAGTTCCTCACCGAAGCCCTGGTAATCACGGCTCTGGGCGGCCTGTTGGGTGTGATGCTGGCCTATCTGGTTTCCTGGAGCGTAGGCTCGCTCACGTTGTGGAGCGCCTTCGAAGAAAATGCCAGCGAAGGCGATATCCACCTCTACATCAACACCGCCACGCTAATCTGGTCAACGGCGATTCTCAGCTTCGTAGGCATCATCAGCGGAATTCTGCCCGCGATAAAGGCAGCGAGACTCAATCCGATCGAAGCCCTGCGCTACGAGTAACGCGGGAGTAGCGCCGGCAAGTCACGCATCCTGAGCCGGTTGTCGCGCCAGCAGTCTGGATCCCTGAGCTCTCGCGATAGGGCAGCCTCGCATGTCGTAGATCTCAGCCCGCACCCGCATTTCCACCGAATCCCATCTGTGCCACCCTTGCGAAGACTTTGTTCCCCATCATTTATCTCATCGGAACTTCGACCTACGACCGAGTCCTAATCCCAACTCCGCCTCTACGAGCACCCCTTGCTGAACTTCTCCGCACGCTCCAAAGGCGAAGGCGTCGAACTAATAATCCAGTTCAAAGACGCCTCCATCCCCATGCACACGTATTATCTCGAACTCCATCCCCGCGACCTCGACCACCCGCAGTTCGAATGGAGTTTCCAGCGCCAGCTCTATGACGCGCTGCACGACTACTTCGTCGAAATGTTCATCCGCACCCCGCAGGACCGCGCCGACCGCCAACGGAAGGGATTGTGAATCCCCTTCGTGAAAAGATCGAGCAGGAAATCCGCGAGCGCGGCCCCCTTCCCTTCTCGCGCTACATGGAACTCTGCCTGTACGATCCCGAACTCGGCTACTACGCGCGCAACGCGGAACAGTTCGGCAAAGCCGGCGATTTCTATACGTCGAGCGACGTCCACGCCGTTTTCGGCCGCCTCCTGGCCCGCCAATTCGATGAAATGTGGCGCGCGCTCGGCTCACCCGAGCACATCAACCTGGTCGAACTCGGCCCCGGCCGCGGCTTATTCGCGCAGGACGTGCTCGACTGGTCGGAGAAGAAGTTTCCGGATTTCTTCCATGCGATGCATTACATTCTCGTCGAAAGCTCGCCCGCCCTGCGCCAGCGGATTGAAAAGACTCTGGGGCATCGCCTCGAATTCGGCAAAGCCGAACTCATTGCGCTCTATTCGCCGAACCAAGCGTCGACTGCGAATACCATTGTCTTCGCCAACGAATTCTTCGACGCCCTGCCAGTCGAAATCCTAAGCACGAAGGGTTCCCTGCGCATCGACGCACGTGATGGCCGGTTCATCGAAACCTGGGCACCCTCCTCGCCCGAGGAACAAGAATTCCTCGACCGCTACTCCGTCCACCCCGAACCACACGAACACATCGAAGCTTCTCTGGCCGCGCAACAATTCGTGGATCGCATAGCCGCCGCCATCCATCGCGGATTCCTCATCGCCATCGACTATGGCTACACCCGCGAAGAACAGCTAGCGGGCCGCCATCGCGGAACGCTGAAAGCAATTCGCCAGCATTCCATCAGCGCCAACCCCTACGAAGCCCCCGGCGAACAAGACATCACCGCCGATGTAAACTTCACTGCGCTAGCCGCGGCCGTTGAACAACAAGGCATGCAGACACAAAAACTCGTCACGCAATCCCAATTCCTGATGGGCATCGGCGAAGCCAATCAATTTGCCGACGCCTTCGAAGAATGCCGCCTGCCGCAAGAACGAGCCAAAGTCGCGCTGCAACTCAAGCATCTGGTCACACCCGCAGGCATGGGCGAAAGCTTCCACGTTCAAATTGCGAGCAAGGGAATCGAGAAAGAAAAAATCGGAGCCTTGGCAGGTCTAAGCTTTGGCCGAAGCACGGCGGCACGCTGAAATAACGAGACCCATCCCAAATCCTTGTCATTCCGAACCCTGCGCCAAGCCGGGTGAGAGCTTACCCTCAGCCTGCCGAAGGGAACCTGCTTTCCTCGCAGACACCGCGGCCTCCGGATACTCATACACCCCGCGCCCCGACTTCCGCCCCAACCGACCCGCCTTCACATACTGCACCAGCAGCGGCGCGGGACGATATTTCTCGCCCAGCGATTTGTGCAGATACTCGAGAATGTTCAACCGCGTGTCGAGTCCCACCAGATCAACCAGCTCGAACGGCCCCATAGGATGGTTGAGCCCCAGCTTCAAAGCCTTGTCGATGTCCGCCGCCGAGGCGATCCCCTCCTGCAGCATGTAGAACGCCTCATTGCCGATCATCGCGTTAATGCGGCTGGTGATGAATCCCGGAGCTTCCTTGATCACCACTACTTCCTTACCCATACGCTTCCCCACTTCAACGGCGGTCGCAAGCGTGTCGTCGTCCGTCTCCAATGCCCGAACCACTTCGAGCAGTTTCATCTTGTGCACGGGATTGAAGAAGTGCATACCTACGCACTTCTTCGCACGGTAAGTAACGCTCGAAATTTCCGTAATGCTCAAAGAAGAAGTATTGGAAGCCAAAATCGTCGTAGGACGGCAAATCTTGTCAAGCAGAGTGAAAATCTCAATCTTCGACTCCATCTCCTCGGGAACCGCCTCGATCACCAGATCGGCTTCGCGCGCGGCCTCTTCCACCGATCCCGCATATTCCAGCCGCTGGAAGGCTGCGTCGGCGTCAGGCGAAGACACCTTCCCTAATTCAACCGCCTTGTCGAGATTCGCCCGGATTTCGCTTTCTGCACGCCGCAACGCCGCCGGCAGCAGGTCTTCCAGAATGGTGCGGTAGCCGCCCAGCGCCGCGGCATGGGCAATGCCACGGCCCATAATGCCGGCGCCAATCACCGTCACGGTTTTCACCTGCGACACTACGGGCCCACCTTTTCCAGATCCGCAATCGCGGCATTGACGGCACCGACGGTCGTGCGCAGAGACTCCGCCAGGCGCCGGCGTTCCTCGGCATTCATATTCGGAATGTAAATGCAGATGCGGCGCAATGTGTTCGTTATGTCTTCCACGTAATTCATCGCGCGAATCAGTTCACCAGTTACGGGCATGAGTGCTCCTGTATTCGTCGGCTTTTCTCGCGAGCCGACCTTCTATTCTGGACGTGTCCGCCAATTTAGTAAAGGCAGGAGCGCCAGCGAATGGTGCCGTTTGCGAGATTGCCCGTGTGGGGACGGCCGCCTTCGGCTCTCCTGCCGAGCAAAGCGAGGCGACCTCTTCATCGGCGCCGCGTCCCTTCCACGTCACGCTCCCCACAATTCATTGTGACGCGAGAGAATGTGTGCGACACTGTCGTCCCCACTGCGGAACAACGAGGCAACCATGCGAATTCTCAACATCCTAAGCGGCTTTGCTGTTCTATTCACCACGCTGGCCTTCACCCACCTGCTGTACCACCATTTTCTTGGCGCATCTCACGAGGACGTTCACAATCCCGCTTCCCTGGCAGGCATGGCGGTATTGCTGATCGTCGGAGTCCTTTCCTTCATCGGCGGATGTTTACTGCTGAGGCGTGGCCGCTAATCTCACGTCAAAGTTAGCGAACCAGCAGGTCCAGTTGGCGCGCATCCAGGCCGGCCTGTCGATAATGTTTTCGGCACAAGTCCAGGGCGCTGAATCCATCCTCGTAGGCAGCGAAGCGACCATCGTCCGCTTTGTCCAGATAGATTAACCCGCCGCTAACTACGAAGATGGCCACCATCGGCTCTGGTGAGTCCTCGGTCACAACCAGCGTGTGGGCCTCGCCTGCGGGCTCAAAAATAAAGGTCCCGGGCTTTGCAACCCAGTCATGTTCCAGGTATCGCCAGTATCCGCGCAGCGTGTAGCCGTGAACTGTGCCAACGTGGTAGTGAGTTCCGATCCTCGAACCCGGAAGACCTTTAAGCACGACACTGAATCCTCCAGTCGTAACGTTAAAGTGGCAGGGCTGGAACCAGACGCCGTCCGCGTAAGGAACCCATAGCCGATCGTCTTCTAAGTTGATGTTGGTGATGAAATGTTCGCGGCTCCTCTGGTCGCGTTCGAGGCCGTCGGTGAAACTGAAAAATGTGGCAATTGGCATGTTTCCTCTCTAGTTGTTGAGTCGGCGTCAAGCTTAACCGGAAACGGCATATAATCCCTATCGATTCTTTTAATGGGCCCTCTTAGCTTGCCGGGAATCTAATGCACATGGTAGATAAACCATTAAAACGCTATATTTTCGCAAGTGATTTCGATCAGACGTTAACCTTTAACGACTCCGGCTACGTGCTCGCCGAGTTGGTCGGCATTCCCACTGCGGAGTTCGAACGCAAAGCCAAGGGGATGGCAAAGATCAACCTGGTGCAACAGGGAGCGGAGCTGGCTTACCTCCTGCTCCACGATCCCGAGTTCAAAGCCAAGGTGCGGAAAGAGCATCTTTATGAAGTAGGAAAACGCATCCGGCTCAAAGGGGACATCAAACTTCTTTACCAGATACTCGAAAAGGGGATGGACGGATACGCTTTCGATTTTTACGTTCTATCGGCCGCGCCTGTGGAAGTGATTCACTCGGCCCTCGAGGGCATCGTCCCCAAGGATCACATTTACGGCACTGAGTTCCGTTACAAGCTCACTGGCGAGATCGACACCATCGTTCGCGCCACGGCCGGTTACGGCAAGGTCGCGGTCCTCAACCAGTTGCTCGCCGAGCACGTCACCGGCCCCGATCACGTAATCTACTCGGGAGACGGCAGCTCCGATATTCACGTGATGTTGCAACTCAACGCGCGCGACGGCCTGACGATCGCGGTTTCGGAGTCGCCCCACGTTTCGCAAATCGCGAAACGCACGGTGCTCAGCACCAGCGCGCTGGCAGTGCTGGCGCCGATTCTCGAAGAAATTGCCGGATGGGAACATTCCCGCATTCGCAGCTTCTTCGAAGCCAACGGCATGCTGATTCAGGAGTGGGAGCGGGTCCGCACCGACTGGCTGACGGTGCGCCCCGCGATCCCCGAGCCTGCAGAGCCGTAACGGCGGCCTGACCGCCGAGCGGTTCGTTCAGCCGCGAAGCTGCGACAGACTGCAGCCCGACGGCGTAAGCTGTGGATAAAAGCTGGACCGGAGCCAGCCCCGAATGAGCGAAGGACTCGCTGTGAAATTGAATCCGTAGCGATAAGCAATTTTCAAAACTTTCAGATGACCACTCCATGCTGCGCGATAAAAGCCTGATTCCGCTCTCCCACCAGCACCAGCGGGCGCTGGCTCTATGCGTGCGCATCGATCGCGCCCAGCCCATACCGGTCGCGGATCTTGAATCCTGGCAGGCGGAGATCGACCAACACTTCGAACAGGAAATCAATATTCATTTCGCCGCCGAAGAACAAGTGCTCTTCCCCGCTGCGAGCCGTTTCCCCGAACTAGTCCCGCTGGTGAAAGAACTGATCGCTGATCACGCCGGGCTGCGCGACTTTTCTTCCAAGGCAGAGCGGCGCGGCATGTCCGGCGGAGAACCTGCTTTCCTTTTCCCAACAGCTCTCAGCTCACATTCGCAAAGAAGAACGCCAGTTATTCGAGCGCCTGCAACAGTTGATGCCTGCAAAAAACCTGGCAGCTCTTGGGGTCCAACTGGAAGAAGCTCTCAAAGACGCCGCGCAATCCTGCGTTCTGACGAACCAGGCAACGAAGCTGCGGTCAGGAAGATAGCCCTCTCTTACAGCTCGTGCCGCGTTCTGAATTCCACCGCCGCTTCCCGTCCCATATAGCGTTCCAGCACGGCGGGGGCGGTTTTTCGCAGATCTACCACCACAAGTCCGTCGAGCACGTTGGAAAACTTCCGGTCCACATTGAAGCCCAGCAGCTTGCCGCCGATCTTCGCATATTGTCGCAGCAGGATGGGCAGGCCCTTTCCGTCAGTTTCCACGTCGGTGATCGGCTGCGACAGGTCTTCCAGATCGCGCAGTGCGTGGCACATGGCGCGGCAATCCCAAGGCCGCAATATTGCCGGACGAAACGGCCGCCGCGCCTCGATCATCCCCGCCAAGCTCGTCCTCCTGAATGCGCGCTTCGAAGAAGCGGTAGATCATCTCCCGCGAGGCTTTGTTGTAATCGTTGCTGATGCTCACCGCGCCAAACAACACCGGAGTCTGCGCATGCGCCGCCAGCAAACGCGCAATTCCCTTCCACAACAAAAGCAGCGGAGCGTACTGCCGCTGGTACTCCGGCCTCACGAACGAACGCCCCAATTCCAGCGCCGGGCCCAACTTCTCAAATAAACGCGGATCGTAGCGGAAACACGTGCTGGTATAAAGCCCTCTCACTCCATGCTCCGCGAGGATCTCAGCCGTATTGCCCGCGCGGTAAGCGCCCAGCGAGTTCCTGCTTCGTCTTGTTCCACAACAACACATGCCAGTAGTAGCGATCGAAACGGTCGAGGTCACGACGCTTGCCCGTGCCTTCGCCCGCCAGGCGAAACGTCACTTCACGCAACCGTCCCAGTTCCTGCAACGTTCGAGGAGTCTCGTTCGCCTTAGCCAGATAAACCGCCAGATCGCCGTTTTTCGTCAGACAGCGGTCCGGAGCAAGCCGGCTCAACTCCGCCGCCAGCAATTCCGCCGGCTCCGCCGGAGCAATCGGTTGTTGCACCTTCTCTGTGATTTTGGATCGCACAGTCACTGGCCAGGGTTTTTCCGGCCGGCTGCGCCGCGCCAGCAGATAGGTGCGCCAGCGCAAATACTCGATCGCCTCCCCATCATCAGCGATGCCAGCTACGGAATCCCCGGGAATCTCGCTGCCCACGCGGACTTCTACCGTTCGCCCTTCTTGATGCAGGAATTCCTGCAACAGAAAAGCGGTTCGCAGTTGCGGATGAATCATTCCGAAAACATGAAAACTGATGCTGTTCCGGCCGCAAAAATAAACCGGCAGCGCAGCGGCCCCGGTCCGCCGAATCAAACGCACGGCCGTATCGTTCCACACCGGATCGGCGATTTGCGCATGAGCAAATTGCCAGGTCGAGACTTCGCCCGCGGGAAAGATGGCCACCATTCCGCCTTTCTGAAGCCAGCCCAGCGCTTCCCGCATCGCGCGCCGATTAACGTTAATGCTGTCGGCACCAACTGCCCGGTCGGCCTGAAACGGATCATACTGAAACGGCTTCACGAAGATGCAGTGCCGCGCCAGTTCAGGCACATCGCTCAGCAGGTAATTCGTCATCACCTTCACGTCCGGACGCACGCGTGTCAGCAGCGCCACCAGCACGGCTCCATCCAGCATTCCAAACGGATGGTTGCCCACAACCACGACCGGGCCGGCGGCGGGAATCCGCGCCGTATCCGCCACACTCACGCGCAGTTCGACCCGCATCTCTGTCAGCAATTGTTCAAGCCGAAAACCTTCGGGGGATTTCTGCACCCGCCGATACAGTTCTCGCATTTTTTCCACCGGAACAAACTTATCCGCCAAAGCCGGTATACCTGGAAACCCCTCAACCCGCGACAACACTTCCGCCCGCGTCTCCTCTCACGCGCAAATGGTTGGATGGCATGCTAAACAGATAGCGCAGTCACTTTGCGGCAGGATGAAGAGAAGGTTAAAAGCTGATGAAATGTAAATAGAAACGAAACTCGAAAGTAACCAAGCAGTGGCCAGTGATCAGTGATCAGTGATATCAATGATGCAGTGATCCGTGGAAAGAGCCACGCTATGTCGCATTGGCCAAACACTGGCCACCGACCACTGATCACTGACCACTGACCACGTTCTAGCTTTCCAGCCGGTAGCGCGTCTCCGCCAGCAAGAAGAGCCGTCGCCAGACCAGCCGGTTCACCGTAACCACAGTGGCCGCCATCATCATCGTCGCAGCCAGCAGCAAGTCGAAATTGCCCGTGTCGGTCGCCTGCTGGATGGTCGCACCCAGCCCCGTTGTGGTGTAAATCTGCCCTTTGAAATGAAAATACTCGGCCACGATGCTGGCATTCCACGCCCCGCCCGAGGCCGTCACCATTCCAGTCACGAGATATGGAAAGATTCCCGGCAGGATCAATTTCTTCCAGCGCTCGAGGCCCTTCACGTGAAACACGGAGCAGCATTCCTTCAAATCCGTTGGGATCGCCATCGCACCCGCGATCACGTTGAACAACACATACCACTGCGTGCCCAGCAGCAAGACCACAATGGACGCGATCCCCAGTCCTCCTCCCAAACGAATGAGCATCAGCAGGATCACAGGCAGCAACGCTGTCGCAGGCACAGACGCGGCAATCTGCGCCACCGGCTGTGCGATGCGGGCCAGCTTGGGATGGAGCCCAATCGCCACTCCCACCGGAATCGTCCACAAAGCAGCCAACAGCAACGCAAGGGTCACTCGCAAGAACGTTGCACCCAGGCCGAGAGCTGCCTCATGCAATTCAACCTTCTGCAGGCCGCTAAGAATAATCGCAACCCGAACTACGCCGTAGCCAATAGCAACCAGCGCCGCGGCCGCCAGCAGGCGCAGCAGCCGCTCCCGCAATGCCGGCGCGGGTTTCACTGGGCGTTCTTCCTCATGCTTCTCTGCAAAATATAAAAGAAGACGCTCTCGCAGCGGATCCAGCGTCTTCCGCCGAATCTTGGCGAGCCCTCTGGAATGCTCCACCAGGTTCAGCACCCAAGACCGGGGCGCGTCGGTGCTTTCCACCTGCTCAACTTTGAATTTCTCCGCCCATGCGATCACCGGCCGCCATATGAACTGATCCAGCAGCACAATCAGCAGAACCATCGTGGCCACGCCCCACAGGATCGAAGTCATATCGCCCGCGCTCGCCGCCGTTTGCAAATACGAGCCCAACCCAGGCAAACGAAAATCGCGCTTTCCCAGCACGAACATTTCGCACACCATCAGCGCGAACCATCCCCCCGCCACCGACATCATCGAGTTCCACACCAAACTGATCGCCGAGAATGGCAACTCCAGCTGCGTAAAGCGCTGCCACCAACTAAAGCGGTAGATGGTAGCGGCTTCCCGCATCTCGTTCGGAATTCCCTTCAGCGAGGCGTAGAAGCTGAAAGTCATATTCCAAACCTGACCGGTGAAGATGAGAAGGATCGTCCCCATCTCCAGCCCAAGTTGCCTGCCCGGGAATAGCCCCACCATGGCCAGCATCACCGGAGGAAGAAAGCTGAGCACAGGGATCGACTGCAGCACGTCCAGCAGCGGAATCATGAAGCGTTCGGCGCGCGTGTTGTACGCCGCCACATAGCCGTACACCAGCGCGAATCCGAGGCTCAACCCGTAAGCGATGGTGATGCGCAATAGCGAATAGCCCGCATACGCCGGCAGCGCCCGCAGGCTGCGTGAAATCTCAACCGTCGGCGTGAAGGGGCCAAACCATGACCGGCCCACGCTCACCACGCCATAGAAGACCGCAATCCCCGCCGCGAACATGATGAAGTCGGGCAGGTGCGAAGTTTCGATGCTTGGCAGTTGCGACCACAGGCGATAGGCCGAGAATCCCCCGAGGGTTACGCTCTTTTTCATGCGATGGCTTTTCCTTCAGACCTTCGGCGTGGGATTTGAATTCTGCTTCTCACCTGGGCGAGGCGCCGCAGTCGATTCCGCGGGCGCTGTCTCGGTTTGCGCCAGTTGGCCGCCCTGGCGGTCGTAATCGAAAATCTCAGCGTAGCGGCCCCAGTTCATGGCGGTATCGAATTGCCGCTGCACTTCATCCTCGGAGAAGTGCTCGTCGAGAATGTCGCGAAAAAAATCGTCATTGATCGAGTGGTCCGACTTCCGCTTCAGAATGCTATCGATCTGCTTCAGAATGGTGACGTGCCCCAGCGCCGCCTGCCGGAACAAAACTTTACGCGTCTGAATGTCAGCTTCGGCGAAATCCGCTCCCTCTTTCGAGAGTTGCACATCGCCCTCCTTCAGCCAGGCGAACCCCAGCAACTGGCAGGCCTCCAGAATGGGCAACAGATCCTCAACGTCCATCACCAATTCCTCGCTCAGGCGAAACAAATCTTCGCGCCCGCCGCGATCATGCAGCAGTTCGATCAGGCCGGCGATTCCGCCCACCCGGGCGTGCGGCAGTATCTGATACTTGCTTGTCTTCACCGGCGCTTGCCCTCTCTGAAAGCCTCCCAGCGGCACCACGATTTCCCCTGTGCTCTCGGGATCGGGCAGAGGATGTTCCGTGTCCGGTTCGGTCATGACTTTGTAGATGTAGTCGACCAACTCCACAAAACGCGCAGACTTGCGGTCGCGGGGCTGCGAAAGACGCACGTTGAAATCCGCCCGGATGCGCGCCGGATTTCTGCCCAGCACCACAATTCGATCCGCCAGTATCACCGACTCTTCAATGTTATGGGTGACGATAAAGATGGCCTTAGTAGGCATCTTCTTATTCAGCCACAGCTCCAGCAGTTCACCGCGCAGGTTTTCCGCCGTGAGCACGCCGAGCGCGGAGAACGGCTCGTCCATGAAGAGCACTTCCGGTTCCACCACCAAAGCGCGCGCGAAGCCCACGCGCTGCTTCATGCCGCCCGAAAGCTCTTTCGGATAAGCCGTCTCGAAGCCGTCGAGCCCCACCGTGTCCAGATGCGCAACGCGCGCTTGCGGCGCTCCACTTCCGCGACGCCCCGCGCCTCCAGCGGTGCCTCTACGTTTTCCAGCACCGTGAGCCAGGGAAACAGCGCGAAACTTTGGAAGACGATGGCAACGTTGGGCGCTTGACCGTTCAGCGGCTTGCCGTGCCAGAACAGCGCCCCCGACGAAGGTTGCGAAAGACCGCTCAGAATGCGCAGCAGCGTGGATTTGCCGCAGCCGGAAGCGCCCAGCAGTGCGATGATTTTGCCCGGCTCGATGCTGAAATCCGTGAGCCCCACCACCTGAATGCGCGTCCCATCCGGCTGGGGATACGACTTCTCAATCGCCCGCGCTTCGATAATTGGTCCTGTAGCCAAGAAATCTCTCCGTAACCTCTATACACGATTCGCGGCAGGGCGCAAAGCCCTTCCACCGATTGTCATCCTGAGAGAGCGCGTTCTTTGCGCGAACGAAGGACCCAGCCAAGCCGCGCGAAATAAATTCGCGCGTTTGGCTCGTTTCCTTATTCAAGCCGCGAAGTCTTCATCCGCCAGGACTGGAAGCGGCTGAGGAAGACGATCCGCCACTTCGGCAAGATGCGCGAGCTTGCCGGCTAATTCCGCCGTAAACTGTCCGGGAGCAAAACGCCATCTCCAGTTTCCCTTGTCCCGGCTGGGCGTGTTCATGCGGGCTTCGCTGCCCAGGCCGAGCACGTCCTGCAGCGGGATCAGCGCAAACTCGGCCGGCGAGGTCTGCGCCGCACGGACGAAGGCCCAATGAATCCCATCGTCGCAGCGGCCAAGGTAAGCTTCCGCGTTGCGGCGCTCGTAGTCGGCGGCTCCGGAATTGAACCAGCCCACCGTGGTGTCATTGTCGTGGGTCCCGGTGTAGATAATTTTGCCGCCGGCGCGGTGCGGCAAGTACATGTGCGCGCCCTCATCGCCAAAGCCGAACTGCAGCACGGCCACGCCTGGAATCTGTAAGCGGTCGCGCAGAGCGTTCACCGACGGCGTGATGTAGCCCAGATCTTCCGCGAAGAATGGCAACCCCCCCAGCGCCTCGCGCAGTTTGTGAAACAGATCGTCGCGCGGACCATCCACCCAGCGGCCGTTAATCGCAGTCGGATCGCCCGCCGGAATCTCCCAGAACTGGTCGTATCCGCGAAAGTGATCGAGCCGGATGTAGTCGCAGTTCCGCGTGGCCCAGCCCATGCGCTCAACCCACCACCTGTAACCCTCCGCCTTCATCACATCCCAACGGTAAAGAGGATTGCCCCAGCGCTGTCCGGTCTTGCTGAAGAAATCAGGCGGCACACCGGAGACGACTTCAGGTTCCAGATCCTCATTGAGCCGGAAAAGTTCGCGGTGCATCCATACGTCGGCGCTGTCGTAGTTCACGAAGATGGCCACGTCGCCCACGATGCGAATCGAGCACTGCGAGCAATACCGCCGCAACGCCTGCCACTGTTCGAAGAACGCAAACTGCAAGGCGCTGCGGATCTTCAGGTCGACCGCCAGCTCCTTGCGCGCCTGCCGCAGCGCGCCCGGTTCGCGATGCGCCAGTTCCGCTGGCCATTCATGCCAGCTCGCCAGCTTGTGCTGGGCGCGCAGCGCATCGAACAGGACGAAATCATCCAACCACCACGCATTCTCGCGGCAGAACTTCTCGAAGCGTTGCCGCGCCCCGTCCGGCGTTGACGTGATAAAACTGCGCCCGGCCTCGAACAGCAGCGGCAACTTCGCCGCAAACACGCGATCGTACTCAACCGCACTCGATTCCGAAGAAACTGTCGAAGAAGTGGAAGCCGCCCCGGAAACCTTGGCCGCATCGATCCAGCCGTGGCTGACCAAACGTTCCAGGCTGATCAGCAGCGGGTTGCCGGCAAACGCCGAGGTGGATGAATAAGGAGAATTACCATAACCCAGCGGTCCCAACGGCAGAACCTGCCAGAGTCCCTGGCGAGCCGCGGCGAGAGAATCAACAAACTGATAAGCCGCCGGACCAAAATCACCGATGCCGCCGCGCGAAGGCAACGACGTGGGATGCAACAAAATGCCTGCGGCGCGCGGAAACGGCATGCGACTTGTTCAGTGGTTCAGTTCTTGATTCGGATTCCCAGTTTCCTGGGAGCTATCTCATAAATGATTTTGCCGGAGTCGGCGCCTCTCTTTGCGTCCTTCGCGAACCTTAGGGACTTCGCGGTTAAAGGCTCTTCGCCGCCACCTACGCCTGTCGATGGGCGCCAACGCACTCCAGACTTATTTCCCGAACCTGCGGGATGCTGTCTACGCCCCCGATTCGTTCTGCGGATGCGTTAGCGTCTTTAATTCGTCCTGGTTGATCTTGATCTTCCCCGACTTCTCCATCTGCGAGCGCAGGTTGTTCACATACAAACCAAAAAGTTCCTGCCGCTGGCTCTGCAGCAACTGTTCCCGAATCTGGTCGCTCTTGGCGGCGAAGTCGGCATCCGGAGGAGCCTGCACTTCGAGCAATGAAATCACCGCTCCGTCGGCTCCGTTGTTGATTGGCCCGCTGATGTCTCCCGGCTTCATGCTGAACGCAACCGCGGCCTCTCCGCTCATCGAGCCGATATCGGGAACCTGACCGTCGGGCAACACGAAGTCGCTGGTCTTCACCGTTGCGCCCAGTTCCTTTGCCGCCTTCTTCAGATCATGTTCGGTCTTGGCGCGGTCAGAAAGTTCCTGGGTCTTCTTCGACAGGAGAACGCCCGAGCGCTCGTTCTTGAATTCCGTTTCTACGCGCTCCCGAATCTCCTCGAACGTGGGCGTCACCGGCGGCTTCACTGCCAGCAGTTGAAACACGGCAAAGCCCTGCGAAGTCGCAGCCATCTCCGGCGGCGATTTTTCGGCCGCCGTGAACACCGCGTCCATGAACTGCGGCGCCGGCCCTAATCCCGGAACCACGTCCTTGCGGCTGAAGAAGTCCGAAGTAACCAGGGAGACGCCTTTCGCCCCTGCCGCCGCCGCATCCAAACCTTTGGTCTTCGCCTGTTGCAACAATTCTTCCGCCTGCTTCTGCGCAGCTTCATGCGTCTTCTGCTGTTTCAGGACGGGCTCGATCTCGCCCTTCACCTCGTCGAGCGTCTTCATGTGCGCATCCTGTTTGTCATCCACGCGAATAATGTGGAAGCCGTAACTGCTCTTCACCAGGTCGCTCATCTGCCCCTTGGGCAGCGAAAACGCAGCCTTCTCAAACTCCGGAACCGTTCGCCCTTTCCCGATCCATCCCAAAGACCCGCCTTCCTTGGCGCTGCCCGGATCTTCGGAGTTCTTCTTCGCCAGGTCTTCGAATTTCGCGCCGGCCTTGAGTTGCTTGAGCAAATCCTCCGCGCGCTTTTGAGCGTCGGCCACTCCTTTCTCATCCACTTTGCCGTCGGGCCCGGCAAGCGGCGTCTTGATCAGAATGTGGCTGACCTTCACCTGCTCGGCCACGCGATACTGATCGCGATGCGCGTTGTAGTAAGCCTGCAAATCGTCGTGAGTGACCTGCACGCCATTCTGAATCTTCCCCGTATCCAACACGACATACTTGATCTTGCGCTTCTCGGGAACGGAGTTCGCATAGCTCTTCTGATGGCTGTCGTAATAAGCCTTGAGTTCCTCCGTCGCCGGATGAAGCCCCTTCTTGATGTCATCCTGCTTCAGGACGGCATAATCGAACTTCACCTTCACATTTTGTTTGTTGAACTCCTGCCGGATCGCCGCATCGCCCACTGACGCACTACCGGTGATCAGCGCTTGCATCTTTCCAATTAAAATCTGCTTGGCCACGCTGTCTTCGAACATCGCAGGTGTGAAGTTGTGCTGCGCCAGCAATCCCTGGTACTCGGCCTCGCCGATAAAGGTTCCCCCCGGAAAGAAGACCGAGGAGTATTGGCCGTGCTGCAGTTCATCTTTCACTTCCTCCGCGGTAGCCTTCAACCCCAGGTGTTGCGCTTCGGTCAGCAGTGCCTGCCGGTCAATCAATTGGTCGACCGCTCGCTTGGTGTCCTGCTGGATCAGAAAAGGCAGCAGCATCGACGCGTTCTTGCCGTATTGCTGCGCCTGCTGTTCTGCCATATCATGCGCCGTCTGTCGAACCTGCAGCGTGGTAATGTCTTCGCCGCTCACCTTGGCCACAATGCCCTTGCCGGGCGCGCCCATCAGGTCATTGCCCAACCCGCCCGGAATCAAAGTGATCGCCATGGCCCCGCAAATCAGCAGCAGCAGCCCGCTAAGCACAATTTTCTTGATCGGTCCTTCAGTTTGCAGAAATCGAATCATTTTCTTATCACTCCGGGATGATGCGGTAGAACTCCAATTATAAACTAATCACCCGCGTAGCAGCCCTAACCACCTGTATCCTGAAGCGAAGGTTGTGCTTGGCGAAGCGAAGCACAACCGCAGTCGAAAGCCTGCCCTGAGCGAAGTCGAAGGGGAGCCCTGTGAGCATCCGCGACCGCGAACTTCGCAGGGAGTTCTCTCGTCTTGAATCACCGCTACCGGCCTCGACGACGCGCGCAACCCAGCAGTTTTCCACAGCTATTTTTACACCCATGTGACGGATGACCTTGCCTTCCACAGCACACTCCCTCTAACGTGGAAAATGTAAGGCCTGGATGTTCAGCCGTGCCTAGTCCTAGGAAACTCACGGCCCCCGCAACCTTCCCATGCGAGCAAGGGACAGAGGGGCATCCAATCAGGGCGACCAGGTAGCTACCCTGAATAGCTCAGGGCTGCCGCCCGGTGTTGGTGGTGATCACTGCCATCGATTTATCGAATCAGGAAGACGAAGAAAGTAGAAGGGGCGCAGTAAGAGCATTCAAAATCACTGTAGATTGTACGCAAGTTGGGTAATTTGTTAATTGGGTAACGTTGAAACGCCGGGACACACCGGACCCACGCATTCGTGCGCGGTTTCAAATTACCCAATTACCCAATTACCCAAATTGCACAATTATCCAATGCCCGTCACACGTGCTGTGACACCGACAAAATGTTCCCGTCGGGATCCTTGAACCACGCCACTTTGTCTCCAGTCGGCGCGGTCCAGATTCCGAGCGCATCCTGCTGGAAAAATCCAAACCTCTCGAACTGCACACCCTTCGCCTGCAGTCCCGCCGCCACGCGCTCAATATCGGGGACCTGCCATCCCAGGATGGTGAACGGCGCAGGCGTAAACTGAGCTTTGGCAACCCGCACCATGATTCCATTCGCATCCATCACCATCGCAAAACCGTCGTCCTTGACAAAACGCAGCCCCAAAACGCCTTCGTAAAACGCCCTCGCCTTCTCCGTATCTTTGGTGGGAACGAAAGCAACAATGTTGATCGAGCCAAGCATTTCAGTCCTCCTCAGTGAGGTGGAAATCCGCCGCGCAGGAGTTAGAGTTTCAAATTATCCAATTACCCAAATTGCGAAATTACCCAATGTCTCTCACTCTTCCGGGGGCAATTCGAAGTCGACCAGATTGCCTCGAAACCCCTTGGTCTTCCACGCGCCTATGCCGATTCCGACCGCCATCCAGATCGCCCCAAAGACCAGCGCTTTCGGGCTCAAACTAATCCAGAGAAAAAAACAGATGATGAAGCCGAGAACCGGCGGAGCCAGATTGCCAAACTTCTTTTCCTCTTCATGCAGGTAGTAGCGGACGAATGCCGCAGCGTTGACCCCCATGAAGGCTATCAGCGCGCCGAAATTGAGCAGGTTCGCGCCTAGGTCATACCCGGTGGTGGCTCCCGCCAGTGCAGGAAGCAGAAATGCACCAGCTAAAGCCAGCGCGCCCACAAACAAGACGTTGTTGCGCGGAACCCGCCGTTTGGCATCGACTGCGCCAAAGAAGGCCTTGGGCAAGGCATTACTGCGTCCCATGCCGTAAAGCAACCGCGCCGCACCCAGTTGCGCACCCATGCCCGAGCCAAAGTTCGCCACGACCAGCGTGAACCCGACAATGGCAAACAGCGGCGTCCAGGCGCGTCCCGCCACGAAGGTAAAGGCTGTGTCCGTATTCGGATACGGTTCAGAGGCCCGCCAAATAAGCTGAGCCGCATATACCTGGAAGGCGGAGAGAATCCCGATCACCACACAAACCAGGACCGTCGCCAGCAAAATGTTTCGCCGCGGATTCTCGGCTTCTTCCGAGAGCGTGGAGATGCCATCAAAACCAATATAGGTAAGTACAGCCACAGAGGTGCCGCCCAGCACCGCCTTCGTATTCCAACTCGCGGGATCGTAAAAGGGCCGTGTAAAAAACGCCGGACCATCGTGAGGGTGACCAAGAATATAGCGCGCCGCCGCCACGAAGAAGATCGCAATCACCACCCCCATTCCCGCAGCCAGCGCCGTGTTCACTCGAGCTGAGGTTTTCACGCCTTGAACATTCAAAGCGGTAAACACCACCGCAAAGAAAACCGCCCACGCGGCGTACGGGACGCCGGGTGCGAACACATTCGCCTGCTGACTGATCCAGATAATGCAGATCATGGGATTGAGAAGGTAATCCATGACCATGCTCCAGCCCGTTACATAACCAAGCGCGGGGTTGATCTCCTGCCCGACATAAGTAAACGCCGAACCCGCGCTGGGATACGCCCGCGCCATCCGCCCATAGCTGATCGCCGTGAAAAGCATCGCGACCATGGCGATCAGAATCGTGGTGACCACGTGACCATGGCCGCGATTGCTGAGCACGCCGAACACCGACATGGGCGCAACCGGCTGAATCACGATCACGCCGTAAAGAATCAGATCCCAGAGCGTGAGCGTGCGGCGCAGGCGCGGCGCGGACGATATGGAGACAGAAGCAGTTTCCATGAGTCCGCCTATTGGATTATGCGGAGAGGCAAAATGTCAATGTTAAAACGTTTCTATACGCCTGGTCTGAACTCACTTCGCCCCGTAGTCGAACCAATACCCGCGCTGCTCATTGCCTGACATGTGCCGAGTGTTGTATTCGAGAAGATAGTTCACGTGCGCGTCGTCGAGCGGGAACGACTTGCCCGGAGCATAGGGATAGTCGCCCATCCTGAGGAATGGCAGCGGCGCTACGAAGTTTCCTTCAGCGGCGTAGAAGTCCATGTCTTTCTCATAGCCATAGGCCGCGAAGAAGTAATCGCGCACCCAGCCCTGAGGCAGCGCAGGCAATTGCGACGGATCAAAATCGAGTCGCACCTCATCGCCTGAGCCAAATACGACCAGCTGATCATCCAGCGCGGTCAGCAGCGGCAGGACATCCCCGTAGCGCGTGTAAGTTCCCGCCGGACGCGTGTACGGCCCAGTCGCGCTCGCCTTCTCATAAATGTATTGCACGTTCCCCGGAGGCGTCCCTTCGATCTTCAGCGGGAATCCATGGAAGCCGAGGTCGGCGCGGACGAGCGGAACCGGCGTCAGACGCGGGCTGTGGCCCTGCGCAGTCCGATCGACCAGAATGCTGTCCCAATAAATCTGCAAGTTGGTTGTGATGCGAATCTTCTGCGTGCCCGGCGGCAGCTTGCCGCGTGAGATCGGCGGTCATGGTGCGCGGCCCGCCGGCGGGAAAACCCATGTCATCCATCACGCGCACCCACTTCCCGTGAGCGCCTTTTTCATTCCCAACCAGCGCTTCCATATAAGGAGAGATCACCTGCACGCCGGCTTGCGACGCCGCATACATGCTGTTCGCCGAAAAGTATTCGACTTCGCCATGCAACAGCAACCACAACGGCACCGCCGCGGTAAGGCTCGCCCAGATCGAGCACCAGGCTGTGCGGCTGGGCGAAACCCTGAAATTGCGTCAACGCAAAATCGCCGACATAACGATGCGCCAGCAGATCGGGCAACACACTGTGGCCATGCTCATCCCACGCGCCCGCGGGCGGACGCGCGTCTTCGCTCTTGCTCACCACCACTTTGAATTCCGGATACGGCGGGTTTGACGCGAAATATTCGTTGGGATAAACCTCGAGACCCGCCGGATGATCGACGGCCAGCACGTCGCACCTGATCGAGATAAACGGCTTCCTCCAGCGGTTCCATGAAGCGGAAGCTGAGAACCGGGTGCCCCATTTCTCGCGTACTTTGCGAGAAGTGGGGATCTTCTTTCTCCCGAATCATGTTGCGATCGATCTTGATGTATTCGACCGGCCGCGGAATGTCGCGCTGCCCCAGCCCAACCCAGTGTCCTACCACGCCCGCGCCCAGCATGTCGGCAACGAATTCGTAGCGCTCGCCATTCCATACGAACAGCGTCGGACACGAACTGCCGCGGCGGTCGATCTCGAGGATATTCTGCTGCTTGCCGCCGGCGACCTGAATTTCGTCTTGCAAAACGCCGGTCGGCCACAGCATGCGCACGATGTCAGCCTCTTTGGCGTCGCCCAGGCCGACCACGATGTCGGTCGAGTTCTGCCCCAGGTATCCGTTCGATCCGGCAATCTCAAACTTCTGCCGGTTTCCGCCCGCGAACACTTCAATTTCGTCCCGATAGCGCTCTTGTTGTCGTTCAATCCCTTGAGCGAAAGCCGCAGCCAGTGATTCTGATTGCCGCCTTCATTGCGCAGCAGCACCGCTGGCCCGTGATTCTGCGTGATCAGCAGGTCGGTAGCGCCGTCGCCATCGTAATCGCCGGTGATGATGGCGCGCGGCTCTTTGAGTTGAATCTTGTCGAGACCAACGTCGGCGGTGACGTCTTTGAAACCATCAGCCCCAAGATTGCGGAACAGCCGCACTTCGCCCCTGCCCTCTTTGGTTTCGCCGACGGCGACGAGATCGACCCAGCCGTCATTGTCGTAGTCGAAGGCGGCGACGCCGTAGGCGCGAACCCAGTTGGTTTCGGGAAGGGGGACTCGGTTCGAAGGTCTTGCCATGATTGTTGCGCCACAGCGTGAGGCCGGGAGCTCCCATGTGCGTGAAAGCCAAGTCCATCCAGCCATCGTGATTGAAGTCGAGGACAGCGAGGGCGACCGTAGGCCCTGATATCGGAGAGGACCAAGGCTGGCGGGCGAGAAATTTTCCCTCTCGCGGGTTTTCGAGAATAGTAGGAGCGCTCGACAAGCTCGTTACTGCAATGTCCACGGCACGATCATTATTGAAGTCCGTGCCGAAACTGCTGCTGGCAGTCGACTCTAATCCGAGGTCACGCGTAACATCAGTAAACGTACCATCGCCATTGTTGCGCCACATTTTTGGAGGAAGCGTCTTCGAAATGTGTGGTTCTTCACCTGTGAACGGCATCCATCCTTCTCGAATGCCGAGCAAATCCAGATCGCCATCATGGTCATAGTCAACAAATGTCAAGCCGGCCCACACGACCGCACTGCTCCCTGCAGTGCGGTCGCTGAAGATCTTCGCGGCCTCAGTCACATCCACAAATCTGCCGGATTTGTCATTGTGCAGTAACAGAACACCGCTCGCCGTGCTGATTCCGATATCTGGGTGGCCATCATTGTCATAGTCGCCCGTCGTACAGGCTGTAGCGCGGATGGCAGGATTGATGCCAAGCTTCTGCGTGACGTCCTGAAATTTTCCGTTGCCGAGATTGCGAAAGAGAGCAGGTCCGCCGGTTATTCCTTCGCCGCCGAGGAACATATCGATTCTGCCGTCATTGTCGTAATCGATGAAACAAGCGCCGCACGTAGCACATCCTCACTCGATTTGACCGGTAGTCCCGCTTCCTTCGTCACATCCACAAAACGCACCTTGATCGGCGCAGGCGCCTTCAACACCGCCGACGGCGACTCCACTGCGCGCGAGTACTGGCCCTGCTCGCCATAGGCCAGGCTCATGGGCACGCCGATTTTGTTTTGGGTGATGTACTGGAATTTCTTCAGATGCTCGCGGGCGTCGTCGAGATCGGCGGATTGCTGATAGGCGCGCGACAATCCGAACTCGGCCGAGGCGTGCAGCGGGTTGAGTTGAATTGCGCGCTGAAAGGCCGCGATGGCCTGCGGAAATTGTTTGGCTTGCACATAAGACGCGCCCAGAAAATACCAGGTGTCTGCGTCGTTCGCGTCGAGTTCGGTTACGTGATGAAAGGCGTCAATCGCTGTCTGCGCGTCGCCGGTATTCTTTGCCAGCAGCCCGATGTTGTACCACGCTTGCGGACTCTTGGGATCCTGCTTGAGCGCCGCTTCAAGCGCAGCCCTGGCTTCGTCGATCTTCTGCAGATTCAGCCAGGCTATGCCTTCGTTCAGCCGCGCGATTATCAGCTTGGGATCGAGTTCCGCCGCCTGCTGGAAGGCCTTGAGTCCTTTTTCGAAAAGCTGCTGGTTCATGTAGGCGGCGCCGAGATTGTTCCGGCGCGCGGCCTCGGCGGGATTCACCTTCGGCTGATTTTGAAACGTGGTTGCGAACAGGCCAAACGCGGCCAGGAGGATGCCGGCCAGGGCTGCTGAAATTCGGGGAGTCATCTGAACAAAGATTTAAACACAGAGGTCACAAAGCAAACAGGAAATCTGCTTCTGGAGCGCTGCAAAGGACAGCAGGTTCCTCGTCGCGTTCGCTCCTCGGAATGACATAAAAGCTATTTTCCTGGCACAGTTACTGGCTTGCCGAACGGCCGGTTCGCAACAATGCCTTTGCCTTCCTCGACGGTGACCGTTTGTCCGGCGTTGACGTTCGAGAGTTTATCCACCTGGCCGCTGGGCCATTGAATCTCGACGCTCTCGGCTTTCGTCTGCGCGCCCAGGCCGAAGGTGAGAACGAGTTCGCTCTGCGAAAGATAACTGGACCCCGAGCGCAGCATCTTCGATTGCTTATCTTTATTGTTATTGTTACCATCGCCCGACGTAATGTGAACAAACGCGCCGATGCCGTCTCGATTCGACTTTGTCCCGACCAGCTTCAGACGCAGGCTGTGATTCGTCCCGCCCTCGTTGTGAAACAGGAATGCCGGGCCGGCATTGGTGGTGACGAGGACATCGAGAAAGCCGTCGTTATCGATATCGGCGTACGCCGCGCCCCGCGCCACTCTCGGCGCGGCAAAGCCCATGCCCATCTGGGCCGTCACTTCCTGAAACTTGCCTCCGCCAAGATTGCGAAAAAGATGCGCAGGCTCGCGGTAGCTCACGCGCTTTTGCACGTGCTCGATCTGGTCTTCAATGTGGCCGTCGGCGACGAAAATGTCCGGCCATCCGTCGTTGTCGTAGTCGAAGAAGAAGCAGCCGAAGCCGAGAGTGACCAGCGTGGCACGTCCTACTTCGGACTGCGGCGCTTCGTCTACGAACAAGCCGTTCCCTTCGTTGTGATACAAGGACACCATCTGGTTGGCGAAGTTTGTGATGATGACGCTGGGATGTCCGCTGCGATCATAGTCAGCGGCGTCGACGCCCATGCCGGCGCGCGCCACTCCATCTTCGCTGAAGCCGATTCCAGCAGGAACGCCCCGCTCTTCGAACGTCCCATCTTTCTTGTTTAGGTAGAGCTTATTGGGCTGAGTGTCGTTGGCGATCAGAATGTCGGGCCAGCCGTCGGCGTTGTAATCGAGAATGGCGATGCCGAGGCTTTTCGAAGTTGGATCGCCGAGGCCGGCCTTCTGCGTGGCATCTTCAAACTTGCCTCCGCCCAAGTTGTGCCACAGTCGCACCGAGGTTCCCTTATACGATTCCGGCGTGCAATACGACTTGTGCGCGCCGTCGAGCGTGCAGTAGAGGTCGGTCTGCTCGCTCCACTGCACGTAGTTGGCTACCACCAGATCAAGCTTGCCATCGCGGTCGTAATCCACCCACGCGGCGCTGGTCGAGAACTCATTGGGTCCGGACATTCCTGCGGACCTGGTAACGTCGGTGAACGTGCCGTTCCCGTTGTTGTGGAAGAGATGGTTCTGTCCCAGCGCGGTGACGAAGAGATCGTCGAAGCCGTCGTTGTCGTAGTCTCCGACTGCAACTCCCATCCCGAACATGGGTACCGCCAATCCAGCCTTGCGGGTTACATCGGTAAAGGTTCCGTCGTGATTGTTGTGGTATAGCTTTGGGGTGGTCGGTCCAGCATGGGTGTGTCCCGGCCAGTCTTCGCCATTGATTAAGAGGATGTCGGGATAGCCATCGTTGTCGTAGTCGATGAAGGCGCAACCTGGGCCCATGGTCTCCGGCAGCCACTTCTTACCGAAGGCGCCATTGTTGTGGGTGAAGTGGATGCCAGCTTGCGAGGTGACGTCGCGGAAGTGAACTTGTTGCGCTTGGGCAGTCAGCAGTAACAGAAAAACAATCGACCACGGAGACATGGAGGCACGGAGCGAACTAAGGCACAACCGCGTCATCGCGATCCTCCGGCTGCCGATACGGCTGTCCCCACATGTTTTGAAGTGAGCGCCGGCAGCGGCACCGAGACGTGCTCGTGGATCGCTTGGCGCTCATTATTATCTTCGGGATGCGCCCGCCGATAGGGTCCCGTGATCGCCTGGGACGATTCATCCGCTTTGAATCGCAGGTAGCGCGCCTGATGCTCCTTGGCGAGCTTGTCGTTGCCGAGGCCGCTGAAGCAGAGCATGAGGTTGTAGTGCGCTTGCAGGTCTTCGGGATCGATGGCAAATACGGATTGCAAGACCTTCACCGCGTCGGCGTACTTGCGCTGCAGGAAGAGGACCCGTCCCAGATCGTTCAGCGCAACGCGGTCGCGCGGATACTGGGCGAGGACTGATCGTAGGCGGGAAGCAGCGTGTTCATAGTTTCCGTCCGCACGCAGCACCCGTGCATAGAAGAAGTTGGCCCGCGCCAGATTGGGAGACAGGGCCAGCGCTTTCTCGAGCACGGTGCGGGCACGCTCCATGTCGCCTTCCTGCACGGCAGCGCGGCCGATATTGACCCAGCCATCGGGATTGCTGGGATCAGCCTCCGTCACTTTCTGGAAGGCTGCGGCGGCGGCTTTCAGGTCGCCTTGCAGGAACAGGCCGATTCCGTAGTCGTTCCAGCGCTGCCATTCCTCTTTGCGCACGATGGTCTTCGAGTCGGGGGCGGGCGCGTTGCGCGCGATCACGGGCAGCGTTACATCGTTCTCGGCTACAGTCTCGATCGGTAGGTCGGGAATCTTTTCCTGCTTCGCCGAAACTCCGCTCAGCGATGCGGTGAATACAGTCGGACGATCGTCGTAGTCGGGGGAAACCGAGTTCGGCGATGCCGGGTCGGGCTGCCCGGCGAAAGACTCGTGCGTCCCAAACCACGAGAACTTGCGGTAGCACAGGCGCGCCTGCAATGTGATCTTGTTGCCGGCGCTTTCAGGAATCGACATGCGGTAGTGCACCGTGTCGGCCGCTCCGGGCGGAATGAGTCGCACATACACGACCGCCCGCGTGGCCCATGCATTGCGCTTATTGATCGGGTTGCCGTGCGCGTCGATCTGCAACGAGCGATAAAAGTGCGCACCTTTTTCCACCGGGCCTTTGCCATCGTCCTCAACCATGCCGCTCCAGAAGATGGTCTGGCCTTTGTCGTCGGTGGCTTTGAGTTCGAGCCAGGTGTCGTAGGCGTCGACGGTGCCGCCGGGGAAAAAATGTCCAACCTTCTTGGTGCGTACCACTACATCGACGCGCACAGTATCACCGCGTCGCAGCGCGGGCTGCACGCGGTTCAAAGGAGCGGTGACCGGAGCCACTTCTCCGCCAGCCCCGGGCGTGATCTTGGTTTCCGCCTCTTCGCCCACCGCGAACGTTGTGGCGAGCTCGGATTGACTAGTCGCACCCGACTTCAGTTGCGCCTGCGCTGGCGACAAGGCAAAAATATCCACAGTGAGAGAGCCGCTCTTCAGGAATCCCTCGGTGAGCTTCAGTTGCGCCGCATCTTCATTTGCCGTGGGCAGCGCGGTGTTCGCGCCTGGAAAGCGATGTGAGTGCACGAACCCGTTGATGTTGCCCGCGTCTTTCGAAGCTTCCGCGGGCATGTGGCAATCGGCGCACTGCTGCGGCTTGGGGGGATAATAAAACGAACGCGCACCTTGCCCGGAGACTCCGCTGGCCTGCCAGTTGTCGTACTCGTTGAAGCCGCGGAACCAGCGATAGTGATTCACCGGCACATCGAGGTGGACCTTGTGGCAGGTGGAGCAGAACTCGGCGGTCTGCGTTTTCATGAAAGGCTTGAGGAACACGCGGCGGTGCGGCTCGGGATTCAACCGGATCAGGAAATCGTGCAGCGCTCGCACCACTGGATTCTGCGCAGCCGCCAACTCGTGCAGCTTGGGATACTCCAGATAAAAATCGCCCTGGCCCATGGTGCTCTTCACTTCGGCGATGGAGTGGCACATCATGCAGCCGAGGCCCGCCTGCGATTCCGGGCGATGCACGATCTGCTTGATTGGAGTATCCATCAGACCGCTGTAGAGCACGGCCGGATCGTGGCATCCGCCGCACCATTTCGAAGGCTTGGTGCCAACCGTATCCTGCATGTACTCGATCGACTTGCGGTACCACTGATTGTTGAACGAAGAGAAATGATGCACGGAACTGAACCACTGATTGTAGATATCTTCGTGGCAGCGCTTGCAAGAGTCGGATTCCATGAAGAACTTGCTGGGAATTTTCTGCTTGCCGTAGACCTGCGCGGAACTGGGGAAGAAGGCGCCCTCTGGGCCGTCGCCCTCGGCATTCATGTTGTCGGGCGGCATGGTGGGATTCTGGATGCGGCCGCGCGCCTGCCAACTTTCACGCACGTAACGCGCGGCGTATCCGATGCCGGCGAGCGCGACCAGACAGATTGCGGTGCGGAGTGCTGCCGTTCCCGCGTTCGATGCCAGCCATCCGCGTTGTCCGAGTTTGTCGGCGATCAGAAGGCCGACGCCGAGGAGCGAGATCGCGATGTGGAGGTAAAGCCACTTCCACTCGGTGCGTGGCGTTCCAGTCTTGATGAGAATGAGTCCCAGGACCGCGCCCGCCGTCACCAGCAACCATCCCGCGCCGGCAACAAGGCTTCGATTCCCCAGTAAACGAAGGAGCGCTGGAATCAGAAGAATCGCGGTAAGCACTCCGCCCAGCGCGTGCAACAGCACCACGCATGCATAGAAGATGTTGGGTTGCGGGAAGGTGTAGAGATACGCGGCTGAGACAACCAGAAGCGCAAGGAGCCAAGGCAAGGCTCGAGCGGCGAAGATTTCGAATCGCGAGCGCATCGGTGACAGTCAGGCGTTACTGGATTAGACTTCAGCCCCCACAGCGGCTGAAATCGCGTGCGAACCAACTTACTCAGACTGGCGAGTTGGGGAAATAGTGTAAACCTACTAGCGGAGATCGGGGAGCTTCACGCAGTCGGCGGGATCCTCCAGGCGGCGCATTGCTGCTCCAGCGCGGCGGCGACCGCTAACACCTGTTCTTCCTCCCAGGGCCTGCCAACGATCTGCACGCCGATGGGCAAGCCTTCAGAGGAGCGTCCGACCGGGACCACCGCTGCGGGATTGCCCAACAGGTTGAAGAATTCCGTATAACTCCAGGCGTCGAGGTAGTGGACCGTCTTGCCATCAATCTGCCAACTGCGTTCTCCGTGCCGGAAAGCGGGGATTGCCGCCGCCGGGCACAACAGGATTGGGTAGCGCTGCATTTGCGCGAAGAAGCGCGCGCGGAGCAGATCGCGCTGGATCCAGGCGTCGAGCAGAGTCCGTCCAGTGAGGGGGGGCTCGGCCGCAGACCGTTCCAGAAACTGCTTGAGGGTCGGACTAAGATCAGGGTCGCTCTTTTTGAACATCGGACGCAACAACATTCCGCCGGCAACCACGAAGAACTTGTGCCACAGCCGCCGCGCTTCTTCAAGGCCGTCGGGCCGGAAACGATCTACCTGAAATCCCGCACTGCGCAAGGCTTCCGCCGCAGTGCGCGCGGCCGCGCGGATTTCCGGCGTAACCGGCGTGCGGTCGTCGTCGTCGAAATAACCGATTCTTAGTTTTCTGGTTTCTTCTTCACTCGGCCAGCGCACTGGCACCGGCGCGGCGCAGGTGTCGCCAATGTCTGGCCCTTGCATCACCTCGAACAAGACCCTCAAATCGGCAACGGTGCGGGCCATCGGGCCGACGACGCCGATCAAAGCGAAGGGTCCCGCGGATGCGGGAAAGTGTCCGGTCGCGGGGATGCGTCCCGGCGTGGGCTTCAGACCGCAGATGCCACTGAAGTGCGCGGGCACGCGAATCGAGCCTCCACCGTCGCTGCCCACGCCGCCGGCGGACATGCCCGCGGCAATCGCCGCCGCTTCGCCACCGCTTGACCCGCCGGGCGTGCGCTCCAGATCCCACGGGTTGTTGGTGCGGCCATAGAGCAGGTTGTCGGTCTCCCACGCCATCAAGAGCTCGGGAGTATTGGTCACGCCTAGCACGATCGCACCCGCATTCTTCAGCCTTGTCACCAGCGGAGCGTCTTGCGTTGCGACAAGTCCCGTGCGCAGCCGGGTTCCCGCTTCGCAGCGCATTCCTGCGACGTCCACGGAACTCTTAATGCTGATGGGAACACCATGCAGTGGACCGAGTGGCTTTCCTTGCATGACGGCGGCCTCTGCGTCATGAGCCGCCCCTCGCGCCCGCTCCGCGTCCATCTGCACAAATGCATTTAGTATTGGATTCAGTTTCTCGATCTGCGCGAGATGCGCGCCCACGAGTTCGACCGGAGATATTTTCTTTTTCCGGACTTGTTCAGCCATGGAAACGGCAGGAAGAAAGACCAGGTCGTTCACAAGATCCCTCGCAAGGCGCGATCGAGCATTCGCTTTTCATCGCTGGTCAGGGCGCGGTGCTTGCCTTTCGCGAGGTCGCCTAATTGCAACGGTCCAATGGCCACCCGTACCAGGCGCAACACTTCGACGCGCATGGCCTCCATCATGCGGCGGATGTGGCGATTCTTCCCCTCATCCAGGACGAGTTCGAGCCAGCAGTTTTTCTGTCCTGCACGCAGGCGGCAGGCCTGCCTCGCCCGTAACGTTTCCCCATCTTTCGCTTTCACTCCTCCCACCAGTCGTTGGACAAACTCTTCGTCCGCGACGATGCCCAACTGCACATGATAAGTCTTGTCCAGATGAGTTTCGGGTGCAGCGATGCGCGCGCCCCACTCGGAATCGTTGGTCAGCAATAGCAAGCCCTCGCTGGCTTTGTCGAGACGTCCGACTGGCGCAACCCAGGGTTGCAGTAGCCGCTTGGTTGTTGTTCTATATGTAGAACTATCGTTCATTATACCGTACACGGTTTGCCGGTCCTGTTCGTCCGCGGCTGTCGTCAGCGCGCCGCGAGGCTTGTTCATCATGAAGTAGATCTTGTCCTGCGGCTCACCCAATTTCCCATCGACCGCAATCCGATTCTGCTTTTCCAGGACGGGCGTTTCCGGATCGCGCCGGATCTTCCCGTTCAGACTCACGCGTCCGGCGCGGATCAACTCTGCGGCGCGCGACCGCGAACAGTAGCCGAACTTCGATATGGCGCGTGCCAAGCCAATGTTCCGGACTTGTCCCTTTTTCTTCACCTGTTCATGCTAAATGAGAACGCGATGAACCACGAAGGACACTGCGTTGCACGAAGCAGAACCGCGGCTTCTCGCGTGCGCCATGCACTGTATCCCGCAACTTGGTAGGATGTTGATCGGCGACTGACTAGCAAAGGAGGCGCTCATGGCCCACCAACATCCACCTCGCTTTTTAAAGATCGTAGACGACGCCAAGACGCGCGTGCGCGAAGTCAACGTTGAAGACGTGAAGAAGAAGATGGATCGCGGCGGGAAGTTCACGCTTGTGGACGTGCGCGAAGAGAGCGAATTCGCCAAGGACCATCTGCCGGGCGCGATTCATCTGGGCAAAGGCATCATCGAGCGCGACATTGAGACTCGCGTTCCCGATCTCGACGCCGAGATCGTACTCTACTGTGGCGGCGGTTTTCGCTCGGCGCTGGCGGCTGACAATCTGCAAAAGATGGGCTACACGAATGTCCTCTCAATGGACGGCGGTATTCGCGACTGGCGGGAGAAGGGATATCCGCTGACGAAAGAGTGAAACAGTACCCAGTACCTGGTACCCAGTGCTCGCTTCTCAGCAAGATCGTTGTCATTTCGACCCCCGAGCGAAAGCGAGGGGCGGAGGAATCTCGGTGTTACCCGGTTCCCTATGAATGGCCGCATCTTCTTCTGGTCGCTTACGTCGGCGCTTGCCGGATTTCTTTTCGGCTTCGACACGGTAGTGATTTCGGGCGCCGAAAAAACGATTCAGACGCTGTGGGGTTTGAGTCCCGGGCTGCACGGCATTGCCATGGCTTCGGCGCTTTACGGCACCGTGGTTGGTTCCCTGCTCGGAGGCTGGCCCGCGGACCGGTTTGGACGCAAGGCCACGCTGCTTTGGATCGGCATTCTTTACTTTGTGGGCGCAGTGGGCTCTGCCTTGGCGCCAAACGTTACGGTGTTCATCATCGCACGCTTCGTCGGCGGGTTGGGCATCGGCATTTCTACCGTCGTCGCACCGATGTACATTTCGGAGATCGCGCCCCCCAGGTATCGCGGGCGGCTTGCCGGAATGTTTCAGTTCAACATTGTTTTTGGCATCCTGATCGCTTTCGTCTCGAACGCGCTGCTGGCGGGCATCGGCGAGAACGCCTGGCGCTGGATGCTGGGTGTGGCCGCGTTTCCATCGCTGCTCTATGCTGTGTTCTGCTTTGGACTTCCTGAAAGTCCGCGCTGGCTGCTGGGCAAAAAGGGCGACCGCGAAGCCGGCCTGCGAGTGCTGCAGCGAATTGAACCTGAGGCTTCCAAAGCGGAAGTCGCGGTTGAGGCGGACGCGATTCTGGCTGCGTCCTTAGAGCAGGCGTCTTCAGGACATTTCTGGACGAGACGTCTTCGTAAACCGATCCTGCTTGCCATCCTGGTTGCGTTCTTCAATCAAATGTCGGGCATCAACGCGATTTTGTATTTCGCGCCACGCATATTTGAACTTACCGGCCTAGGCGCAAAAGCCGCGCTGCTGCAATCGATTGGCATCGGCGTTACCAATCTTGTCTTCACGTTCGTCGGCCTGTGGCTGATTGACCGGCTGGGCCGGCGCACTCTCCTTTATATCGGCTCGTTCGGCTATATCACCTCGCTCGGCCTCGTCGCATGGGCCTTTTTTACAGGTCATTATTCAATCGTGCCGGTTTGCATTTTCGCGTTCATCGCTGCCCATGCGATCGGCCAGGGAGCAGTGATCTGGGTTCTTATTTCAGAAATATTTCCCAATCGCCATCGCGCGGAAGGTCAGACACTCGGCAGCTTCACGCACTGGATCTTTGCCGCCTTGCTCACAACTTTCTTTCCGGCGATGGTCACTAAGTTCCCGACCGGTTACGTTTTCTTGTTCTTTACCGGCATGATGGTTCTGCAGCTTATTTGGGTGAAGTCCATGGTTCCAGAGACGAAGGGCGTGCCGCTAGAGGAAATTCAGAAACAGCTTGGGATCGCATAGACCTGTAAGCTTATCCGGCAAGAATATACAAGACGCACATGTGTGTGTTAGCCTTAGTTGCCGTGACAGGGCTAGTGTTTCGGTCCGTCTCCATCGCCAGTGTCGTTCCCAGTGTCGCAGTAAGCAAATGCCTTAATATCATCTCTCCAATAACTGCAAAGGGTCAGCCAATGCCGTTGTGTGAAAATATCGTCATACAGCATGCATCCGTGGATGTATATCCGCTTCGTGCCAAGGTTTTGAATAGCGTCTTTGGTCAACTTACCCCAAATATCTGCGCGAATAGGGATCGAATCGAAGGCATTTGGGGCGACAACAGTTCTAGTAGAAGATTTTTGCGTAAGGACGCAATCCAAACTTGCATCCGGCATACTTTGTCGAGGAGTCAGTTTGCCATCAAATTTGACGTTTCTGGCAGGTGTTTTCCCGGTGTTTTTGGTATGGATAACAACAGCAAAATACTCGCCTACGTTGGCCGTGCCCGCAACATCCTCTACCCCCATCCATGCTCGTTGATCCAATCGGTATTGTTGAACCGTAGCTTCAATCGAGATTTTGGTTACTTGCGCTTGGGAATTAGCAGCTGCAGCAGCATCACGAGTGCTTTCAGCCACTTCTTTTGTGACCCACAACAAACCGACATTAGCAGCAGCCAATATACAGCCTACCGCCAGACCAGCAGCTTCAAAACGAAGTCGGGTTGGATCTCAATCTTCTTGGCGAGTGTCACGTGCCTCTTCGCGGGCTTCGCGGGCTTCTTGTTGATCTATTTCGGATTGTGGTCGGCGCAATTCCCCCAATATCACTGGTGGTGGACCAGCGGGTTGTTGATGCTGGGCATGATAATCAGCGGCTGCGCCTTCAATGCTGCGGACTATTTTTTCTATATTTTTATGAAATGATTCGAATAGCTCGCGACCCTTCTTGGCAGCGGCGATAAACTGTTGTATTAGGTGGTCCATCATATGAAGCAACCTGAGTACACCGAGGGGCCGAAGGCAATGGAGAACTTTGAACGCATGGCAATAGCCATCTTCAAGGCTCTATCGCCTGTTGAAAACACCTCTGTAGTGCTATAATATCTCCTGCATGGAAGTTGAAAGCGCCCGAGAAACGACTGTAACGAACTTCCGCTGTCCCCGTCTCTGTCGCTTGCGTGCGCGGCGATTCGTCTTTGCCTGTGAGTTCTGAATAGGTGAGGCGACGGCCAGCGAGTCCGGCCATTGCAGAAGCGAAACGTTCGCCAGCCGTGATCTTGCGGTCACCATCTTTGCGGTTGTTGAAACGGAATACTTGTTCGTCAACGTAACGGGACAAATGAAAAGGCTCCACAGCAACGTAGGTTCCACGAAGCGTGCGCTTCAAGAGACTCCAGAAATTCTCAATGCTATTCGTGTGAACCTGTCCGCGCACGTATTCGTGAGTGTGGTTCACCACGTCATGCACGAAGTTGTAGCTCACCTTATCGTAGCCAACCGCGTTGTCGGTATAAACGACCGAGCCATACCGGATGTTTTTCAGCAGAATATTCTGCAACGTCTCTCGGCTGACATTCGGCACAACCTCAGCACGAACCTTGCGGGCCTCACGGTCGAAGATGCCTTGAACGATAGTCTTGTTCATCAGCGGGCCTTTGGCTTCTGCTCTCGCCCGCCGATCCTTGTGCATGTTCCCGGCTTTGCCGCCGACGAAAGTCTCATCTGCTTCCAGTGCTCCCCCGCCGCCAGTTTGCCGCGCCCAAAGTGCGCTCTTTGAATGCTGTTCGAATCCGATGCAGCATGAACCATGCCGACTTCTGGGAAATGTGGAGCCTGCCACTCTCGTGCGCCAGTTCCGTTCTTGATTCGTCAGACATCCAGTACTGCGGTCATCCATTTGTCGAGTCCAAGCGCCGAATCTTCCATGATCGTCTTGACCTTGACAGTAAACTGCTTCTTACAGGCGTAGCAGAACCAAAGGCGGCGCGTCTTGATAAACGAAAAGTTCTGTGCTCCACACCGAGGGCAGCAAATCTCACCGTTCGGCCAGCGAAAACGAATCGCGGCTTCAAAGGCCCGGTCAGGATCGGCAAAGTATTCAATCGCTTCTTGGAGCGTTTTCAGAACTGGCTTCTCGGTAACCATGAAGAAATACTATACCAAATACACATGTGTGTCAAGGATATTCTTACCGCTTATCCTTTAGTTACCCTACCCCCATCCCCCCAATTTTGCAAAATATCTAGAATCAGCAACTTACAGACCTCGGACCGCGAAATTCCTTGCAAAATCCTCATAACAAAGACTTTATAAGTCGATATCTCTAAAGTGGACTTACGCCGATTTTCGTACGCCATCGCCCTTGTCGTTTGCTCGGTCTATTTCCTCGCTGGGCAATGCGGGTCCGGTATGAAGGCTGGTGCAAGCGCAGATGTCACAAGGTTGAGCTGTGGAAATCTTTTCGGGGCGAGGGAACCCTCCACCGGGTGATATCGCCGAAATGGATTTGCGAACTGTCGATTTACGAAAAATGCCATGGTACAAGATTTTGCCTTTCCCTTTCGCGTGTCTGGCGAACAAAAGGCGCAAAGTTGCGCTATCGCCTGTGGGTGTTGAAAAAGTCACTGAGATAAGCAGGTGGAATTCGGCAGAAGCATGTTAGAAGAAAGTGATCCTGTCCATGCTCTGTTTGATTCTCATCGTCGGAGGCCTGCTGATTATGATGGGGCAACACGACCGCTCCGAAGCGCTGTTCTACTTCTTCCGTCTGGAAGATCAGGTTCCAGAGACTCATCTGCTGCGGCTGATCGAAAAGCACATCAGCTTTGCCTTTGTGCGGGAGAAGCTGAAAGCGAGTTACAGCGATACAGGCCGTCCTTCCATTGATCCCGAGCTTTTGTTGCGCATTCTGCTAATCGGCTATCTGTACGGCATCACCAGCGAACGGAAGCTGGTGGAGGAACTGCGCATGCACCTGGCCTGGCGCTGGTTCACCTTTCTGGCTTCGATCAGGCGGTTCGCGTCACTTCCACGTTCTCGAAATACCGGCATCGGTTTCAAGAATCAAAGCTATTCGAGGAGCTGTTTGAGCAGAACGTGCGGCAGTGTGTGGAAGTGGGATTGGTGCAAGGCAAGTACCTGTCAGTCGATGGCGTTTCGTGGAGGCGAATGCATCGAAGGAGAGCCGCATTCCGCGCGAGCAGTTAGCGGAAGCGGCGCAAGTGAACCAAACCGTGCGCCAGTACTTGGTGGAACTGGAGCAGCAGAATCCCGCCGAAGAGCCCGCGCATCAGCAGGGTCAGGTATCGACCACTGATCCCGATGCGACCTACGCCACCAAGGGCGGCACGCCGGCCCGACTGGGGTACTACGACAACTATCTGGTGGACAACCACAGCTGCGTAATCGTGGGAGTACAAGCGACGGCGGCACGGATGAGTCAGGAAACGGTGGCCGCGCAGGACATGCTCACTCGTTTCATGCAATGGCAAGGACGAGAGCCAGAATCGGTAGCGGCCGACACGACTTACGGGAACGGGGAGTTCTTGCAATGGTTGGCGGATCGGAGTATCACGCCCTATATGCGAACCCGCGACAGTATCCACAGAAAGAACAGCCCGTTCTACGGTCCCGAGCGGTTCACGTATCAACCCGAAAGCAATAGCTATCGCTGTCCTGCGGGGGAACAGCTCAACTATGTCGGCCTGAATGTTCGCAACCGCGCTCACGCTTATATCGGCAGCGGCAAGCGGTGTGGGGCATGTTCGCAAAAAGCGCAATGCACCAGTGGGCGATATAAGTATCTCGCCATTCACATGGATGAGACGGCCCGGCTACGCGCTCGCGAGTTGGTCAACACACCAGAGTTCGCGAAGGCGCAGCGGGAAAGAAAGAAGGTGGAAGCGCTGTTCGCGGAACTCAAGAATCAAATCGGATTGCGTCGCCTGCGTCTGCGGAGATTAAGGTTTGTGCGGGAGCAGTTCTTCCTCGCGCGGGTGCGCAAACTCAAAGCTGGGCCGCTTCCTCAGCCAACCGACAATACCCAATGTAGAAGCGAACTCTTAGCTGAGGTGAGAAGAAAAACTCGACCGCCGCGATCATCGCGTCGACTTCACCCGCACGAACTTTTTGAACCTAATACCAACGGCACGTTCATCAATTGTTACTTACCAGAGCACGTTTGATCAGGGAACGCGTAAGATTCACGTGGAAAAAGGCCGCTTACTGGCTTCTCTACCAGTATTCTCGTGCGATACGAGCTTCGCATTTGTCAACTCGAAGGCATTCCTGACACGAGCTGCGGCCGCTTTAGATGCGGAACTACGTCGGCGTAACCTCACGGAGTCTGACCGAGTTGAGCATCAGAAATTCGCCAAGCGGCAGGAGCGACGTGAGTTCAGAGGTCGCCGCCTTAGACTATTCGGGAAACGCCAATTTTCGTGGCTTGAATTGCTTTCGGCATTTGTTGCAATGGCGGTGATCGGGTGTGCGTATCTTGCACTTCCGAAGCGGTACCACCTGAAACCCGACTGGGAGCAATCTGCCGTCTATGTGATGATCCCTCTCGTCATAGTCGCAGTCGGGTGGAGGTCTTTGTGGCGGGACATCACCTTCTGGATAGCCCTGATCCTCACCTCTACCATTCAACTGGCCATTGTCCATGCTTGGGTACAGCGAGCGGGAGAACTAAACCGTGGCGCTGCAAGATTGGCAGCGTTCCTCGGTTTCGCATTGTTTGTAGCGATATATGGATGTATCAGGCTGTTACGGCGGAACTTCTATGGTGACCGGTGATGGATGCCCTGACAGGTCAATTGGCGCAAATCTCGCCATTTCACTCATTGATCCCATTTTTCGGCAAAGGTGGAAGCGCCACTTTTTGCTGAATCCCCGCTCCCTCGACCACGGTGTAAATAAAATCCGCAGGCACATCCCGCAGAACTTCGGTTTCTCCATTCGGCCAGCGAATATCCACTTCGCTCATCTTGTCGTTGGCCGCCAATCCAAAGTGCAACCGCAAATCGTTCTGCGAGAGGTAGCTGGCGCCGCCGCGCACTTCGCTGAACTGCACCAGCGGGCCGGATTTTACCGTGACTCGCGCGCCGATGGCGGCCTTATTGCTTTTCGTTCCCACCAGCTTGAACAGCACACGATGATTCGGGCTGACGGTGCGATTCAGCAGCAGGGACGGCGGCTCGCCAACGTTAAGCACCACGATGTCGACGTTGCCATCGTTGTTAATGTCTCCAAAGGCCGCGCCCCGCCTCGATTGTGCGGGCATGCTTGCCAGTACCGAAGAAATATCTTCAAACGTTCCGTCGCGATGGTTGCGGAAGAGCAGCATTGGTTGCCGGTAGGGTGCGCCGCCGGGAATCGAATCCACCTGGGGATAGACGTGGCCGTTCGCGATGAACAAATCGAGCCAGCCGTCGTTATCCATATCGAAGAACGCCGTGCCCCAACTCACCAGGGGGAACGTCGGCTTCATCAGCTTCGCGCGCAGGCTGACATCGGCGAAATCGTCATTGCCGAGGTTGTGATACAGGGTTGAGCCTTGCTCAACAAAGTTGGTCACGATCATCGACAGGCGGCCTTCGTGAAGATAGTCGCCCCAGTCGACTCCCATCGACCCTTGCTCCAGGCCGTCGCCGCTCAGCGCAACTCCGCCAAGCAATCCGACATTCTCAAACGTTCCGTCGCGCTTGTTGCGATAGAGGAAATTCGGACCGGCATCGTTTGCCACATAAAGATCGGGCCAGCCGTCGTTGTCGTAGTCGCCCCAGGTTGCGCCTAGACCGTAGTAGTGATTCGGATCGTCCACGCCAGCCTTCTTCGAAACCTCCTCGAAGGTACCATCGCCTTTGTTGTGAAACAGTAAATCCGATTCGCCGGGCAGACCCCACGGGCCGCACTGCACCAGCACTCCTTTAAAGCGGCAGAAGCGGGGATCGTTGCCGAACTGCGGCAGGTTGTCGATATCCACATGCACGTAACGCGAGACGAAAAGATCCACGCGGCCGTCGCGATCGTAGTCGGCCCAGGCCGCTCCGGTGCTGAATCCTCCCGCACCCACGCCGGCCTTCTCGGTTACATCTTCAAACTTGCAGTTGCCCAGATTGTGATAGAGCGCGTTGCCGCCGTAGCCGGTGACATAAATATCCTGCAGGCCGTCGTTGTCGTAATCGGCCACGGCCACGCCCATCCCCCAACCTTTGTGGGTGAGGCCTGCGGACTTGGTGATGTCGGTGAAGTGGGGCACGTTGTTTGTGGAATCAGCGTCCTGACGATAGAGCGTGATCATCGGGTCGCCGCCCTGCTTGAAGCGCTGCACCGTGGAACCGTTGACGGTGATGATGTCGAGCTTGCCGTCGTTGTCGCAATCGATCAACCCCACGCCGCCGCTCATGGATTCGACGATGTATTTTTTGTCCGGACAAGAAATGTGCGGGACGGTCAGGCCGGCCTTTTGAGCGACGTCTTCGAACTGCGGCAGCGATGCTGGCGGGCTGGGAGAGTGGGGAGAAGCCGACTGAGCCAGCAGCATTCCCGTCAGGAACCATTCCACACCGAACGAAAAAATCCACACGGGAAGCAAGGCTCGCATAGGCAGGAGTTCGATTATACAAGGCGCGCAGCGAGTCGACGGATTGAGCTATTGACAGGTAAGCGACGTCGAAGTTTGGCGCAAAACAAAACGCCCCAGACTCGGTTTGAGTCACGGAGCGTATGTTGATCAGCCCTCCCCCAAGTGCTGCTCAAGAAAGAGAGTATCGTAGTGCCGCACGGACGTACATAGCTCTGGCGTGCCATCATGTAGCACGAACGTGTGGAGTCTTTTGACCTAAGCCCTTTGTCACCAATGCATTACGTGAGTCCTGCCATCACGCGATCACCGGAATGTTGGTCACGCCCGCAGTGCCGAAGAGGCGCCGGTAGCGCTCGATTTCCGAGGGTGGGCCGAGCGCTTTCGCGTAGTTGTCGGAGAGCTTTACCGCAGGGCGGCCTTCGACACTGGATACTTTGCTGATCAGGCTGATGGGATCAAAGCCGCCATCGCCGCTGGGATCGCAGCCGCGGAAATCATTGGTCAGCAGCGTGCCCCAGCCCGCGCTGAAACGAATGCGACGGCCCGAGGTCCACTTGCGCGGATCGTGGAAGTCGTCGGCGCTAGCGAAATCCCTGACCGTGGTTCCGTTTGCCAGCGTTCCACCGAAATAGGCGTGCAGCCCGAGGATTTCGTCGACGTCGAGCGCGTCGGAGGCGATGATTAACTTCTCGCGCGGATCGCGGCCGCGGGCTTGCAGCCATGCGATATATTCATCTCCGGCTATATAAGGATCCTTGCTGTCGACGCGCTGGCCCGTCCAATCGGCAGCCCAGTCGGGCGCACCTTCGAGGAATTGCGTGGTTCCAAAAGTATCGGGCAGCATGATGCGGAGCGCGCCGTCGTAGGTTTGCTGCCACATCGCGAGCGTATGGTACTGAGAAGCCTTCAGGGCCTGGTCGTCATCTTGCGGCGCCAAGGCGGCGAGGACCATGGGAATCTCATGCGCGTTGGTTCCAATCGCCTCCAAGTCGTGCTTGTGGGCGAGGAAGGCGTTCGAGGTTCCGGTGAAGCCGTTGCCCAGGTTCGCCGCCATCGCCTCGACCACGTATTCCTGCCAGAGAAAGCTGTGACGGCGCCGGGTTCCGAAGTCGGCTACACTGAGATTCGGGACTCCGCGCAGGCGCTCGATCTTATCCCACAGCTTGGTCTTCGCCTTGGCGTAGAGAATGTCGAGGCCGAACTCGCTCAGCTTTTTCAGATTAGCGCGGGTGCGCAGCTCGTTGATGATGGAGAGCGAATACAGCTCCCACATGGTCGTGTCGGTCCAGAGGCCGTCGAAGGATAAGTGAAAGCGGCCGTCCTTCACCGACAGTTCGTAATCCGACAATCGGAAATCGCGTTCCAGCCATTCCAGAAACGCTGGCTCAAAGATTCCGCGACGGCCATAGAACGTGTTGCCGGCCAGCCAGACCAGTTCCGACCTGCGAAAGCGGACGTTGCGCGCGTGATCGAGTTGCTCGATGAGTTCTTCGTGGGCGAACGTATCGACGGGACCGCTGGAAGAGCGGTTGAACAAGGTGAACTGCACATGCGTCCTGGGGTAATGCTTCCAGATAAACTGCAGCATCAGCAGTTTGTAGAAGTCAGTGTCGAGCAGGGATCGCGTGACCGGGTCGAGTTCCCAGTTGTGGTTGTGGGCGCGCTCCGCGAAGTTGACGATCATGCACTAGTATCCTCATATGGCATCGCAACAAAAGCAAATCAGCCGGTGATGTCTCCGTTAGCTCCGCGGCCGTTCTCCGCAACCTCCGCGATTCAAGCTTTGCGACTGATGACGTCTGACAAAATCTTAAATGCGGAGATCCCTGAGAACATCCGCGGAGTCGAAGAGATGGCGATTCACTTCCGCCCGAAGCGCATCTCCAGGTCGCGCTCGAAAGAATGCGCCAGGTGCTCGGCTTCGCGCTCAATTCCGGAGCGCTCGGCCTTGGAGAGTTTTCCGAATGGCTCGATCTCCACCAGCAACCTCTTGCCTTTAAGTTTGTGAGACCAAACGCCAGCGGCCGCCCCATCGATGAGGATCACGGGCGAGATCCAGCCCTGGTTGCGGTACACGCGCTTGTAGTGCTTCAGGCTCAGAAGATGGTCTTTGTCGCGATGAGCGAGCAGGTAGGAATCGAAGATTGGCAGCAGGCGAATCGAACCTCTTGCGGCTGCGCTGCCGTTTAGAACCGCTACATCCTCGCGCAGCAGGAAAGAGCTCTTCTTGTCACCGGAAATCTGCGCCAGTTCAGCCTCGATAAGAGGACGAAGCGTTTTCACTTCCTGCATTGGAATGCCCGCCCAGTGGGAAAAGTCAGTCAACGTCGCCGGGCCATAAGCGCGCAAGTATTTTCGCAAGAGAGCGCATTGCGCCTCGGTCGCAGACATCGGCTCAAGCTTCAGCTTCGGCAGCCAGTGGTCCGTGCGTATGAAAACGATTGCGTTGCCCTCACCCCGGCCGTAACAGATTAATCCCTCTGCCACTGGGAGACGAACCAGGCTCCAGGAGTTCTCCATCCAGAAACGCACTTGTCTTGCTCGCTTTGGGACGAAGGGCAGCGGCGATGGCAGGCCTGTTGAGTGGCCCCGCAGAGAGGGTCTTCATGATCAGCGGGATGAGTGCTTCGCTCTCATCGCGCGTAATACCACATCTGTCCATAACGCGCATTGCCTGGGCGATGCGGCTTGGTCTGAGAGCGGCAATGTAGAGCAGGAATTCGTCGGTCGGAATGAGATGCAGCGTCTGGCGCATGAGGGAGGTCTTGACGAGAGTGCGATCCTTCCACAGCGCACTTTCAATTTCGGCTCGCGTGATGGCGTGATTGCGCGTCCAAAGCTGAAGATAGGCCGCCGACATGACCTGCGCCTGCACGCCGCACATATCGCGGCAGATGGTGACCGCATCTTGATTTTGCGAAGAGTCATCCAGCAGATGGTTGCGCCGCAACCGGAAGCTTGCGATCGAATCTGCGACGGAGTTTTCTGCGTTCGCCACCAATGCACCCGGCCTCGTCTTGATCTGGCTATTTAACAGCGCCGACGGTGAAGCCGGCAATGAAGCGGTCAAGGAACAGATTGTACATAAACGCAATCGGAAGACTGGCGATCAGGCAAGCGGCCATCAGGGCTCCCCAGTAGTAGACATCTCCGCGAACCAGAAAGATCGGGATGCCAGTTCCGATCATCTGATTCGATTCGGAAGAGATGAAGGTCAACGCATAGACGAATTCCTGGGTTACCAGCGTAAACGTGAAGATCACGACGGTGAGAATTCCCGAGATGGAGATAGGAATTACCAGCTTGACGAAAGCTCCGAAGCGCGTGAGCCCGTCCACCATGGCCGCGTCTTCCAACTCCTTAGGAATGGACTTGAAGAAACCCATCAGAAGCCAGATGGAAAAAGGCACGGTGAAGGTGGGGTAGACGAGAATCAGCGCCCACAAAGAATCCTGCAGGCCGAGATACGCCACGACTCTCGAAAGCGGAATGAAGAGCAAGGTTGGCGGGATGAGATAGGTGAGAAAGATGGCGATGCCGAGGCGCTCTCCCCAGCGCCCGGAAAGCCGGGCGAGTGAATAGGCCGCGGGCACGGCCAACACCAACGTGATGGCAACGACCACAACGCCAACGAATGCCGTGTTGCCGAGCCAGCGGACGAATCTGGTTTCGTTGAAAAGAAACTTCAGGTGGTCGAGAGTGGGCCTGGCATTAAAGATGAAGGGGTTGTTCTCCATCGTGTAGAGATCGACGTTCTGTTTGAAGCTGGTAATCAACATCCAATAAAAAGGAAAAGCCAGCAGAATGGTAAACGTCCCCAGCACGAGGATGTGGACGATCCTTCCCATGATTTTTCTAGAAATGATTCTTCGAGAAATGAAACGCCGTGGGATTGCCATGGCCATCAGTTCACCTCCGCGCGATGGGCCACGCGCAACATGAAATAGGCGATGATCACCAGCACCGGCACCAGGAAGAGCGAGATGGCCGCTCCTGCGGCGAGATCGCTGCCCTGAATGCCCATCGCAAACGCCAGAGAAGGCAGGGTCTGAGTGGAATCGAACGGGCCGCCGGCGGTAAGGATATAGACAACGGTCATATCGGTGAAGGTAAAGATGAGGCCAAACAATACGGCAACGCTAATGATGGGCCGCATCATGGGAATGACGATCTGGAGCTGGGTGCGCCAGAACCCGGCGCCATCCACGGCGGCTGCTTCCGGAATATCCTTGGGAATGGCGGTGCGGCCCGCGAGCAAAATGACGGTGGAAAATGGCATCAGGCGCCAACTATGGACCAACAGGACGGAAGCGATGGCCAGGCTCGGTTCGCCGAGCCACATGGGAGCGCCGAACGGCTTGTAAATGTGAGCGGCCACCAGAACCCAGGTGACCACGCTATAGATCGAATCCAGGATCCATTTCCATCCAATTGCGCCGAGCGCGATGGGGGCAACCCAGGGCAGAAGAATCAGAAAACGGATCAGGCCACGGCCACGAAACGTGTTTTCCAGTGAGATGGCGAGAATGTTGGCGCCGACGATTACGACAATCTGGGAGCAGATGGTAAAGATAAGAGAATTGCGGATGGCAACGCGAAAGCTGGGGCTCTGCAGGATGCTGCGAAAGTTTTCCAGGCCCACAAAATGCATTTCTGTATTGCCGATGCGGGCGTCGCTGAAAGCGTAGAAGATGGCAAGAAGAAAAGGTCCGCCAACGAGCAGCAGGATGTACAGAACCGCGGGTGAAAACATTGCCGCGCCCAGCCATGGGCTCTGAGCCGCGCCGACGGACTTTATTCTGTTCCGGACTACTGCCATGACAAGGCTCTCGGCTCGACTCGCTTTCCGGTAGTGCGGTCGAAGAATTTCAGCTCCCGTTGCGGTACGACAAAATCACAGGTGTCGCCAAGGCGCAGGTCCTGAGCCGTAGCCAGCCGCGAGAAGATTTTCTTGCCTTCAAATTTCCCGCCCGCCAGTGTGCCGGAGACAATCCACTCCGAACCCAGATATTCCCTGTTCTCCACTTTGAAGCGGAATGGGACGGCATCGCCGCTGCTTGGCGAGGCCGGCTTGAAATGCTCCGGACGGAAGCCGACGATTACGTCGCCGAGTTCGACCAGGTTCATGGGCGGCGAGCCGAGAAAAGTGGCGACGAAGGTGTCAGCAGGATTGTCGTAGACATCGGTGGGAGTGCCGAGCTGGTGCATGACACCTTTATTCAGAACCATGACGCGGTCCCCCATGGCCATGGCCTCCACTTGATCATGCGTGACGTAGATGGAGGTCGTACCCACGCGGCGGTGAAAGCGCTCCAGCTCTTCGCGGGCCGAGGCGCGGAGCTTGGCGTCAAGGTTGGAGAGAGGCTCGTCGAGAAGAAAGACGGCGGGTTCGCGCACGATGGCGCGCGCCAGGGCGACCCGTTGACGCTCACCGCCGGAGAGTTCGCGCGGCTTGCGATCGAGCAGCGCGCCAATGCCGAGCAGAGAGGCCGCCCATTCTACTTTCTCTTTGTGAAGTTCTTTCTTTACTTTCTGGGCCTTTAACGGGAAAGCAATGTTCTTGTAAACAGAGAGGTGAGGATAGAGCGCATAGCTCTGGAAGACCATGGCGATGCGGCGGTCCCGCGGACTGAGGTCGTTGACCACTCGTCCACCGATGAGGATTTCGCCGGACGTGGGAGTTTCGAGGCCGGCGATCATCCGCAAGAGCGTCGTTTTGCCGGAGCCTGAGGGCCCGAGGAAAACCAGAAACTCGCCCTCGCGAGTTTCCAGGTTCACGTGGTTCACGGCTCCGAGTTGTCCTTCTTTGAATACCTTTGTCAGATCACGCGTCTGAACGACTGCCATCGGCCCCTCATCCGGTTATTTCCATCTGGCAAAGATACGCTTGTATTCGTCTTCGGCTGCTTTGGCGGCATTCTCCGGGGTTTCATCGCCGCGCGCCACTTTGGCGAACATGGTGGGAATGATCCACGCCTTGAAGGCCTCATCGATGCCGGCGGTGCCGTAACCCGGATAACCCACGTTAGTCGCCCAATCCAGCACGTTGCCGAGGACTTTATATTTGTCCGCGGGATTGGCACGCGAATCATTGGAGATTTCTTTTTTGAGATCGGGAACGGTAGTTGGGAAGCATGGAAAATTGTAAAACTGGCCGGCCGTAAAAGAATCATGGAAAGCATCGATGAAGTCGATCAGGAATTGCTGTGCGCCATCCTTGTTGTCGGCGAATTCCCAGATCAGGTAGCAGTCCATAACGTGCTCGGCCGCGATGCGACGCACCGGCCCTTTCGGCGCCGCGCAGATCATGATCTTCGAATCAATCGGCAAATGCTCCCTTTCGGACTGCCGCGTGATGGAGATCGCATTGGCGACGTAGGAAACGCGCCCGGCAAGCATCGCCTGATTGTTCGATGGTGGAGTCCAGGTGAACACCTCTGGAGTCTCGGATTCCTGGTAAACAGCCTTCATGAACTTCAGGGCTTCGATCGTCTCCTTGGAATTGAGAGTGACGTTTCCGGCTTCATCCTGCTCGGCGCCGCCAAACGACCAGAGCAGGGCACGCATGGCCATGCTGGTGTCGAGTTCTTGAGAGAGCCCCAAGCCGCAAGGATGGCCGGTCTTGTCCCTGATCTTCTTCGCGCCGGCCCGGACATCGTCCCAGGTATCGGGACCATTGGGAAAACCTGCGTCGGTCCACCAGTCTTTATGCCAGTTGCCGGGATCGGGTACGTAGGAATCGGAAAAAGCGAAATAGCGCTTGGTCTTTGGATTGTAGGTGGACTTGTGCGCGAGATCGATTTTCTTGCCGTGCTTCTTCTCCACTTCCTGGTACACATGGGACATGTCGATGGTTTGCTTCTCGTAAGCCGCGGGCGGCGAGAGCAGCATGAACAGGTCGTGACCCTTCTTGGCTGAGGCCTCAGAAGCAGCTTTCGCGTTAAGGTCGACCAGGTTGATGTGATCGACGACCACATTCGTGTCGTGCTTCTGTCCCCACTGCTTGCAGAAGGTTCCGTCAAACCAGGCATCGTATGCGGGCACGAAATGACTCCACTGGAGTATTTTTAGCGTCTTTTGCTGGGCCGCAGCCTTTCCTGGAAACAGAAAAAACGGGCCGGAAGCCACACCGACTGCGACAGCGCCGCCACCCGTCCATTTGATAAAGTCTCGACGTGAGAGCCCTTCCTGTTTTCGCTTCGCCATCTCTGCACCCTCCGGGAATAAGATGTGGCGGGAAAGCTCGCTCCAAAATGAAGGAGCCTTGGCCAAACCGATAATGCTACCGCACAGGCTCTCGAGTCAATCGGCGAAGCCCTATTTCATATCCAAAGGGCGGCCGGTCCGTTGCGACGTTCTGCTACTGAGCGATCAGTTAAGGAAGTTTTTCCATCGGATACAAGATTCACAGTATGGGCACAAATGGGTCTCTTCCCTTAACCTCCGCTTCTACTGACAGACGCCCCACATAGAGCAGGTGCCAGTTCACTGGGGACAGGCACCTGCGCCCTTCTCAAGAAGCTGCATCGCGTTACGTGATACCGTGTTTTATTCCCATCTCCCATTTCGCGATTCCCCGCGACCGCGTGAATGCGCGTGAATGATCGACAAGCCGAAATGATTGCGATCACCGTCGCCGGAATCCCCCCAACCTTTGCAATCTCTTGCGGCAACTAAGCTATGCAAGCCGATAAATTCCGAAGGCGCGGGATCCGCGTTTTCTTAGGAGGAAGCTTTTATGGGAGATGACATGGAGAAGAAGGGGCAGCAAGGTAACCAAAGCGGACAAGGCCAGCAGGGCGGCCAGTCCGGACAGCAGGAACAGGGCCAACAGGGCGGCCAGTCCGGGCAGCGTGGACAGGGCCAGCAGGGCGGCCAAGGTGGCCAATACCAGCCGAAGAAGAGTGGGCAGAACGAAGTCCAGGAAGAAGACGACCAGAACCGCGACCGTCAGCGGCGTGCTTCGTAGTTTCTTCTTCGTTGCGACGATCGAAATAAAGATCACTGATACTTTGGAAGGTCCCAGCCTGTGGCTGGGACTTCATTTTGTCTGGTGAACGCAGGGTTTAATCCCATGCGCCGGGGCTAAGAACTTTGAGGAGAAAAAAGGCTGCGGGGATCACCGCCGATCCAGGCCGTGTCCCCGAAATTGGAACGGTTAGCTTACTTTGCGGCGCGAGCGCACATCTATCTCGTCTTCCGTCTCGGCGGAGTCATCGAATCGCTCGTTGGTTTTGTTCCCCTTCTCGGCCGCTTTCTTTGCGTCATCCTTCGCATTGCCCCAGGCGTTTTGCACCTTCCCCTCGACCTGTTTCAACGCTCCATCGACCTGCTTATCCGGGTCTCCGGTCCATTCTCCCGCTTGACGCTCGATGCGGCCGGCAACGTCCTTGACCTTGCCTTTCACTTGACCTTGGTTCATGACTATTCCTCCGGGATTTATTCGGCTCGGAATTCTTCCAATGCGAAATTGCGCAATGCGTAATTGCGCGCCGGGTTCTTGATTCAGACAACCGGGCTTCTGCCTTGGATCAGGCGGATCAAAACTGCAACCACTGCCAGCACGAGCAGGATATGAATAAATCCACCCAGCGTGTACGAACTCACCATACCCAACAGCCAAAGGATCAAAAGCAAGACTGCTATAGTCCAGAGCATCGAAGCTCCTTTCTTGGAAGCGGTGTGCCACCAATCAGCAAACTGACATCTAGTCTAAGCGGGCCGTGGGCTGGCAGGTATCCGGTGGAGGCTGTAATTAAAGTGCAATATCGCTTTACAAAGACGGATGCCAGCCTGGCGACGCAACGGAAAAGGCATATCTGAGTAGACTAGTCAGTAAACTTGGACGATCCCGTTGCGCACGGCGTAGAGGGTAAGATCCGCGATCGAATGCAGGTCGAGCTTGCGCATAAGATTGGTGCGGTGAGTCTCCGCCGTTTTGACACTGAGGCTGAGAGCCGTGGCAACTTCCTTGGTGGTCTTGCCTTCGGCCACGAGCTGAATCACTTCTCTTTCCCGCGGCGTCAAAACGCACTTGTCCAAAGCGTCGCTCTCCTTCGGACGCAAATAGCCATCAAGCAACATCTGCGCCACTCTGGGAGTGAAGAACGTCCGGCGATGTTGCATCGCCTCAACCGCCGCCATCAAGTCCCGACCGGCGTCAGATTTCAGCAGGAAGCCGCGCGCTCCAGCAGCCAGCACTTCCCGCACCACCTGTTCGGAATCGTGTACGGTCAAGATGAGAATCCGCGCCTCAGGCGTGATTGCGAGAATCTGCCGCGCTGCATCGAGCCCGTTTAAGTTCGGCATCCCGATATCCAACAGGAGCACGTCTGGTTTCAGCCGGCTGGCACAATCGACAGCCTCGCGACCGTCTCTGGCCTCGCCACAAACCTCCCATCCCACATGGCTTTCCAGCAGGGCGCGAATGCCCTTTCTTGCTACCTCGTGGTCATCCGCGATAAGGATTCGAAGCACGCTCAAGCTCCACCTCCCTGAAAAAGGACAAGGACGATCTCCGCACAGTTTCTCACGGTAAGCAACTCCATGTCTGAGAATAGTTGCGCCCAGGAATACAACGAAATCGGCGGAAAGCGGCAGCAATTGGCTGCACGCGCCGAATGATCCATGACCAACAACACCGTTTTATAAGCACGGAAATCGCCAAATGCGAAATTCTTTGAGTTTCAATGCGTTAGTCGAAAATCCTGTACGGAGTCTGATGTAAGTTTTTCCTATCGGTCCGCAGGTCGGAGGAATGCACTCAGGTCTTTACTGTAGGCGGGATTCATGCTAAGCTACGGTACTTTCCGGCGTGCGTTGGATCGGCATCGGCATTTGGATCTGGATGATGTTGTTCTTGATGGCATACACCACCAGATCGCGGATGGAGTGCAGGCTGAGTTTCCGCATGATGTTGCTGCGATGGGTTTCTACAGTCTTCGTGCTCAGGTTCAGGAGCGAGGCCACCTCCTTGGAACTCTTTCCTTCAGCGAGAAGCTGCGTGACCTCGCGCTCCCTCGCGGTCAGCGTTGGCAAGTTCGGCGGCTCATTCCGGGATATGGCCTGACCTTTGTCCAGGAAACCCGCCAATACCAGATCGTTCACCCGCGGCGTGAAGAACATGCGCTTGCTCTGCAAGGCTTCCACCGCTGACACCAGATCGCGGGCGGCATCAGACTTCAGCACGAAACCGCGTGCCCCGGCATCCAGCGCCTCGCGGATGACCTGATCGGAATCGGTGATCGTCAGCACGATGACTTTGAAGTGAGCGTCATGCTGCAGCAGTTGGCGGGTCGTATCCAGGCCGTTGAGATGTGGCATGCCAATGTCTACGATCACAACATCGGGCTTCAACTGCTTAGCCATTTCGATGGCTTCGCGGCCATCGGAGGCCTCCCCGCACACTTCCCAGCCCTCATGTTTTTGCAGAAGCGCACACAGGCCCCGGCGCACGATTTCGTGATCGTCAGCTAACAGGATACGCAGTTTCATGGCAAATCCCTCCTCCCAGTTACGGCCCCAAGACCGACTTGGACTGGCTGCTCTTCGCACCGGGAACAGCGAGTGGACTTGTTTTCAGCGCCGTAAAAGTCCGATGCTGGCTCACCGCCTCTACCGCCTCCAGCAAATCACGCCCGGCATTCGACTTCACAACATATCCTCTGGCCCCCGCATCCAACGCCTCGCGCATCATTTGCGGGGAGTCATGCTGGGTAACGAACAGCACCTCGAGACCGGAGTGCTTTCGCTCTTGCTGAATTAGACGACAAGCTTCCAAACCATTCATCTGGGGCATGGTGACGTCGAGCACGACAACGTCTGGTTGCAACTCCTCGACTTTGATCAATGCCTCCGTCCCATCCGATGCCTCACCGACTACTTCCCAGCCAGAGCGCCCTTCCAACAGAGTCCGCAGACCTTGCCTTACGATGGGATGATCATCCACCAACAGTATACGGACTGCCATAATATTCTTCTTGGCTCTCTGAGGCAGCCCCGAATACCAGTCCTAATACGGGTCTCCGGCTGGCTCTGCGTTCACCTTCGCACGTTCCTGCCACAGCGTCCACGCGCACGGCGGAAACGCAACCCCTAAGTGAATTACCTGAAAGTAACACGCTGAGACTCCAGTCCGAATACAGGGAATCCTGTATTTTCCGAAAAAGCAGGCCAATATCTTCGTTAGTGGACTGAATTCATTGTTGGGAAATAGGTCCCTGCATGGAGCAATGCGTCCACTGCCTGGACTATGGAACCAACATCCGATTTCGCGCAGGCTCCGCGAATCCCCACCCTGCGAGCTGCCTCCGCCAGTTGTTTGGACAGATGGATGGTGATCATCAAGATGGGGATTTCAGGGAAAAGTCCCGTGATTTGCCGGGCAACCTCGAGTCCGTTGAGATCGGGCATCTGGAAATCCAGCAAAATCATATCGGGAGGATTATTTTTTACCCTTTGCAGCGCTTCCCCTCCGGTTCGAGCCTCGTCGCAAACCTGCCAAGTGCTTTGCTGCTCGAGGAGAGCCCGAAGATAGTGCCGGACCGCCGGGTTGTCGTCTACGACAAGAATTCGAACCAAGCAGTTATCTCTCCTCGATCTCAGGTAAAGGGCAACTTTGCCAGCCGCCCTCGCTACCATAGGAGTGCCAGTAGCGCGCTCGCAATACCGTAAATCCCTGAGCAGCGGTTTGGTCACCGGACTAGCCGCAGCCGCCGCAAAGACTCTGAGTTTCGGAAATAGCAAGTCGCGCTAGAGACACACCACCGGACCTCCGGCGTCTCAACGGCTCGCGGCTTCCGTCTTTCCAGGCGTCTTTATTTTTAGTTCGCCATGTTCTCTGGCTTGGCCCGAATACTTCCTCACCGCGGACAGAAACGGTTCACTCGCCTCGCTTGGGCGGACTTTCCCGCTCAAGATGTCAGTGAAGGGCTCGAACTTCCCGTAAAGGATTCGGGTTTCGTCCTTGTCCTGCGTGATGGCGGAGCCGTTCAAGTCGATTCCCGCGAAAATGCCGCGGGCTCGGGAATAAGTGAGCACCTCGGCCCTCAATTTCACATCTGTATCAGCGGCAGCGTCACGGCCCACTGGACCTGCTGCCGCCGAAGCATCTGCGCCCAGCTTGAATTTGCTCGACAACAAATGCTGCATTCCATTGTCATTGGTCACAACCATCACCAGGTCGACAGCCTGTCCGCCGAGCTGCAATCCCCAGCTTCCGCCTGTAATGGTGATCGGTGCAGGAGCGCTCCAGCGTCCGCGTTCCGTCTTGCATGTAGCCACACCCTTGCCGTGACTGCCGCCGAAACCGACAGCGATTTTCACCATCGACGGAATTACCGCTATGCACCTCGCGTCGCTCATCACTTTGTCAGGGATTGCCTTGTCTGGAGTGGCCATGATCTCATTCAGAACGTTGGCGGAAGCCTCCAGTCGCTTCTCGATATCCGATCGGTCCTTGTCATCCGCAGACCAGCCCACGCTGGTGAGAAACAAAACCCCGGCAGCTAGCACCAGAAGACGTTTCGTCAAACTAGAGCTGATTCTTGTCATAGCTAGACCTCGTTTCGTGCTCGTAGCGAGCAATCGCTTTGAATTCCACGAGAATCAACCCTAACCTGTTCGGTTTTCTGGTTCTATCAGGTTCAAGCTGTAAAGTGAAACAAGGTGCAAGCCGGAGAGCGAGAAGAATCGCGGCAAATCCTTACAGGGCGCTACTGTCGATAATATTGTGGGGTACAGTCGTTGCGGTAGGAGAAGCAAAAAATCGAAACTGTCATCGAGAGAAAGGTTTGCAGCGAGAAAGGTTCTGCAGCGTTCCGAGATCGGAGGGCTCTCGTAAGATTCTGCATGTCCTACCGGATAGTTTCAGGCAATGCCGTCCAGCACGGCGCTGGGCTCTCGCAACACTGAATTACAGGGAATTATCAGTTCGACAAGAGTTCCAGGATGCACATTACTCAGCCGCAACTCTCCGCCAAATTCTTTGGCACGCTGTTTCATACCGCCGATCCCAACTCCAACGCTATCTGGCTGCAGTTCGGCAATTTTCCTGCCGATTCCCTTGCCGTCATCACGCACGGCAACGACGATCATTCCCTCTCTTTGAGTCAGCGTAATCCACACCTTGCTTGCTTCGGAATGCCGGAAGACATTGGTAAGCGCCTCTTGAACAATGCGGAAGACCGCAGTCTCCACGTCCGCCCCCAGTCTGGGAAAATCGCCGGGCTGTACGTCGAGAGACGCCTCGATGCCGCTGCGCTTGGTAAGCCCTTCGACGTACCAGGAGAGCGCGGACAGTAAGCCAACCTCATCGAGCAAAGGTGGATGCAAAAGGTGAGACATGGTGCGGACTTGCTGAATGGCACTGTCAATAATGTGGCTGGCCTGAGTCCACGCCTCTTCCGACGGTTCCGCGGATTTAGAGTTCTGCAGGATCATCATTCTGTCCAGCACCATCTTGGCCACGGCAAGTTCCTGTCCCAAGCCCGTCGTGCAGATCGCGCGCTAGCCGGCGGCGCTCTTGATCCTGCATCGTCATGAGGCGGACGGAAAGCCGCCGCAATTCCTCCGTCCTCCTGTCGACCATTTTCTCGAGCTTTGCCGCATCGTCACGAATCGACTGTTCCAGCAGTTTGCTGTCCTGAATGTCAGAACAGGTTCCATACCATTTGATGATCTTACCGTCTTCACGAATCGGAAGGGCGCGAGCCCGGAACCAGCGGTAAGCCCCGTCCCTGGATTGAAGTCGATACTCGACCTCGTAGTTCGCCCCCGACTCGACGCAGCGCATCCAGTCCCCCATGGCTTTTTCCTTATCATCGGGATGCACATAGTCTAGCCACCCGAAACCATTCGCCGAACCTGGCGACGCGCCGGTAAACTCATAAAAACGGTCGCTTATGTAATCTCTGGAGCCGTCTGCCTTGCGACTGAAGATTATGTCCGGCGCAGTGTGGATGATGGCGTCCAGTTCCTGATTTTTTCCCACCAACTCCGTGTTGAGCCGCAGCAGCAATTCCGCTTTCCTAGCTAACTCTTCCGTGCGCTCCAACACGCGCTGCTCCAATTCTCGGTTCAGGGTTTCGAGCTGCCGGGTCTTGCGGTGCAAATCGGCGAATACCCTGACTTTTGCGCGCAGAAGCTCTGCAACCACCGGAACTGAAATATAGTCGACGGCGCCGTGCTCGTACCCTTTAAGCTGGTCCAGGTCGGTCAGATGCACGGCCGAAACAAAAATGATTGCGGTCCGCTGAAAACGTGGGTGCTGGCGAATCATCGCGGCCAGTTGAAAGCCATCCAGTTCGGGCATGCTTACGTCCATCAGCACCACGGCAACGTCAGTCTTCAGCAGAACTTCCAGGGCCTCCTTGGCAGAAGTGGCTTTGATCAGGTTCTCGCCCAGTCCACCGAGCATGACCTCGTAGCTGAGCAGCTTGGCGGGCTGATCATCCACCATGAGAATATTGATCTTCTCGTTTGCGCCCATAAGCTGTAACTACTTTTCTCCGTTCAAGTCTCGCTCGCAACAAAACACGCGCCCTCAACCGCTATCTGTGAAGCCACATACGGAGTGACGAGAGGAGTTGCTCCGTATTGACGGGCTTGGCCAGATACTCTGACGCCCCGGCCTCAAGACATTTCTCCCGGTCACCCTTCATCGCTTTTGCGGTCAGTGCAATGATCGGCAAGCGGCGGAAAGAAGGGTTCTGCCGGATGACCTGCATGGTCTCGTAGCCGTCCATCTCGGGCATCATGATATCCATCAATACAATCGCAATATCGGGCGTCGATTCCAGCTTGGCGATCGCCTCCCGGCCGGTTCCGGCAGTGATCACGGTCATGCCCCTACGTTCAATAACACTGCTGAGGGCGAAGATGTTGCGGACGTCATCGTCTACTACCAGCACTTTCTTTCCCACGAGCGCATCGTCAGAGTGGTGCAACCGGTCGAGCAGTTTCTGTTTTTCCACAGGAAGATCGGCGACCACGCGATGCAGGAACAATGCGGTCTCATCCAGCAGGCGTTCCGGCGATTCCACTCCCTTCACTACGACGCTGCGCGCCAGCGAGTGCAGACGCGCGTCCTCCTCTGGAGAAAGCTCTTTGCCGGTAAACACTACCACCGGCAAGTCACTCAGTGCCGGAGTGTCGCGGAAGCGTTCCAACACCTCGAAGCCCGATATGTCGGGGAGACGCAGGTCAAGAACGACGCAATCGAAGGCCTGTTCATTCACGGCCTGGATTGCATCCGCCCCCGTTGCAACGACCGTCACGTCGATGTCGTCGTAGCCGAGCAGTTCCTTGATGCTGAGCTGTTCTGCGGGATTGTCTTCCACTACCAGCAATCGCTTCCGCCGGGGAGCGGAATATTCCTTGATGCGGGCTAACGCCGCTTCCAGACCCTCAGGCGAGGTTGGTTTTGTAACAAAAGCAAACGCACCGCGGGCGAGCCCGTGATGCCGGTCTTCGTCCAGCGTCAGCATCTGAACCGGAATGTGCCTGGTTGCCGGATCTTGCTTCAAGTGATTCAGAACCGTCCAACCCAGCATGTCGGGCAGGAAAACATCCAGCGACACAGCGGTCGGATGGTACTCCTGGGCAAGCGCAAGGGCTTCCGCACCCCGGGTTGCCACAAGAACTTTGAAGCCCTTGTCTCGAGAAAGATCGCACAATACGCGCGCATAATGGGGATCGTCTTCGACAATCAGCAAGACCGCATCGTCTGCCTGCAGGTTTTCCCGGTCATCGGGAATTTTTTCGATCGGATGTTCCACCACAGACAACGGCGCTGGGGCAACGGACGACGGAGATTTCCATTCGACCGTCGCGGCGGTAGCCGTGGAAGGTCCTACATACGTCTGGGGCAAATACAGAGTGAAGATGCTGCCTCGGCCCGGAGTACTGCGCAGCTGGATTTCTCCGCCCAGCAGACTGGCCAGCTCGCGGCTGATTGCCAGCCCGAGGCCCGTGCCGCCGTACTTGCGGCTCGTGCCGGCATCCGCCTGCTGGAAAGCCTCGAAGATGATGCGCTGCTTCTCGAGCGGAATGCCAATGCCGGTGTCGGTAACTTCAAAGGCCACCACGGACGCCGCTTTGCTCAGAATCGGATGTCCCGCGGTCCAACCCCCGCGGGCCAAAGAGACCGACAAGCGGACACCTCCAACTTCTGTGAACTTGAAGGCATTGGACAACAAGTTCTTCAATACCTGCTGCAACCGCTTCGAGTCCGTGACCACGCTCCTGGCAAGATGCGGATCGGTTTCCACCTCGAAGCTGAGATGCCGGTTTTCTGCCTCATGCCGGAACGGACGCTCCACCGAATCCAACAAGCTGGCGAAATAGACTTCCTCGGCTTCCACCGACACGGTTCCAGATTCGATTTTCGACAGATCAAGAATGTCCGTGATCAGGTTCAGCAAGTCCGTCCCGGCGCCATGAATCGTGCGGGAGAACTCAACTTGTTTCGGCGTCAGGTTGCCGTCCGGGTTGTCACTGAGTTGCTGGCCGAGCACCAGGATGCTGTTGAGTGGGGTCCGCAACTCATGGGACATGTTGGCGAGGAATTCGGACTTATATTTCGACGTCAAGGCCAATTCCTTTGCCTTCTCCTCCAGGGCGCGACGGGCTTGCTCGATTTCCTGGTTCTTGCGTTCGACCTCAACGTTCTGTTCGGCAAGCTGCTGCGCCTTCTGCGCGAGTTGCTCGTTCTTCTGCTGCAACTCTTTTTGCTGCATCTGAAGTTCCGTGGCCAATTGCTGGGACTGCTTCAACAGTCCTTCCGTCTGCATGGTGGCCTCAATGCTGTTCAGCACGATGCCGATGCTGGCCGTCAGCTGTTCGAGAAATGCCAAATGGGAGGTTGTGAAATTGCTCAACGAAGCCAGTTCGATGACCGCCTTGACCCGGTCTTCAAACAGCACAGGGAGCACGATCACATTTCGCGGAACGGCCTCGAACAAACCCGACCGAATCGAGATGGTATTTGGCGGCAATTCGGAGATCAGCATCCGCCGTTTCTCTGCCGCGCACTGTCCCACCAGGCCCTCGCCGAGCTTCAACCTCCGGAGATGTCCGTCTTCGCCGTCGCCAGCAAATGCCGAGAGCAGCACCATCTCAGCCGATTCCTCGCCTCCCATCTGGTAGATCACACCTTGCTGGGCATTGACCAGAGGTGTCAGCTCCGATAGAAGCATGCGTCCCACCGTGGTCAGATCGCGCTGTCCCTGCAACATGCCAGTGAAGCGGGCCAGGTTCGTCTTGAGCCAGTCCTGCTCCGTATTTCGGTCGGTGGTGAGCCGGAGGTTGTCGATCATGGTGTTGATGTTGTCTTTCAGCTCAGCCACTTCACCGCTCGCTTCCACCTGGATGGAACGCGTGAGGTCGCCCTTTGTGACAGCGGTCGCGACTTCCGCGATGGCACGAACCTGATTGGTCAAGTTATCGGCCAGCAGGTTGACGTTTCCGGTGAGATCCTTCCACGTACCTGCAGCGCCGGGCACATTGGCCTGGCCGCCGAGCCGGCCTTCCACGCCGACTTCGCGCGCAACCGTCGTAACCTGATCAGCGAAAGTGGCCAGCGTGCCCGTCATGTTGTTAATGGTTTCGGCCAGAGCCGCAACTTCACCTTTCGCGTTTACGGTCAACTTTTGAGTGAGTTCGCCATTAGCGACCGCGGTCACCACTTTTACGATGCCGCGCACCTGTTCCGTCAGGTTGGCGGCCATCACGTTCACGTTATCGGTGAGATCCTTCCACGTGCCGGCGACGCCCGGTACCTGCGCCTGCCCGCCCAGCTTGCCTTCCGTACCCACTTCGCGAGCCACGCGAGTTACTTCGGCAGCGAAGGCGTTGAGCTGATCCACCATCGTGTTGATTGTGTTCTTGAGTTCGAGAATTTCGCCTTTCACGTCCACAGTAATTTTGCGTGACAAGTCGCCGCGGGCCACGGCCGTCGTCACCTCGGCGATGTTGCGTACTTGGCCGGTGAGATTGCCGGCCATCGCGTTCACCGAGTCAGTGAGATCCTTCCACGTTCCAGCCACGCCGGAGACGTTGGCCTGTCCTCCGAGCCGGCCTTCGCTGCCCACCTCGCGCGCCACGCGCGTTACTTCAGCGGCGAACGAGCGTAGTTGTTCGACCATCGTGTTCAGTGTTTCTTTCAACTGCAAGATTTCGCCGCGCACGTCCACCGTGATTTTCTTGGACAGATCGCCGTTCGCAATGGCCGTCGCGACTTCCGCGATATTGCGTACTTGGCCGGTAAGGTTGCTGGCCATGAAGTTCACGTTGTCCGTTAGATCTTTCCACGTGCCGGCGACACCAGGAACCTGCGCCTGACCGCCTAGTTTTCCGTCAGTGCCGACTTCGCGCGCCACGCGAGTCACTTCGCCGGCGAATGCGTTGAGCTGGTCGACCATCGTGTTGATGGTGTTCTTGAGTTCGAGAATTTCGCCTTTCACGTCGACCGTAATTTTGCGCGACAAATCGCCGCGAGCCACGGCGGTAGTTACCTCGGCAATGTTACGAACCTGACCGGTGAGGTTTCCGGCCATCGAGTTAACGGAGTCTGTGAGATCTTTCCATGTGCCGGCAACGCCCGGCACATTGGCTTGTCCTCCCAAGCGCCCTTCGGTGCCGACTTCGCGGGCCACGCGCGTTACTTCGCCGGCGAACGCGTTGAGCTGATCCACAGTTGTGTTGATGGTCTCCTTGAGCAGCATAATCTCGCCGCTCACGTTCACCGTGATTTTCTTGGACAAGTCGCCGCTGGCAATCGCCGTCGATACTTCAGCGATGTTGCGCACCTGGCCCGTCAAGTTGCTGGCCATCGAGTTCACGGAATCTGTGAGGTCTTTCCAAGTGCCGCCTACACCAGGAACCTGAGCCTGGCCACCGAGTTTGCCGTCAGTACCCACCTCACGAGCCACGCGGGTCACTTCCGACGCGAACGAACGCAACTGGTCGACCATCGTGTTGATGGTGTCCTTGAGTTCGAGAATTTCGCCTCTCACGTCGACCGTGATCTTGCGCGACAAATCGCCACGAGCGACTGCCGTGGCAACTTCGGCGATGTTTCGTACCTGGCCGGTAAGGTTGCTGGCCATGAAGTTGACGTTGTCCGTGAGATCCTTCCATGTGCCGGCCACGCCGGGCACCTGCGCCTGCCCGCCCAGTTTGCCTTCCGTGCCGACTTCGCGGGCCACACGCGTCACTTCGCCAGCGAACGCGTTAAGTTGGTCGACCATGGTGTTGATGGTGTTCTTCAGTTCGAGAATTTCGCCTTTCACATCCACCGTGATCTTGCGCGACAAATCGCCGCGGGCCACAGCGGTTGTCACTTCCGCGATGTTGCGCACCTGGCCGGTGAGGTTTCCGGCCATCGAATTGACTGAGTCCGTGAGATCCTTCCATGTACCGGCAACGCCAGGAACGTTCGCTTGCCCTCCCAGACGCCCTTCAGTACCGACTTCGCGGGCCACGCGCGTCACCTCGCCGGCGAAGCGGTTCAGCTGATCCACCATCGTGTTCAGCGTTTCTTTAAGCTGCAAAATCTCGCCGCGAACATCCACTGTAATTTTGCGCGAAAGATCGCCGGTCGCAATCGCCGTTGCCACCTCGGCGATGTTTCGTACCTGGCCGGTAAGGTTGCTGGCCATGAAGTTCACGTTGTCCGTGAGGTCCTTCCAGGTTCCGCCCACTCCGGGCACCTGCGCCTGTCCACCCAGCTTGCCTTCCGTACCAACTTCGCGCGCCACGCGGGTCACTTCGCCTGCGAATGCATTGAGCTGATCGACCATCGTGTTGATGGTGTCTTTGAGTTCGAGAATTTCGCCTTTCACATCCACCGTGATCTTGCGCGACAAATCGCCGCGCGCGACAGCTGTGGTTACTTCAGCGATGTTCCGCACCTGAGCCGTCAAGTTGCCGGCCATGGCGTTTACCGAGTCCGTAAGATCCTTCCACGTACCAGCCACGCCCACGACTACAGCCTGGCCGCCCAGCTTGCCGTCGGTACCCACCTCACGAGCCACGCGCGTTACTTCCGAGGCAAAAGAGCGCAGTTGGTCGACCATCGTGTTAATGGCTTCTTTGAGCTGCAGAATTTCGCCACGCACATCGACCGTGATTTTGCGGGAGAGATCGCCGCTGGCCACGGCGGTTGCGACTTCAGCGATGTTGCGAACCTGTCCGGTGAGGTTACTGGCCATCGAGTTAACAGAGTCCGTTAGATCTTTCCACGTGCCTGCCACGCCCGGCACCTGTGCCTGTCCACCCAGCTTTCCATCGGTGCCGACTTCGCGCGCAACGCGTGTCACCTCGGCGGTGAAGACGCTAAGCTGCTGAATCATGGTGTTAACGATGTCGGCGGATCGCAGGAACTCGCCTTCCAGCGGCCGTCCGTCCACATCCAGGCGCACGGTCTGAGTCAGGTTCCCCTGGGCCACGGCCGCGATGGCGCGGGTCACGCCTTCAGTTGGACGGAGCAAGTCCTCCACCAATGTATTGATGGAGACTTCCATCTCGCCCCACGCCCCTCTTGATTCATGAAAGCGGGTGCGCTCGCGGGTCCTGCCTTCCTTGCCAACCACTTGCCCGACACGCTTCAATTCCTCTGCCATCTGTTGGTTAGCGGAAACTATGGAGTTGAAAGTATCAGCAATCTTCCCCGCCAGTCCTGTCCAGGAGCCCGGAAGGCGCACAGAAAAGTTGCCGTCTCGCATGGTCTGCAAGCTGGACAGAATCGCACTAAGGTCGCCCGAAGCAGGCTGAGCAAGTAAAACAGAATTGCCGTTGTGCTTGCTGTCTTGACCTTGATCGGACGTACCATTAGCCACGGCAATCGCCGGGGGGGTCTGACTATTTCTCTTCATGGTCTTCTCCATGACCGGGGGAGGATGTGGGGCTTTGACCAGCCGTCCATAGCGTAGTTTTGTTTTTGAATTTGAACCTACAGGCACTCACCTAGACTGTCCGATTTGAACACGGAAAATTGTGGCTTGACTCTAGGGTCTTTACTGTATGGCACCTGAGTGCAACTAGTTGAGCTTGTCCTTCTCACGAGTCTAGAGAAAGGCAGTTGAGTGTCTAGAATTAACTACAATATTACGAAGCCTTCGGGATTTTGGCGGACTCCGCGGGCGGTTGGGTTCACCAAATGCGCTATCTTTTGACCCACCCGGATGTTGCCCGAGAACTCAGCCAGGACGGACAACTCCTGATGACAACCAATGTCCGGCGATGGCTGGTGCGATTTTGAATCTCACTCGCCGGCGGGCCTACGTAACCTTCCGGCTGGCGAAACCAAGCCATTCGCCAGCGCAGCCTATCGGTGCGTAAAGCAAGATCAAGCCGTGGCTGCGACACTCATTCCTTCCAGCGTGGCGGCCTCGTGCGCTCCGGTGTGCCGTAACACTTCTCGTGCCCACATTGGCTTCGCCCCCTCTGCACAGGAGACGTATACCAGCACTCCAAGATCAACAAGCTGGTCCTCGAACCGTTCTGCGTCTTCCTCCGAAAAACCGAGCCCCACCAGCGTTCTTGTATTGCCGCAAAAAGCGGGCGCCGGGGTTTCCCGCGCCACGATGAGCGCATGAAAAAATGCCTTTGACCGGATGAAGAAACCGACTGTCGGAATCAGCACCGCACCGAATTCCGAAAGCCAGCCAATCAGTCCGGCCACCGCCGCGCTGGTTTCCTTCTCGGAATTAAACAGGCTTGCGTCCCGAACCATCGAGGCAATGGGATGAGTGGGCGACAGCATCATGCAAATATCTTCGTTCCCGAAGCCGGCCTGGTTTAGATCGCGCACAATGTCGGGCAACGAAACGTCCTGGGAGTAAATTCCGTATGCGGCTGCTGCGTTCACGGCCATGGCAAATGCTCCAAATTGGCGATTTTCGTCCTGCTGGAGTTCGTACCCAGCTTGTGATCCTTAATGATGGGAAAGCGCAAACCTTGAACTGTTGGGCGCTCGATTTACGGCTTGATAGGGCACAGAGCCGGAAGCGCACCGCTCAGTCGCGAACTTACCGCGTTTCTCCGAGCCTGGCACTCGGGTAAACCATGTAGATCGTGAGGAATTTTTGAAAGATGCGAAGAGAGAGAAAAAGAAATAACGCGAGGCAATTCCCGCTTTACGTTTGGTCTACTGTCTGGCAAGAAGTTCTTGGTAGTTGGTCTAAAGTTCCCAGTTCGCCCAGATGCTCGTTAGCTAAGGCTTTTATTTTGCAAGCGGCAACCTGCCGCGCAACGATTGGCAAGGTTTTTGCAGTTTAATCCAAGAACGCAAAACGCGATTCCAGGAGGTTTTCGCTAATATGAAAAAATTTGTGCTGCATTTCTCTTTGGTCACAGCGCTCACTCTTTTGACGATAGCCTTTACGCCGTCAATCTATGCGCAACAGTCCGATCAAGACCCAGCTCCAGCAACGCCGCGTCAGGCCGCCGCTCAGCAACAGCAAGAGCCACAGAACGAGGCCCAGATGCCACACTCTGGCGATGCCACCACGCAACAAGCCAAAACCTTTACTGGGAGTATTGCCAAAGAAAACGGGGAACTCGTCCTGAAGGACCCAGTCACCAAGGTTAGTTACAAACTCGACGACCCAGCAAAGGCCAAACAATATGTGGGCAAGCAAGTGAAAGTAACGGGCAAGCTCGATATGGACAGCAACACCATCGAAATAGAGAGCATCAAACCGCTTTCGTAAGGCTCAGCGTTTACCGAGCGCGCGTTTGAGTTTCCCTGCGTGGAGGAGACTGTGATCCACTCCTCCGCGCGCTGAACTCATAGTGCCACGATATAAGCAACTTGAACAACCCGGATTCAGATATGCAATCCCGACCTCAGTACGATCTCCCGACGGCGGTGACCTTCCTTATGGCAGGACTGGGCATTGGTTCACTCCTCGCGATCTGTTGGCTCGGCGCCAGCATGGCGAGTCCTTGGCGCAACCCCGAGGTTGCCAGATTGCAACGAAATGGCGTTGATCGGATCGGCGGCAGCAACTCCGCAGGCGAAGGAAGCACTCATCGGACCGGAAGAGGTAACGACGAGTGTGCCGCATCCGTCACTTATCACACATCTGGCACTTATCAGTAATGAGCTGTGGGCACCCCGGGCCACCGGGGCTTCGACGCTCAGGCGGTGGCGAGATTAAACAGGACGCCGAGGTTGGTTCGTTCTGCGTGCTGTTTGGGTGAGCACTCAGTAACAAGGCAGCACAGCCCAGTCTATGTGACCCCGGGCGGGGCCACCCCTCGGACGAGAAATACATCCCAGCAACAGTCATCCCCAAGAATGGGTTGCTGCACTCAGTAGGATGTAAAGCAAAGTCTCCATGACACGGTCGACCACGGCCGCGCTCCCTTGAGGTGCACGAACGAGAGACAACCTTACGGGGCCCAAGGTCGTCTTACGAAGGCTAACTGTAGCAAGACTATGAAACCGATCAAAGTGTATTTAGCCTTCTTCACGCTGCTTGCCTTTGGGTGCCTCGTAAACTGCTCACGGACGTCCGCAAAGTCGCCAGATGTTTCCGACAGTATCCGTAGATCGCTTGATCAAGCTGGCCTTAAAGACGTTTCCGTATCGCAGGATCGCGACAAAGGTGTCGTGACTCTCACGGGAAACGTCCCGGCCGATGCTGATAAGGCACAAGCCGAGTCCATTGCCAAGTCAATCGCAACCGGGCAGGTCGTTGCGGACCAGATTGTCGTGCTTCCTCGCGGTAACGAAAGCGACACAAAGACCGTGAACTCGGATCTGGACAAGGGCATCGAGAAGAACCTGGATGCCGCCCTCATCCAGTACAAACTTCAAAAAGCCGTCAAGTACGAAGTCAAGAGTGGGGTTGTAACCTTGAGCGGTGATGTTGCTTCGGAATCCAGGCGCACGCAGGCTGAAAAAATTGCGTTGAAGGTCCCGAACGTTCAGCAAGTGGTGAACGAGTAGCAAGTGAAGGATCAAAAAGCAAGCTCCATGCGTTAGGCACCGTGAACACGAGTGCGACTGTGCAAGTCTTCCCGAAACGAACGCCGAAGGGAGCGCGCCGCGCGTTTCCGTGGAGATGGGTCGGCACAGTCATTCTCGTGTTGTTAGCCGGCGCGACAGTGGCGATGCGATTGGTAATCACCCACTCTGAGCCGATCCTGCGAACTCGAATCGTTGAGACTCTGTCGAATCGCTTTGGAAGCAGGGTGGAGCTGGCGAGTTTTCATGTTTCCGTGGTCAATGGGATTGAAGTTTCAGGCGGCGGCCTCAGCCTTTTCGGAAAGGATGATCCCAACCCACACGCACCGGGAATTCAACCCCTAATCAGTATCCAGGAATTCCGCTTTCAAACCGCATTGCGAAGTTTGTTCCGTTCCCCAATGCACGTGGAGAGCGTGTATGTGCAGGGTCTAGAGATAAACATCCCGCCTAAAGAAAATCGAGGGCAGGTAACGGACATGGGTGCAAGAGTGCGGAAAATGTCCATCGTGGTCGACAGGTTCATTTGCGCAAATACAAGATTAGTGATCAACACCCTAAAGCCGGGCAAGCTTCCCTTGGAATTTGCCATCAGTGACTTGAACTTGCAGGACATTGGTCCGGGCCAACCTCTCCAGTTTAATGCCACCCTGATCAACCCGAAGCCCGTGGGGACCATTCAGTCGAACGGCCTGTTCGGCCCTTGGCAGGAAGAGAGCCCCCGCGATACGCCAGTCCAGGGGCACTATTCCTTCAGCGACGCCAATTTGAGCACAATCAAGGGCATCGCAGGAACGCTTTCATCCACTGGTGAATACTCGGGAACTCTAAGCAATATCGTCGTGCAGGGAAAAACCGACACGCCAGATTTTCGGATTGCGAGCAGCGGACACGCGGTGTCGCTGCACACGGAGTTCCATGCCATTGTCGACGGTACAAACGGGGACACGTATCTCCAGCCGGTGCATGCAACCTTCCTTCAGTCGTCTTTTACGGCGGAGGGGTCGGTGGTCCGGGTGAGCGAACCGAACGGGCACGATATAGAGCTCGAGGTCGTCTTGGATCATGCGCGGATTGAAGACTTGCTCAAACTGGGCGTGCACACCGACCCGCCGATAATGAGCGGTCCGGTAGAAATGAAGACGCGAATGGGCCTTGCTCCTGGCGATGGGAGCGTGGCCGACAGGCTAAAGTTGGCCGGCACCTTCCATGTGCCGCGGGCGCACTTCACGAGCGAGAAAGTGCAGCAGAAGGTCGACTCGTTAAGCCTGCGCAGCCGGGGAAATCCCAAGCAGGCGCAGGCGCACGTGGAGGAAGACGTGCCGGTTGATTTGCGAGGTGTGTTCACTCTGAAGGACGGACTTCTGTCTTTCTCTTTGCTTCATTTTCTTATTCCCGGAACGCATGTCGATATGACTGGCGACTACAGCTTAGACGGACAAAAGTTCGACCTTCGCGGCAAGGCCCGCCTTGAAGCAAAGCTCTCGCAAATGACCACCGGGTGGAAGTCAGTTCTTTTGAAGCCCGTCGATCCGTTCTTCAGCAAGGACGGAGCGGGTACCGAAGTTCCTATTCGCATTACAGGCACGGAATCGGAACCGCGCTTCGCCCTCGATTTCGGCCACAAACACGACCGTGATAACATCGGCAAGAACAGCGTTACAGGGTCAAAGCGCGAGTAGCAGCATAGGGGTGCAGACGTAAAATGCATTCTTATGGATTCCAATTGGTTTTCTAAATGAGGACCATCCATGAGCGATAAGCCAAACACAACTCTGCCCGCAACTGTCGAAAAGGTCATCCAGTCTCCGTCTCCAGAAATACCCGAGAAGGCTCAGATCGCAGTGGAAGGGGCGGATCACCTCTACCGGGAGCTTCGCATCGAAAATACTTTGACCACCGAGAATGGCGACACGGTCCGCCTCAAGCCCGGCGCTGAGGTAGAAGTCACCATTGAAGCGGAACCAGAGGCAACGATCCCGAAGAGCGATGGAAACAACCAACCCGCTTCGCGGCCGTGACCAGGGCAGCGCTACGCTCAAGGCCAGTCTTCCCTACTGTGAACAATGTATGCCTTTTGAAGTCAGAGAATGGCATTCTGGACATGGCGAGGAAACCGAACGTCTGACTACTTTCAGATGGACCGGCAAATCCAGTGAGAAGCAGATGCACAGCACAAAGACCGCAACTGCACATTGCAGACAGACGGAGATGTACAAAGGTTCCTGGTCCCGACGGGGAAACCATCAGCACGGCGTACAGTTTTATTCTCAGGATAAGTTCCTGCTTGAGGAGCTGAGCGAATATATCGGCCATGCGCTCACAGCCGGGGACGCCGCCGTTGTGGTTGCCACGGAACAACACCGTGACGCCCTGCTGCCGTCGCTAACCGCTCGCGGACTCGATGTTCCTGCACTCCTCGCCGATGGACGATTTGTTTCCCTGGATGCACAGCAAGTGCTTGCTGCCTTCATGTCGGACGAGTGGCCTAACGATGCTCGGTTTAAGTCTGTCGTCGGTGAGATTGTTACCCAGGCTCTAGCCTGCTCTGGTAGTGTGCAGCCACGAGTGGCGATATTCGGAGAAATGGTCGCGTTGTTGTGGGCAGAGGGCAAGACTGAGGCTGCGATTCATTTGGAGCAGCTCTGGAATGGACTAGCCCGCACGAAGCCCTTCTCCCTGTTCTGTGCATATCCGATAAGCAGTTTCAGCCGGGAAGAAGATGGGGAACTGCTCCTAAGAGTCTGCAGTGAACACTCCGCTGTAATTCCGACCGAAGGATATGTAGGTCTTGACAGCGAAGATCAGCGTCTGCGCAGTATTACGCAGTTGCAGCAAAAGGCAAAGGCTCTCGAGACCGAAGTCGCCGAACACAAGCGACTCCGGCAAGAACTCGAGTTCCGCGTTCAAGCACGTACCGCTCAGCTCCAAAGCAAGAACGTTCAGCTTCTGGACGAAGTCAAAAAGCGTGAGGACGCCGAAACCAGTCTTCGCACGCTGACCAGCCAGCTGATGCTCATCCGAGATGAAGAACGCCGGCGCGTGGCGCACGAACTGCACGAAAGTACCGCCCAAGTTCTCGCTACTTTGGCCATGAACCTGAGAGTGCTCGGGGAAGTGGATCGGGCGGATGACACTCGCGAGTCGAAGTTAATCGGCGAGAGTGCAAGGCTGGTGGATAACCTGCTGGGTGAAGTTCGCCAGCTCTCGCATCTATTGCATCCACCTACGTTGGAGGAAATGGGGCTGTCATCGGCGATTTGCTGGTTTGCCGAAAGATTTGCGAAGCGCAGCAACATACACGTCACAATCGAAATCCCAAGTGACTTCGGCCGGCTTTCGCGCGAGAAGGAAATCGCGCTCTTTAGAGTCGTTCAAGAATCTCTCGTGAATGTGCATCAGCATTCAGGAAGCACGACAGCGACCGTTCGCATCAGCAAGTCTTCGGGCCATATCCGTGCTCAGGTAAGTGATATGGGGAAAGGCATTTCGAGGGAACCATCGAGTGCCAGCTCGGGGGTTGGGATCAAGGGAATGGCCGAAAGGTTGCGGCAGCTGGGGGGAGTGCTCAATGTGTTCTCGAATGGCGGGGGCACCCTGGTGACGGCTGACTTGCCTATCGGATAGGAGCACTCCAGCAAAACCGGAAGCCGGAAGAAGAGACGCCAGGGCAATTTGTGATGTAGGAAAGGTCAGGCAACTTCTGGTGCGGTCCCTTTACCCGTCCGGCCCCGGAGCGGAAGGATCGCGGTGACTGCTGTACCTGCACCGTCCGATCGAATTTCCAGAGTTCCGCCCAGCTGCCTGAGGCGCTCCCGCATACCGCGAAAACCCGCCCCGGTTCGACCTGATGAATTGAGTTCATGTTGCTTTTCCAAAGATATACCTTTGCCCTCGTCTCGAACTTCAACCAGAATCCTGTGATCTTCTTCGTGCACGCGGATCATAGCGAAGGCGCCGCCAGAATGACGATGGATATTTGTAAGGCATTCCTGGACCATGCGAAAGATGGCAATTTCCATCTCGTCTGACAGCCGGCCAAACTCTCCTGGGATCGAAAGATCGACTTTAACCTTACTGCGCTCCGAGAAACCATCGACGTACCAGCGAAGCGCGGATGTAAGACCGGCTGCATCGAGCAAAGGAGGATGCAGCAGATGCGATATAGTACGAACTTCCCGGCTGATTTGCTCCACCAAGGCGGCATTTTCAGAGATGGCGCGCGCTGCTGCCGAATCAAGCTTGTTGGATTGACCCTGCACGATCGCGATGTTCATACTGAGCGCGGCGAGCAGCTGCCCGACGCTGTCGTGCAACTCTCGTGCGAGTTGCCGGCGTTCTTCGTCCCGCATCTGCTGCAGCCGTCCCGAGAGTTCACGCAGGCTCTCATTCGCCATTTTCAAGTCTGTGGTTCGTTCCTGAACCTTTCGCTCGAGCTCATCATGCGCGGTTCGCAGTTGTTCTTCCGCCCATTTGCTCCTGGCAAGGGAGCGCCGGTTGGCTTCCCCGAGAGCAATGATCAAGCTGGAGAAGATGAGGAACCCGAGCATTCCGGAGACTTCGTGCTTGGGGTCCTAAAGTTCGAATAAATGGCCACGCGGCATGAACCAATACCAGATGCCGGCGGCCCCGACAAGAGTGGCGACAATGGAAGGACCAAGTCCGAAATACCATGCGGAGAAGACAACTGCTGCCCAAATAGTGTGATAAGGATTGCTTTCTCCCAGAAGCGGAGAGAGAAGGCCGCGAAGCAACAAAGCAGCCATCGCCGCCAGAATTGCTAAGATGTAGCGGTACACGCCGCCTCGGGCGTCGCCCCCTCTTGAGACCTGATCAACCTGCATCTGGCCTCCCACCTGCGGAGTCATACCGGAGACAAATCGACATGAACAACACCACTATCCTACGACGCAGGCTCACGTCTTGCCCTCAAAGGGTCGCCTTCGGTTCTTGCTCTGCGCTTTACAACTTCGGCTTTGAGGAAAGCCAGCTTGATTGGATCGGTCACGATCCTGGCATGACGAAGTAACTCCGCCGCGGCACGCTGCCGCGCGCGCCATGCGTGGCTTGCTACCTCTCGACACATACGTTGCATAGCATTATCCTTCTGCCTGATGGTTGCATCTGGCTGCTTTCCGAATTCCGTCCCCTCGAAACACCTGCGACGAATAGCCTCACCCTTTGAACATACAAACTTCACTAAAAATAGGTGAAATATTTGCCTTCGCCTGTCGTGGCTGCGACGAACGCCTAAAACAAGAGGAATTGAGTCAGCGCATAACGAACTCATTGCAGGGTATAATTACACGATAGCAATCGTACTACTATCATATAGAATACATATGGTAATAGTATTGAAACGGAAAGATTCCACAGTAAACTAGAAAAGTATATTTGACCTAAATGTTGCCTTTTGGTATTTTTCTGCAACGAAGGGGGAAGGACCATGGGCAGAGATCTAGAAACCAAGATTCGGCAGGCGGGGATGAAGTATCGCCAAGTTCAAATTTCTAACTTGAAGAGGGGCAGACACGGGAAGCACCACGAACTGGTTCAGGGCATCGTGCGGGAGTTGGCGACGCTGCAGCCGGGTTCGGCCCTTGAGATTCCACTTGCCGATGTGGGCGGCATCGGCTTGGCGAACCTTCGTTCTGCCGTGCATCGAGCGGCAGCCTCCAGCGGTCTGGAGATCGAAACGGTTGCTGACGATGGAAAGTTCTATGTGTGGATGTCGAAATCGAAATAGTCTGTACGCCCGAGCGGCTGCGCTCTGGTTCTACAAGAGCCAAGTGCGGTTTTGGATGGTTGCGCCTACAGCTGTCTGTAGGCTGGCGCGTTAAATACTGTTATGGAAGACAAACGACTACCAGACGATGAAACGATCATCGCGGAGGCAGCGCCTCCCATGATCTGGGTTTCGGATGCGAACGCTCAGCGCACTTATTTCAACCGATCATGGCTTGAATTCACAGGAAAAACCTTGGAGCAGGAGCTCGGGGATGGATGGGCCGACGGAATCCATCCCGATGATCGGCAACGATGCCTGGATATCTATCGCTCTGCCGTCAGTTCTCGCCAACCCTTCAAAATGGAATACCGCTTGCGCCGCTCCGACGGGCAGTTTCGTTGGGTCCTGAGCCAGGGAGAGCCCCTATTCCGCGGCGAAGGAGTTCTGGAGGGCTACGTTGGGTCGTGCCTCGATATTACAGAGCAAAGGGCTGCCGAAGAGACCCGTTCAAGGCTCGCAGCAATCGTGGAGAATTCGGATGACGCGATCATCGCGAAAGACCTGAACGCGATCATCACCAGCTGGAACGGGAGCGCGGAGCGTATTTTCGGCTACACCGAAAATGAGGTTCTCGGAAAACCGATTACGATCATTATCCCTCCCGAATTGCAAGCGGAAGAAGCGAACATCTTGCGCAGGCTGAGATCAGGGGAACGAATCGAGCATTTTGAAACCGTGCGAGTCACAAAAGCGGGCAGGCGAGTTCTTATATCGCTGACCGTTTCGCCAGTCAGGGATTCGTCTGGCAAGATCGTGGGTGCATCGAAAATAGCTCGCGACGTTACTCGCATAAGGCAGATCGAACAGGCGCTGCGAGACGGCGAACAGAGAATGCGTTTCGGCCTGGACGCCGCGAATATCGGTACCTGGGATTGGGACATCGAAAGCGGAGGCGTCCACTGGTCGGAAAACATGGAACGAATCCATGGGCAGCCACCCGGAACCTTCGCAGGAACCATCGAGGCATTTCGGGAAGGCATTCATAGCGACGACCGCGAGCGGGTGGAGCAGGCAGTTCAGCAGGCACTTCAGGGCAATGGCAAGTATCACGCGGAATATCGGCAAGCCAGGGCAGATGGAAGTTTTGGTTGGATGGAGGCGCATGGGCAGGTCACTTACGATTCAGCCGACCGGCCCAAGAGCATGATGGGCGTTTGCCGGGACATCAGCGAACGCAAGCGCTCAGAAGAAGCGCTCAGGGAGGCCCATGAGCAATTGGAGGCCAGAGTCAGGGAACGCACCGCCGAACTCGATCAGGCCCAGGAAAGACTGCGCACGCTCTCCGCGCGTCTCCTGCAGATGCAGGATGACGAAAGACGCCGGATCGCCCGCGAACTGCATGACACTGCCGGTCAGATATTGGTTGCTTTGAATCTGACCCTGGTTCCGGTGGAAGAAGAACTACGGAAGACTAGCTCCAGCCTCGCTGGACAAATTACGGAGAGCCTGCGTCTTATAGAGGAGTTGTCCAGAGACTTGCGCACGATGTCTCATCTGTTACACCCGCCGTTGCTTGACGAGGCTGGGTTGCAGTCTGCCGTGCGCTGGTATGTCGAAGGTTTTGCCGAGCGAAGCAAAATCGACATGGATCTCCATCTGGACCCCACCCTTGGGCGGCTGCCGGCTGAACTCGAGACCGCAATGTTCCGCATCGTGCAAGAATGCCTTACGAATATCCACCGTCATTCCGGCAGCAACTCCGCGAGCATCGTGATAACACGGGGCACGCATAGTGTAACCCTCGATATTCGCGACCGGGGCACGGGCATGCCGGCGCTCATGCGTGCCGGCGTAGGTATTCAGGGCATGCGAGAACGAGTACGACTGTTGGGGGGACAGCTGGAGATTGAGTCCGGAGATAGCGGCACGCGAGTCACAGCGAGTTTCCCCTGCTAGCGCTTCATCGAAGGTTTCCGCAGAAACCTCGGACATGGCGTCCCGACGATCAGCTTGAACCTGGTTAGATCAGGTTCAAATCCACAATCGCGTCAACGCAGACACATCTCCTACTCGGAAGTTTGTTTTCCTCTAAGGATTTCCCCGGATTGGCGTTGGCTGCCAAATCAGTGAGCCTGTAATCCTGTGGACAGCCTGCGTGATTCCGCTTTGAATCCATTTTCGCGGCCGAAATCCCATGGCAAATACTTTTTCATCAGGAGATGCATCAATGGCGAAAAATAAATCTGTGTTTGGAATCTATTTGACGCGGAGCGATGTGGAATCTGCGGTGACTGCATTTAAAGATGCCGGGTTCTCGAGTTCAGATATTTCGGTGCTGTTGCCGGAAAATCTTGGTTTCAAGGACCTGGTGACAGATAAGAGCACGAAAGCGCCGGAAGGAGCGGCCGTCGGCGCTGGATCGGGAGCGGCAATTGGAGGTGCATTGGGCTGGCTCGTCGGCGTGGGCGCGCTGGCGATTCCCGGTATTGGTCCCGTTATCGCGGCTGGCCCGATTGTTGCTGCGCTTGCCGGGATTGGCGTAGGCGGAGCTTTGGGTGGATTTGCCGGGGTTCTCATCGGGGTGGGGATTCCCGAATATGAGGCCAAGAGGTACGAAGGCAGAATCCTCAAAGGTGGCATCCTGGTCGCGGTCCATTGCGAGACCTCCGAGGAAATCAAGCGCGCCAAAGGAATCATGGAAATCACCGGCGCTGAGGACGTTGCATCTTCCGGTGAAGCTTCGGCCGACAAAAGAAGCGCTGCCTGAGTTGAGTGCCGTTTCGCAAAACGCAGAGGCTCGGGGGCTTTCGACATCGGAAGGCCCTGAGCATTAGCCATTTAGGTCCCCATTTGCCGCGCGCAATACAGGCGAGACTGTATCTCACGAAGGCTTCGCTGTGCGGCCTGTAGGATCCCCTAGAACTGCCCCCTACCTGCATCTCCAGCAAGCACTCGGTTCACTTTACAGCTTGAACCGGATGGAACCAGACCCAAGGGAAAGCTAGGGTTAGTTCCGCAAGAGAATTCAAATAGCTGCTCGCGAATGACGGATTGGAGGGGGTCTTATGTCGGTGATTCTGCTTATTGTTCTTGTGCTGTTGTTGCTCGGTGCTCTGCCGACCTGGCCCTACAGCAGATCGTGGGGCTACTACCCTAGCGGCGGACTCGGGCTGGTCGTCGTTGTCCTACTTGTGCTGCTTCTGGTCGGGCGGCTGTGAAGTGCTGTGAAGTGTGGAGGGGCCTCGGGGCCGATTTTCGACGCCGATGCCCTCGCAGACTCGATGGATTTGTGGGGGAGCGTCTAGTCCACCATCTTTAGTTCTTGACTCAGGAAATGACGCTGCAGATTTCTATTGCGAGCTGAATTTCCATAAGGAGTGCTAATGTCGGACCGTCAAAGTCCCCGCTTCGCCGCTCACGCGCTGTTTCCGTTTTCTTCCTCGGCGATCCTCGACACTGTTTACTCAGGCCGGGAACTAAACGGACGGCCAGAGAAAGTGGCCCAGCGAGCACACAGGGCGCCCGTTTCAGACGCAATCTGGGGACAGTTCAACAATTATCGATCCAACGGTCTCGCCGGATCCGCAATCGTACATATCGCACTGCTTCGTCTCATTCTTAGCGCGGCGACATTCGGACATCCAGTCGTGAAGCAAGTCCAGCAATATCAGACGGTCACCCTGATCGCACCTTCGCCCGACTCTTACGCGTTGCCGGATTTCGGCTCTATTGAATTGAACGAAGCGGCGGTTCGACATTGCGAACTCCGAAACAGGCGGCGAATCCGGGTTTTTCTAAGTCCGGCGTACAGCATCTGCCGCAACTGACTGTTTAGCTTTGTCGCCGAAACTCTTTGTCAAAAAGAGTTTCGCCGCATTGTCACATATAAACCAATATCTCAGCATTTGATTCCATCCAGTTGTACAGCAACCCTGCCAATCAATTACAGGAGCATCCTGATGGGCTGAAGTCTGCGCTGTCGCTAATCTCTCTTTTGGAAGTTGAATGCTCTTGGGAATCATCCAGAGCACAAACAAGCACCCTAGTTTGATCGAAGGAGACTAACGTGGCGACTTGCGTAATTTCCGCGACAGCAACAAATTTGGTGCCAGCCAGCGACAATACCCATCGACCCGAATCCGAACGCAGCCTGGTGCAGCGCGCACAGAGTGGCGACGAGCAGGCCTTTGCCACGCTATTCCAGACTCACAAGAAGCGCGTGTATTCCGTTTGTCTGCTGATGACGAAGGATATCGCTGAGGCAGAGGATCTGACACAAGAAGCCTTCCTGCAGGTGTTCCGGAGCGTCGGTTCGTTTCGCGGGGACTCCGCCTTTTCCACCTGGTTGTACAGGATTGCTGTGAACACGGTGCTGATGAAGTTGCGCCGCCGCAAATCGCCTCCCGTCGTTTCTCTCGACGAGCCCGTTTCGTCAGAGTCGCCATCCCTACGGCGCGATGTCGGGAAGGCGGACCCACAACTCAGCGGCGTGATCGACCGTATTACGCTGCACCGCGCTTGGCAGGAACTCCCCGAGGGATGCCGGCAGATTTTCACCCTGCACGAGGTTGACGGCTATCAGCATCATGAAATTGCCAAAATGCTGGACTGCTCAGTCGGCAATTCCAAATCGCAGTTGCACAAAGCCAAGATGAAAATGCGCGATTTGCTATTTCCAAAACGGAGAGTCCTGCGGGCGGCCCGTAGCAAGTCATGCCTCGGAAGCAAGCCCGTACATGAAACAACGAGCCGAATCGGCTTTTCGGTGTCGTATGGCGAGATAAGCAAAGTAAGGCATGGCAGGCCACGAAAAGCAGTTTCCACCCTCCCAATCTCGACGATGTCCAATCGATCGCGAGTTCGATTGCGCGAGACATCCGGAGTCAATACGTGATTGGCTACCGCTCTTCGAATCCGCACACGTCCGGCGCCTACCAGTCGATTCAGGTTCAGGCGCTCGACGGATCCACCCGACTACGTGTCGCGACTCGTACCGGATATTACTCAGGACGTATTGGAAGCAACGAACCGCACGAATGAAAAATGAAAGAGTAGCAGATGCCAGGGAAAAAACATCTTCGGGGTGTAAGCGCAAAGGAGCAGCGGGAGTATGAACACATAAAGGAAAGTGCGCAGCGGTCGGGACGCTACGGTGACCGGGCCAAGGAAGTGGCTGCGCGGACGGTGCTGAAGAAGCATAAAGCAGAAGGTCACAGCAAAGAACATTAAGAATAGCCGAGAAAGGCTAACCCCCGTGGGCCATCGAAAATACAGCATACCCTGTATTCGAGCAGGGACAGTGCCATGCTAGTTTTCGCAGGGATCCACTTAAGAGTTGCCTTTCCAGTAGGTGCGAGTAGACTTCTAGCGGCGGAACGGACGAGAATGAAGGCAAGGCCTGCATCGAAACCGTCAGCGGAAGGTTTTTGACGAAATTCGGAGCCGAGGATCTTATGGCAGTCCGCATACTGCTGGTGGATGACCACCCTGTAGTCAGGCAAGGGTTGCGAACTCTATTGGAAGGACGGACTGGCTGGGAAGTGGTCGGCGAAGCGTCTGACGGGACGGAAGCCTTGGTCAAGGTCGAAAGTTTACAACCCGACGTTGTGGTGCTTGATATCACCATGCCTCGAATGAATGGCCTGGATGCGTGCAGGCTAATCCGGCAGAAAAAGATGGCGCCCGGTCTTGAGGTTCTCTTCGTTACGCAACACGATTCTCCGCAGATGATGGGTGAGGCTCTGGATGCTGGGGCAAAAGGGTATGTTGTAAAGTCGAATGCGGCCCGCGATCTGCTCGATGCGGTAGAGGCGGTGAGCCAGCATCGCGTTTTTACAGCACTGGCGCGACGGCAGCAAGCTTCGTGTTGATTGCCGCGCGAGGATTGAGTCCATGTCTGTTTATCTCTGACGCTTACGTGGAGGGTGCCATGAAACTGCGTATCCTGTTAGCCGACGATCACGAAATCGTGCGCCGGGGTTTGTGTGCGCTTCTGCAAAAACATGAGGGCTGGGAAGTGTGCGGGGAGGCCTCCGATGGCCGCGAAGCCATCGAAATGGCTAAGCAGTTGAAGCCCGATGTTGTGATCGTAGACATTGGCATGCCACATCTCAACGGCCTAGACACGACCCGCCAACTGCTGCAGCATGACTCTCACTTCAAAGTCATCGTCCTGACGATCACCGATTCCGATCAGGTCATCCGGGAGGCGCTGGATGCCGGGGCACGCGGTTTCGTGCTGAAGTCGGATGCCGCCCGCGATCTGGTGTCAGCGGTGGAAGCCTTGCAGAGCAAGCGCATGTTCTTCACGCCGCGGGTGAATGATCTGGTGCTGGCGGGCTTCCTGGACAAAGGTCAGGCCATATCCCGGAATGAGCCGCCGAACTTGCCAACGCTGACCGCGAGGGAGCGCGAGGTCACGCAGCTTCTCGCGGAAGGAAAGAGTTCCAAGGAGGTGGCCTCGCTCCTGAACCTGAGCACGAAGACTGTAGAAACCCATCGCAGCAACATCATGCGGAAACTCAGCCTGCACTCCATCCGCGATCTGGTGGTGTATGCCATCAAGAACAACATCATCCAGATCCAAATGCCGATGCCGATCCAACGCACGCCGGTAACCATTACCCCGGCCTGAGCGCTGCGATTCAACTGCGTTCAGTTTCGTGGAATAGACTGTGGAATAGACTAAAGAACGGTACCAGCGCCGACCCCCCACCCTTGCGCCGCTGGCCAGTTTGCATCAAACATTCCACAATTGAGCCAGCGCTCGAGCCGCGTCTCTCAATGCGCGCTCTTCCGAATTCGCCTGAGAAATCCCCATGATTTCTCCGCGCTGAAAGATCGGCGTGCGATACCGCAACCGCTTTTTGGCGGCGGAGTCAGCCTTATGAAGTTCGCATACCGCTGTGTCGAACGCGCGTCTCAGATTCTCTGCTGAGAACGACCGATGCAAGTCAATGCTGCGTCCTGCAATCTTGGGTGCCATTCGCTGGATTTCAACTTTCCTACACTCTTCTTTCCTACACTCTTCGCAATGTACGATGACCGCTAGGCGTCAACAATACTGTTTAGCCCCTGCCGGCTGGCGATAGTTTCCTCATTTGAGGGGGGCAGGGAGTGTAAGGCTCTTCTGGGCTTCAAAGTGTATGACTCTTCTGCGCTTTAAAGATGTGCAAGTATGACTAGCCGGCAGGTTGGATTAGGCTGCGGCACGGAGACTCAGGCAACTCTGAAGTGCTCGCAGGGCATACAGGGCATCGTCTAACGCTTGGTCTTCTTCGATTGTGTCACGGTCCGCGGAAAAGAGTTCCCGTGCCCGGGACACAATCGCTTTCTCGGCGTCGGCGATGCGCGCCGGAATCCTTCTATTGTCCGTCTCAAACAGAGCAGCGCAGTAAAGATCTCTCCAATTTCCCCGCATAGGTTGGGTCGAAGTGGCCTGATCTCCATAAAGACCTCCATCTAAGTGGCGGATAATTCTGTAGCGACAAACTGGAAACACAGTAGGCAAACCAACCGAAAAACGCTATACAGTGAATCCAGTATGTAGGTGAGGGCCGGTCCACTTTCAGTGAATCCTACATTTTGGCGTGAGAACAAGAAGAATATGAGATGGAAGGGTTCCCTTTCACGGAGCCCCTTCCATTCCTGTTTCCGCTATGCTGCTTTCTTGGACTTTGAGCTAGCGCGACCTTGGCCAGAATGTGTTGAGGTGCGCGCCGCACCCTGGAGCGCCTTCGGGTTAATCTCCTGCGAAAGATCAGTCAGTTTCTGATCAGTTTGTTTTTCTTCTTCCAGCGTCTGGTTCAGCAGAGAAACGTGCGCGTTTTCGCCAAGCAGCTCGGCGAGCGCTCGGGCGGTTCCGTAACCAGCCATCTCATAGTGCTCAACCCTCTGCGCTGCTCCAATGAGGGCGGCGTCCAGCACGTCTTCGGCGTAGTTCTCTCCGATCGTTTCGGCCCCCTCCTTGACCAGCCCCTCCATGCCAAGACACTTCTTGCCGGATGGTTTCTCCTCCAACTGCTCGAAGATCTGCTCCAGGCGAGACATCTGCTCCGAGGTCTGGCGCAAGTGTTCTTCGAATGCCTCGCGCAGTTGGCCGTTTGAGGCCGCTTTGGCCATCTTCGGCAGAGCCTTCACAAGTTGCGTTTCCGCGTTGTAAAGGTCCCGAAGTTCATCGATGTACAGCTCTCGCAATGACTTTTTTTGCATTTGGACTTCCTCCTAGAAATGAGATCCAGCGCAGCGGATGCCAATTCTTTCCTGAAAGTGCATCTCTTTGCTGCTGCCTGTCCGAAAGTAGATGGTTGACCCTGCGCGGAACAATACCCCGAACTCTGTAAAATCGGAGAAAAACGATCAGGCCCTTACGAGCGTGTGTGCATCCCTGGTCATTCCTTCGCGTGACCCGACTCGCGTTTTCTCGGCAGCGTTTTGTTCTTCCGGCTCCTTCGCTCCTTCGCGGTCGCCGTGCTCTTGGTCGTCTGCGCCCGAGCGGAACGGCGAATCCTTTTCCGGGGATGCTGAGCACGAACTCGCGAGCGCTCCGCGGGCCTTTCGATATTGGCGGCTTCCCGCACCCTGGTGGCAACGCTCTCCGGTAACGCCGAAAGGCTCTCCGCCAACTCTCGTGTCGCCCTCGTGAGCGTGCCGGCGGCATATCCCAGTGTGCGTGCTACGTTATTTAAACGCTTCTGTTTTACAAGCTGTCTCTTCGTCTTTTTCGTCGCTGCCATGGCGTCCTCTTAAGTTGTGTTTGGTCCTTACTTTTGCGCGCGTAAAGCGCAAAGGCCCGGTTAAGGCCCACGACTCAGAGCTGCGCCGGATCCTCAGGATCGGGTTCGCGCACCGGAGCGTCCGGATTCTCCAAAGGACTTGGTGGATCTTTGATGGGCGCCGGATAAGGTTCCGGGGGTGTACGAAAATAGTGGCCTACAGGCCGCGGCGCTTTCACTTGCGATTCAGCGGGCATGACAGTCTGATGCTAGAATCACCTGAAGGGAAGCCGGGCGCGGATCAATGGATCTGGACCGCCGGGACCTAGACAACCGCCGGGCATTAGATATTAATAGGCGGTAATAAGGTTTGCGAAGGCGCCGGTTTTTGGAGAAGCAGGTGAATCCTCGCCCCTAGGGCTTACTCCTCGATGTATCAATGAACCCTTTCCGGTTCCTACACAATTCCGAGTACGGAAAAAGCCTCTGAAATCGTGATAAATCTCACCCTATTGTTCCTGCAAAGTTGCAACCCCATTAGGAGACCAAGAAATGAAACCATTCTCAAAACTGCCGCGGATCCTGGCCGCAGCGCTGATCGGGCTTTGCGCGGCGACTTCGAACGCGGCAAATGCTCCTCACTACCTCATCACCAATAACGATAACTCTCAGGGCAATTCCGCGAGCGTCTACACCATTCTGGGTAACATTTCTTAGAACAGGCTGCGGTCATCAAAACGGGGGCACCGGAGTCGATGGCATCGGCGCCGTTGCCACTAAGCGCGTAAGCATTCTGAATGGTCTTACGCAGGCATGTGCTTTTCTATCTGAGGCCGGCAGTGCGGATGTGGCCGGAATCTCCATTGCGACGCTCACGGCGACCGGCACCTTCAAGGCCGAAAGCACTGACAGCGCGTCCTTCGGCATGCCGGTCGTTAACAATGGAAAATACCTCTATGCCGGCTTCACCGGCTCGAATACGTTGGCGACTTACGAAATTCTGCCGGGTTGCACACTGAAATTCATTCAGGATGTCACCGCAGCAGGTTTGAATGGCGGTCAGGTGCTTGATATGTGGGTACACGAACACATCCTTGTCGCCAGCTTTCAGGATGGATCTATCGAATCTTTCAATGTACCGGCGGAGTCCCAGTTCCGAATGGCGATCTGCAGTACTCCACCGGCCACACGCTATACAACAGCGCGCCGTCGGGAGTTGACATCACCGCCGATGGGCACTACGCCGTCTTCGGCGGCACCAATGTTCCGCCGCTGGTCGAGGTCTCGGACATTTCCACCGGCAAGCTGGAACCCACGGTTGTGTATTCAAACCTTGGCAGCGGTGGCGGCTTGGAGGCGATTTGGCTCAGTCCGGATGAGGATTTGCTCTACCTCAGCAATTTCTCATCCAGCCAGGTTACAGCCACTTTTTTCGACAAAACTGCAGGTGCGGTTTCCTTCGGGTGCATTTCCGCCGCGCTGAAAGGCGCTAACTTCGAAGCCGGGCTGGCGACCGCAATCCCATCGGGAGCCGGTATTACGCTATTCGTAGCTGAACCTGACGTCGACATCGCCAGTGTCCGCGTGACAGGGGGTTCCGGCAGTTGTTCGCTCACCGAGGCCCCCAGTTCCCCGAAGGCCGATGGAAATACCATCACGATCGAATCCATAGGGTGTTCCCATCACGTCCGTTCTAGTTTTCGTTCGGCCCGTAGGGAAAGGGCGTGGTTCCCGGAACCACGCCCGCGTGGGCTGAGCCCCTCTATGTCCAAGATCGTGTGTGCAGACCCTCGGAGCTACAGAGCTACTGTCTCTCCGTTCAGAGTCTACACGCTCATCCGTAGTTCGGACTTCGCAGGCCTTGCATCTCAAACGAGCAATCCCGCGACTGCGTGCGGATAGGACAGCGCAGCAGGAGATAAAAGCTATCGAGGATTGCGTCGGAGGATGACGATGACAATGCGAGCTTTCAGATTTCTGCATTTAGCGATTCTCTCAGTGCTGGTCGGGTGTCCGGCCTTTCTTTTTGCGCAAGACGACAAGCCCCAGGACAACAAACCGCAACAGGAAGAGCCCAAGCCCAAGCAGGAAGAGACCAAACCTCAGAACGAGGCCAGACCTCACCAGGACGAGGCCAAGCCTTCAAAACAAGATCAAAAGCAGGAGCAAAAAGAGTCTCACGACCAGATGAGGCCTGAAGGGCGGGAACATCCGGAACAGCAAGCCAAGAACGGTCGGCCCGCGGGCAAGAGCGGCCACATTCCCGACGACAAGTTCCGCGCTCACTTTGGCCGCAGCCATAAGTTCACCGCAAGCACGGTAATTGTGCAAGGTCAGCCGCAATTTCAGTATGGCGGCTACAGCTTTCAGCTCGTGGATGCCTGGCCTGAGGGCTGGGCCTATACCGACGAATGCTACATCGACTACATCGATGGAGAGTATTTTCTGTTCGATTTGCTTCACCCGGGCATTCAGGTCGCCGTTTTCGTTGTGCTGTAACCGAACGCTGCGCCGATCCGTCCGGGAAGGTGGCTCCTCTGAGGCGGGATGCAGTTCTGCTGGATTCAACCTCAAGAGGGTCCACCTTCATTTCGGATAGCTAAAGTAAAGATCGAGCAGCAAAAGAAAATGAAGAAGCGAAAGCCGCGCGCCTGACGCTCACCGGGGTGCGGCCTGCCAAAAAGCATGCGGAATCGCGGGCTACCCGAAATGATCGGCGCCCTTAGGGTAAACCGGGGATGGGACGCGTGTGCCGCTCAAGCTAGCATCGATTTGAATTCCAGGAGGTCTTATGCCCGAGCAGGCAACAATTCAGCGTGCCCGAGAGGACGCTCGTGAAGGTAAATCTCCGTCAACCCAGGCGGGAGAATTTGTTCGCGAAGAAATCCATCACATCCGGGAAGGCAAGCACGGCGCTCGATCTCCTAAGCAGGCCATTGCGATTGGACTTTCGAAAGCGCGACGCGCCGGCGTGAAGCTAGGAAAACCTAAGGGTTCAGCCGCCCTGCGAAAGAAAGCTGCGCAAGATGAGAAAGCGAGCAGAAACCCGCGTCGCAAAATATCCGCCACTCGTTCTCGGGCAACCGAGGCTGCGTTGAAGCGCGAGCCCCGCAGCTCGGCAAGCAAATCGGCTCTTTCGCGACAAACCAAGAGCGCCGCGGCGAAGCGGGGAAAAAACGCACGCAGCGCAGCGGCGACGAAGGCGACCCGCACAAGAAAAGCTGCATAGCGTTGCAATGATGTGGCTGGCCGACGCGCTCGGCGAGGAATTCCGAAGTTCCCTTGGATCGCGCGCGCTTCCATGCTTCGTGGCCTGGGCCTCGTGGTCAAGCGGCGCGAGAGCCCATGACGAAGTGCAGTATGAGCGAAATGACAGCAAATACCAATAAAAGGTGGATCAATCCGCCCGCGACGTGAAACACGGTAAACCCTCCAAGCCAGGCAATCAGCAGGATTACGAATAAGACTGTCCAGATACTCATGATTTCCCTCCGGTTTAGATTTTCGGCCTCGTGCGCCCGAACTCAGATGAGACCCACGAACCCATTCTTCTGATAAGAAACCAACGACGCGGATATTGCCGACCTACACACTGTGCGCGTCAGGATATCCGACAGCCGACTCAGACCGGACTGTCGTTTGGTCGAGCAAGCAGAGCGCCACTGGGAAATATCCCAACAATTCCGAGACGGCAATCTGTGCGTCGGCCTTGGGAAGATCCAGAATTTCTCCGGTAAACGCGTTCCGATACTTTTCGCCGGAATCGCAGAACGGGACCAAGACGTGAGTATCCCCCCAGACCTTCGATCCTATCGGCAGAAGATTGCTATCACCCAGTAACCCGGCGACCAGCCGCGGAACCACAACCAGCACGCTCGCACTTTCAGACCTCCGCATAAACGCAACCACGTGATTAGCCTTTTCCCCTTGGACTGGTAGCGGCAGATACTCACCCTGCTGAAAAACGTCCGGCCACTGTTTACGCAAGCACAACGTTTTCCAAATCAAGTACAACTTGATTCGACCGTCCTCAGGGTTCTCCAGCAGTTGGCTAACCGAAGTTGCGTCCGGGTTGCTGCTCCATCTCCGGATACTGTCAAACACTTGCCGGCGGTGGCTATAGTCGACTGGACGCCGGTTGTCGGGATCGACCAGGCTAAAATCCCACAAGTCATTCCCCTGATAGATATCGGGCACACCCGGACTCGTCAGCTTGAGAAGTGTCTGCGAGAGGCTATTCCAAAGACCAAAGCGGGCAACGAGGCGTTGGAAGGGAACAAAGTCATCTAGAAAACGGTTTTTGGAACTGGGATTCAATAACGCCGTAACGAACGACGAAACCGCGTTTTCGTAAGCGATATTCTGATTGATCCAGCTAGTGTTCTGCTTGCTTTCGCGGATCGCTTTCAGCATGTAGCTCTCGATCCGATCAGAGAAAGCTCTCCAGTCCTTCGTGTCATCCAGAGTTTCCGATGGCCAGGCGCCCACCAACGTCTGATAGAGCAGGTACTCGTCGTTCGGCGAGGGGGCGGGCTTGTCGCTGATCGCAGACCGATGGCTTCGATTGAAGCGTTGCCAGTCGCGCACTCGCAGTCTCCACAGCGCCGGTATCTCCGAAAGCACGTTGATGCGGGCGCGCACGTCCTCCGAGCGTTTTGAGTCGTGCGTGCTCGTGGCCAGCATGGTGTGAGGCCAATCGCGGAGACGTTCCCGGTTCGCGAGATGAAACTCGGCCGTGGTGATTCCAAACCGGCGAAGATCGCCTCCAACGTCATTCAATGAGACGAGACGGTGGTATCGGTAAAAGGCCGTGTCTTCTATGCCCTTAGCCATCACCGGGCTCGTGAATTGCTGGAATTTCATCGCAAAAGCGGTGACTGCACTTCGGTAAGCTGCATCGTGGCCTTCAGCGATGCGAGTAAGAAGCACCTCGCGGATGAAATCGAAGACGCTGGTGTCGGCTGCGGGACTTCTCGATTTCGCAGAATCGACGGCAATGCGGATGTAGCCCAGATCCGTCTCCGAGGCGCCAGAGAGACTGACATAAGTGCGGTACACAGGAAAGCTGGCGACCACCTCGGTGAGCGCTTCGCGCAGGCTGTTCAGAGTAAAATCGCAAGTGTGTCGTTTGGAGAGTGCGATCCGGGCAAGGTGATCGGCTAGCACATTCAATTCACTGGGCAAGGCGACCCGAATAATGAGTTTTCGACAGCGATACGCGAGATCGTCAAAATTGATGTCATCGCCAACAATGTTTCTGTAAATGCGCTCGAAGCGCGTGGCGGCTGCCGGGTCGACAAAGAGACCGTTAACCAGATTCGCAAAGTCGTAGCCCGTTGTGCCGCAGACTGGCCACTCGGCAGGCAGTCGTTCCAAGCCGGTAAGGATTTTCTCAATCACCACATAGCGTGATTCCTTCCCGGAATTGCTTACAGCGGCGGCGATACTGCGGCGAAGACGTTCGAAGTATTGGGCTGGGTCGTACAGACCGTCGGGATGGTCTATGCGCAAGCCATCCACTTTGCCGTCCGCAATAAACTTCAGAATCAAGCGGTGGGTCACTTCAAACACCGTCTCATTTTCCATGCGAATGCCGGCGAGATCGTTGGTGTCGAAAAAGCGCCGATAATTGATGTCGTCGGAGGCGACCCTCCAGTTAGCCAGGCGGAAGGCTTGCGCTTTGATGAGTTCGTGAAGTTCATCAAAGCTCGCCGGGTCTGCGGGAGTTCCGTTGATCGAATCGACAGCTTCAGCGACGGCAGCCGCAATTTCAGGCGCTCGCATACACACTTCGGCCAGCCTTCGCTTATGAATCTCCTTATCGCGATTGCGCTCGATCACGCGGTCGTTGCTTGCCTCCCGCCGCGCGGGCAAATGCCCGAAGGCAGTAATCAGGCTCTGAAACTCTAGTACGTCCACATTCTGCTCGCCCAGTTTTGCCGCAAGCTTGCCTGTAGCCTGCTGCAGGAGTCTGGGGTAAACCCTGGGATTCACGGGAAAGCGATGGTTGCGGTAGGAAATATCAAACTCACCCCGTTCCGGATGAAAAACCAGTTTCAACTCGCCACTTTCCAGCACAGCGCCGTAATGATCGTGCAGCACCGGAACGAGCACTTTTGATTCGAGTTCGTCCTTCAGCGGATGCCAGTCAATATCAAAAAAGCCGGCATAGGCGGAAGCCTCGCCATTCTCCAGCACATCGAGCCACCACGCGTTGTCGCTCCCCATCACTCCCATGTGATTGGGGACAATGTCGAGAATCAATCCCATGTCGTGCTCATGGAGAGTGGCGACAAAGCGATCGAAATCTTCGACACTGCCGATTTCTGGGTTTAGCGAGTTGTGATCCACAATGTCGTATCCGTGCGTGCTTCCGGGACGAGCCTTTAAGCACGGAGAAATATAGCAATGACTGATGCCGAGTGCGGAAAGATAGGGAACTATCGCCTTGGCCTGATTGAACGTGAAGTCGCGGTTGAGCTGCAAGCGATAGGTAGCACGCGGAAGTTTGGATTCTGGCTTCATGAGTTTAGAAACCATACCACTGACCAAGCCGGCAGCGTTCCCTGTCTCAGGGCGTCCTCGCTTACTTCCCCGCTGGCATAGATCATTCGAGAAGCTTGAGGAGTAAGTCCAGTGAGGGGAGTCGGGCCAAGGTTCGCCAGCAAATCGAGTTTCGCGCCACCCGCCAAATCCCAATGCGTTGTGAGTCCGCGATCTCCATGGATTTCACAACCCGCCTGGATGGCGCAGCCGGCCGAAAGGCGCGGCACAATGTGTTGACATCTTAGTTTTAGCAGTTGACGGTAGAAGCGCAGCCAATCGCGATGACGAGGTTGCGCGAGGTCGTCCCAGTCAAGGCGCGAAGAATGGAACGTTTGGACAGCGTTAGGATCAGGGATGCCCGCGCGTATGGCTGGGTCGCTAAATCTGGTAAAACGAGCGAATTCGTTTCGTCTGCCGGCCGCGACTGCCTCGGCCAAACCTTTCTCGAAATCGCAGAAAAATAGAAATGGAGTTTCGGCCCCGAACTCTTCTCCCATGAAGAGTAAAGGTGGAGACGGCGCGAGCAGAAGGATTGCGACGACTGCCTGAACGGCGCGCGCATCTGCAATGGTTGCGATCCTTTCTCCGAACGCACGATTGCCGATCTGGTCATGGTTCTGAAGGAAGGAGACGAATGCGCTGGGCGGCAAGCCGGCGGTTCGTTCACCACGCGCATGTCCATTGCGGAAGAGCGAACGCTCTCCCTGATAGGCGAATCCCTCCACCAGGCAGCGGCCCAACTGATCGAGAGGGCGCTCGGAGTAATCCGAATAATAGCCATCGTGCTCGCCGGTGATCAAAACATGTAGCGTATGGTGGATATCGTCATTCCATTGCGCACTATAGGCCTGAGCCTGGCAGTTCTTTGCTCGTTGCAGGTAACGGGACTGGTTGCGATCGTTCTCCAGAATCAGGTGGACATGCCGATCCGGTTCGACTGAACCTCGCACTGCATCGGCCAGTTCCGTGAGAATGTGAGGCGCGGAGTCGTCAATCATCGCGTGAACCGCGTCCAGTCGAAGTCCATCGAAGTGATACTCGGTCAGCCAATACAGGGCATTGTGGATGAAGAAATCGCGGACGGCACGACTCTCAGGTCCATCGAAATTCATGGCGTTGCCCCAGGGAGTCTTGTGCCGGTCGGTAAAGAATTGTGGCGCGTAGGAATTGAGATAATTTCCTTCCGGGCCGAAGTGGTTGTAGACGACGTCCAGCAAAACCATCAGTCCGCGCTCATGCGCGCCCTGGACTAACGCTTTGAGATCTTCCGGGCGGCCGTAAGTGGAATCGGGCGCGAACGGGAAAACGCCGTCGTAACCCCAATTGCGTAGGCCGGGGAAGTCGGCGACTGGCATTAGCTCGATAGCGGTGATTCCCATATCTGCCAAATAATCGAGACGCTCGCCCACGGCGGAAAAGGTACTCGCAGGCGTGAACGCGCCAACGTGCAATTCGTAGATAACTGCTTCCTCCCATGGGCGGCCGCGCCATGTGTCGTCCTTCCAGCTGAAAGTTGTTGGGTTGATAATTTCACTTGGCCCATGCACGTCCTCCGGTTGAAACCGGGAAGCCGGGTCAGGGATCTTCCTGGCCACCATCGATTCGGAAACGGTATTGTGTCCCCGGTTTGGCTGCATCCGTGACCAACTCAAACCAACCGTCATCCAACCGTTCAAGAGAAAGATAGTTTGGACGGCTTGAATTCGCCAGGGAAAGATCGACTTGACGCGCTGCCGGGGCCCACAAGCGAAAACGTATGCTCCCGTCCTCACGGCATTCAGCGCCGAACGGCATGTTATGACGGCGCTTCATTTGTGTCTTCTTTCTTACCGTTTGCACTGCCATTGCCACGACGCTCCATCAACACCACCAGAGAACGTGCTTGTAAGAGATATGATGTGCCGGAATCGTGCGTACCAGCGGGGCGCAAGCCGTCTTCTTGAGACGTATCCATCCACGCGCTCCAGCGAGTTCCGGGATGCAATGCTGGCAATGTGAATGCCACGTCTTCATGATGAGCATTCAGCAGCACGAGAAAGTTTTCATCGCCGACTTTACGGCCGCGTTCATCCGTCTCATCCAGTCCCTGACCCGCGAGAAACATTCCCAGGCAGTGAACCGAAGGATCGCGCCATTCGTCTTCGCTGATCTCATTGCCCTTGGGATTCAGCCACAACACATCTTTTACGTTTGCGCCTTTGATCGGTCGGCCCTGAAAGAAACGCCTGCGCCGGAATACTGGGTGTCGCTTGCGCAGATTGATCATCCGCTGCACAAACGTCAGCAGGTTGCGATCCTCGGGCTGCAGAACCCAACTTAGCCAGCTGATGGAATTGTCCTGGCAATAGGCGTTGTTGTTTCCCATCTGGGTATGGCCGATCGCATCTCCGGCATACATCATCGGCACGCCCTGTGACAGCAGCAGTGTCGCCAGCAGATTCCGCTTTTGCTTGGCGCGCAAGGCCTGGATGTTGGTATCGTCGGTGGGACCCTCCACCCCGCAATTCCAGCTTCGATTATTGTTGTTTCCGTCTCGATTGTTTTCGCCGTTGGCTTCGTTATGTTTTTCGTTGTAGCTGACCAGATCCTGCATGGTGAAGCCGTCATGCGCGGTAACAAAATTAACGCTGGCATACGGACGCCGGCCGCTGTGTGCGTAAAGATCGCTGGAGCCCGTGAGGCGATAAGCCAGATCTCCCACCACTCCCCCATCGCCCTTCCAGTAAGAACGTACCGTATCGCGGTAGCGATCGTTCCATTCCGCCCAGCCGACGGGGAAGTTTCCGACCTGATAGCCGCCCTTCGCCCAGATCCCAGGGCTCGGCAATCAGTTTCACTTGCGAGAGAACGGGGTCCTGATGAATGATGTCAAGAAAGGCGCCGAGCCGGTCGACTTCATGGAGTTCCCGGGCGAGGGTCGCAGCCAGGTCGAAGCGAAAACCGTCCACGTGCATTTCCAGAACCCAGTAGCGCAGACTATCCATGATCAGCTGCAGCACGCGCGGATGCCGCATGTTCAGCGTGTTTCCGGTTCCCGTGTAATCTTTGTAATAGCGGGGATTTTCTGGCGTCAGGCGGTAGTACATACTGTTGTCGATCCCTTTCAGCGAGAGCGTAGGGCCCAGATGATTGCCTTCCGCAGTATGGTTGTAGACGACGTCAAGAATTACTTCCAATCCCGCGGAGTGCAGAATCTTGACCATGGTTTTGAATTCGTAGATTGAGTTGGTGGCCAGGTACCGGGGCTCAACCGCAAGAAAACCGATCGAGTTGTAACCCCAGTAGTTGCGAAGACCGCGCTCCACCAGTTGCCGGTCATCCACGAAACTGTGCACGGGCATGAGTTCGATCGAGGTCACACCCAGACGCGTGAGGTATTCGATGACCGGACCGGTCGCCAATCCTGCGTAGGTTCCACGCAGGTGAGCCGGAACGTCCGGATGGCACATCGTGAATCCTTTTACGTGCAGCTCATAAATCACCGTCTCGTGCCAGGGAATACGGGGCGGCTTATCCGTTCCCCAAGTGAAAGAGGAGTCGATCACGCGATTCTTCGGCATCCCAGCCGCATCGTCCCGTCGGTCAAAAGACAGGTCCTCCTGCTTGTGCGCCACCCTGTATCCAAAGTGTGAGTCGCTCCAGCGGATGGCTCCCTGAACTTGCTTCCCATATGGATCGAGTAGAAGTTTGTGATGATTAAAACGATGGCCTTGCTCAGGAGCGTACGGCCCATAGACCCGGTATCCGTACAATTGGCCAGGACGTCCTCCTGGCAGATAGCCGTGCCATACCATGTCTGTCTGCTCGGGAAGCGGGATGCGAACACTTTCACGTCTCCCGAAGCTATCAAACAGGCAAAGCTCCACTTTCTCCGCGTGTTCGGAATACAGTGCGAAGTTGACGCCTTCGCCGTCCCAGGTTGATCCCAACGGGTAGGGCCGGCCAGGCCACACAACGGACTGGGATGGATTCGTCATCTATCCAGGATTCCTAAGCTCAAGAAGAATCATCGTCGCCGACCGTCGCACTGTGCAATCTAGCACATGGACGACGTCATCGGGGCAAACGTGCAATCATTCTGGTTGCCATCACGTCATGGCAACATTGTTCGTGGCCAGGAAACAAGCACATATTGTGTGCCATTTTAGTCTCCCGTGTCACTTCCGAGCCTATTTGCAAGTTTCCTTATCTCTTTTTCCCGCGCGATATTCACGATTCCGTTCGCATCGTCGTAAACGCTGTCGCGCAACAAAGTAAGAAGGCGGGCCTTGAGTTTTGCCCGTTCGATGAGAGGTCTGGGAACGACGATGGTTGGTGGTTGAGAACACGTTAAAGCGCTCCTAACGAGCGGAGTCTTGAGATCGGATTCTGATCCTCCCGGTAACTGACCCAAGCCTTGTGCGCCAGCGATGGCAGAAGACTGAACGGCAGGCTATAGAACAAAATTCGTTTTTGCGACATCCCTGCCTCATCTCTATGTCTCTGTCTCTTTCGGCGGCGAAGGAACACGATCTCTATGCTCTACTTTCGGCGGCGAAGGCACAACTTCGCGCATTTTATTCGAGCGCAGAGGAGATGATTCCTAGAATGACCGTGGTTGGCCGCTAGAGTAATTCAGGGTCGGCCGTACCGTTTTCCTTGTATTTAGATTGCGCAGACGGCGATGCCTGCGCTGACGGATTGTGCGGCGCGCAATGATCGCCTGTGTCGACATCGCTGCCGACTTGTGACTCCCTTAGCTCCGCGCTTCTGTCAAATGCCCATCACTTCAGTTCCTTCTGGCTTTAACCAACCTCGCTTAGTAAGGCGGCATCGAAATATCAATTCTGCCGCTGTGTACCTCTCCTCTCTGCCGGACGCAAGGGGAGAGGTGCGAGCAACCGCATAACTGTATTGATGGAGAGAAAACAACATGAAGTGTCGTCTTTGGTTATTTATCGGTTCGTTATCATTTCTTGCCGCCGCGCCAATGGTGATGGCGCAAAATCATTCCGATCACGTTAAGGTCGGCGCCTTTGCGGAGTACTTTCGATTGAGTGATGCGGAGCCAGCTCGAAACTTCATCGGTCTTGGAGGCCGCGCAGCCTTCAACGTTCACCGCGACGTGCAACTGGAAGCCGAAATGGCCTATGACTTCAAACGAAGCTACACCAGCATCTTTACCAATGGCGAAATCACGGAGCCGGTCAATACGCAATTCCGAACTCTGCATGGATTTTTTGGTCCGAAATTTCAGACCGGATCGGGACCGTTTCGCGTTTTTGTCACGGGCAAGGTTGGATTCGACAATTTCAGCATCGACAACCAGAATGCGCCCGCCGGTTTTACAAACACCGTCGGCCTCACCAACGGAAAAACAGATTTCGCGTTATATCCAGGCGGGGGATTTGAGGCATTTGCCGGACCCATCGGTATTCGCGCGGAGGTGGGCGACGATATCTATATCTATTTCGATCACGGCGCCCATAACAACCTCAAGGTCAGCTTCGGACCGCAGTTAAGGTTCTAACGATCGGGGGTGGGTGACTTCAGCCGGCAACCTTTGCTGCTGCCGCCTTCCTTCTACATTGGCTTCAAGAATGTCGGAGCCGGCGGTTCGCGTTTTAATCCCTGGCGATGGAGGTTACTGAGATCTTTCTCCCGTTCACAGTGCCGACAATCTTTGCGCGTTGTCCCGCTACTCGTTTCAGCACAATCACATCGCCTTCGAGCGAATAGGTTGTATCGCCGTCGACAAGAACGAACTGTTCACCTGCGTGCACGCAAGCTAGCGCACAGGCGGCAGCCGTCCCGCCAATCGCGGCCGAATGTCTGGCGCCGCAGCGCGTGTCTGTGATCATGCCCTCGTAGGTCCGGGCGGTGGGCGCCAGCGTGGATTGACCTGATTCCGGCTCCCCGGCGGCCGTTCCCGCCACGGCTCCCAGAGTTGCAATCACCAATGCGAAAGCGCAAGCGATAACGCTGACCAGAGCAATAGTCTCGATCCAGAAGCGCGCTGCTGTCGAAAACAGCGATCGAGGCGCAGCGAGTACCTGCACTGATCTTCGCGCTGATCCTCTCGTGAGCATGCTAGTCGTGAGCATTCTAGGAGACCAGTTCGATGCTGGTGATGTGGAGACTCTTGCCGTCCGCATCCAGAGTGCCGGTGATTTTTACCTGTTCACCTTCGTACTGCTTCGCTCTGTCCTGGTCGTCAAGTTGATACGCGCTATTACTCGATACCTTCAAAACATACGTGCTGCCGTTCTTTATGATCGTGCCCATGAAGGTCGGCGCTGCTGGCTGCACCTGCTGTGCCGGTGGGTTCGCCGGTTGCTGATCCGTCTGCCGTATGGAGCGATCGGGCGGCAGCGGTTGAGGCACCGGCTGCGGTTTTTGAAGTTGCGACCAGGCGATTAGTTGAGGCCCGAGAATATCAGGTGGAAGCGCAGGACTCAGATGTGCCTGCGGATCCTGCCCAAACATCAACGGGAATGTCACTAATAGGAAACCCAACGTAGCTAAAGAGCTAGTCTGTCGTTTCACAGCACACCTCCCACAGAAAAGACGAGGCGGCAAATATTACACTTCGCAATTGGCGGGGCATCGCAAACCATCGATTGCATAGCCTGCATTACCCAGCGATGACATCGGCAGTCTTAGAAGCCTTCGCTTCCCTCTTCGTTCATTGTTCATTTCTACCCGGAGTTGTGCTGGGGGTCTATACATCATTTCCTGTAACGGAGCTCGCATCGTTTCATGAAACCGTTTCATGAAACAACGGCCAGAGGCTGGCAAGAGTACATGCGATCTTGTTGCTACAGATATCACTGTATTGTCTCAAGTCGAGCTCCGCGGTAGTCTGCTGGAGAATAGATCAGAGGGATCGCCCCGATCCCTGAAGGCGGTCATGGGTTAGCGAGTGCTTCATGGGTAAGCCTCCTTCCGACCCTTACGACCGCTTTTTTATCAGTGGTCGTTTTCGCTTAGGGCCAGAATTCCCACCTCAAACAGATTCGTGAACTACTCCGGCGGTCTGGACTTTCTTCTCCATAGAAGTGCGTCTTAAAATGGCGGGGAATGAGCAGCTTCGCCTGCATTCACCAAGTAGTGGTGCAGCAGACGTCCGAAGGCAAACGTCGTGACTGGCACAGCCAGTCCGCTCAAGATGTTCACAATTCGCATGTTCGCCTCCCTTGTTTTGGGCTTACTATCGGTTCGGTTTTGGACGCTAGCAGGAAAGCTGCGTACCCACATCTGTAACTGAAAAGGCGACTCGGGGCTTGCCCTCCGATGATTCCAAGCTTACAGTTAATTCAAAGGCACGAGGATATCCTATGAATTATTACAAAGGCCGTGCACTCACTTGTTTGCTAGTCCTCTTGAGTTCTCTGACTGCCATCCCGGCTCCGCGCGCTCAAAATAAGGTGCTGGGAGAAGTCGAACTGGCCGGCGCTTCGAAAGTCGAGAACACCTCAGGTGTCTGGATCGACGGCCAATACGTTGGCTACCTGAGCGAATTGAAGGGATCGAAAAAGCTCCTGCTGCTTCCGGGCGAACACGACATTACAGTACGCCAGGGCGGATATCTCGACTTCACGCAAAAGATTACCGTGCGCGCGGGAGAAAAGCAGAGCATCGCCGTCAAAATGGAAAAAGATACCCGTGTGGTCCTGCCGAAAGTCACCGCCGAGATCAAGTTAGAAGTAAAACCGAATCGCGCGGCCGTGCTTGTGGATGGCGTCTTCGTCGGTCACATCGCCGAATTCGAAGGCCCCGGCAAGGCCCTGCTGGTCGCTCCCGGAAAACACAAAATTAAAATCAGCCTGCCGGGATATCACGACTTCGAGACCGATATCAACCTGGTGGCCAATCAGAAGTCGACCATTAAGACTGAAATGGTGACGGGCGGCCCGGCGGAAGGAACTCCCCTTCCTCACTGATCCATTCGCCCGCTGAAAGAGAATAGTTCTCGCGCCTGGGCCGAAATTTCGGCTGGGGCGCATCTTCGTCGTGCTCGTAGCAAAACATCATCATTGGGCTTAGGCACCGCCGAGCTCGTCGTCGCTAACCAACTCTGCCCCAGACTGGCGAGCAGCCCGAACGCAGGAGCCGGGGTTGCGGCTGACACTGGCGGCGTTCATACTTCGACCATGACACTCAAAAATGCGGCATTGCTGGCATTGATCGGAACCGTTCTGATGACGGTTCTTTTGGTGTGGAATTTCGTCTTAAGCTTGCTCAATCTGCTGCGCGGCTTGATTCCTGCGGTCGCGGTGTTCTCTTCACTGATCTACGCGTTTGGTTGCTTCAGCGTGATGGTGTTCTTTTTCGTTTTCCATAGAACGCAGTCGTGATTGTTTCCTTGGAACGCGGGCCAGTGAACAACATTGTGTAGAATGGGCACTTTCTAGGCGCAAGGGTGATAGCACCATGCATACAAGCCGCCATTCTCTGCCTCTGCCTTGAAGCGCAGCCCTCTGCCGTGCCAGTTGTGTTTCGTGGACGAAACCTGGACGAGCAATCCATCGGGGTCGGGAAAATAACCCTGACCAGTTTCGTCAGTCCGCATTTAGAGGCGGGCTACGTTTGCTCCCTGTCGACCAGGCTAACCGGGAACTATCCGGTGGTTGGCGTAATATCGCCACGTCGCTCATTGATCCGATAACCAGCTCAAAACATGTAAAGGCCTGATTGCAACACCTATCGGGCCCGTTATAATCACGCCGATGGCCAGCGACGCCTTTCTCTCGTGGGCGAACCGAACCGTGCTTCGCGCGGGCCGCGAAGAGCCCTACCTGTCAATCCAGGACATCGTCGTTTTCGTCCGCGATCTGGAAGTGAGTAAGCGGTTCTACCTGCAACAATTGGGCTTCGAACTCGTCACAGAACAACGCAGCCTTCCCACCGGCGAACGCTGGATCGAGGTGGCGCCTCCCGATGGTAGTGCGAATCTCGCGCTGGTTGAACCTAAGCCCGACCAGCCGGAATACAAACTGATTGGCGGCTACCGTTGGGTCCTCTTCATGACCGAAGATGTCGACGCCAAGTACAAAGAATGGAGCGAACGCGGGGTTCGTTTCTTAATTGCTCCCGAGACGCCGGGGTGGGGTGGGACGTATGCGCGTTTCGAGGATCCGGACGGGAATGCGTTTGGCCTGGAAGGATTCGATGAGGTGAGGCAAAGCCTGGAGTTGCGCCGGCAGGCGCACGCCGAGAAACTCGAATCCGAACGCCGCACCGCCCAGGAAATGGAAATAGCGCGGCAGGTGCAGGCGCGGTTGTTTCCGCAGATTCAGCCGGAGTTGAAAACGATAGAGTACGCTGGTATCTGCCTGCAGGCGCGCCAGGTGGGCGGGGATTATTTCGATTTCCTGAATCTCGGGCCGCAGCGGCTGGGGTTGATCATCGGCGATGTTTCCGGCAAGGGGATCGCCGCCGCTCTGCTGATGGCGAATTTGCAGGCCAGCCTGCGGAGCCAGTCGGCGCTGGCTTTCGATCATCCCGAGGCGTTGCTCCGGTCTGTGAACCGCCTCTTCTATGACAACACCGGCGACAGTGCCTATGCCTCGCTTTTGTTTGCCGAGTACAACGAGGCGACGCGGCGACTGCGCTACGTCAATTGCGGCCATTTGTCAGGTCTCTTGGTAAGAAGCGACGGCAAGGTCGATCGCCTCGAATCCACCAGCACGCTGCTCGGGCTGTTCAGAGAGTGGAATTGCTCGATGCGGGAGCAGCAGCTCTCTCCTGGGGACGTGCTTGCGCTTTACACTGATGGCATCACCGAAGCCAGTAACGAGCGAGGAGAGGAATTTGGCGAGCGGTGCCTGATTGAATCGCTTCAGCAACATCGGGACCTGCCGTGCCAGGCTTTGTTGACCGCAATCGTGGATGGTGTTCGGCGATTCAGTGTTCAGGAACAACACGACGACATCACGGCGATCGTCGCGAGATTTAAGGCTACTAGCTGACGTGTCGCCGGATGGATTGCCGTTTTACGACTCTTACTTCACCAGATCGGCAGCGTGGCCATTTGGCAGAGACCGCTATCGCTATCCACCCGCGGCCTTCTCATACCATCGGTGAACGACGGTCAATGAGAAAACCAGGTTTCATCGCATAGAATTTCGGAAACGGCTTGGAGAACAGATGAAGATCGAGGTCGTTCACTCTCGCTAAAGGAGACGGCGGAGCTATGGCCCGAGATGGTTCGTTCCACTGTGAACTTGAGAAGTCGACAGATAAAGATGAAAGCGGGAATCAAGTGACGACAATCAAGTGTCATGGCGAGCTGGTCAGTGGCACCGCGGGTGAGATAAAAGAACTGGTGAGGCCACTCATTCCTCTTGGCGGTCGGATCATTATCGACCTTGGTGATGTAAAACATCTGGATAGCGCGGGCCTCGGAGCGCTGGTCGGCCTCAAGGCGTCCGCAATCAAGCAGGGGCTATGCATCCTTGAACTCGCCAACATCACACCTGGCGTGTTGGAATTGCTGCGCATCACTCATCTGACGCAGATGTTCTCGTCGTAAGGCCGACCTGATTTTGACTTCATCCCGATGATGCCCCAGGCGCCGGCTGCCCCGTTCAAGCTCTGCTTGGTCGGGGATTTCTATTCCGTTCTTTACCTGAATTGAACGAATTAGTAACCGTCGCAAAATCGTCTCTCCAACAATGTCGGCGGTGTCAACCGCCTTTCGATCTCTTGTGCCGCGGCGGAGCAAACCTTCTTCATTGCCGGGCTCCTAATCTCTTGCGCTTCGAGCACATGGATAATTTGCGAGCCTATCGCATCCCGTTGGAGACCGGCTCTTGGTCGGGTAAGAAGCGGCGATTTCTGAGACTGGGCTAAGGCGGCAGCGGAGCAATGAATTCAAGCCCAAAACAGTATCCGCTACGCTGGCGGACAATAGCCATCATCCGAAAGCGACACGGAATCCCGAACTCAACTTCCAGGAGATCACCCGGTTTCACCAAGATTCCTGCATACAAGCCCATACCGCCTTCACTTAGCTCCGTGCCTCGGCCAGAAGCCGTGATGGTTGAGAATTCGTTTGCGACGGCGACGCGAACCGGCAGGTCTACGGGATATCGCCGCCATCGGCGCGTGCTTGGGGAGGGAGGCATTTTGGCTGATGATGACCGGATGCACTCCTCAGCTCAAATTACGAAAGTACATCAAGCCAGCTGCTCCGCCCCGTGGTAGCGCCTCATCTCATGGCCTGCAGGACGCGCAACGGGTGGTCTTGCGGAACTCGCTGCTCGGGGCTTACGTAACTGAACGCATCCAACTGCTGCTCATCTTTTCCGCCTATACCTTCTTCTGATCAGCTTGCGTGGTGGAAACAAGAGAATCTTCTGGTGCTGGTCAACTTCCTTCAGAGTCATGCTTCGGCCGGTGGCGCGAGGGCTGTTCTCGACAGTCATACCAATTCTGTGTTCAGATCAATTCTGTGTTCAGATTCGCAAACACGCATTGACATGCTAGTGAATACGCAGCCCGTGAATTGGCGGCGATGGGCTACACCAACGTGGCGCACTATCTCGAAAAAGGCAAGCATGTGGATGGAAGCCGGATTTCCGGTGGAGAAGGCTGCTTAGAAAAGCGGCTAGGCAGTCACCCAGGAGGTTAGGTTATGCCGAGGGAAGCAAAGCTTTTCACGTCAAGCGCGGGTTCCGCAGTTCGCGGCTACCTGAAGTTCCGGGCGAATATCCCGCCTCGCTGGATAAAAAATGCGCGTGGTTCGCGGAAGCGCATCGAGCCGGAGATTGCCGAGAGCTTACGTTCGCTCAAGCGTTTGAGGGTTCGCAGACCACGGGCACGAGTCGCGATTCGGAACGCGCAGACCGAATTGCGCTCGGTCTTGAATCGGTGGCAGACAGCCTACAGCAAGGAGAACTTTTATCGAGGGATACGAATCCTCTTGGAATTGCAGCGCGATGGTTCCTCCACTTTGTAAGGCTAATTGCAACAGTACGCTGAGGCGTTTCGGTTTGCTGTCGCACACCGATGGCACTTGGTACCGTGAATCGCTGGTATCCGGCTCGGATGAAAAATTGGGTACTGCTCTAATTCGTTAGATCAGTACCAAGAATTGCGCCCGGATATTTGGCGGCAAACCCATAGCCTACGCGTCAGTTGGGGTAAGTGCCCCCCGGCGGACAGGGTTCAGAGGGCCCTTTGAAAGTTCCTCGATTCGATCCGGCAAAACGCAACTGACACACGACCCAGTTGCCGCGGAATTCTTTAGGAGCGAGCTATGCGAGTGCGACCAGAGATTGAATTGGGGCCATGAGACAAAAACGATTAGACATAGAAAAAGCGGTCGTGAGGGTCGGAATGAGTACCCATAGAGCACTCGCTAACCCAGGACCGCTTTTCAGGATCGTGACCTATCCACGGAGAGTGGAGAATACGCGGAGCGGCGACTTGAGGCAATACAGTGGAATCCGTAGTGGGGGTTTTTGTAAGGCCTACGATTCGCAACTTGTAGCATTGCCGGAAGCCACCGCTTCGATCGCGTCCATGACCGCACCGATCCCATTTACGTCCTTGGAGAGAACGGCGCGAACGCCGGCAGCGGACGCCAGTTCTGACAGCTGTGGAGTAGCAAACATTGTGTACATCAATATGGAGCATTCAGGAGCGAGGCCGCTCATTACTCGCGCCGCCTCAAGCCCGTTCATCACAGGCATTGCGTAATCGAGCAGGACGACATCTGGCTTTACAGTTCGCACCAACTCTATGGCGGCATCTCCGTCTTCCGCTTCACCGCAAACGACCCAATCTTCCTTCATCTTTAAACACACCCGAAGCGCGGCTCGCACCTTTGCATTGTCATCGACTATTAGGATTCTCGTCACGATTTGACTCCGGCCTAGGATTCAGCATCTTGAATGGAAAAGTCATCTACGCCCGGCCCATGGCTTCGCAGAATTTTGTTTCCTGGACGTTGTGGCGTTGTGAAGGAAGTTGGTGCCGTTTCCCTGATTTGAGGCCTATCCACCCAGGAAGTAAATAGCACGAGCGTGGAACGGAGCAACACCAATGGGGTAAGGTACCTCTTGTAGTTGGCACGAGGCTCCTTCGATCTAAGCGTATCGCGAGAGGTGAGACGGGAACTGCGATTCGAGCAAGGCGCACGCGTACTCACTATCGACCCGGCCCAGGAGACTCATCATCTGTTCCAGAGTGGCAATTTCAAAATCCACGTGCTTTAGCTTTTCCCGCACGAGTTCGGAAGGGTTGAACAGCTTGAGTCGAATCTCGTGCTCCTGAGCCCACCTCTGTAGAAGCACGAGCACACCTAGACCGCCACCGCCTATCGCGTGCATGTCTGTCAAATCCAAAACGACCACGCGAGCCTGTATCTGGGAGGTAACGGCATCCTGTAATTTGGACGCCGCCGCAGTTCGGACAAACCTTCCCGCGCATTCAATGATTGCCATTTCACCTAGGTTGTCAACATGTACGCTTGGCATGAGTCCTCCATCGTTTGTTGTTGTCGGAAATTACACCACGGTGCAGGCGTAGTTTTGATCTCCATTTCTTCTTCCGCGAACCCTTAAACTCGCGGAACCGCCATTCCGATTACGAACTTGGAAAACTAGCAGGGAAATAGCGGTCACAAATCCGGTTAGTCAGTTCCAGCGTACTTTCCAGCGGCGACTTGGCTCCAATGATCTGAGAAGCCATGGTGAGCAAGAAAACGCTGCGGGTTGCGGGACTTAAGAGATGGGCGAGGATGGTGACAGACAACTCGTGGGTCGGCATGGAAGACTCCTGAGGTCTCTGGTATAGAATCGTCCCTCTAACACAGCGGATTATCGTCGGTCTCCAGTGACCGAGCAATACACGCGATAGCCGATTACCAAAGGACATGTCCGGTCAGCCAATGTCGGGAGCCTCGACCCGAAGATGAGTTGGCCTCATTCTTGGGCAAGACCATTCAATGATTAGCCGGGGGGTATTTGGCAGTAGCCGGCTTGACCGAAAGCTATCGAGATGGGCTTTTGGGAAGTTGGCATGCCAAGCCAAACGACAATGGGAAGAGGAGCAGGCGCCAGCATCCGAAGTTCTTCCCGCCGTCCAACCGGCCTGACACCTGAAGAAGACTATGGGGCTGATCCCCATGAGCGCTAACTTAAGCGGGGCGGGCTTGAAGTTGCCCCGGCCGCTTTCTGGGCGGTAACTTCCGAGTAGTCGACAACCGCTAGGAACCGCAGTCGCCGACCTCCTCCAAGCCCGTTTCTGGAGAGTTTCCGGTTGGCCGACAATCCGTCCAGAATCTCGGCTTCTATTTCCTACGGCCCGATTTTACGAGTTCTCCGGGGCTTAGGATTCGGCGGATGTGTCGGCAGACAGTCATTTACTGGCTAGGCGGGTAGGATTTCCGGGACTAAGTCTTTTCAATCGCGGAAAACCCTACGGAATAAGCGAATCATCTCCGCGAAGGCGAGGTCCGTCGCTTCCGGATCAAAACGCGGGCCCTCGTCGCGCGTGAAGGCATGCTCGGCTGCATACATCAGTTTGCTATAGGGGACATCGGATTCTTGCAGCGCCCGATCAATCGTTGCGCGGCCCGCCTCGGGCACGTGCGGGTCCCTTGTCCCAAAGATCATCAAAAGCTCACCGCGGATTTGTGTTGCGCGGGCTAACGATCCGGCATCTGCGTCCTGACCGAGCTTGCCGTCATGGATGCCTGTGGCGTAGTAACAGACCGTTGCATGGACATCGGGCTGGAACGCCGCACGGAAGGCGAGGTGGCCGCCGATACAGAAACCCACGACCCCGATTTTCCCTGGTGCGACCTTAGGATGCTTGGAAAGCCAGTCCAGGCCAGCGCGGCAATCGGCATCGAAATGCGCAACTGGAGTCTTCGCGGCGTCTTGCTGGCCGCGGACGCGTCCGGCGTCATCGAATCGGATCACGGTTCCCGGTGGCTCGATGCGACGATAGATTTCCGGGGCAGCGGCAACAAATCCATACCCGGCCAGTCGAACACAGGTGCGTAGCATTGGCGGTGTAAGCTGAAAAATGTCGGAATAGCACCAGATGCCGGGATACTGACCTTCGGCCGTAGGCGCGGCGACGAAGGTTCGCATCGGGGAACCCGACAGCGAAATATCCGCGTATTCCGTATTGACGATCATTTGGCTTGTTTGCCGGAGATTGTGACGGAGAGGCGCGAGCCAGTCAACTCCTGATTAACGGGCAACACCGAAGTTATTGATGGGATGAAGACCAAAGAGTTCAGATCGGAATTAGCCCGCGCCGGATTCCCAGGGTAACCGCTTCGGTGCGGGTGGAAGCACCCAGTTTGTCGAGAATCGAGCTGATGTGGAACTTGACCGTATGCTCGGAGATACCGAGACGAGCCGCAATATCTTTGTTGACGAGTCCCTCCGCTAACATTCTAAGTACATCGGTTTCGCGGGAGGTGATCTCTTCGGACAATTCCTCTTCAACCTCCAGCGGCAGGTCGCCGTAAACGGCAGCCAGATTCTCTGCGGTCGCTGTGCTCAGCAACACCAGTCCATCATAGGCGGCATAAATGGCGGAGAGAACGTCGTCCGGGTCGCTCTCTCTGGAAAGAATCGCGCGCACGCCGCTCCGCAATAGGCGCGAGATCGACCGCGCGTGGCGGACCTCCGTGAGCAGAACAATCGCGCCGCCCGATGTCGGCTGAACTAATAAATCGTGGATCAAATCGGAGTCGATGACAATTACATCCAGTTCGGTGCTGCGGGCAAATGACATCAGACTCGCCACCGCCCCAAAACTTCCCGCGAGCTGGAACTCGGCGTGGCTGCGGACGATGCTTTCGAGCTTAGCCCGGCGAACGGCGGAGGTCGCCATCACTGCGATTCGAATCGCGCCTCCGCCGTTTCGCTTCGACATTCGTTATCGCGCCCTCTCGCCCAAAGTGATCGACACCGGCTTGATTTCGGCGGCGCGAATGATCCTCACCTCCAGAACATCACCGACCCTCGCGGTGGCAAGCGAATCCTGGATCGCATCCATGTGTTCGACTGTCTTTCCGCTCACTTCGAAAACAACATCTCCGAGCAACACTCCGGCCTGTTCTGCGGGTCCATCGTTTTCGACGTACACGACCAGCAGCCCGGCTCGCGTTTTAGTAGGCAGCTTCGAGCTCATATTTTCCGGCAACTCCACCGGCTGCATAGCAATGCCCAAATAGGGCCGAGCGATCCGCCCTTTTTCGAGGAGTTCTTCGACGACCCGATTGACGGTTGCCACCGGCACTGTCACGGCTCGTCCGTGGGCTAAGCCCTGCGTATTAATGCCGACGACCTCGCCTCGGGCATTGAGGAGCGGTCCGCCGGAAAATCCCGGATACAGGGCGAGGTCGAGCCGGATGTGCTGGTCGAGGTGTCCCCCTCGCCGGTTCCTCCACCCGCCGCTGATGCCCCCAATGATCCCGCTACTCGCAACTAGATCCCCGCGCCGCGTGCGGCCGAGCGCGAGAACTAGATGGCCGAGCCTCAGGCTTGTCGAGTCGCCAAGTTGGGGCGCACTCGAAGATCCTTCCTCGATCCTTAGGACAGCTATGTCTGTGCTGGGATCCCGTCCGGCCAGTTTCGCGGAAACTGCGCGACCACTACCGAGCAGAACGTTGATTTCTTCGTCGCGCTGCACACCGTGATGAACCGTTACGACCACACCCTTCTTCCATTCGATGCCACTAGTCGGCATCCAGCGTCGGGCATGGACGGCAACCACGCTACTGCCCACCTTCTCCGCAGCAGACGCAAATTCGCTTGAAATTGTTTCTAGTATTGAATTGGCCATGTCTGGCAAAACCCCTTTCTGCAACTGTGAGAACAGGATCGAGGATAGCCATGGAAGGCGCATCCGCCACATGGCTAGGTGGAAGCGGAGGTTGGCTCGACAAGCCTCTTGAGACGACTGAAGAAGGCGCTCCGGGCAACGGGCTCCTTTTGAACCATGCGCCGGCCATCTGAGTCGTAAGCACTGCGCGCGAATCACGGTAACCCTAAAATAGTCTTAAGGGAAGGGCTGCCGACAATCCGCCCGGAACCGTCACTTGGGTTTGCCGCCTAACGCCAGAGTGGGCTCCCAGGCACGATCGGCCTGGAAAGCGAAAGACATCACATCTTCAAAATAGGCAAGCCATGCATGGCCTGGAAATACAGAAGTGCAATGAGCACGGCATACGCGGCAGAAAAAGCAAGGACAGAAGCGGTTTTCTGGGTGATCGTCCAACCTCTCCGCCTGCTGATTAGGAAAGCAATTACGGGCAATACCTGCAGGGCGTGCAAACCCAGAAAATGAGCCGCTCGCAAGTCGCCGCCTTCTGTGCTCCAATTCACGATGGCCAGTCCTGGACCTCCATCCTTGACGCCCACCGAATGCGATCCGTGGGCGAGCATCATGCCTCCAATGCCAGAAGCCGCAAGAAAAATAACTAGTCCTGACCGAATGCCCCAAAGGTAGGGACTCGGTACGTTGTATCTTCCTGTCAAAAAACAGATCAGCAGTACGAGAGCCAAAATACTGTTGAGCGCGATCATACCGCCCATGATGGAGAAGATCGCAGCATCAAATGGAGTGTTCACGTTGTAATGCGAAGTCGTTCCCCGGGCTGCTTGCGCCGCAATGCAGGCGATTTCGGTCAGCATGGAAATCGAGATTCCCCAACTGACGATTCTCTTTGCCCAACTCGGCAGGCGCAGATATTCAAGTAACCATGCGACTGTCCAAACGTAGATCGCGATGGACAGCGCAAACTTGATGGGCTTAATCCAGAGATTAATGCCCATCACGAGCCGCGAGTCGAACGGGAAAATCACAAGCATGCCAGCCAGCAGTGCAAGGTTAATCCAGCCGGTTATGGCAAGGACTCTACTGCGGAGATAGAGCTCACGGAGGAACTGCCCTGGTCTGTTGAAGCGAGGACTCATAAGTGCAGTGGATGTGGTCATTTTTCTGAATCCCCTAAACTAATGGCCAGATGCCGGACGGTACCCTCGATCCATATCAAGGAACAGTTGTCCCCTTACCACAGAACGAATAGCCCAAAATATAAGGAGACCGATGGGACCAAATAGAAATGTAAACAGCAAACACGGGATAACTAGAAAGTGGGAAATTCCAAGGCGCTTAGCCTGCCGTGCCTGCCACGCGCCCAGAAACAAGTCGAACGCTAAGTAGTGTATCCATCCGGCGAGCAAGAGCCAGGGGTTCTGAAAAAGCTGCGTGATCTGTCCGAGTGTCCCAAAGCCGCCGGGGGATTTTGCAAAGTAAAGCACAATCAGAACGAGATAGACAATCGCGAACGTGAGGGGAATGATCAGTGACGCAATGCGTTGCGACCATCGCCACCGCGGAGCGAACACGAGCAGAGCCCATCCGGCCATTGCCAGTTTGCCGGATGCACCAAATAGAGTCTCTGGATGCATCGTAGACCCCCAACCCTGGCCAGTAGTCTAACCGAAACAATCCTCTGTTAGTGTCGACCACCTTGATAAGAATCGGCGGAAGCCTGGGATGTCCACGTCTATGGTTTGACGACTTTACCCCACAGATAAGCGAAGGATTCCTTCCGGATTGCCCGTGACTCGCAAACTGGGGCTGCTGAGCCCCGCATAAGGAATGGAACATTAGGGCGGGTACCGAGGTTGCTGTGCCCAGCACGCCTATTCGCGACCCGAAAAATCGCGCTCCCCTGCTTCCGCGCAAGCCAGAGCGCATCCATCCCAGACTTGGAAATCTGGGTTATGGCCATGTTCCCTCTCAAATAGTTCTTGTCGCCCAAAACCCCACAGCCCTTACGTGCCCGTCCCGCTCAGTCCAACTATTTGCGGACCTAACGCCGCAGCTTTCAGCTTCGACGAAGAATAGCAACCGGCATGCCTTCGCTCATCTTTCCTGGCTGGGCCCGATGGCGGCTCGTGTCGCCGGAAAGAATACCCACATTGACGCCTGAAGATAGAGTCCGTTACCAAAATTCCTACTTACTGCAGGTATCGCGGACCATCTTGAGGGTTGTAACTCGCAGGTCACCGTACTCCTCTTTGCTGGATGCGTTCTCAACCTGTCCCTCTTTTTTCTCTTTATTCTCTTCTGCTCTTGTTTCTCGTACAGGGGAGCCGGTCACGGTCACTTGGTGGCCAACGTGCTCGTCAAGCTTAACGCTACTGCTCCGTAGGCCCCAGCGATTTCCATCTCCGCCGATCATTGAGAATTCGTTCGGCTCGTCGCCTTTCTGCAAGCACCCAGTCACGGTCTTGGTATGGCTCGTGGGCTCCCGCTTCGCTTCAGATTTCCCTTTGGCCACGGCCTGACCTTTTGCTCCGCGCACTTCCGCCAGGAACGGCTGAGCCGCGGATGGAGCTGGCACTTTGCCCAACAGCAACGCCCGCGTTGTGACCTTGCGTCCATACATCGCACGCCGGGAATCATCGTCTTGACGGAGAGATGCACCCTCCAACGTGAGCCCTGCGAACGCACCTTTGGCGCGGGAGTAGGTCAGGATCTCGGTATCCATCTTCCAATCCGTGCCGGCCTCGGCATGTCGTCCAACTGGGCCCGCAGCCGCTGAAGCGTCTCCACCAATTTGAAAATTACTCTCAAGCAGCCTTTGCATCCCTTTGTCATTCTGAATGATCAGTACCACGTCCACAGCTTCAATACCGATCTGTAATCCCCAGCTTCCACCCGAAATGGTGATGAACGCTGGCGCGCTCCAGCCCTTCGCTGTGCGGCAGGTGGCCACGCCCTTGCCTCCTTTGGCTCCGAAGACAAATCCACCTTTAACCATGTGCGGTATAACGGCTACGCACTTCGCATGTTCCAACACTTCTTCCGGGATTCCTTTGTCAGGCATCCCCATGATTTCGTGTAACACTGTGGTGGCGTTGTCTAGCCGGTCGGTGGCATCCTCCCGCGCCGATCCCGCCCAGCACAGCGTGACGAGACTCAACATCGCGAATATGAACATTACTTTTTTCATGGGCAACCTCGTTTCTGTTACCGATGCGCCGCATCTCCGGCTTCGTGCCGTGCGCACAGGAGCGCACAAATCCGGTTAGAAATACCGGCGAACCAGGTCGATTCCGACGTTAGCAAATCAGGATTCTAAAGGTCTGAGCAATAATGCTCATATCAGATACCAGCAGCCTGAGCCGATGTGATTATTGCGGGGTTCGGGATCGAGCCGTGTGCATCTGGGGTCCGCAGCCAATCGTCGAGCGACGTTTGGTCAATGCCTTTGTCGAACGAGTCACGCCGAGATTCATGAAGGGATTGGGGGATATTCCAATACTCCTAGCGGCTTTGCTTCGTCTGTTCATCATCGGTATTTCGATTTCGATGGCCGCATTGACGGCGAGTGTTTTCTGCGATTTTGAGCAGAATTGAACAGCGATGAACCATCATCTGGCGGCATAATCAAAATTTGCGGTGTCTCGCGCATCAGAATGGCCATTTGTATGAGTGCGAAGACAAGACGTAATTTCGACCCCAAACTCTTCCTTTCCACCATCGGTGATGGCAGGCAAATTGTGTCCTTTCGGAAGAAACAGATCATCTTCGCTCAAGGCGATGCGACGGACGCAGTGTTTGTAATCCAAAAAGGTAAGGTAAGACTCAGCGCCAAATCCAAAGCTGGCAAGGAAGCAACACTTGGCATACTAAGCGACAAGGATTTTGTCGGTGAAGATTGCCTTGCAATCCAGCCGCTCCGCATCGCATCTGCAAGCGCAATGACAGATTGTGACCTTCTGCGGATTGAAAAGAAGGCAATGATGCTCTCACTTCATCGGGAACGGACCTTGTCAGACCTGTTCGTTGCATATTTATTGGTGCAGAACATCCGATACCAAGAGGATCTGCTTGACCAACATTGCAACTCTAGTGAGAAAAGACTCGCACGGATTCTTCTGCTGCTCGCCAAGAAAAACGCACCTGACTCTGTCGTTCCCAAGCTAGATCAGACGACTCTGGCACAAATGGTGGGTACTACGCGATCGCGGGTTAGCTTCTTCATGAATAGATTCAGGTCGTTGGGCCTCATCGAGTACAGTGACTTCAGGCATGTATTGCAAATTCTCGGGTCACTTCTTGCTCTCTACGCCAGAAAAGACGGCGCTCACGCTCTCTCAAAATTGAGGATGCCCCAATTGTTCATGGGTAAAGTGAAGCCGTCTCTTCCCGCGTATGACACAAGACGTGACACCCCGAGGATTTGGACAAAGACACATGCTTTGGCGTGGCCGGGGCACGTGCGAAGTGTACCCTTCACGGTGTCACTACTGAAAATGACCCGATCCTCCGCTGGCGTGACGGATCGCCTGTGGGTGCGTAGAGGATTTAGTGATCCTCTCGAAGCCTAGGAACAGCGGAGGGGCGGAAGAGCAGCTAATATGGCACCGATACACTTCTACCTGCATTCACTGCTGCAAACAAGACGGGTCAGCCGCCATTGAAACTCCAATACGGACCATACGCTTCCGGAGGAGAGGCTCAGGCAAAGTTCCCGGACCTGACCCAAGAGCCGGGTTACGAATATACGGTCCGCATTAGGAATGGCAGCGCGATTCGGAGTAGCCAGCCACAAAAATACGATGACACTTACGGTAATCGCATTGCCAATTTCGAGTTCCCCTGAGCCGAACAGATTTAGGCTAAGGTTAGTTTGGTTAACTAGTTTGGGTTAAATGGCTAATGTACGCTACCGCACAACAAAATCAAGTTCTTGCGAAAGCATCGCACGTCGTATACATTTCTCCGTACCAGCCCCTTCTTGAGTGACGAGGCTCGCCCATGGCTGGTAACGGCGATTTTCAAGTGACCTGTCGCATCTGCAACAAGCCCTTAAAACTCGGAAACGAAACGGCCGCGGACGAAGAGGGTAAAGCCGTTCCCAAGACTTGCTACACAGAACTCGTTCTCAAACGTAATTCTCCTGAAACTCCCATCGCTGAGTAGACTCTATGTCAAGAAAGCTACGAGTTAAGCCGCACGCAACCCGCGTTCTGGACTACCCGGAAACCATGTCACAGTTCGAGATCGAAAGCCTTGCGGCAGAAGCGACGCTTACTGCTGAAAAGAAAGCAAAAGAGCGAAATAAACGACGCAATCGACCTGGCAAACGGAAGGCTCCTTAAGTTCAAAACTGCACCTCTACAGAAGCGGCTGCGGACTTGCCGCGCATCCGGTGCCCATTCTGCGGTGGTCGCCTCGCAAAGACGACCGTTGGTTTTGCGACTGCGGGCCACGAGTGCAACACTTTTGAGACCGGAGGAGTGTGCCCCGCGTGCCTGCACCAATGGACTTCTACGCAGTGCCTCTCTTGTCTCGTAAATTAGAGCCATCGCGTTTACTGGACTTTTTCCCCGGATGACTGCCAAGCCTTCCACGGATGTTCCTCGAAGACTCAAAATCAGGAAAGATGCCTTTGGGAAGGATGTGATCTCAAGTGTCTTTACTTGCTTACCCCGCCATAGGACACTGAGAGTTGAGGAAGATCACTGCTGTTGTCTGGACATGGGGTTCCGGTCGCACGATTTGCAGGTCGCGCCGTAGGACTCTCCGCTTCGGAAACTGTCTTGGCTCAGCCTGAAATGGAGAAGCGACGTTCTCCGTTAGGGTAGATTCCGCCCCTGCGGGGCGGGGATTTTTCAAGGCATGCGGGTCTATCGTCCGATGACTTCCTCCCTTTATTGTTTATTGTGCAGCGCGAGAGAAGAGCCTCCCGCGCTGCTAGACATCGGATCGATGAGCCTGCCAGATTATCCCTCAGCATGGTCGCATCCTGCAGAGCCCGCCTCCGTTTCACCCGGCAGGTTCATTGTAGCTCCGCCGCGCCATGCTGTTCTCAACTTCCGGCTTACTCGTGATACGCTCTGAATTGGGCCTCGCATTTGAATCCCATTCAAGTCGTTGCTCCAAATCGGGTAAGATCTCCCGAATGGAACTCAAGGTGTTGTTCAGCGACGATCCTGTATTCGTCTTGAGCAGAGCTGGAGTCTTCCTTTCCTCTCAACCCGTTCGCCACAATCTGATTCTGTCGATTCTGCACGCACGCGCTGCAGAAGGCGATCCAGGTCGTTATTGGATGGCGATTCAACGGGATGACATTGTCGGCGTTGTCCTACAGTCGCCACCGACATTTCCAGCTACGCTGACACCCATGGAACTGCCGGTGACAACCGCGATGGCCGATGCGATTGCTGAAGTAGGTGTCGTTCTACCGGGAGTCAACGGCGAGGCTGCAACTGCAGCCACGTTCGCTGGCCAGTGGAGTGAGCGCACCAAATCGGCAGCCACTCCTTTCCAAGGAAACCGCCTTTACGAATTTTTGGAAACCGGAGAGGCTCCGAACGTCGAAGGAAAGTTACGGCAGGCAGGTCCGCAAGAGCGCAGCCTGATGATTCTCTGGAGCCGTGCTTTCCAGCACGAGATCGGTGAGTCTGCCGACGCTACCGAAGTGCGTGTGGACAAAGGTTTGACAGCCGGACAACTGTGGGTGTGGGATCGAAGCGGAGAAGCCGTCTCCATGGTCATTGGCCGAGAACCGGTGCAGGGCGTCGTCCGTGTGTCTGGCGTCTACACGCCACCCGAAAAACGGAAGCATGGCTACGCGGAGGCATGCGTTCATGCGCTCTCGAAAAAGCTGCGTGACGCTGGGCTTCGCTGCGCCCTCTACACTGACTTGGGTAATCCCACATCCAACTCTATCTACCGACGAATCGGCTATCGCGCTGTGGCAGAAACCCTCCGCTATCGCTTCGAGTGATGTGCAACCTAAACACCCTCAGCTAGGCCGATGGCTCCGTATCGTGGGCAATCCGGAACCTAGCCACTTCACGGTTATCCGACATCGCGGCGGCTGACCACTTCGCTCTTCACGCAGCTTGCCGGCGACTCTGACGTTGCTGTCTGGCGGCTTCCAGCTTGCGGTCGCGCTCAGTGTGAATCTCGACCTGTCGGCCTGCAAGCATGTCCATCGGTGTCACGTAGCCGATCGCACTGTGCAACCGGACGTTGTTATAGCGATCCACATACTGTTGGATCAGGCGTTTTGCGTCCTCCAGTGACAGCGGCGTCCCCGGCCGAATGCATTCGCTTTTCAGCGACTTGTGCCAGCGTTCCAGCTTCCCATTCGACTGCGGGTAGCTAGGCGAGGCTCGGACGTGCGTCATGCCCGAGATGCGAATGAACTCCTTGAAGTCGCGTGCAATGAACTGCGGACCATTATCCGAGATGATGCGTGGCTTCGCTTCCGAATATTTTTCCTTGGCGCGTGCGAGAATTACTTCAATGTCAACTTCCCGCATCGATTCGCGCAAATCCCAATGCACGAGGAAGCGACTGAACCCATCCAGGATGCTGCATAAGTAATAGAAGGTGCCGCATAGGTTGATGTAGGAAACGTCGATATGCCAGTGCTGATGCGGCTGTAGCAGCTGCTCAAAACCAGTTCCCTTGCGCGAAGGTTTGCTCTTCCACCGGGATAATAATCCAGCGTGCTTCAACACTCGCCAAACACTCGCCGGACTAACCGCCACAACGTCAGCGTCGAGCATCCTGAACGTCAGTCGCCGATAGCCTTCCAGCGGGTTCTTCAGATGGAACTCGATGATTGCTTCTCTCTCCCACGGCTCTAACCAGAAATCGCGGGGAACCCAACCGTTGTGCTCGTTGACGCACCCGTAGCGCTGCCGCCAATCATAGAACTTGCTGGCGGTCACGCCCAGCCACGGGATGAACCGTCCGACGCCGATCTCGGCCTTCTCCGACCAGCGTCGGACGAAATCCACGACTAGATCCCGCACATCATGCGGCACCCAGATACCGGTTAGAGCTCCCCAAGACTTTTTTTAGCGCGATGTGCTCGGCCATCAGCTCAGCTAGGACCTCGTCCTTGGTCTGCACCTTCTTCTCCAAGAACTCGATCCGTTTCTGCTTTTCCTCTACTTCGCAGCGGGGACGCTCTTGAGACTGAAAAGCGGCGGCTCCGTTCTCGAATAGTTCTTTCTGCCAGCGGTAGAACACCGTTGGCCGCAGGCCCAGTTCTTCACACAGCTCCGAGACTGGCACTTTGTCCACAAGATGCCGCCTCAGGGTGGCTACTTTTTCTTCCGGGGTGAAATGCTTCCGTTCCTTCCTCATACGTTCGCTCCGCTATCTTAACGGACGAACGCTCTCTCCATGTCCAACTGAGGCAGGACAAAACAGCAAACCGCGCATCTTCATCCTTGCTTTGTGCAGCTGCGATTTTGAGTTACCGACTGAGCAGTCCAGCATCTTGGCGATTTCCCGATGCTGGTATCCTTCAAACTCGTGCAAGGCGAAAATCCTTCGGCATCCCGCTGGTAGTTCCTGCATGGCGCGGCGTAACGCAATTCGGTCGACCGCGCCACTGAGCCGAAGGTCCGTTCTTCCGATGTCGCGACGTAAAGAGGGTGACTCTGACGAAACGGGCTCGTCGAGAGATACTGGCGGGGTCTTGCGGCGGCGCAGATTCATCAGCACGGTGTTGACCGCAATCCGGTGCAGCCAGGTGGAGAATGCAGAGTCGCATCGAAATGGGCCGACGCTGTGAAACACCTGCAAGAAAACTTCTTGTGTCAGGTCTTCTGCCTCGGCAATGTCCTTGGTCATCAGCAGACACACGGAATACACGCGCTTCTTGTGAAGCCGGAAGAGCGTGGCAAAGGCTTGCTCGTCGCCACGCTGTGCGCGCTCAACCAGGCTGCTCTCAGATTCATCCCGTTTGGTAACTTCTTTGGCTGGAATCGCATTGGTAGCTGGTGTGGAAATCACGCAAGTCGCCACTGTAGTCTCCTCCTATCCAACTAAAGTGTTGCTTATTGCTCTCCATGATTCCGGGAGACCTCAATCAGCCTCAGACTCGCCGGATCGCATGATAGATAACCAAAAACAGCACTGAGCCGACCACGGCAACCAGCAAGCTGTATAGGTTCAGTCCAGTCACGCCTGCCGCACCAAACCGACTAAACAGCCACCCGCCCAGGACTGCCCCAACAATTCCCAAAAGAATGTCAAGGATCACACCCTCCCCCGACTTGTTCACGATCTTGCTTCCGATGAATCCAGCGATCAGACCTAGAACAATCCATGCGAGAATTGACATACCATTCCTCCTCTAACAATGCCTTCGAATTGAAGAACGCCCCGGCTCGACGCTCTAGCCGGGGCGATTTATGTTGGCTGCTTGTCCCACAAAATGGTCAGGAAGCTCGACGCTTCTCATCTTCGGGCTTCTCTTGACCCCGCTGAGGGTCACTGCCCTGCGATGGGTTTTTCTTGGAGATGTCCTGGGGACGGTTGCCCTGACCCTGATTTTCCGGTGAAGGGTTAGTCTTCGTATCCGGGGCATTCACCGATCCGCCCGGCTGTGGCTTCTGCTGCTGTGGATTCTCAATTTCGTCGCTCATATCGCTCCTTTTTTGATACGTCAGTAATTTGGAAGGCAGGCCGCATTGTCTTGAAATGCCATCCGAGCGTGATGCTATTCCTCCACGAGGGGCACGACTGATCATAAGTGAACAGTTTTGGAACAAAATTCTAAAGAGCGGCGGGAGCGTGACGAGAGAAAGACGTTGCTTCAAGCAATGTTGTAAAACTGTTCACTTTTGCACGGTTTCCGTCTTGGCTGCCACCTATCATTTCTGCCAATGAACCAGCCTTGGCCAGCCTCGGAGGAAGTCGTGGAAAACTTCGCCGAGTTGATGCAAAGGCTACTTGAAATCCAGAGTGGCGGAAGACAACGAAGCCCAGAGCTGATCAAGGAAGATGCGCGTTTGATGGATCGCCTAAAGAAACGAACGCTGGCAGAAACGCCTACCAAAATGGTAAAGCTTAGCCGAGATGGACGAGTGGGGGAGCGATTTAAGGACTTAACCCTGTCCCCCTGGAGTAATGATGCGGAGATGCAGAACAGGCTAAGCGGCAGATCGGCTCCCGTACCGTTTGGCGCTGGGTAGCCGTGTGCAAACTTTGGTCCAGATTGACTGGCGCATCCAGTGGAACTATGCCACACCGTGCGACGCCATGGCAGAGCGTAATTTCATCGTGCTGAGGTACCAAGGCAAGGTTCCTAGTCTGGCGTCCTGCACCAAATGCGAGCACAAATTTTTCACCCCAACTACTTATTCCCGTGATCCTCTGGGAGCAGAGGACTACTTGCTCAGCAAATTTGATCGGCACGAATGTGCTGAAGAGCCAAAGATACGAACGCCTCGCTCACTGACTCACCCGTCTGCACCGCTTCCGCGTAGATGCCGAACGGCTCAGGCGGCGCAGGAAGATTGATGCCCAGTTGTCTTAACCGCCACTCAAGGCCATTACAAAAATCACATATGCAGCGGAAGAGCCACGAGACTATTGGGCCGAACGTGGATATTCCCGATACGACGGAATCTGACGACTTTCAACATGAGAGATTGCTTTTCCCATCGCAGCGTGCTGAAGAGAGGTGCTCTCTTCGCGGAGAAGTTCAATCCAGTTAATCGACGTGGAGAACTCATACTCATGAACTCTAGGAACCATGTGCGCCGCGGCGCCGGCTTCCAGTTGAACTAAAATGGCGGAGCGCGAACTCGCACTCCGCCGGATACGGCCGCGGTGAAAAGGATTTCTAACTAGCGTGAAAGTGAAGGGGCCAATCCCCCACGATTCGCTCCGAACCTACTTGGCGGTTTTTGATAGAAAATTGCGCCGAGTGCGTATGGGCGAATGCGCAAGTTGGGTCTAGAGTCTTAAACTTGAATCGCAGTTTCAGATGCAGGGTGACTTCGTCGTTGTCTCTGTAGACACTTACGATTATTGGCTTCCCAAGCCGCCTCTTCGCCTGCCAAACAGTGGCGCGTAGCCGAATCCGGCTCGCGGCACACTCTACGGCACACCTGGAAAATTCAGTTTGACAACTGGTAAGTAATTGAAAAGATGGTGAGCGCGGGAGGAATCGAACCTCCAACCTACTGATTAAGAGTCAGTTGCTCTGCCAATTGAGCTACGCGCCCACGGGGGGATAAATTATTGAATTTGTTGGTTTAATTCACGCTGCTGCTATCGTCCTTTTCACTGGGTTTTGAGGCCACTGTGCCACTACTGTGCCGTAGTCTTTGTTCCTCCGCTTTTCGATCAAGTTTGGCAGCAGCATCAGCGAGGTCTTTCTCATCAACAATATTATAGCGGTCAAACACCGACCTTGTCTTCCATCCGCCAATCTTCATAATAGTTTTTTCGTGCACGCCCAGACGCCGCAGATTCCGGCATCCAGTTCGCCGAAGATCGTGTACCAAGAGACCGTCGTAGTGCGATTCGCTACAGCCGCACTGACAGGTGTCTCCCATCACACTTCGATCACAAACGCGACATGCCATCCTGCCCAGCCCAACATTGCAGCACATCTTGTACCAAGTTTTGCGAAAATCGCCGATGGGCTTGCCGTCTTCACGTGTAAACACGCGGTCATCTGGTCGCTTGCCCTCGACGCACATCGAGATGATTGCGTGGACCTCCAGTGTCATCTTAATGACTCGGGCATCTTTGTTTTTCGTCGCACCCGGATTTAGGTCGATAGTCCGGTTCAGGAGGTCAACCTGCCGAACGCGAAGCTCGTCTAAGGGTTCAGACCGACGCCAACCATACGCGTTGTACACGGCGATCAGACCTCGCACCCAGAGACCGACCTTCGCTGCCTCCCCCGCCAGCTTGTCATAGTCCTCATCCTTCAAGAAACCCTCTCGCGTGTTGTCCTCTTGTAGCATTGGGAAGGTTGGCACCCGATAAACTTTCGGGGGGGTCGCCTCATACCCGAGATAGAACGCAGATCGAAGCAGGGACAGTTCCCGATTGATCGTGGCGTTTTGCGGAGGCTTACCCCACTTCCGGAGTTGCGACTTCCTCTCTTTCACGTAGCGCCTAAGCAGATCGGTAGTGACCTGCACGGCACGCAGATTTCCGAAGAATGGTTGCAGGTGCAGTCTCCAATGACGCTCCTCATCAACAATCGACTTCTTGCCGTCAATTCTGTGCTGATCGATGATGTCTTGGATCAACTCTGAGACCATGATTTTCACGACATTCTGACCTGCGTAGTTGCCCGTCGCAATCTCCGCCTGTCGCGCCCTCAACCAAGCATAAGCTTCGCGCTCATTACGGCAGCCCGTTGAGCATCGGACGCGATGTCCATTGACGGAGTAATCCGCCATAAAGATCGTACTGTTCTTTGGGAGGTAGACCCTCCCGTCTCCGCGCATTCGTTTCATTACTTCCTCTCTGTCAGGCAGTTGCCTATGGTAAACCTAAAACCTGATTTTGTGGCGGTCGATCCAATCATCGAGGTCGCGTACATCAAACCTCCAACTGGAGGTATGCTCACCGGAAGAAACGAAGGGCAATTCTCCCTTGTTCACTTCTTGCCGAAGAGCCCATGTCGACATTCCTAAATAGCCAGCGGCGTCTTTGGTTCTAAGGCAGCGTGGGGCCGAAGTTTCGGAATGCTTTCTCGTCGCGCCTTCTATCGCTTTCGTTCGCTTTGAGTGGACTGCCGATTCGTTAAGCGGGTAATCCCTTTGCAGCAGGTCTAAATACTCTCGGTAATAGCTGTCGAGCATCCCAACTGGGACGCTTTTTTGCCATCCTTTCGCCGCACTGAACTGACTTCCCATAATTCCACGCATCAGATAATTGCTCTCGATCCCTACTACTCTGGGCATTCAGGCTCGAAGGAGGACGCATGATTCCAAACAATCTATCCTTATTTAGGGTGTGGTCGATTCGGTCATCCGAAAACCCACATAAGCCCATCGGTATTAAATACTGCGCAGGAGGAAATTCGACCATTATCAAAAGTTAATTTTGACAGTGGGGCAAATCACTTGAGGTTTTGTGGGCCAAAGTTGCACAGCTACTTTCGATGCGCGGAAATCGCAGCGTCAACCCCGACAATTTATATCGCCATATTTTCTTATCCGCTGTGGGGTCTACGGGGTGGGCGGGGAGTTTGTTCTTGCGCGTTAGATCAAGAACAAACTTCCGGCTCAAGCCCAAGTGTTGTGCAATTCGAGCGGCATCGACAAATGGTTCAAATGTCATTACTGTTCTTGGCTTTCTGGTTTGCGGTCTGATTCAGAGTCCATAACATCCCTTGTCCATCGGAAAGACCATAGCAATAAACCTTCCGACTACGCAGCTTAACTAGAAGGATTACATCCAGCGGAGTTTGCTTTACGTCTATATTCTCAATGTAATGAAAACAAGCTCTATCATTTGCTAGGGGGATCAACCCTGCTTGTGCCGCTGCTACCAGAGTTGCCACAAGATTTTCTCCGTTGCCGTCTGCTCTACCAATCTTCTTCAGCACAGCCTTTTGGAAACACCGCTGACAGAGCGCATCAGAAGTATTGCATCCCGCCCAAGTCCAGATAGAATTCTCTACCAACCAGCCCCCTTTCCCGTTGTAAGCCACACGCGGGCAGAGTTGGCATTTTATTTTCACTTTCGATTCAGTTTCAAATGGTTCTGGGGTCACTGCTGCCCCCCCTTCGTTTTGCTTTATTTGTCATATTTATTTGTTCTCCCCGATGGTTCACTGTTTCCTGTGACATCTTTTATTTAATACTGTAAACTCCGACATTATCTTGCATTGTCACTCGGAATCTGTATTAAGTATTGGATGCCATAAGAACAATTGGGTAGCAAAGCAAAACCCCCAGCGTTAGAGCCGGGGGTTATGAGATCGCAGGACTACGGTTAAACCTGCATCAACTTACTAAACAAGATGGCAGGTGAGGTTTAAGCGGGCGCTGTCGTTAATTGTTTATGTTTGGCAGCTCTTCCCTTTGCCCGTTTTGGCGCGGCCCCGACCATTATTATTGTGACCCGAACAATGTCTTCCCTCCATACCTCTTTATTATGATGAGGCTGCGCTGCCCACCTCCCACGTTCGCCTTGCCAGTTTGTGAGTTTCCCGGTAAATCACCGCGACCTTCAAGAGCCAACCTCTTTATATAAGGTGCCGCCGCCCAATACTGCGTGCGGGGACATTTGCCTTGAAATTTGGAAAGACAACTGAAGTCATGCCGACATTCGGGGATGAAAACGGAATTCATGAAATTCTGGCGGGCAAAAACGGCTTTTTTATCCAATAAAAGATTTCAAGTGCCTGCCCTGCCTGTCCATACCCTCCCGTTTCGCTCTGCCAGCCCAGCCTGACCCTCTTTGTGATTTCCCCGTTGCCACTGCGACATTTGAAGGGTGAAAACCATTTGACCCCTTGCCTGACCCATAAAACATAAACCCTAGAACCTAGTTTTTTGTTGTAAGTACAAATTTAATATCTGGTTTTCCCAAAAGCTGAGTATTAACAATAGTGGGATGGTGATGAAAATCACCCCTGCAAAATGAGGCGGTAGGTTCTTCACAAAGTTTCCTGCCGCTTCACGAAAACTTTGTGTCTCACCTCCGTGGTTCTCACCAAGTTTTATCCCGCAATTGAATCAAAAGGAGATTTATGGAAAATCGTAATAATACAGTTGTAAATTCTCCCGTGTCTAGGACGTCTACTGCGGCACCTGCCGCCCCAGCGTCAACGCTCAAACCGTCAACCCCTAACAATCCGTTGTCCGAAGTCGCGCTGCCCGATTACGCGGGTAAGCGCCTTGGGGATCAATGGAGAAATACTCGCCCGAAGGATCAGCTAGCAAACGGCAGCATTCTCTTTATTAAGGATGACTACGCCGAAGAGTTTAACAAACAGCATGGTGCAGCATGAGCGCCGCTGAAATCTCGACTTCATCTCAACAACGACTCGTAACTCTCAAAGAGTTGTGGGCACGCAGTCAGAAAGACCAACTCGAAATCGGGCGTCTGCTTTATGAAGAACGTGAAGAACGTCTCGGAGTCGGCGGACGTGGGGACCGTGATGGTTTCCACCAGTGGCTCCGTGAAGCAGGCATCCCCAAGACATCAGCGTATCGTCGGATCGCAGAGTACGAGGTGAGCATTGGGGTCCGTGAAGAACCCGAGGATAAACCCGTTCCAAATGGGACGACTATTGCGGATGTAGTTCAAGCAGAACACGCCACGTCCAGTGGCGAAATGCCGTATCAAACCGAGCCGTCCGCTCCAAATATCGGAAGCCCTACCAACAAGCAGAAGCCCCACAGGAATCATCGCGGACAGATCGACAGACAAAATGTGCTGGAAGCGATGAAGTGGATTGTTACGCATGGCGCGAACGACGAGCGACAAGAAAACGTCATCGACATTCGCGAAATCAGTAAGGCTGAGGCAACGCTAATGGACTTCATCGGCGGGGCCCAATGAGATACAAATTCGCTTTGCTGAACTCCAAGTTCGACAAGAAGCAGGTCAAACACGCTAGAGCACTCATCGGGCTAAATCACTACATGGCCGACCCTGAGTTTCCATGCAAGTGGATGTTCACGATGACGGACACAACAACTGGGAAAGTTGTCGGTGCATTGAGCGTTGGTAAGAACTCAAGTCCAACGCTGGCTGAATCGCCTGTTGGTGAAACCAAGGACGATAGAGCGAACCCGAAGCGTCGTTCGTCGCACGTTTACGAGTTGAATCGGTTGTGGGTTGCTGACTCAGTCACTGAGCACTGCATCGAGTCACGATTCATCGGCTGGTGTCTACAGGAACTCCGCAAAATCAATCCGCAGATTGTCCTTGTCAGTTATGCCGACACAGCACAGGGGCACCGTGGCGTCATATATCAGGCGTCCAACTGGCTGTACACAGGACTGACGCCACGCAACAAAGATAGAGTGGGGGACCAGCTAATCGAACGCAGTCGCAAGCATCGTTACGTGTGGTTTGCTAATCCCGAGGATCGCGCCCTCCTGAAATGGAAAATCGAACCATATCCGAAGCGAGGTGTGCCCCGCACACGGCTGGGATGAGCGTTCCGCTCCTCTACAACAGATACTGGTCATGGAAGACTCTTTGTTCTGAGCGTAGGGAAATGTCTGATGGTGATGGCGGCACCATGGTTCTGCCCAACAAGCTTGACTACCTCGCCGCGCTCAAGTCGAATTTTCGCGGCAACCCCGAGTTCGACCAGACCGTGGTTGAAGAGTATATCGCCATGATTGAGAAAAGGACGGCGCGGGAACTTAATACTGAGTGATCAAGTGGAATGAATGTTAATTCTTGGATGCACAGTATTAAGTAATGAGGAGCGTCGGCGCGACAGGATTCGTTAGCGGTACACGTTTCGAATCTGGTGACTACGCGATTCTCTAATAGGCGGCGGTTCGACGGAATCGCAATAAAAGGTGGGGACGGTTTGCACTGACCTGTTTCCCGTCCGCCACACCTTGCCAACAGCAGGTCAAGAAAGCAAACGGGTCAACATGAACCAAAACGCATCTTGCAAAACTCAAGACAACGCTAACCGCGAGAACATCGAGGCTGCCAGTCGTGTTCTTCTGGAGGATCAAACCAGCAACCAACGCGAAATGATAGCAAATGGAGTGAGCTATCTATTTAGTCCTGGCGACCTTGTGGAAACCCGAGTCAAACTAAAGGAGGGATGGTGGCGCGGATTGTACTTTGACGACCATGACCGGATGGCGCAAGTCGTTCAGAGGCTAGATCAAGACGAACGGGTACAGGCGGTTTATTACGTTATTAACCACTGCAAACCAAACTTGCTCAAACAACGCCAAAAGTGCGATTGCAAGATTTGCTCCCAAGGTGGGGGATTGCTGGTTAAAAACCCAACTGATTCACAGGTTGAAGAAATTCTTACCGGACCATCACAGCACCTCACATCCAACGAGGACATAGACGACTTGTGCTGGCTTTTCATTGACATAGATACCGTCCGCGCACAGGGATTCGAACATGAGTCTGCTACCAAAGAAGAAAAAGCCGCGAGCCGTGTTGTAGCTGGGAAAGTTATCCAATATTTGGATGAGAAACAATGGCCCCAACCGCTGTTGGGGGACTCAGGTAACGGCTTCCATATCCTTCCAAAACTTCAGATGCTGAACACGGTCCACAACATTCACTTGCTTGTGGATTGCCTCAAAGCCCTTGCTGAGAAATTTAATTGTCCAGCGGCAAATATCGATTGTGCCGTGTTTAACCCAGCCCGTCTGACCCGCGCTTATGGCACGACCACGCGCAAGGGTATGAATGCCGAAGAGCGTCCCTATCGGCGTAACAGGCTCTTAGAACCTAAGAATTTGATCACTGAAGTCTCACTCGAACAGATACTCGTCCTCGGCGACGACGCCCCAAAAGACAAGAGCTACAGCCCGGAGGGGATGCCCGAAGTTTTGCCGGAATTCGATCCTGAGGACTTTTTTCAGTGGTACGAGAAACAAGGCGCTTTCACCATCGAGGGTGAACGCGAGACCAGCGGTATGCAGATTATGGTTACCGACGTCTGCTTAAACGCCGGACGCAAGCATACGGGCTCGGGGCTGACTGGGTTCATCGTTGGCGACAGTTTTGGCTACCACTGCTTTTCGTCGGACTGCGAAGGTGTGACTATCGGCACCATTCTCAGAAAACTCAACGAATCGGGGTTCACGCCTTATCCGCATCGCATCTTTGTTGGAGAGAGCATGGAAGATGTGCTCGACACTTTTGGCGCGGAACAAATAGTTGACAGTCCTGCCGAATCTCTAAGCGATAGACTTTTAGCAGCAATACAGGCTGAGGAAAAGCGTGAACATGAAAGCATTTCGGGTCTGTATGGATTCTACAAAGAGGATGATGAACTCGGCAGCAGTACTTTAATGGTTATCCGCGCCGCAGACATTGTGGCTGAAAAGCAAGAATGGCTTTGGCTTGGCAAAATTCCCGGCGGATCAGCAACACTATTCGCTGGGCAGCCGGGTTGCGGTAAATCCACGGTGTTGATAGACATCATCGCACGTACAACTACTGGACGCGATTGGCCAGATGGGGTGAAGAACACAGCCGGACAGAAAGATGTGTTGTTCGCGGTCAGTGAAGATGATATTGCACGCACGGTCAAACCCCGACTTATGGCTGCGGGCGCGGATATGAGCCGTGTACATTTTATTCGTGGCGTCAAAATGGAAGTGAAGGAGGGGAAAAGTACAAGTTACACATCGTTTCAACTGGATAGCAATCTGACGCTACTTAAAGACTCATTGAAAGCACACCCTGATGTTGCTCTGGTGGCGTTCGATCCGATCAGCGCCTTTTTCGGCAATGCCGATCCCAACAAGGATAAGGAAATACGCCCGGTGATGGAGCGCATCAATAAGGCGTGCGAGAAAACAGCGGCAGCGTTCGTAGCAATCATTCACCACAATAAAAGGTCGGATGCGGATTCCATTTCCAAAATTCTCGGTGGTAGCTCCGTCATCGGCGTGGCGCGTGCGGCGTGGAGCTTCTCCAAGAACCCCGACAATCCCGATGAACGCGTCATGGGTCACGTGAAAGGCAACCTATCGAAGTCCACGTCTGGCATGAAGTACAGGATAGTAGAAAAGGAAATCGACCTGCCGTCGGGTGAGAAAACTTCAATGTCGTGCATCGAGTGGTTGGAGGAAACGAAAGATACAGCCAACGACATCATGGAGAAGCAGCGCGAGGCGACGAAGAATCCAGTGGACAGGCAATTGGAAGCAGCGAAGGGTCTACTGAGGACGCTGCTCGAAAATGGACCGATGCGAAGCCCGGAAGTTTACGACAAGGCGAAAGCTGAAGGAATCAGCGACTCCACCGTGAAGCGGGCGCTGAAAGCACTTGGCGGTCAGCACCATGACCTGCGGAAATCGGGGAGAGGTTCTTGGTGGATGTCGCTGCCGGGTTTCGATAAGTTCCCGGAACCGAAGACCGAGCAGTTGCTCCCAGATGTTGAGGCGCTGTACAAGTCGCCTGAACTCCTGAACTGCTGAACTCCTGTGGCAAAATCGTCAAAATAGCGGTTCAAGGTAAATCGTTGAACTCCTGAATTCCTGTGCTTGGACAGCAGTCCAAAAAATGCTTGAACCGTGTAAGTCCTTTAAATATATATATATTCATTAAAATCTAAGGATACCGCTTCCCGATCTTCGAGAGGAGTTCAGGAGTTCAAGATATATCTGGACTGCACAACCTTGGACTGCTCTTCTCCCGGCACACGATACAGTGCGACTCAGGGCGGCTGCAAAACGTTACCGCGATAAATGCCGCCATTCTTGAATGTTCCCGCTTCTTAGCCATCCGAACTGGAACAATTCTGGGAATTGGCAGTGTTGTATTTTAGTGATTTAAGCTTGTTGGTGATGTTGGGTGACTGACTGGAACGTCGAGATTCGAATCGTTGTCTCCGCGCAACACTGGGGTTGAGAGCGCCGACATTTTTATTCTCTTGTGGGCTGGGTCAGCACAGGCGGCTTTACTTCGCCGCCCGCATGTTTGTTTATTCACCTGACTTTGTTGGAGGTTCTTTCGTGATATCAGGTTCGGAGGAGAGTTTGTCATCTTGTTTGACTGGATTCTCCACCTCTGTGTCGGTTGTGGTTGAACAATAATCAGCTTCGGTTGGGAACTCCCAAAGGGCTTCGTTGTCTAACTTCTCCTGCATTTCTTCTAAGTACTCTTTGATTCCACTCATACTCGTCTCTTAAATGTGATTTGGGGTAGGCTTTCGGTTGCCCTGCTCAGTCTGCGTACTTGCTGCTTGCCGGTCTCTGATTCGCCGAGCCAGCACCGTTCGATGTCTTGAACGGCGGCTATACCTAAGCATTCGATAGTCGAAATAAATTGTGTTGAAGACCAATCGTCTTCCCACCGGTGCTTTGAAGAACCGTCGAAGGACAATTACCGAACTTTCAAACCCATTAAATAGAGGTAGACTCCGAAGCAATGCTTGTGGCTCTTTTGACTCGCCAACAATGAAGAAATTGCATTAACACTGGGGAAATCGCTCCCTGACTTTGCGGGTCAAGCGGGCGTTCAAAAGCTTTTTGGGAGGAACATTAGTAAGAATGCACGCACGTCCACAAATTCGAAACATCCTGATCGCACAGAAATTGAAAAATTGGTCGATGATCGCCCGGTGTCCAATACTCGACCCCAAATGCAAGCCTTCTCAGGCACGGAAAAACTATTGGCGTCTTTACGCACGCTACCCCGAGATCGCTGCACAGCTCGGGCTTACTGAATTTTCGGTGTACAACCCTTTATAACCACGAGACTGACATGAGGTCGAATTTAGGAAGAACTGGAGGAAAAAATGTATGGAATAAACCTTGCAATCAGTTTGCTGGAAGGACCGGACACCTCGGACCACAGACGGCAAGAATTCGCCCTAGCGCAAAAGATGGCGCTGGCACTCAATGTCATTTTAAATGGGGGCGACTTGGAGGTCAGAATCGAGAGTGCGAAAAACATGATTCGGGAGTTGAAGCATACGTACCCGGAGGCGAGGGAGATTTAAACCATGGGGGGGTGAATGTAACCATAGCCGCAAGGCTTCAACTCATCTCATAAATGGGCTGACTCAGTTTTGTTCTCGCTCGTGCCAGTTCTTGTCTAAATGAGCTTTCCCATTGTGACCATTACTCTCGAGGATGTTTTGCCCATGGCCATTGTACAGTCCATCCATTACGAGACCGGCTGTCCTTATCCGGCCCATCCGTTCATAGATGTACTGGCGAAGGTCGGCTACGTCAAGAACGCGACTCCCATTGTTCAAACGCGCATAAGCCAGGTCTTCCCTGAGGCTTTCGAGCAGGGATAGCGCAATTTGTCTTGTATTTGTGTCCATACAGCACCCCACAGCGAACCACGTTTCCAAGGCAATACTACTTCCCCGGTGCACCTTAATCTGTGCAATTTTGACCACTCAGAAGAGCAGGTATTTATAAGATAGGTCCTAGGCTCTTCTCCTGACGGTTCTACTGCGGAGCCGATCTGCTTTGCGTTCGTTCTCTGCCAGTTCGTCAAGCCACTTCGCTATGTCTGTTCGCCTGAGACGCAGGCTTCTATTGATCTGCAATCGAATTCCGAACCGGCATAAAGGTAACTGGGGTGGCATTACGAACGGGTCATTGCGCAGATGCAGGTCAATTCGTAAGGTGGGGTTGAGCAGTTCTACAGGGGGACTGTTCGAACGAGCGTCCCGTGACTCAATCGAGTCTGGGGCGCTTTCGTTTGTATGGTTGTAGTGTTTTTGCAATAGATCAGTACCGACCGGGTTCTCAGGCTGCATTTTCTGCCGCTTGGTTTTGGTCGTTTTTCGCACCCGCACCAGTGTCGTCTGCGACGGGCTTGCTGCTGGCAGCAGTCTTTGGTATGTCGAGAGTATCTTCGTGAGTTTCCCTTTCCCGAGATGTTTCTGCTATAGGGTTTTCCGTGGTCTTCGGCGACTCTTTCTTAACATCCTGTTCAGCGGTCTTCATGGCGGACGAGAGTAGGTAATCGATCCTTACCCGAACGGCAAGCCATCTGACGCTGCTCGCTTTTCCCGCCTGCTCGAAATGGGCAGCCAGTCCTTCCTCATTGGCTATTCCCTTGTCCTTCAACAGTTGCAAAAGGGCTGCGCTCTGAGTCTCTAAAGCCTCAAAGGCGGGAAACAACTCGTGGAGTATCTCCTGAGCGATTTTATCGTTCATAATTTCGTTCATAATTTCAGCTTCTCCGACACTGTTGGATGCAAATTATCGCCGCCTCAAATATCGCCTGTCCTTGGCTTAAGACTGTGGAACTATGCACTGGCTGGTTTGGCAAGTGCATGAACCTTATTGCTAACTTTCTTAAGCCATGGTTGGTGCATTCGCATACGACCGTCACCGTCCCACTTTACAATCGCATCGTCATCGTTCGTTCGTTCGACTGTGCCGAATTCTCCAGTCGGCTTTCCGAAGTTGCCCAAACCCTCGACGCGATCACCGGGATTCAGTTCCGGGTCGGGAGCAGAGGGCTGGGTGAGCGGTGGCTTCCTGGCACGATCTGAGTCCGGGGGCGCTCCAGCATGTGATAGAGGAGGTTGCGGAGCTTTGCGCAGTCTGGGTATCAATTTCCCGTTACGGCTCATAATCCATGTCCTCTTTCCTCATCGGCTTTGCTGCCCCTGTTCAGCTTCTCGCTACACAGAGCATAGGCTTGGGAAGGACGGCTCGCTGATCCAAACTGCTCAGTCCTGACTAATTTGGCAGAGGTGATAGAGAGCAGACGGAAACGAGGAGCTTCGGGTTTCGGCGCAGAAACTAGTCGTGGAGAACGATGTTGAGAAGTGAACTGTGAACCTGTAATTCATCGCCAGCCTGATAATCAATGAACCCCAATTTCCTGAACCTGTTCATGAAAAAACTGACCCGAGAACGGGTTGTGCCGATCATCTCTGCGAGGGTCTCTTGACTCATCTTGGGAATCAGAATCTCGGGCTTACCTTCCTTGCCGAATTGAGCCAGCAATAGCAGAATCCGCGCCAGTCTTTTCTCACTGGAATTGAAAAGCTGGTCAACCAAATCTTCTTCGTATCGGATGTTCCGTGTTAGCAAATATGCCACGAACATATCGGAAAAGGTGTGTTCCTCGTGAAGCACTTGCACCATGGACTTCTTGTCGATTTTCATCACGGAGCAGTCGGTCATTGCGGTTGCGGAGCACAAGCGGAGAGGCTGCCCTGTAAGGCAACCTTCTCCGAAGAAATCGCCCTTGTTCAGGATGCCTATTGTGGCTTCCTTCCCGGCCTTCGACACAACGGTGAGTTTTACCTTTCCTTCCTTTATATAAAAGACAGCATCGGACGAGTCGCCCTGAGCAAAGACCGTCTGCTTCTTGGAAAAATCTTCGATCTTTCTGCCGCCGCCGTTGATGGTTGAAAGGAATGTCTTGGGATCGAACTTGCTGAGTTTCTTGGACGCCGCCACGAGTGGCATGATTGACCCCCTCTTAAGGGTTCCGAAAGAGCGGAAGGCAACTTCCTATGATGAAAGAAGAATAAATGCGCGAGAAGGGCGAGAACAGCGTCAAGCGTGCGGGCAAAGCTGCTATTCCGCCCGACGAAATGATGATTTCACCCTTGGTGTCGAAAGTCAATCCGTTCCACCTCGCGGTAGTGGGCTGGTTGGAGCAGGCGACTCTCGGCACGTCATCGAAGAGGGGATTGGGATACTGCACGAACGAGATTCGAACCTCTTCGCAAGAGTGTCGTAATGCGCACCAGAGGGAAATTCAAGGCTCAGATGGCATTCTCGGCACACTAGAAAACGGCCCGCAGCAGCCATTAGGATAGCGATATGATGACGAGGAGGAATGAGCGTAGAACTACTGGCTGCCATTGCATATTTCAACTTCTCTACCTACAAGACCATCATACTCTTTTGGGCCTCTGGAGCCTGCTGGCTCTCAGGGTCGGAGCGGTGACATTTCTAAGCGTTACTAAAGCAACCAAAGGCCAAACCCGTGTGGGTTCCGGCCTGAAACGTGCACGTCTGAAAACAGCGAAGCGGCCCGTCATGAGGGTCAAACGTCGGCGTTTTCCGCCCCTGAACCCATGACCGCGTTTCGAGCTTTGAGACCGGGATAGAGTACCTGTTAACGTTTTCAATACCTGTTCACTTTTATACACTCTTGAAACATAAACCCGGTAACACTGCCATTAGTTCGTGACGAGAGGCGGTGCTGTATGACTCCGACCGAACCCCGTGCTGCCCACAAAGTCCTGCTTGTGGATGACGATGATGCCGTTCGCGAAATGATGACGGCGACCCTTGAATCGAAGGGATTTGGCGTAGTCGCTGTCGCGAGTGTGACAGAAGCTCTCAGACTCATCACTACACAGAGATTCGACGTGCTTATCACCGACCTGCACATGCCGAATCCTGGTGATGGTTTTACCGTGGTTACCGCGATGCGCCACTCCCAACCGGATGCACTTACGCTGTTGGTCAGCGGCTACCCCGACGTGCAGAGCGCCATGTCCGCTATCCTTCTGGAAGCAGACGAAATCATCGTGAAACCATTCGAGGTTGGAAGACTCGCCGAACTCATCCGCGAAAAGATGCTTACTCGCAAACCTGCACCCCGGTTGGAAAAGGAACGAGTGGGGGCGATATTGCAACGCTGCATGACCGTTGTCGTCCAAGAGTGGTTAGAGCGGGTAAAACAGAGCAATGAACTCAGCCACGTTCGGCTTAGCGACCGAGCGCGTACTGGACATCTTCCCAAGCTGGTTGAAGACTTGATTGTCCGCCTGAGAAAGCCCAACGCCACCACGAAGGACAGTGACGCCGCCTTTTCCAAGGCCGCTGTTGCGCATGGCAAACTGCGACATTCGCAGGGCTACACTCCCGCCATGCTGGTACACGAATCACGAATACTGCAAGTCACTCTGTTCGGAACGTTGCAGAGCAATCTGGGCTTTCTGGATTTCAGTTTGCTGCTACCCGATGTCATGACGATTGCGGACGAGGTCGATGCACAGTTGACACAGTCGATGGACAGCTACATGAAAACCATGCGCAAATCGGCGGCAGCGTAGCTTCCGCTCCCGCAGCATTTTTGAACTCTTGCTCTTCTAGCCTTCGCGCAGGGCAGTCGCTGAGCCGCCTTGCGGAAGGATTCGATGGCTTCCGCCTCGGAGTTGTATACGTCGAAGACCGTGATCAACTTGGTGACCTGCAGCAAATCACTCACGTGCTTGGTCAAGCTCGTCAATTTGATCGCGCTACCCGTGTTTTGCGCGCTCGTGCGCAGCTCCACGAGCGCGTCCAGACCGCCGGAATCCATGTAGTTCACCTCGCTCAGATTGAGCACAATGCGATTGTTCTCCGATAAGGCATCCTTGACCGTACTCCACAACACCGAAGACTCCTCGCCAAACACAATCCGCCCACAGCAATCCACCACCAGGATTCCATCCTTCGTTCGCGTTGCTAGCGTCAGTTTCATAAGAACGCTCCTTTGCGGCCTGACACCAAACTCCGCAGGAACCAGACCGCTCCCGACAAACGTTGACCCAGCCTATCGGGTGCTGTGCGGTTTTAGCAAGCTTCCTTCCGGCTATATCAAGACCTCCCTACGTTGCCACTCCCGCGCCCATTTTCAGTACGCAGAACCACGTTCAGGAAAGGGGGGTGCAGCACTTTGCCGTCGCCATACACTACCCCGCGGTAGTGGGTCAGTTTGAATATCCACAGGGGTAGCGCGTGGCCGCCGTCTTGTGGGAAACTGTGGGAACGCCGCAGTACGAACACACTTCCATCGAATAAGCCAAGGCGAATGCGGCGGCAGCCCGGTTAAACAATAGCCGACCTCCGAACAGATTTGCCTCGAAGCCGAGAAACTGCGAGATACCGCAGTCAATTTGATCGAGCACCCAGCAACTCTCATTACAAGAGCCGCCGAATTGGAGAAACAAATAGCAGGCCGCAATCAGGGAAGATGCTTTCGGGAAGGACGTGATCTCGAGTGTCTTTACTTGCTTACCCCGCCATACGACAGTGAGAGCTGAGGAAGATCACTGCTGTTGTCTGAAGATGGGGTTCCGGCCGCACGATTTGCAGGTCGCCGCCGTAGGACTCTCCACTTCGGAAACAGCAACCCGCGCATCTTCATCCTTGCTTTGTGCAGCTGCGATTTTGAATTGCCGACTGAGCAGTCCAACATCTTGGCGATTTCCCGATGCTGGTATCCTTCAAACTCGTGCAAGGCGAAAATCCTTCGGCATCCCGCGGGTAGTTCGTGCATGGCGCGGCGTAACGCAATCCGGTCGACCGCGCCACTGAGCCGAAGGTCCGTTCTTCCGATATCGCGACGTAAAGAGGGTGACTCTGACGAAACGGGCTCGTCGAGAGATACTGGCGGGGTTTTGCGGCGGCGCAGATTCATCAGCACGGTGTTGACCGCAATCCGGTGCAGCCAGGTGGAGAATGCAGAGTCGCATCGAAATGAGCCGACGCTGTGAAACACCTGCAAGAAAACTTCTTGTGTCAGGTCTTCTGCCTCGGCAATGTCCTTGGTCATCAGCAGACACACGGAATACACGCGCTTCTTGTGAAGCCGGAAGAGCGCGGCAAAGGCTTGCTCATCGCCACGCTGTGCGCGCTCAACCAGGCTGCTCTCAGATTCATCCCGTTTGGTGACTTCTTTGGCTGGTTTCGGATTGCTGGCTGTCGCGGAAATCACGCAAGTCGCCACTGTAGTCTCCTCCTATCCAACTAAAGTGTTGCTTATTGCTCTCCATGATTCCGGGAGACCGCAATCAGCCTCAGACTCGCCGGATCGCATGATAGATAACCAAAAACAGCACTGAGCCGACCACGGCGACCAACAAGCTATACAGGTTCAGTCCGGTCACGCCTGCCGCACCAAACCGACTAAACAGCCACCCGCCCAGGACTGCCCCAACAATTCCCAAAAGAATGTCAAGGATCACACCCTCCCCCGACTTGTTCACGATCTTGCTTCCGATGAATCCAGCGATCAGACCTAGAACAATCCACGCGAGAATTGACATAACCATTCCTCCTCTAAGGCGTGCGTGCCTTCAAATTGGAAATGCCCCGGCCCGACGATCTAGCCGGGGGCGATTTATGTTGGCTGTTTGTCCCACAAAATGCTCAGGAAGCTCGGCGCTTCTCATCTTCTGGTTTCTCTTGACCTTGGTGCTGAGGGTCGCTGCCCTGCGATGGATTTTTCTTGAAGATGTCCTGGGGATGGTTGCCCTGACCCTGATTTTCCGGTGAAGGGTTAGTCTTCGTATCCGGGGCATTCACCGATCCGCCCGGCTGTGGCTTCTGCTGCTGTGGATTGTTTTCAGCTTCGTCACTCATATGGCCCCTTTTTTGATACGTCAGTAATTTGGAAGGCAGGCCGCATTGCCTTGTTATGCCTCCCAGGGCGATGTTATCCCTCATGGAACGGCACGACTGATCACAAGTGATCAGTTTTGGAACAAAATTCTAGAGATGCTTTTGTCGAGCGAGTCGTGCGCAGCGATTCATTAAAGGGATACGGGGGATATTCCACTACTCCCCGTGGCTTTGCTTCGCCTGTTCATCATCGGTAATTCGATTTCGATGGCCGCATTGACGGCGAGTTTTTTCTGCGATTTTGAGCAGAATTGAACAGCGATGAACCATCATCTAGCGGCATAATGAAATTTGCGGTGTCTCCCGCATCAGAATGGCCATTTATATGAGTGCGAAGACAAGACGTGATTTCGACCCCAAAATCTTCCTTTCCACCATCGGTGATGGCAGGCAAATTGTGTCCTTTCGGAAGAAACAGATTATCTTCGCTCAGGGCGATGCGACGGACGCAGTGTTTGTAATCCAAAAAGGTAAGGTAAGACTCAGCGCCAAATCCAGAGCTGGCAAGGAAGCAACACTTGGCATACTAAGCGACAAGGATTTTGTCGGTGAAGATTGCCTTGCAGGCCAGCCGCTCCGCATAGCATCTGCAAGCGCAATGACAGATTGTGACCTTCTGCGGATTGAAAAGAAGGCAATGATGCTCTCACTTCATCGGGAACAGACCTTGTCAGACCTGTTCGTTGCATATTTATTGGTGCAGAACATCCGATACCAAGAGGATTTGCTTGACCAACATTGCAACTCTAGTGAGAAAAGACTCGCACGGATTCTTCTGCTGCTCGCCAAGAAAAACGCATCTGACTCTGTCGTTCCCAAGCTAGATCAGAAGACTCTGGCACAAATGGTGGGTACTACGCGGTCGCGGATTAGCTTCTTCATGAATAGATTCAGGTCGTTGGGCCTCATCGATTACAGTGACTTCAGGCATGGATTGCAAATTCACGGGTCACTTCTTGCTCTCTACGCCAGAAAAGACGCGCTCACGCTCTCTCACAATTTGAAGATGCCCCAGTGTTTCCGGGAAACCGTCGCCATCGTTAATGGCAAAACTAGTTTATTGGAGGTTCAAATGGACTGGTCCTGTTTTGCAGAAGAGCTTTACGTTGGTGATTGGCGCGTTGAGGGAAGGGATCATGAGAACGAAGGCCAAGTGTATGTCGCCATTTTCTCCGGCCCAAAGGCTCGCGAGAGAGCGCAAGAGTACGCTGACTGGCAAATCTCAAAAGAACAGCTCCGGCCACGGCTCCACAAGGTCAGCTGACATGCGATCCCGATATCCCTTCTCTTCGGATGTGACCTCGACCACGGTTGCACGATCCTGATTCTGCGCCAACTGCTGGGCGCGGGCACGCCGCGGGAGTGGAAGAACCGCTTCGGCAGACTTGTTTTGACCCTTTACTTACTCTTCACCTGTCGGATGAATCGGAAGCGGTTTTGCAGAAGCCGAATCTCCCCGTCCGTTGCCAAGTGCTTCGTGAGATCGCGTAGCCGACTACGTCGCCCGACTTGCAGGAAATCCGCTACTTGCACCCCGGGCTGATAGGCTTGGAAAGGACGGCTCGCTGATCCAAACTGCTCAGTCCTGACTAATTTGGCAGAGGTGATAGAGAGCAGACAGAAACGAGGAGCTTCGGACTTCAGCGCAGAAACTAGTCGTGGAGAACGATGTTGAGAAGTGAACTGTGAACTTGAAACCCACTCCCGCCGTCATAGTCGATGAAGCCTAACTTCCTGAACCTGTTCATGAAAAAGCTAACCCGCGAGCGAGTTGTACCGATCATTTCCGCCAGCATCTCCTGACTGATCTTGGGGATTACAGTCTCGGGCACGCCTTCCTTGCCGAAATGAGCCAGCAATAGCAGAATCCGAGCCAGCCTCTTTTCGCTGGAATTGAAAAGCTGGTCAACCAAATCCTCTTCGTATCGGATGTTCCGTGTCAGCAAATATGCCACGAACATATCGGAAAACGCGTGCTCCCGGTGCAGCACTTCCATCATGGACTTCTTGTCGATCCGCATCACAGAGCAATCGGTCATTGCGATTGCGGAGCACAGGCGGAGAGGCTGCCCTGTAAGGCAACCTTCTCCGAAGAAATCGCCCTCGTTCAGAATGCCTATTGTGGCTTCCTTCCCGATCTCCGACACGACGGTGAGTTTTACCTTTCCTTTCTGTATATAAAAAACAGCATCGGACGAATCGCCCTGAGCAAAGATCGTCTGCTTTTTGGGAAAAGCCTCGATCTTCCTACCGCCGTTGATGGTCGAAAGGAATATCTTGGTATCGAATTTGCTGAGTTTCTTGGCTGCCGCACGGGGACGCATTAATTTCCCCCGTTGCAGTAATATCACATGCCTATTTTGATGGTCTGTTGGGCATCGCACATACCCAGAAGATTGTTGTTCGTTCGCACGCCCGATTTCTGGGCCTCCTTTGAAGTCGCCATGCTTGCGCTAAGCGGTCAAGCCAATGTAGGGTACCCTACGAAAGCCTTATGGTTGGGGGAAACAGCAAACACTGTACAATTTTCCGAACTAGCAGAATAAGCAGAGTTCCTGTTTCGCAGACCACGAGGGCTTAGTTTACTCCCGCATTCTGGGAGAGGTTTTCGGTTTGATTCTAGTGTCTTAAGGCTCGTTTGTGGAAAGCAAAGACCCCCAAGTCGTGCAGTCTGGCGAGCGGACGAATACCGAAGGGAAACCAGTCAGCAACATAATACTTCTATCGATCTCCGATAGCGACTACAGCTCACTTCGTCCTCATCTCGAATATGTCAGCTTGCCAAACCATCTAGTCCTTCACGAGGCGGGTGGAAAGCTGGAATTTGCGTATTTCCCGAATCGAGGTTTGATTTCTCTTGTAGTCGTAATGAAAGATGGAAGAACGGCCGAAGCTGGCATAGTTGGAAATGAGGGCTTTACAGGAACACTGGCGGCGGTTGGCCTGAGCAGGAGCCCGCTTCAGGCGGTGGTACAAATCACGGGGGATGGGTTTCGGGTAAGGTCGGAGCTTTGCAAAACACTTTGGAATCCGCTCCACACCTTCAATTGATGTTGAGCCGCTATGCCGCAATTCGGGGTATGCAGGTTGCACAAACAGCCGCGTGTAATCGGCTGCACGATATTGAGCAGCGCCTGGCGCGGTGGTTGCTAATGACTCAGGATAGAGTGGATTCAGGGTCGCTGCCCATCACTCATGATTTTCTCGCAACGATGCTAGGGACAGATAGATCTACCGTGAGCCTGGCAGCTGGTGTTTTGCAGAGGAAGGAACTCATCGAGTACACCCGTGGCGCAGTGAAGATCGTGAACCGCAAGAAACTTGAAGACTCCGCCTGCGAGTGCTACGGGGTTATCCAACAGTACGATGGCGAGCTTGGCTTGAAATAAGTCGGGAGTGAAGACTCGCCCTGTGCTTAATTGCCGACTCGAAAACGTTGTTGTTGAAATCCCCCTTACCACCCATCAGCCTTGGTCACATGAAGACATGACGGGCAACTTGGACATGTGGCAACCGTGATTGCCGTTCGGAAGTGAATCTCTTATGCAATGACGGAAAACAATCTGGTTGTCCAAATCAGTGCTGCAAGGGCGCTCTCAAAAGGTATACCGGGCTGACCAGCAAGTTCGAAAATTTCGTATCAATGGAATCATTCACTTGCGGCTGCTGCGGGGAAGCCCTTTTGGGCTGGCGAGGCTAAGAGCCGATTTCCACTTGAGTTCGCTTGGCAAATTGCGGCCTGGACTGGATTGGGCGTTTATGCCCTCGATTCGGAGAGATGGGGATAAGGCGATTTTTCAACAGTTACATCTGGCCTGCCTTTGTAATTCTTCGCTGTCGCCGCACATCTAGGCTTGACTAATCTCATTGCTATGACGCCCGCGTAGGCGTACTGTTGCGGTGTCCGCTTCCCCGAAGAGCGGTTCCTACCGTGGGACTCAGCTCCCCCTGAGGCGAATGACCCAAATTCCTGCGGGCAACATATTCCGTCAGGCAAGTGATCTTCAGGAGCTGCGTTATGAAAAGAATACGTAACTTGGCTTTGATTCTCTGTGCGTGCTTCGTGTCCGCGGCATGGGGACAGCAGCAGGCGTGCAAGGCCTACACTCCATGGGGCCAGTTCCACAGGGCCAACATGCGGCGACTTAACCCGTGTGAAAAGCTGCTTAGCGTCGCCAATGTTGGAAACCTCCAGCTGAAGTGGAGCCACACCACTCGAGGCGGAGTGCGGTCCGCGCCCGCCGTTGTGAATGGAGTGGTCTATGTGAGTTCCTTCGACGGAAACCTCTACGCGCTGGATGCCCGAACCAGCGCCAAGCTGTGGAGCTACAGCGGCAGTTTCGGTAACTGTGGCACCTTTTGCTGGACAACCCCTCGCCCGCAGTGGTGAATGGAGTGGTTTACATCGGCTCCTTCGACAACAACGTATACGCGCTGAACGCCCATACGGGCGTTAAGCTGTGGAGCTACACCACCGGCGGCGGAGTGGACTCCTCGCCCGCAGTGGTGAATGGAGTGGTTTACATCGGCTCACGTGACAGCAAGGTGTACGCGCTGAACGCCGATACGGGCGTTAAGCTGTGGAGCTACACCACCGGCGGCATTGTGGAGTCCTCGCCCGCAGTGGCGAACGGGGTGGTTTACGTCGGCTCGAACGACCAAAATGTTTACGCACTGAATGCCAGCACCGGCGCCTTCCTGTGGAGCTACGCCACCACCGACTGGCTGATGTCCTCGCCCGCCGTGGCGAATGGGGTGGTTTACATCGCCCACTTCAGCGGCACCTTGTACGCGCTGGACGCCAGCACTGGCGTCCTGCTGTGGAGCTACGGCATCGGCTATGCAGACTCTTCCTCGCCCGCCGTGGCGAATGGGGTGGTCTACATCGGTGGGGGCGGCTACTCCTCGTCTTTCGTGTTTGCCCTGAACGCCAGTACCGGCGCCCTACTGTGGACCTACGCCACCGGCAGCTTCGTCGGCTCCTCGCCCGCCGTGGCGAATGGGGTGGTTTATGTCGGCTCGAACGACGACAACCTGTATGCACTAGAAGCCAAGACGGGCCTGAAGCTGTGGAGCTACACCACTAACGGGGGAGTGAATTCTCCGACCGCAGTGGCGAATGGGGTGGTTTACGTCGGCTCGGACAACGGCAAAGTGTATGCCTTCGGCCTGAAGTGAAGGACGGTCAGGGGCGGGCAAGGGCAGCTTCCAAAGGCCCCGGCCTGAAGGTGCCTCACCGACTTCAACCTCAAAGTTGTTCGAGCCGGTCGCAACATCGTCAGTCGCGAAAGCTCTGAGGCTTACAGGGATAACTGTCGTTATCAGGCGTCTCTGACAATGTGGATCCCTGTCAAACACTTTTTGAGCGTACTGCTCAGTGCACTTGTAGAAGAGCGCCATTTCGCTCTCGTTGAAGCTGTTGCTTTTGCTCTACCAACCCAGGCTCGCTCGTAATCAATATTCAGGTCTGGAACTCGGTCCGACCCATGCATCTCTTCGGTCCACAACTGCGATCATGATTACTACTTCGAACTCCTCCGTGAAGAGGAGCGGGACGCCCAATCAATAACTCGGTGTTCTACTGCACACCATCGCGATTTCTGGGCTGTCCCGCGTGCGAACCGAACTTTTTCACCTGCTCGTAATCCCATCCCTTGCGCCACACCCAGAACAGCTAAATGGCCAGTGATCTGCGGGCCAGCGCTACCTTGACGATCTTTCGTCCTCGCCGCATCGCCAGGTGGAAATACTTACTGCGCCATTCCTGAATGCTGCGTGCTGCGATCCGCATAAATACTGTCAATTCTTGTTCAGCGCAGAGTGTGGCACCTCCACAAAATCGACTACAGCTATGTTACGGAAAGACCAGATGCTCTATGGAAACTCTGAATTGATCCTTTAAACCATTCATTTTGCGGGTGCGCAACGTTTTGGCGAGACATCGGGGTCACGGTCGAGGCCAGAAATAAAAGACCGCCGGCCAACTACGGCCCGGCGGTCGGGAAGACGCTGAAATTGGACTAGTTTGGCTTGTGGATCTTTTCGGGTGGAATCGGGTACTTGCCGTCATCGTCGTAATACTTCCGGACAAAGGTGCCCTTGGCATCAGGCAGCGGTTCTTCGCCTTTTGAGCTGAAACGCGGAGTGTTGTCCGGAACCGACAAAGGATTCTGGGTTGTATACATCGCCTCATGCAGGTTGCCACCGGACGGCGCATTGGCCACGGCAAAAACGCCGAACGGGTTGCCTTTGGAGTAGGCGGTTCCAAGGTAATCGGCAACCATCAATCCATTCTGCGAATCCGGCAGCCAACTCAGCTGCATCGGGCCAGCTAGTTGTTGTCCGGCTGTCCAGGTATTACCGCCGTCCGTGGAGGTGGTAAATCCCACATAGAGCTGGCAGGTGCTATCACTGCAACCGGACTGCGGATAATAATAATAGGTAACTGTTAGATGAGCACTGTTGCCGGAAGTAGCCCGGTCAATACCCAACCCAGGAAGAAAATGATCTACGGTCCGAAAGTTTCGAGACCGACCTTGTCCGCGTCAGGCATTGCACGTCCTTTGTAGTCAGCCGTCTTCACGGAAATATGCCCATCCAGACCGTCGAATCGGAAGATGTATCGCGGGTCAGACTGATAGCGACCTAGCACACCTAATTGGAAGAACACTGGTTCAAGTTGAGCGTGTCCTAGCGCAAGAAATCGTGAGAACGGTTTAGTGCGATACTTACTGCTCGGCAACCTGCGCCGCATCGTCTTTACGGAGGGAAACAAGCAAACGTGCGCTTCACTGTTTGCCGATTCGAGGAATCCAAGCTGTGGGAAACTGATAGAGCCGGAAGTCGCTTTATGTACGGGTTGTCGTATGCACTCGAATACACTTCTACAAGACCTCGGCCCACCAGCTTCTTCAGGGTCTCCAGCGTATTAGGCTCTGAGTCTCCGAGTAGAACGTTCGCCCTGATTCCATTGAAGTCACGTGAATTTAGATAGAACTCGACTATGCGATTCAGCAGGGTAGTCGCCTTTGAGATGCGCTTCGGCATACCTATTTCGAAAACTCCCGCAGGCGGCAGATGTCGTGGAGACTGCCAACCTCTAGCAGATGGGAGAGATGTTCCTCAGGCTTAGCCGGAGTCCGAGTTTTACGGCGCGACAGTTGACACTTTACGTTCTCGAACGTGAGGGCGTCCGTTAGCGAGAATATGAACCGAGTTTCTTCCTGATACGCCCACTTTTCCAGCTTTGAAGTCGCAATATCATCGGGAAGTGCCCAACGTGGATTCCCCCCTTGAGACTGCGGGTAGTAGTCAACGCGCCTTGCCCTGAATGTAGCTGTCGGCGGCAATGCTGCTCGGATTCGGTCGCAAAACGCGGGCATTCTCGTGATCTCCACCGCGACAACGGCGTTGAACTCTTTAGCAAGATCGGCACTACCCCTGCGACTTGTACAAAAGACAAATATCTCGTTGGCTTTGACTGTAGATTCAAACGCATATTCCGCAAGGGTGAATTGTGTGCCCTGCGTTTGATTCGTAATTTGCAAGCCTCCATCGGGCAGAAACTTGGAAGTGCCTTCGTGCTCGTCACCACGCACTGCATCTTCACAATCGCGGAAATATGCGAGGGAACGGAACAGCATCTCACCGTCGAGGAATTTCTCAGCCCATATCCGCTGGTCGTAGTACTTGAAAAGACTGTGGCGCAGTGTCAGCCCCCTTTTTATCAAAATCGGTGATGCAGTAAGTCTCTCCCCAACAGAATTGGGGTGCTAGTGCAGAAGAGCCACTATCCGAGCAAAGCCGTCACGATGCTGATCCATTCCGCATCGAGTGGCTCTCGGCAAACGGGCTTGCCTGCCCGAGCGTACCAATAGGCTGCGTTACCCTGATCGCCTTCCTTGCGATGGAGGTAGGCATGCACCCACGAGCCCTCCTTGCCTTCGTCCCTCTGAGCGGATTCGTGCGCACGAGTCCAATCGCCCTTCGCCTCCCACCTTAGGCCCATGAGCGCGGGCGTGAGTCCGGCTGGCGGCTCGGTTGCGGTGAGCGATTTGCGGAAATCATCCAAGGTCATTTTAAGGTCTCGTGCCCTCAAATTTGCTCCACCCTTGAAGAGGTCGAGTCAAGCACACGATCTTGGATTTGCCGTGGAGGGTACGGTCGAGAGACGTGATGAAATCCAGCGCTTCAGGAGACCGCGAGCGAACTCATTCGCTTGGTCTACTGTGGGTGGATTCGCAGGCAGCGCAGGTTTCTTTTTTAGTCCCTGATGTCTGTAATGGTTCGCCGTTTGTCGGACGGCGCTCGCCTGTTTTTTAGTCGCGTATCCCACATTGACGACACCTTTTACCCCGCCAACGAGGTCTAAGATGTCGTAGACTTGCGACCAACTGAGTCCGCTTTCACCGTGAAGAGCTAGCGCTTCATTAACTTTCACGTCGCGGGTCATGGCTTCAAAAACTGCAGACCCTAGTGGCTGCGTGCCGCTCGGACTTTTGAGTTCTGCGAGGCCTTTAGACGAAGCCACGGTGACGTCGAAGGAATCCCGAAGAGTACGTAGTGATTCGCCCTTCGCGTTAATCCAGCAAATGCAATCGACCGAAAGTAGGGGCGTGTAGTTACAGTAGAGGGCTAGGATTTGGTGAATGCGAGAGACGATGTCATCAGCCACGGCGAGAACTTCATTCCCCGTCGTGCAGACTGCAAATTCTGACGACTCCAAAACCCAACTGTCTTCCTCTTCCTTGAACCTTTGTCTCTTGATTCTCGCGCCGTCGCTGTCAAAACAAGGGGCTATGGATGCAAGCACGTCTTCTTGCCCTGTTAGCAGTGCCGCTGCATATCGAATCACCGGGCTTGGCGTTATTTTTGCGACGGCAGGTTGGGCAGGTGAAGACGCTGGCGTCGGGTTCGGAGTCCCCGGCAGATTCACGGTGGTTGCTGCTACTGATAAGCCCCAAACCTCAGAGGTCGCCGGGACGGTCACAGTTGTGGAGACGATTACCGGCTTCTTCCTCTCCAGAACTCTCATGCTGTTATTTTAGCGGCCACCGCCGATCAATTTCCTCCATGATCTCTTGAGCCCACCGGATCGCATCGGCGATGGCGCTGATGGTCGCCGGAACCCTCATCCCGAACCCTTCTTTGCCGACGAGGTGACGGCTCCGCTCTTCTTTTCCGCTTTGCCTGCGTCCAGGGGGATGATGGGGGACTCCCTCAACTGTGCGCCAGCAATTCTTGTTGAATGCTGAGGCACCCCAGCCCCGATCTGTCTTTGGGCACCAAGCAATGGCCGCTGGCGCACCATGGCTGCTCGCTCTGATTTTAGAGCAGCCCTTTCTTGCGCCACCGTCTCACCGTTGCGGCGGCGATACGCCGATCATGGGCATGATGTTCCGCAACGGGTCACGCTGCGTAGTATCATGTTCGGCGAGTCTCTCCCAACGTGAAAGCAAGTTTTCCATTCTTCAGCAGCGGAGTGTCGGACGTTCGCAGTCCGTTGACGGCCTGAACAAATTAGTTGTTAGTCCTGTAGTGACGTATATGACATCGGCAACTATCAAACTCTTTCTTCCACGCGGAGATGCGAAGAGTCTACGGACAGCCGAGATTTCCAATTGGACCGGGAAGGCTATTGCCGCTCCTCGGACTGAACTGGACGAGCTACTGGCTCGCGAGGAACTCGAAAAGGCTGGAATCTACATTTTAATTGGCAACGACCCTCAAACTAACGCCCGCCGTGCTTACATTGGCGAAGCGGAGATTATTCGCGAGCGGCTGAAGCAGCATAAAACAAAGGAGTTCTGGGTATCCGCCATCGTCTTTATGAGCAAGGACGAGAACCTGACGAAGGCCCATGTGAGATATCTAGAGAATCGGCTTCTAGCTGAAGCCGCGCAGATCAACAGGTTCACACTTGACCAGAATCAGTCTTCGGGCTCAAAGCTTCCCGAATCAGACCGCGAGGACATGGAAGTATTTTTGGAACACATTCGACAACTCCTTCCCGTTCTCGGCTCAGATATTCTCGCTCCAATCGCTCAACACGCTACGAAAGGTCTGCCCGGCGGTGTGCTCTACTGCCGCATAAAAAACGCTGAGGCGCGAGGGCAGCGTACCGCGACCGGCTTCGTCGTATATCAGGGCTCCAGTGCGGTCTTGGAGGAACGCCCAAAAGCCGAGCGCTATCCCTACGTCGTAGCCCAGCGTAAACAACTTATCGCTGATGGGACGCTTATCAACAAGGACGGCTTGTTGGTCTTCACCAAAGATGTGGAGTTCTCCAGCCCTTCAGCGGCTGCCGCAGTTATCCACGGCGGGAGCGCAAACGGACTCACCGCATGGAGAACTGAGAATGGCACGTCGCTTAAACAGCTCGATGAACAGGCATGACCCGCGCGTCTGCGGATGGCTCAAAGGCCGCCGCAGCGCAACAGCATCGTTGGAGATTTTTTGATGAAACAAAGTGAACGAATAACCCTCGCAATCGCCGAAGCGGGGGGTGATTTATCCCAGCAATCCCTTCACGATGCTGAGCCATTCCGCATCGAGTGGCTCTCGGCACAAGGGCTTGCCTGCTCGGCTGTACCAGTACGCTGCGTTGTCCTCATCGCCTTCCTTGCGATGCAGGTAGGCGTGCACCCACGAACCTTCGGGCCCTTCGTCTTGCTGAGCGGACTCGTGTGCTCGCGTCCAATCCCCCTTGGCATCCCACCATAGACCAGCGAGGGCGAATGTGAGTCCGGTTGGCGGCTGGGTCGCGGTGAGGGATTGACGAAATTCGTCCAAGATCATTTTGGTGCTCCGTGCCGCAATGTCCGGATGCCATGATACGCTCCACCTCCACGAGCCGCTCCGGAAACAGATCAGTTACAATCCCTAGCCGAGGGGGAACACCAAAAATGGGAACCATGTCTGGAGTAGTCCAGCATCTGAAAAAGGAACTAGAACGAGCACGGCAGGAAGTCCAACGCTTCACTGCCGCTCTCGCGGCTCTGGGAAGCCCTAACTCCAACGGGCGTCGTACCCTGTCAGCCTCGGCTCGTAAGCGAATCAGTTTGGCGCAGAAGGCACGATGGGCAAAGGCGAGAGGTCAAGCGTCGAAACCCCGGCGCACCATGTCAGCATCAGCCCGCAGGAAGATCGCGGCGGCGCAGAGGGCACGGTGGGCGAAGTTGAGGGCGGGGCAGAAGAAGGCGGCGTAGGGCCGACGAAAAGCTGGGGGATGTTTGCGGTGTTTAGCGCCTATCTAGACGAGAGCAAGAACAGCAACGCCTTTGTGATTGGCGGATGGCTTTGCTCTGACGACGGCTGGGGGCCTATAGAAGGTGAGTGGCAAGGCAGAATCGAGCATGAACAAAGAATATCGGTTAAGCGGGGGTTTCCCCCGATCACAAGATTTCATGCTGCGGATTGCTCAAGCCTAGTCGGTGAGTTTGATCGCTCTAAGGGTTGGGATAATGGGAGACAACTCAGATTTGCAAAAAAGTTGATCGAGATTTTGGGCAAGAAGCGAAGACACCCACTTGCTGGAATCGTCGTCGGTGCATCTATGAGCGGATGGCAAAGAGCTTACGCCGACCGAAAACGCGCCGAGAAAAACGTGTACAGACTATGCATGATGAATTGCGCTCTTCATATCGGAGAACTGATGGCCATCCATTGGCCGAGGGAGCGATTTTCAATTTTCTATGAGGACGGGCCATTCCATGACGCGGCACAGAATGCCTACACTGCACTAAGAGCGCCTGATTTCCGTTATCGAGACATGCTCGTCGGTGTGACCCCTCTCTGCTGGCAGGACGCGATTGCTCTTCAGTCTGCCGATCTCATGGCGTATGAGGGGATGAAAGCTGTTAACCTCGCCCTCAAAACTGGTATGACAAATATAGGAGAGCGAATGCGGAAGTCGCTACGCGCCCTGCTGGGGACAAAGGTTGGAATGACGGGTTGGTACTTTACCAATGACGTATTCGAAGCTACTGTGAACTGGCGAGAAACGGGAAAATTTGAGTCTGACACGCCTGTCACAGCCCCTCAGCCTAGCCAGCTTTGATAGGGTTGCAGAAAGGGCAATGAGCCGTCCCTTTTTGAGCCGACAAATCTGGGACTCAGCACATCCAATGGTCAGCGACTCATGTGTCGAGCCAATCCCACTCGGAACCTAACACCCACCGAAGTGCTGAAAACTTGCCCTGCATGTAGCCCCAGTCGAAGTCTGACATGATCCGCGAAATGCTTGGGCCGTACTCCTTGCGCTATAATCCCGCTGCGCCATGAAAGACCACAGCAGACCGCTACTAACTGAATAACGCTAGAACTCAATGGTCATCCTGACGGACGAAGAGATCGCTGCATTGATCGAAGAGCCGAAGCCCATACCCTCCGGCCTTCGTCCGTTCACAAGGCTGATCGAAAAGAATCGCCACAGGCGAAGGGATTACGACATTTTGAGCGAGTCGGGCCATTCTTTGGTAATCGCAGTTAGAGAATCGCTGCTTAACACCTTTGACTTCTCGGCGATCCTTGGCTACAAGCTGCCGGGAGTGAACACTATCTTTCGCTTGCGTCGTTACAACGGCAAATCGCATTACCACACGAATATGATTGAGAATGAGCGATTCCGAGACTTTCACATTCACAAAGCGACTGAGCGCTACCAAAGGATCAGTGGCACGAAAGAAGATCACTTCGCCGTCATAGATAGGCGGTATTTCGATATTGATGGCGCTGTCGAGTGTCTGTTGGCAGACTGTGGATTTCGTTCTCCCATGCAGGATTCACCTATCTTCACTGGAAAGGTCGAATGAACATAGCACTACTCAGAGACGAGTTTAGGAGCCGAGTCTGCGAGCAGATTGACTTGGAGCAAGAGGGAGAAAACCGTTTTCTGATCGTAAATCCGTTCCGGTTTGATGATGGGGATCATTTCGTTATTACCCTCAAACGAGATGGCGACGGCTGGCTTTTAAGCGATGAAGCCAGCACGATCATGCACCTCTCATACTGGCTCGATGAGGAAGATGCGACTAAACCCGGAGGCAAACGGAGAGAGATCATAGACAGTTCGATAGCGACTTTTTCCGTGGAAAACAGGGATGGCGAACTCATCATTCCAGTGAAAGAAGATAGATTCGGAGACGCGCTTTTCAATCTCATCCAAGCACTAACGAAGGTCACGGATATTTCGTTCCTGTCGCGTGAAATAGTTCGTTCAACCTTCATGGAGGACCTACGAACGTTCCTGCAAAAAACAGTTGATGAAACAAGACTCGAATTCGACTGGAGGGACGAGCAGCATGATCCCAGTGGGAACTACACTGTCGATTTCCGTATCAATGGCATGAAGCGTCCGCTCTTCATCTACGGGTTACCTAATGAGGAAAAGGCGAGTCTCGCCACTATCAATTTGCTGACATTCGAGAAGTGGAAACTTTCCTTCCGATCCCTCGGTATCTATGAAGAACAAGAGAAGATTCCCCCGAAACCAGTTGCTCGTTTCACTGATGTTGTGGAAAAGGCATTCTCCAGCCTGAGAGGGAACGAGGAAAGAATCACAGAGTACTTGAGACGGAACCTTCCCCGAAAAGCGCTCAAGCGCTAACTGTCTCTCTTTCCAGATTGCCGCACACGGGAACTGACTGGGGAATTTTCGGGAGGCCTCAGCATAAAGCGAAGGTGTGTTCCCAGCCCGTCGCAGGTTTCATGCTTTCTCCATGCCAAATTTTATTTTATGCATTTAACAGAGATTTTCGCGGCCCCCGGAGAATATATGCCTTCGGAGAGTTGCGAGACCACGCCGGGTCATGCGGCACAAGGCTTGAGCCGAATCAGGAGTGATATCGTAAAACACTTCGATGCCTCCGGCAGTCGCGGTTCTCTCCCTCGCGATCCTGCGGTACAGGGGTACAGGGGGTACAGGTGCAGGCGGGACGGCTGAAGATAACGAGGTAACTTTAGGAGGGTCGATGCCTAAACGAAAGATGACGTTAGACCCGCAATTAGCGGCAGAAGCCAAGAGCATCGTCGCATTGGCATTCCGCAACGGCCCCATCGAAGATGTTCACGCAGGGAAAGAATGCCCAAATTGTGCTGGCAAGATCGAATACTCGCACATCACGCAAGCTGAGATGCAGAACATCATGAAGCGGGCTGTGGACACGGTCTACAAATTGCTTTGGCTCAAACAGAACGATCCTGAGAAATACGAGACGACGATAGAGTTCGGGAACGGCCACACGCGGTTCTGGGATGAGCCGAAAGCGGACGTTGGTTAGGTCTGGGGGTCGCTGATCTACGCCCGATTCGTCGAAGCTGAGGATTCCTCTCCACAATGGCGGTGGGCAAGGCTCCCCTACACGCCCGCTAGGGTGGTACAAAAGGCTGCCTGCACCTATGAAACGCCCGAGCCGACCCAAACCCCTCTGTGCGGGCAAATCGCGTCACAATCGGCTTTCTGATGGGTGACGCCAAGGTTCGCGGTCATGGTTCCATCCTCCCTCCCACACCCGTTCTCGAATACCTACGAGGGAAGCGGAACAATGGTCAAGAACTGGTCAATTGTGAGCATTCAGGAAGGCATTGCACGGTGGATCATGGGGTTATGACAATAAGGGATATGTTCTTCACTCGACCGCCTCCGCCCCCTGTACTGTCTGCGGTACAGCAATTGGATTGGTTTCTGAACTCGATCCTGGCGAAAAACTCTTTAGTCGTCACGGGAAAACTTGATGAATTTGATGAGCCATACCGAAGCGAGAAGCCACTCTGAGACGGGAAGACTCAATACGGATAAGGGCGTGATCGAGGCGTTAGACGGACGCAAGCATTCATGCGAGGAAATCACCGTAACCACTCCGCTTAATCATAAGGTTAAGGTTCGAATGAAGAACCTCGGGGATGATGTGTGGGACACAACGCTTGCGTACGTGCGGCAGCCTTATCGGGTCGGAAAATTTAATGGTTGGGAGCACGCTATACAAGCAGCAACCAAGAAAGCGATAGAAATCGCAGATGCGCCACCCCCCAGTCCGGTCATTTGCGTGAACGATGACCCCGAATGCAAGAACCCTAACAGGCTGCGGAAAAACTCGGTTCAAGGCGGTTATTCTGAAGCAGATATGAAGCTCGAATGATGACGCCCCCGATTCGTCGCCTCCGACAGCAGGTCAGGAAGCAGCAGATTGCATCCCCGCCGTCACCGGAGTGGGCAAGGAACTGCTGGTTCGAGTTTCAACAACAGCCTCCTACCGGGGCGGCAGACCCGCATTCAACTTGAATACCGTACCTGCGGCGAAATAACCGTTGGGGGCATCGCCGAAATCGGTGGTCGTTCCCCACAGGGTCCCATCTTTGGCTTGGATAATCCCGGCTGGATAAGCGCCAACCGCGGCCGACGTGCTGAACGGTGTGAAAGTCTGAAGCACGGTCCCGTCAGAAGGGGAAAGCGAGAGAATATCTCCGTAGCCGGTGCTGCCATTATAATCGGCGAGCCAGAAATTGCCATCGCTAGCCAGTATCAATTGTCCGGGACTGCCGCCCCCGTCGATGGTGTTGTAGAACGGGAAAAGCTGCAAATTGCTGCCATCCACCGCAACCTCGAAAAGTCCTATGCCGCTCGTTCCGGCAACGAAGTACAGACCATAAAGGTTACCGTTTGGGCCGACGACCTCCGCAGTTCCAAGGGACGGCCGGCCATTAATCAACGGAAATTTCAAAATGATTTGGAAAACTCCGGTGGCCGGAGTGTATCGGAACAAGAGCCCGGAATTCCCATAGAGCGACCCGTCGGGGCCCAGTATGAGGCTGGTGGGCTCATACCCATCGGTTGTTTGGTTGGGGAAGCTGAAAACAACTTCGTACGCTCCGGAGGACGGATTGACTTTGAAGATCGTACCGCAGCCACCGAAAGAACAACTGCCGGTCCCTCCGGCAAAAGTCGTGCCGTACAGGTTGCCGTCCGTTCCCGCCACCAAAGCGGTGACGCCCGCACCGTCAGTACAGTTCGTCTCCGAGCAGAATTTGTGGACAACTTGAAAGCCGGATCCATTCTTGTTCACTCGGAACAAGACTCCATCGCCGACGAACCCTTGGCCACCATTGATCCCTCCGTAGATGGTTGAGCCATAGAGTTTGCCGTCAGAACCTTCCACCAGGAGCCCAGGGTTGCTGCCATTCGGGAACGTATGATTTGGCCCGGGACGGAATGTGTGTAGCAGCTTGAACGCCCCACTGGACGTGAGCGAAAACACGGTTCCGCCGGTATCCGACCTTCCTTCGGAAGACACCTGGGCATTGCCGTAGAAATTCCCGTCGGAGCCGTGAAGGAGAGAATAGGGAATGCCGCCGTTGGGACAGGGCCCAATCCTCCAGAATGCGCTGCCGTTGCAGGTAAAGGTATAAACCGCGACCGGCTTCGGGCTGGCCCCGAAGGCAGAGCTTGCTAGCAGCGCGAAAAGAACCGCAAGGGGGATGTTCCGTTTCATGTGCATATACTCCGTGATCGCGAGATTTGTGCAGGAACGCCTAACTCCCCCGACCTATACTCCAGGAGCGAAATGCAGTTGTCATGGAAATGTAAAGATTTAAGATCACATTGCCTCCCCGCACTCCCTACCCAAGCACGGGCACAGAAGCTGATGGGGTACCAGAAAACTCTTTTGTTTTCACAGCGCGGGTTGATAAAAAGAAGGTATGCGCGGAAAAGACGAGCAGCAGTTGGGCGGAGCTTTGGATCGAAGAACATCATGCGTCCGGCGTGACCGCAACTCAGTTCTATTTGCCTGACACATTCCCCTCGCAGGAATTGGCGATTGAGGCAGCAATTCAAACTGGACGGCAAAAAATAGATGTGGGTTTTGACCGGGGACGTGCTGTCGCGAATGGGTGAGCACCGGGCGAAGTCTATGGGTTCCAACGCACAATCTTCATCTTGTTAAACTGTGCCACAACTGTGCCACTCAGCCTTAACAATCCCTCACAAAACCGCTCAATTCTCGCAGTCCCGAAAATGCTAGCCCTCTAATTCCTCAATAACATTGGGAAAGTGAACGGAGGGTACCCGCGATTAAGAGTCAGTTGCTCTGCCAATTGAGCTACGCGCCCATGGTGGGAGTCTTACCGAGCGGGACAATTTATGATTGTAACATTTCCACGCACGCGCGGTCATCGCGTAGAGTGGCATGCTGCAATCTGAACCGGGGGCTGAAAAGAGTGGACGAACGGCCCTTTGCTGATTGATCGGGCCAATGACATCAGCGCAGATTTGGAGACGGCGATCGGAGTTCGGAGCGCGGAATGAGAATGACGCTACGACCGTTGGCGCACTTCGGCGGCCAATGCGGTGGAGGCTTCGCTGGCCACGGGGCGACTCGGGGGCAACGAACCTGGCCCCATCTTCAAGCGGCGCTCGACCGTGCCGATTACGGGAGCATCGTCCATTCCATCGGCATAAGCCATAGAGACGAAGCGCTGCTCGGAACATAAACGGTCGATCATCCGCTGCTGGCCTGTGCTCAGCACGGCATGGGGGAGAATGGGAAAGTGGCGGAACATCCAGAGAAAATACACGCGCTGAAGCAGCGACGGCATCAAATAACGCGGTCCGATCGGGGTCTGCACTTGCACTACACCGTCCGCCAGTTTCTCAATCCACATACCTAGGCCCACCTGAGTACTAAATTTGGCCAGAGCAATTCCGGGGCCGCCATTATTGCACCAAGGTCGGTGCGATGGGAAGCACTTTTTCACACATTCCGGAGAATTCTGTCGAGGGTCTGGCAAGTCTTGCCTTCCCGCTAGGCAGATTGGGTCTGTTCGGGCCTGGGTCGGAGCGACGCCGGGCACGGAATCGACTCCAGCAAGGGTGCATCAGGTCGGGCCTCACTACTGGCGGCGGAAGGCTAGGCGGGAATCTCGGGCAGTATGTCCATGCGCTGGATCTCGGCCGCGACTCCGAAATCCTTGCCTGGGCCTTGCTCCACGCGTAACACACGGGCATGGCAGCACACCCAGCACTTTTCTCCGGAAGTCAGCTCGGGTGGGAGGATGAGGACTAATTCGACGTCGGAGCCTTCCCTCATGCGTGAGTTCGTGTAGAGAAATACGCCATTGGCGCTGACGTCGCGAGTCTGGGCGCTCAACTCGGTATTTGCGGCAGTGCTGCGGACGCGCACCGGCAGCTTAGCAACGACTCTGGAGCGGGAACGGCGATCGGTTTCAGAAACCATTAATCTTGAACCCAGTTGCAGTTTCTAGCTTGCGGTTTCTAGTTCTAGTTTCCGGTTTCTAGTTTCCGGTTCTTGCTTCCTGCAGTTGCGGTATCCCTGGAAACTAGAAACCAGAAACTGGATACTGCCGCCGCTGGCGCTCGACAGTATAGACCAATTTAGAATCGTGCGCTGCGAACTACCTACGTTTGCGGGCGGCGCAAACGGGCGGCGGGTACTACGAGGGCTTGCTCCATGGTGGGAACGTTGGTGCCTCGCAGCCTGGCCTCAGCCTCGGCCAGTTTGTCGGACTGATTGGTTTGGTAGTAGGCCTGCACCAGGAGTTCCATGCTGAAGGGATTATCATGGTCGTCTTCCAGGTTGCTGATGGCTTCGTCGAATTTCTTCTGATCCATAAGCAACGTTCCGGCTGCGCCATTGTAGGAACTCTGGATAACGCGGTTGCGGCTGCCGGTCGCCATGGCCTCGAGTTGTTTCAGAGACTTATCGGCCAGAGCCGAGTTCGCGGCATGTGCCGCGCGTACGGCGCGGTTGCGCAGAATACGGGATAGTTCTTCGTCCTTATCGCCTTTGGAAATGCGCAGCTGTGGGCCAGCGACTCTTCGGCGTCCTGCAGATATTTCAACGACGTCTTATCATCCGCCTGATACTCGGCCAGATGCCGGTACGCCTGCGCTTCCCGCAAGTCCTGATCCTTAGCGTGGGCTATCTGCGCAATCTCCTGGAATCGCTTGTCGGCCTCCGAGAACTTGCCTTCGCGCACCCAAGTCATCGCTTTCTGCATGCTATAGTCGAGCCGGTCCGCCTCATTGTGGGCGTAGCGGATGGCCTTGTCGTACTCCATCCGCGCCAGTTCCTGGTTTCCCATCAACGCGTAGGTGTCTCCCAGGCCGACCTGAGAGGTCACAAAGTCAGGATCGATCTTCAATGCGGCGCGATAGTGCTGCAGCGATCCCTCAAAGTTTCCCGCCATGCGCAGCAGTTCGCCATACGAGTCCTGGGGATTCGGCTCCCCGGGCAGCAGCGCGACGTAGCGGTCCATGGCCGCGAAGGCCTTGGCAAATTGGCGACTGCGCGCATATACGTAGGCCAGATCGTTCAGCGCGGCGGGAAAATTCTTGTCGAGGGTCAGCGCTTTCTCGAGCAGCCTCTGCGCCTGATCGTCGCCATTTTCGTTCATAAGCCAGTTGGCGGCGAGATAGATCAAGTGCTTGTCCTTGGGATACATCTCCAGCATGTCGTTCATGGCAGAAATGCCGCCGAGGAAGTCGCCTTCCTGTACTTTGGCAATCCAGGCGATCATCAAGCGCTCCCCCGGAGTCAGCTTGGGCGCGAGCGCCTTGGCCTTTTCGCGAGCCGCACTCACTTCCTTGGGATCGCTGCCGTTGAATGCAATCCAGGCCCAGGCCACGGCCAAATTGGGATCGGCCTTGACGGCGGCGCGCCAGTCGTCATTGCAGCGCTCGAGATAAAGATTTTCGTAATCCTGCATGCCCTTCTCGTAGAGGGCGCGAGCGGCGGCCGACGAGGTGGTCACGGGCATCGCCGTGTCAGCCTGCTTGACGTGGTGGGCATGAGCAAAGACGGGCGCGAAAATACACGCGCAACAGATGATGATAAGGACAGGACAAATGGAGCGACGCATCGAGATCTCCGCAACTGGCGCTTTGGGGAAAAGCCTACAACCTGCAGCGTAGCATCGCTGGAATGAGGTTACCTAGTGACGGAAGTCACGTGGGGTTTTCTTCCGCAGAGAGATAAAAAGCTTTTAACCGCAAAGGTCGCGGAGAAAAGCCGCGGAGGACGCGAAGAAAAACCGCGCGGAGGTCGCGAAGAGGCTGGTACTAAGGCAAGAAAAAGCCCCTGCCGGCGATGCAGCAGGGGCATGAACTGAGAGCAGGCCTAGAACGTGAACTTGGCCGCAAGCTGAATGCCGCGCGGGCCGCCGCCGCCGAGGAAGGGATTGCCGATGCCCACGTCCCCGGTGGCGGTGATCTGGTAGGCACCGTTGCCGACTTCGCGGCCGGCAGCGTTGGGCGGAGCGAATCCGCAAGCACAACCGTGAGTTACGCCGTCAGGGTAGACGAAAAGCGGAGAAATGGCGTTGGACGCGGGGTCGGCAATGAAAGCCGGCAGCACGGGGTTCGAGAAGTTGGGGTGGTTAAGAATGTTGAAGAAGTCGGCGCGAAGCTGCATGGTAAGGCGCTCCGTGAGGGCCGTGTCTTTGTAGATGGCGACATCCCATTGCTTGAACGGCGGCCCACTTAGCGAGTTTCGGCCAAGATTCCCGTAATGGCGCGTGCCCGGCGCGCAATCACTCGCAAAGCCACTGTAGGTCTGGAGGGTAACCGCACTCGTGCACGGCATGGCAAACGAACTGAGCTGCAGGAAGTTGAAAGGATCGCGCTTGTTGTACACAATCGGCCCAACCACATCGGGCCGATCAAAGCCATCGCCGCCGCCGCTGTAGTCATCTTCGAAGTTATAGTTCAGGTTAAAGGGCTGGCCGCTTTGCAGGGTGGCGGCACTCTCGATTCCCCAGCCATTCTTCAGCTTCGCCATGCTGCCGCTCATCTTGGGAAAAGTGTAGCTGGCAATCCAAACGAAGCGGTGAGGAATGTTGAAGTTTGACGGGCCGCGTTCCGCCTGGGGATTGGTGCTGTTCTGCGGCTGCGCGGCATTCACCACAAAGTCTTCGCCGTCGCTGGAGTTGTCGATCGATTTCGAATACACGTAATTGATAAGGGAAGTGAAGCCGTGATAGTTGGCCACCCGGAACTGGGTCTGGAGCGAATGGTAATTGGAGGCTCCGAAGGAATTCTCCTGGAAAATATAGGCCGCGCCTCCGGGGAAGCCGAAGTTTCTTGGCACGGTGAAGTCGTTAATGCTGCCGGCGACACAACCAGTCCCAATCCCTAGGGCATCGCAGTTGGTGATCGCCTGCTGGCTCGGCTGATTGAGGTCGTAGAACTGGAACAAGCGGTGGCCCTGCGAGCCGACATAGCCCACCTGGATCGATACCTTGCTGGAAAACTGGTGCTGAATATTGAAGTTGTAGTTTTCTATGTAGGGCGTCTTGATGTTGCGGTCGAAGGAGAAAATATCGCATTCCACATTGCAGTTCGGAAGCGCCATAGATGTGCTGCCCTGGAATATAGACGCCGTTGACATCGAAGGCTGCGCCGTTGGCATTCCCCATTTGAATTTGATCCGGGCTACCGGTGAAGTTGTTGTAAGCGGGACCGGGCGCGTAGAACGTGGGATAAGGCAGGTGGCCTAGCATCATATCCTGCGAGAACGCGTCGAAGAACAGGCCGTAGCCGGCGCGCAACACCGTATTTCCCTTGCCGGTCACATCCCAAACGATACTGACCCGGGGCGAAAAGTCCTTTTTGTCGGGATTGTAGAGGCCGTCAAGACCGCCGGTCCCGCCGACTTGCTGCAGGTCACCGGTGCTGAGTTGAAATCGGAAAAGAGGTGGTTCCTTTCGGCAACCACGCTGTAGTAGTCCCATCGCAGGCCGTAATTGAACACGACGCGCGGGGTTACGTGGTAGGCGTCTTGAAAATAAAATCCGAAGCCGTTCTGGTAAGTGTGGCGCAGCGTATCGCCCGTATAGTCGAAAACGCCAAAGCTGGAGGTTGACTGCGGAATCATCTGCAGCATGCTCTCCAGAGCTCCGAGACTGCCGAGAGCCGAGGGGAAGCTGCTGAACCGGAGTCGGCCTCGGGAATACTTATCGAAGCGTTGTTCCACGCTGGTACGGTGGAACTCGCCACCGAACTTGACGTCGTGTTTGTTGATTTTCCAGGACAGGCTCTCGATCAACTGGTTGTTGGTATCGACGCGTTGCCGCGGGTCTCCGGAAGTCGCGCCCAACTGGGAAAAGAACCCGGCGCCGCCAGTCGCGTTCGGGGACAAGATAACGATGGGCAGACCCTGGGAATCGCAGGTTCCGAACGACGCCGGAACGTTGCAGAATCCGATGCTGTTCGGATTGAAGTTTCGATCTTGCGGGAAGAAACCTTCGGCAAAGCGGTTCCAACCGTAGCGGAATTCATTTACCTTGGTGGGCGAGAGCACCGTCACCAAAGAGATGGAAACCAGTTGCACGCGGGTGGGCGTAACCGTGTCATAACCGGGCAAGCCGCCGCCCGTGGCGTTGAGAGCCAGGGGGAACTGCTGCGTGCTGTCGCCGAAGAAATAGCGGCCGCTGATGTTGTTCTTAGCGTTGAAGGTATGATCGATCTTCGCGATCACGCTGCTCAGGTTATTGAGGGACGGCGCGTTGGAGATATAGTCGGGGGCAAAATTGTTGCCATTGAAGCAGCCGGAATCATTGGAAGTGACTCCCGCGATATAGTTCTTCGGATTGTGCGGATAAAAATTCACCAGCGCAGCTCCGATGGGGCTGACCACGCCTCCGTTCGTAGTGATCGTGTTGGTTGCCGTCGCAATCTGGTCCAGGGTCGGCACACAATCGAGCGAAACCACGCCGACCGTCTCGCGCTGGCCTTCATAGTCCAGGAAGAAGAACGTTTTGTCCTTGACGATGGGTCCGCCGACCGAACCGCCGAACTGATTGTTGTGAAATGGCGCTTTAGGGGCTGACGTTGGATCAAAGTAGTTGCGGGCATCGAGCGCGTTGTTGCGGAAATAATCGAAGAAATCGCCATGCACGGCGTTCGTGCCGCTCTTGGTCACGATGTTGACCACGGCACCGGCGTTGCGGCCATATTCAGGCTCGTAGTTGGAAAGTACGCGCATATCGGACACGGCATCGATGGGCAGGATTGCCGACGGCGTGGCGAACACGCCTCCCTGGTTGATGGCAGGATCGTTCCGGTAGCCATCGTTCATGTCGGTGCCATCCAGCAGGTAGTTGTTGGAGCGGCCACGCGCGCCGTTCATCGAGAACTCGCCGAAGGAGCCGGGAGAGTCGGTAATCTGATCGGGTGATCCGGCCACACCGGGATTCAGGAAGATCAGCTTGGTGTAATCACGGCCGTTGATTGGCAAATCCTTAACATCGTTCTGTGTGAGCACTCCACCTAACGTATTCGAGGTGGTCTCGATCAGCGGCAATTGCTCGGCGGAGACTTCCACCTTGGCCGACACTTGACCCGTTTTCATGGCAGCATCGATGCGGCGCTCAGTGGCCACATCCACGTTCACGTTGGTAGTCACGAAGGTCTGGAAGCCGGTCTGGGTGACCGTCACCGTGTAGGTGCCGATGGGCAGTTCGGGCACTGCGTAGCTGCCGTCGGCGCTGGTGTCGGTAGTGCGCTCCAATCCCGTGGCGACGTTCTTCACGGTTACCTTGGCTCCAACAACCATTGCACCCTGGGGATCGGTTACCGTGCCAAGAATCGTGCCACGGAAGGTCTGTGCGGAAAGGCTGACTGCGGCCAGAAGCACAAACACCAATACTGTGCGCACTCTCATGATGTCTCCTTAAATGCCGATGAGTTTGAGGGAGTAATGTTTGGTGCGGCAGGCCACGCTTTCAGACCCTTAGTTTAAGAGGCTTGCAATTCCTTGCATACTAACAAGATGCAGCGCCCCACCGTACAGGACACACTACCCAAACCCTATCCCAAGAGTCAACCACTGAGTTCTGATGGAAGCAATAGATTTTACGAATAAGGAAACTCGCAGGTAAACCTCCCGCGGGGGGATGGCGTTGGCGCCAGCCAGCACCCAGTTCCCTCGCTTCGGCCGGGATGACCAACTGCGGCGGCTTAAAAGGTGATGGTCACGCCCCCGCGGATGGAACGCGCGGCCTGGACCAGATAGACGGTCTGGCCGTCCTGTCCCATGACCGGGACGTAGCCTTGTGCCAGCAGGTTGCGCAAGTCGATGACCGCTTCCATGTGGGCGGGCAGGAAGCCCAGGGTCGGAATCGGCTGGCGAACGAAAAGATTCATGAAGGGATCGCTCTGCCCCCGCGAGGCGTTGAACATGTCCACGGGAGTCAACGCCGAACCATTGACCCAGCGATAGGAGGCGATCCAGCGGGTATGCGAGAGAGGGATCGTGCCGCTGAACTTACCGGCCAGGGCGTGACGGCGTTGCGTGGTGATCCACTGCGCGGCGTCCTGGAATTGGACGTCAGGCTTGGCGAGGTCGAGGACATCGCCACGCCGCTCGGCAAGCGAGCCCGCATGGCAATCTCCTTGTCCTTGTCGAGGAGCGAGATTTCACGCCGTTGACCTTTGCCGCATTCGCCGCGATCACATCGATGGCGACATCCATCGCCTTTCCATGATCGCTGCTGCCCCAATAGCCCGCGAGCGCCGGATCGAAGATTTCCCGCCGAGCCAATGGATAATGACGGGTCGCGGACCTGGCCGAGAAACGCCGCCATAAACCTTCGCGTAGCTCGTCGGGCCCGGCGACCTCGACCAATGCGACGGCGATCACGATGCTGCTCAGCTTCTCGACGGCCGCGCACTGCTCCTCGTAAGCGCGGATCACATCGTCACGGCGCGAGGCGCGGCATCGGGCTCAAGGTGATCGGTGCCGGCGCCGGAGGCGAGCAGCAGCTCCAGAGAAACTCCCTGGCGGCATCGCTATGCTCCTTGCGATCAACTCTCGCGGACGATGGGCCAATCGATCCCCCGATGCCGCGCTGGTGGTATCCATCGCCTCGGCGACTCCGAGGCCGATGGTGACTTAGGGGGCGGCGGAACGCGATGGGCGCGTCCCCCAGTCGATGGCGGCAATCGACGTCACGGATCGACATCGGCGGGCGGATCGGCGACGACATGCGCAGCCGCCATAGGCAATGCGGTTGAAGGGTGGCTGGGCATGCGGGTAAGTTACGCGGCGGGCGCATGGCATACGGCGCGAGCTTGCCGCCGCCGACAGGGAGGTTGAGGGTCGGCATCACACCTGGAACGGTGGGATGCTCAGGATCCAGTGCCTGTTCTTTCCAGCTCTGAGCCCGGCTTCTGCGAGCTGCACGCCTTTGGTGCTTTCCAGCAGTGTCCATACTTTAAGGCGTCTTCGAATAAATTGGCGAATGCAATATTTCCCATTCGCTCTTGAAGCCATTGTCGTAGTACGCGCTGTCCGGGACCTCGCTCCTACGGTCTCGATGAACTGATCGGCTGCGGCACGTCCGGATTTCAGACCGGGCGTGGCGTGTTGACGCGCGTCTGCGTCCAGCAGTCTCGGCAGGCCGGCGACCGCGCGGGCCCTGGTGCCGTCGACCTGAAATCACGAGTCGTCGCGGTGCACGCGCATGCACCACGAGGAGTTGATTTGCGCGACGATTCCGCCGTCAGTTCGAAAGTGCGTAGGCCGCATCGTCGGCCTCGCACGTACAGGCTTTCCGTTCTCGTCCCAGCGTTCGGGAATGTGCGTGGCGCCGAGGCAGGAGACCGCGCTGGACCGGGCCGAAGAGTATCGTCCAGCACGTAGCGCCAGTGGGAGAGCATGTCCATGATGATGCCGCCGCCGTCTTCCTTGCGGTAATTCCAGGAGGGCCGCTGCGCCGGCCGCCAGTCGCCTTCGAACACCCAATAGCCGAACTCGCCGCGCACCGAGAGGATCCGGCCGAAAAACCGCCGTCGATCAGCGCGCTTGAGCTTGAGGATACCGGGCAGAAACAGCTTGTCCTGCACCACGCCGTGCCTGACGCCTGCGTCGCGCGCGCGCCTCGCCACGGCGAGCGCGTCGCCAGATTATCGGCCACCGGCTTTTCGCAATAGATGTGTTTGCCAGCGCGCGATCGCCTGCGAGCACCGTCCCGCTGGTGTGGTTGCGCGTCGAAAGAACATGGCGTCGCTCGATTCTCGAGGCCGCGTCGAGTCGGTGCTCCAACGCTGATCCCGTGCGTCTTGCCGCGAGCTCGCGGAGCTTTGCCTCGATTGCGGCCGACCAGGATCGGATCGGGCACGACCTGGTCCGTCGCGCAGCGGCACGCCGCCCTGCTCACGGATCGCGACGATCGAGCGGACCAGATGCTGGTTCGTCCCCATGCGCCCGGTGACGCCGTTCATGATGATGCCGAGACGGTGCCTGGGTCATTCTCAATGCCTTTCGAATGACGGAGGAGGATAGGACGGACGACGGACGACGGAAAAGCAAGAAAGTTACCTCACGATCACTCGGCTCGGGTCTATCTCTTGTCCTGTTCTTGTCCTCTTGTCCTCCGTCATCCGTCATCATAAACTGGTAAGATGCCGGGAATATTCGCCGAATTTCTCGCTGGCTTTCATTTCGAGTGTGCGCGGATGGAAAGTCGCGCGCCGGGCTTTTTGCATGGCGGGTTCTATTACATCATCTTTCGCTGACAATGGTGATCGCGATGTTTTCGCGGCCCCTTTATTCCTGCTCGCGTCGGGGCTGCTCGGTCCCTGTTCAGGCCCCTGTTGATTTTTTTGCAGATTTGCAGCTTTCGCGCGCCTTTTCGCAAGGGTTTGTGCATCTGCGTCGCCCCATTTACAGGGATTTACAGAGAACCTGCTTGCCGGAGAGAAAGCCGCCACCCGTGTTTTTTGGGTGCCCCACCCGCCCCTTGGAGCATTTCCCGGTAAAAGTGGATACCGGTTTTCCGATAGGAAATGCGACAAACATCGAATTGAGAGCGCTTTCCGGCCATGCCCCCTGCAATTTCCGGGTCAACCTAATTGGCTAGCGCTTACGTTTGACACGGTTCTTCGTCATTGTGCCAAATCGGCAGAAACACCCCCTGGAGCAGGCACGAAAGTCATCGCCCAAATCATTTTACCCGCGCTTGCCGCGCTTGTGCTGGCGCAGGCCCCGCCACGGCGCAAAAGATCACCTTCACCCTCAATTGGGTCGCCGGCGGCCATTATGTGCTGTATTTCTTTGCGCAGCAGATGGGCTCCGACAAACAGGCCGGGCTCAGATATTGTATTCCCAGACCGGGCGGGGCCCCGCCGTATCGGCACAGAAGGTGGGCGCCGGCCAATCGCAGCTCGGCCTCTCCGACATGGCGGGCGTGCTGCTGTTTCGCGGCAAGGGGCTCGATCTTGTGGGGTTGATGAACGTCTATGCCAATTCCCCGCAGGGGCTTTACTGGCTCAAGGGCTCGGGCATCCAGAGCGTCCTGGTTCTACCGCCGGCAAGAAGATCGGCATCCTGCCGGCGACGGCGCGCTGACTATGTGGCCGGCGCTCGTCCAAGAAGGTCGGCATCTATCAGAGCTCTCGGTGACCTGGGTCAACATCGATGCCAATGCGAAGCTGAGCGCGCTCAAGGCAAGGACCATCGACGTAACCACGTCGTTCTTCAACAACCATCATCATCTCCCTCCGCTGGAAAACTTTGTAGCGACATGGGCTTCCAGGCGTGGAAGGACGCCGGAGTGAACCCCTACGGCAATTCCATCATCGCCAACGGCGCCGGAGCTCAACGCGAACTGCGACAAGGCCGACAAGTTCGTGAAAATCACGCAGCAGGCATTTGCACAATCGCGCTCAAGACCCCCGAGCCCTGCATCAAGGCACTGGTGGAGGCGAACGGCGCGCTCCTCTATCAGAACGAGCTCGACAAATGGCATCTCGTCACCATGCTGATGAACGACGAGATCTCGCGTACCGTGCGGCGTCTCGGGTGGCACGACGATGCGCACTGCCCGCCGACTACCGGGCTGGTCGATGAATATCTGAAAATGGAAAAGCCCTACGACGTGCGCACCGCCTATACCAACGACTTTCTCGACAAGAGTATAAAGATGCCGCCGATCCACCCGCCGAAATTGTTCTGATGGGGGGGGGCGGGTTTCATCCGCGCTGCTGCATGAGCCCGTAGGGTGGGTCATCAGGGCGTTACGCCCGTCTTCGCGGGCTATGGCGCCTGGGATGGCGCAGAGGCAAAGCGCATGTGTTGCGCGCCGCGACCGACCGCAACCGCAGCGGCACGCAACCGCGCTTGCGGCGCCGACTCCGGGATCGCCCGTCTTGGCGGCGTCGCATCAACAAGCCTGAGAACGACGACCCCATCGATTTTGATCCCATCGAGCTCGCGACCGATGTGGCGTAGGCGGATATCCGCAATGGTCCGATTGCGGACTACAAACCGGTGAAGATTTTTACCGCCGCTTCGTGCCATGAGGGAACTCGTCACCGCAGCAATTGGGCGTTCGAGGACCAGGAGGACAATCGGCAGATCGTGCGCGATTTGCTGACGGCCAACGATTATGAGATCATGGACGGCTACGAGGCTACGCGCCGCATTAAAACTCTCCGTGAATGCGGACATCCAGCTTTGCAGCCAGTGCCAAAGCCGACATGGCGACCCCCGCCGATAGTACGACTGCGGAACTCCCCTTGCATGCGAACTCACGCCGTTTCACTCGATCACCTTGTCGCGGTGGCCAACAGCGAGGGCGGGATGTCGAGGCCAAGCAGCTTGGCTGTTTGGAGGTTGATAACGAACTCGAACTTGGTCGCCGCAGGATCGGCAGATCGTCCGGTTTCTCACCCTTGAGGAGATCGACCGGTATAAACTCGCGCCTGGCCAGCCAGGTTTGTGATGCCCGACCGTAGCTCATCAGCCCGCCGGCTTCGGCATCCTCGCGGAAGGGATAAATCGTGGGCAGCGCGTGGCGCACCGCCAGCATGGTGAGTTGGACGCGACGGCTCACGAAAACGGCTCGGGACTAACCAGGAGTGCGTCGGCCCGATTTTGCACAGGCTCGCCAATGCCCATTGATCTCGCGATTGGTGCGGGCGGTTAGGACTTCGATTGGCCGTCCAATGCTCCCAGCCGCCGCCCGCACGTCTGCGACAAAGGACTCAGTCAGCGGACTGTTTGGATTGACAAGAACGGCAAAGCGCGCGGCTTCTGGCAGCAACTCGTGCAGGAGACCGAGCCGCTTGGCTCCGAGTTCCACGTTCATGGAACTGATCCCGGTGACGTTACCGCCCGGCCGATTGAGGCTGGCGACGAGACCAGTCTGGACTGGGTCCCCGCCACCGCTAATACAATCGAAATCGTTGTGGTTGCGGCTTTAGCTGCGACCGCTGCCGCCGTGCTGGCCGGTGCGGCGATCACGGCCACCTGCCGGCGGATCAAATCGGCCGCCATCGCCGGCAAGCTGTCGTCTGGATTGTTAGTTGTACTGCGTCACAAAACATGACGCCTGCCCCTTTTGAACCGGCGCGCGCAACATGGACACTTGGGACGCTATTGCGATTGCTAGATTTAGTGTTGATGGAGTGTCGCGATCGAGTTGGGGACGTGACTTTCGGGCCGGATCGGGGCGCCGCGGGGTTGGTAACCATTGGGAATGGCAGGTTTTTGAGTCTCCTGGCGCACTGAGGTCCTGAGGGGGGAATCAACTCCCGTTCGGAGATCAGGAACCCGTAAGCTGCGATGCAAAGTGTACCGTGATGGTGGAAGCCCGGCCAGCCGCGCCCCTCGTAGTGCCCGAGCCCGATTCTTGCTTGAGCTCCAGGTAATCGCGCTCAACCGCCAGCGCATTTTGGCGAATCAACCAGAGCGCGGAATGAAATGTTCTTATCCACAGTGGCGAGCCAATACTTTGTGGGCTCAGGCTGTCCAACTGGCCATTCGATCAGCAGCGTTTCTTCGCCTCGTGCGGCGGCGCCCCTGATTGGCGCAGTCCGCACCGGAACGCGGGCAAGCGCGAGCGCAGCCGCTCGTTCGTTCCCTCCCGCCAGGTGATCGTGCGCCAAGCATGTTTTGCAGACTGAGTGCCAATTGTTTGGCGCTCAGACGCAGCTCCGGCGCGCCACGATCGGACACTCTACGTACTTTCACCGTTGGCACGATCGCTGCCACGTATTTGAGCCCCAGGGCACTGATCCCGGCGCGAAACTTGGGATCGAACCGTCTTCATCCGTCGGCACGGCACCACGCGGCACGCCCGCCGCGCAGGCCGCCTGGATCTGCTTCAGCGCGATCTCCGGTTTAGTCTTGAACGCGATCGCCTTGGGAACACGTGCTTTCTTGCGACGGGCCGCGTCTTCGGCCCATTCCTGCGGCAGATAAAGCCTATAGGCGATCGGCAGGCTGGCATGATGATTGGCGATCGACAACGTCACCACCACCTGACAATTGGCTTGTTTGCCAAGCTGCCCGCAATACTGATGGCGCACGCCGACCGACTTGGAGCCGCACTTTGGAAAAGACGTATCATCACGATCAGGCCTGATCGGTCCGTGCCGCTCATCGCCGGGACAACTATCTTGCGCACTTTGGCCAATACTGGCTCGTCCGGCCACGGCGCATCGGCAACAAAATGCAGAACCTTTGATGCTGCACCGAAACCTCGGCAGGTGCCGTTACCGCTGCGATCGGTTCCACGCTTCTGCGGCCTTCTGAGGCCAGAAGCCCCGTGCAATAATCCCGCAGCGGCCTTGCCCGATCCGCATGACCGATCACGCTCACCAGTTCTCCGACAAAAGCCGCAAACCGAGATGCACTATCAGCTGTTCCTTCGAGATCCATCGTAGCCCTCCGTTCAGTGAATTTCGATCAATATCTGATTCTAAGGCGATAGACCAAAATTCGTCTAATTTAGTACGTTAGCCCGAGGTATTCGATGGCGACGTTCTGGCCTTCTACATAGCCGGCTTCGTTCAGGCCTTGGCGAAACGCTGCCACGAGGCGCGCATCAGGGGGCGAGTTCCTGAGGAAACCCACCACGGCATCGCCGGCCGTTGCGCGCGCGCTGCTAACGGCCCAGCGATAGCCGCGCCACTAAGCGCGACGATGAATTCTCGTCGCCGGATATGGATTGCCATGTGACCCTCCCAGGGGGGCCATGCAACGGAGGGGACGATATCACACCCGGACGTGCTGCGGTGCGGGATTTCGACCCGCCTATGTCGGTTTGGGGTCAATACCCGAACACCATCCCGGAGGAGACCCGACACCGTCGCGCGCAGACATTGAGATGACGAAACACATTATTGAAATCGCGCAGGGCCTCGGGATCGCAGTTCACGACCACATCATTGTGGGCAAGGAAGGCCATGCAAGCTTGAAGGTCTCAAGCTGATCTAGCGATGTCTCCTGTTGGGGCCAGGCCTTCATCCGCCGCCGACCGGCACAAGTGGCAGAGCATCGCCATGTCCACGGAGTTGCACTCGCCTTCGTCTCGATGCAGGATGACTACACCCGTTGATCGAGAGCGGTTTATGCAAGTCCGCGTCCTGCTTGTCGTCCCCGCCAACGCGACGCTGCGAGAGTCGGCAGCCGCCGCCTTCGAACGGCGCAGCCCGGCGACCGCAATGGCGATCGAAGGCCTGCCGGGGCATTTCCAGCTTGATCACGGCTACCAAGCGATCCCGTTGGCAGAGGTGGCGCCGGCGCGGCCGCCGCGCAGGCCGCAACATCCGAGCAGTTGTGGTGCGCGGTGCCTGAATTCAATCGCCAGCAATTCCCGCGGAACTCAACGGTTATCCGGTCTTCTCCGATCCGGAATCGTCCGACGCGCGTCAATTGCATGACCGACCCACCCAGTGGAACGGTGGCCCATGTGAGAGCGAACCTGGGCGTCCCCCTTCTCAACAGCAAAGGATTTGATGGTTCCGGGTCCTCGTCGCGATCATGGATACCGGCATCAACCTGACCTATTTGCAGACGAAGCTTGGCTATTCCCACCACGAATGCAGCGGGGTCCTGGGTTCTGCCCGGCCAGAACGGACCTTTTCACCTCGCCTATCGGTCACGGCACGATCTGCGCTTACGACACCCTGTTGCCGCGCCAAGTGCGACGCTGCTTGATTATGCCTTTCTATTCCACATTCCCAACGTCGGTGAGCGATGCACTGACCGGTTTGACACAGCTTGGCCAATTCTGGGCAAATAACCGCAGCCAATTCAAAGGCCTGGTCTCCAGCAACAGCTGGGGGGTCACGCCGCCCCAGGATCCCCAGGGAGACTACATCAGCAACCCGGATCATCCGTTCAACTTGAAAGTAACGGAGCTCGCAAGCGATGGCATCGACATCGTCTTTCCTGCAGCGAATTGCGGGAAGGAATGCCCAGCCGCCGTATGCGGCGGACCGCAGCCCATTATGGGCGCCGGCGCGCTGGAAAAGGTCATCAGCGTCGCAGGATGCGACGTCACAATCAGCGGGTGGGCTATTCGTCACGAGGCCCGTCCATCGCCAACATGTACCAGACCAAGCCGGACATCGCCGCTTATACGCATTTCGTCGGATCGGAAGTGTTCGGAGCTGGAATACCGGACGCTGGAAATCGGCCGCCGCCCCCATCGTTGCCGGCGTGATTGCCGCGGTTCGCACAAAAGTTGGCCCATCGGCCGCTCTGGCGCCGGTCGTGCGCAACTCCGAGCACGCCCTCCGGATATTCCAGCGGATGGAACACCGATTACGGCTACGGCATCATCAACGCATGGGCGGCGGCGGTCGGCGCAACCGTTCAAAGCTGCAACAACGATCCCGGCCGCATCGCGCAGGCCTTGCAGGATCTCGGTTCGATGCGGGTAACACAGCCAAGAATATGCGGCAATGGTGGGATTCCGGATGGCGCCCGCGTGGAAGATGTCGCGGTTGCGATCACAGCCACCTTCAAGCTCAAACCGGCCGACCTGCCCACGGTCCCAGGCAGGCGGCTACCTTGGACCAGGTCAAGAGGGTTATTGCTGCCTCTGGATTCCGGCTGGCACCTATGCCATCGGGGCGGCGTCAGGGTTTGCTCGGTCGGATGGCCGCGCCTTTGCCTATAACACCAGGAACGCAATCGCCTCCGTTCACCGTATTCCATCGGACGTCACCCACCTACCAGTACGACGTCATGATCGATGGCAGAACAGCCTGTCCAACGTGGTCGGCTTCGAGATGGGTGGCCAGACCTACCTGTTCGGCTTCAGATACACCGACCGTCA
>CAWEDF010000056.1:0-111602 GCA_963807655.1 uncultured Acidobacteriaceae bacterium | reverse complement strand
TAGCACGGACTGGAGGGCAAGATGGTCTGCATTCCTGGAGAAGGCAATTAAAAAGCGCCCTAGACTTTTCAGTCCAGGACGCCTCGGCAGCCCTCCCCCAGAACTGCCAAACCACGAAATGGATACTAGTGAACTAGTGATTTTGTGTAAACGTCACTTTGGTAATGAGGATTTTCTAAGATTATGGTGGCTGCTCAGTCGCAAGATGCCGCTCACATTGTGGCAGCGTAGCTGCAGAGGTCCTTCGCTTCGCTCAGGACAGAGTGAGAGGTTGGTTATGGTTGCTTGTGCCAGGTTTGGCCAGCATCGAGGGTGGTCCAGACTTCGGCGGTCGAAGTGGTTACGATTCCGCTGCGCGGGTTGGAAAACTGAATGCCGACGACGTCCCCGGTGAGGTTGGCGCCGGCGTCGGAAGGAATTACGCTAGTCCAGAGATTGCCGCCATCGACCGTGTGGTACAAGGCACCGCCTGAGCCTCCGGCCCAGACTTCAGCGGCGTTCGACGATACGGAAATCGCGCGAAAGATTGTGCGCGAGGTTGGAGCTGGCTCCGACTGTGCGGACTTCATGCTGGCTGGCGCGCTGGGTCTCGGAGTGGACTTCGCCACGGACTTCGTTTCAGACTTGGTTTCGTACTTGTCCTTGGACCTGGTTTCGGTCTGGGCTTCGGGCTGGACTTCTATGGCAGCGCTGCTCGCTTCGACCGTTACTGAAGTGTTCATCCCAGTCGGGCCGAGATTGGCGCTCAAGGAGTCATTCACCGCGACGTCCACATCCAGCCAGGTCTTGCCGCCATCGAGGGAGCGCTGCAGCGCGCCGGTGGCGCTGATGGTCCAACGAGGGGCCAGGCCCTTCATCCTCATGAGAGTGGGCTGGGCGTGCAGAAGAGGCGCTGGTACCATGGCTGCGGACGCTTGCGGAAACGCGGGTTTCGCTTTGCTCAACGCCTGCAACTGGTCGGGCGGCGCGGGTTCAGCATCGCTCTGAGGGGAAACCTCGACGACCGTGGAACTTCGGCCGATGCCAGGAGCAATCCCGTGACCAGCGACGGGGCCGCCGATCGCGCCCGCCGAATTTGAGCGGCGCATCGGCTGAGGTTGAGCGGGGATTGTAGCAGGAGCGAGAGCCGGCTGGTTGACAACCGGCGCTCCCTGGAGCCCAGACGGCGTCGCCGACTTCTTCGCCATCACAGTTTGCTTTTGCATCTCCGATCGCGGAGCGACCATTCGTGAATCAGCCGCGGCCGGAGGGCGTAACGCACTCTGCGCGGCAGTGTCAGCTGCTTGATCGTGGGATATGAGGCTCGTAGCGACCAATGTCTTTCCCTGTTGGCGCTGCCGGTATTGCAAAATGCTGACCGAGGTCACGAGCACGATTCCCGCAGCCACCACACCCCAACGAAGAACAGGCAGGCTTAGCCATCCGGTTCGGGCTGGGCTGTGAGACGCTAGCGCAGTTGGTTCCGTAGCAGGCAAGGCGAGCGCAACCACGTCGCGGCAATCGCCGCATTGGGCAAGGTGCTCCAGTACATGGTTGCGCTCTCGGCCGGATAGTGACTGCTCGGCGAACGCGGTCAGCAGGTCGGCATCGGGATGCGGGTCTGCGGTGGGCGGCGCCGGCCGCTGTAATCTGGCTCGCACGATTTTGGGGGCGTTTTCCATTTAACTTCAGTCTCTAGTTTCTAGTTTCTCGCTTTTCGAGCTTAGCTTTTTGCTCTGGGCGCCACCTTTTCCTGTAGGGGTAACTCATCCTTCTTCTCTGAGAACGTTGCTGCCGGAGAATCTTGCGCCAGACTGCGGCGAATATCCACCTGCAGGTCGCGGACATCGACTTCCAAGGCCTCTTCGGCCTGGCGGCGGGCCATGCCTTGCTGCATCATGCCAGCGATGATCTTCTTGCGCAACGACTTGGCCAGCTTGTCCACCTTGCGGCTGATGGTGGACTCATGCACGCCCAGCATACGGGCGATTTCGGCTAGGGTGCGTCCGTCGATATAATACGCCGCCAAAACCGTGCGGTCTTCGGCGTCAAGGGCGGCCAGGGCCGCATCGGTGGCAGATTCCAGACGCGAGTCCGCGGAGGGAAGCGGCTCGGGATCGGGTGCGGCGAATTGCGCGCCGTCTTCACTCTCTTCGTCGAGACTGACCAGGCGTTTGGTGCGGCGATAGCGGTTGACGAATTCCTGCGCCAGCACGGTGCGCAGCCAGCCTTCGAGCGATCCGCGGCCGGTGAAGGAAGCGAGCTTGGAAATACGTTCGCCGTCGCGCGTGGTGGTGCCGTAGAGTTCGGCGTAGAGACTGTCGGCGAGGTCGCGCGCGGCGGAATCCTCGCGGGCGATGCGCAGCGCGGATTGATAGAGCTTTTCGCGGTAGCGTGTCAGAAAAAGTTCCCAGGCGGAGTTGTTGCCCGCGGCGCAGGCCCGGGCGAGTGCGAGTTCTTCGACGCGCAGAGTGAGTAGAAAAGTGCGGGTCTCGGCTTCGGTGTTTCCGGCAGGCAAGTACCTTGCGGAAACTTCACACAGAATTGCGGCGAACGATTCGCGAGTCAGGCCGATCTTCTCGCAGCCGCCCTTCGCGTGCAACTCTACGAGCAGACCGGCGACTGCCGATTCGACTGCCGCGGAGATCGGTTTGGTGGCGCGCATTAAAAGAAGAGAGTACGACGAGAACCATCACCGATGCTACTGGCGTTCTCGCAATGTGTCATGGCCGATACCTCAGGGGCTAAAGCCCAGCACGAAAAATATCCCGCCTTTAACGCAGGCATGGAAGGCCTGCTCCACCCATTCTGAAAGCCTGCTCCACCCCATATTTCAAGGATCTGTTTCATGCCCCTGTTTCGTTAGACGCTTGCAAGTGTGATTTTAGCCGCAAGGCCGAATATCTTTTTCGTTCTTCTGTGGAGTCGATGGGCGGTGCACCCCGTGGAGCTTGCACAGCCTCCTGGGACCGGGGTGCACCGCCCACGCGGGGGAGGAAAGTTATGCGTCTGAGATTATTTGTGGCAGTAACGATGATGGGGTTGATGATCGTGGCTGCGATGGTCTGCGCGGACCTGCGGCCGGTTCATGCCGGGGAGCAGCCTTATGCTTCCGGCTACAAGGTGCTGGAGCCGATCCGGCACGGAAGTCTGACGGTGTTTCCTGTAGTCGCTCCCAAGTCCTACGCGACCGGCGAGTTTCTGACGCTGGATGAGGGATTGCGATCTGGAGAAGTAGTGGTGACCGAGTACGGGAATGTTCGGGGGTTGATGCGGCGACCTTCGGTGCCGGCGGTGCGGCACGAAAACGCCGAGGTGAACCGGTTGGTGCTGATCAACAATTCGAAGCGTCCGTTATTGCTTCTGGCCGGCGAGATTGTTACTGGAGGCAAGCAGGACCGCGTGATTGGGAAGGATCGCATTGTCCCGGCGGAAAGCGATCCTGTGGATCTTAGTGTGTTCTGTGTGGAACCGGGGCGCTGGGTCGCGACCAGCGATCACTTCGGAACGTCGGGAGCAACGTATGGCGGCGCAGTTCACGGAGCAGTGCCAGGCACGATGATGGCTCAACCTTCAGTGCGGGCTAAGGCCATGGGGGACAAAGATCAGAACCAGGTTTGGGCGGAGGTAAGAAAGCAACAGCAATCGATGGCGCTCGAAGTAGGGTCGGCAGCCCCGCCCGCGAGGACCGGGGAGATTCAATCCACCACGTTCGTACGCCCGCGTGATGGAGAACAAAGACGTAAAGCAGAAGGTGGACGAGATTGCCGCACCCATCCAACACAACTATGAAAGCCTGATTAAGCAACTGCGGGACCGAAAGGCGGTCGGCGTGGTAGTGGCGGTGAACGGGCACATTATCTGGACCGACATTTTCGCCAGCACCGACCTGCTGGAAAAATACTGGCCGAAGCTGGTGCGCTCCTATGCGTCAGAAGCGGTGGTGACGCGCGCCAAAGGTGGCGAGGCGAGCATGGCGCAGGCGGAGGCCTTTCTGGGAAACATGGAAGGCCGGAGGGAAACGATCGAGAGCGAACCGGGAGTCTACCGTCACACGGAGGTGAATGGCGACGGATTCAAGGCGTTCGCGCTGACGTCGCTGCTGCCGAAAACGGGCTTCGATGTGCACGTGGCGAAGATGGCAGAGTGAGAAGGTCAGTGGTCGGTGGTCAGTGGTCAGTGGTCCAGTGGACAGTAAAAACCCAGCATCCTCTGACTGGCCACTGATCACTGATCACATCACTGACCACTGGCCACTGAAGTTTGGTACCAGCTTCGCCATGCGGCCGTGTCGTTGGGCAGACGTTGTTTGGTGATGTCGGCCAACGCCTGGAATGCCCAGGCATGGGTTTGCGCATCGATCGCAGGGTCGTCGGAGTAGTTGATGAGTTGGGGCACGGCGGCGAGCCGCTGATCGTGGGTCAACATGCCAGATTCGGCCAGACTGCAGGCGGCGCGTTCGCGCACCATCGGCGAGGGGTCATCGTGCATGGCATTGAGCAGAGGCATGATGGTTGAAGTGGTTCCGACCAGAGCCAGACCTTCGACGGCCCAACGGCGCGAGTCCTCGTCTGAATGCTTGCTCGAATCTTTCTGATGTGGGATCTGCAGGTGTGCGACCAGCACGCGGACCACGCGGTCGGTCTCAAATCCACGGTTGCCCAGCAAGCCCAGAGACCACAAGGCCCAAATTTTTTGCGCGTGATCTGAGGAACCGGCCCGCTGCACCAGTGCGTCGATGGTCGACTCGCGCTTGGTCAGTCCATAGGCTGCGAGTTGCACTTCGATGGCGGAAGTCCGCAGGCTGCGGTCGTTGGAGTTGAGCGCTACGGTGGTCAGCTCTCCGAGTTGCTTATCCATCTTGAGCTTGCCGCGCCATCCTTGGATGTGCGCTTCGATCTGGGATTTGCTCTGGTCAGCTGCCCCATCGGAGCTGGTCACGGCGCGCTCGAGAAGAATCTCAGCTTGCTTCTGCGGCCCCTGCCGATCCAGCTCGGGATCCGCATGGGTGGCAGCGGCATGGGTGGCAGAGGTATGAACGGCAATATGCGGCGAGAACATGCCGACGGTCTTCCCCCAGAGGGCGGCAGCGCCCCCACCGGAAATCAGTATTGCGAGTCCCGCCCCCAATATGATCGCCGCGAATTGAGGCCAGGGCAGGCTCGCGGAAGACGGACTTTGCTCCGGGGCCGTCGCCGCTTGCTCCGGCGGGGTTGGTCGAAATACGTCCATAAGAAGAGTTTAGGGATGGCTTGGAATGGGGTAAAGTTACTTCTGGGCCCGGGACTGATGATGATGCAAAATCGCGGCCACCTGTGGCCGGAAACCGGCATCGAAATGCAACGCCCGCGCCGAGAAGTTTGGGAGGAGATCATGTCGACCAAAGGAACGCCCCTACGCCGTTGGTTACCTGCCGTACTCGCTTTGCTGGTCGCCGGGGCCGCGTTGGCTGCGGCAGGGCCGGGATATAAGGTCGTGAACACTTACAAGATCGGGGGGGATGGTAGCTGGGATTATTTGACCGCGGATGCGGCGGCGCGCCGTCTTTATATTTCGCGGGCGACTCACGTCATCGTACTCGATCTCGACTCCGGCAAGACCGTTGGCGACATTCCGGACACGCCGGGGGTGCATGGCATCGCGCTGGCGCCGGAACTGGGGCGCGGCTTCGTCAGTAACGGCCGCGAAGGCACGGTCAGCATCTTCGATCTCAAGACGCTGGTGACCAGCAGCAAGGTGAAGGTTGGAGACAATCCGGACGCAATTCTTTACGATCCGGCAACAAAGCGGGTTTTCACGTTCAATGGCCGGAGCCAGGACGCGACCGCGATCGATGCGGCCAAGGGGACGGTGCTGGGCACGATCAAACTTGGCGGCAAGCCGGAATTCGCCGCCAGCGATGGCAAAGGCGGAGTGTTCGTTAACATCGAAGACAAGAGCGAGCTGACGGTGATCGATCCGAACAAGTTGGCGGTGAAGTCGACATGGCCGCTGGCTCCCTGCAAGGAACCGAGCGGGCTCGCCATGGACACGAAGAATCGCCGGTTGTTCGTGGGCTGCGACAACAAGATGATGGCGGTGGTGAATGCGGATACAGGCAAGGTTCTGGCCACGCCCGCGATTGGCGAAGGCGTGGATGCAACCGCATTCGACGAAGAAACGGGACTGGCTTTTGCTTCGTGCGGCGAAGACGGCGTCCTGACGGTGGTGCGGGAGGAGTCGCCCGACAAATTCAGCGTGGCCGAAAATGTTCCCACGCAGAAAGGTGCACGCACCCTGGCTACTCGACTCGAAGACGCACAATGTTTTTGTGGTGACGGCGAAGTTTGGTCCGCCTCCGGCGGCGACGGCGGATAACCCGCATCCCCGGCGCACCATTCTGGCCGACAGCTTTGTGGTTCTCGTTATAGGCAAATGAACCGCCTCTTTGATACATGTAAGGCTGCGACGGCGTTTGGGCTGGCAGTTGTTCTGTTGGCTGGCTGCGCCGTCCAGCCCTGTGCGGCTTACTCCGTGTTGACGCACGAAGAGGTCGTGGATCTGCAGTGGAAGGACAACCTGGCGCCGATGCTGAAGAAACGCTTCCCGGCCGCTACGGATGACGATCTGAAGAAAGCGCATGCATTCGCTTACGGCGGCTCGCTGGTGCAGGACATGGGGTACTACCCGTTCGGCAACAAGTATTTCAGCGACCTTACGCACTATGTCCGCAGCGGCGACTTTATCGTCAACCTGCTTAAGGAAGCATCCGACATCAACGAGTATGCCTTTGCGCTTGGCGCGCTGGCTCATTATTCTGCGGACAACAGCGGGCATCCCACCATCAATCAGGTGGTCGGCATTGCATTTCCCAAGCTCTCGAAAAAGTATGGGAAAGTGGTGACCTATGAAGACAATCCGAAAGCTCACATCCGCACGGAATTCGGCTTTGACGTAATCCAGGTGGCGAAGAACCGCTACACCTCCGACGCCTACCACGACTTCATCGGCTTCGAGATTCCGAAGCCCGTGCTGGAGCGGGCGTTTCTGGATACCTACGGAATTCCGCTGAGCGACGTAATCAAGAACGAAGATCTGGCTTTCGGAACGTTCCGGCGGGCCATCAGCAAAGTGATCCCCGAGATGACTCGGGTGGCGCTGATCGCGCGGAAAAAAGAGATCGTGGCCGAAACACCGAACTTCCGCGCGCGCCAGTTCCGGTATTATTTGTCGCGCGCGAACTATCAGAAGGAATGGGGCCGGACCTATCAACAGCCGGGTTTCGGAACGCGTGTGCTGGCGTTCTTTCTCAAGTTCGTACCCAAGATTGGGCCCTTCAAGGCCCTTGATTTCAAGATTCCCACTAAGCAGACTGAAGATCTTTACATCGCCAGCGTAGACCGCACAATGGAGAACTACACAAAACTGCTGCAAGAAGCTGCCGCAGGAAAACTCCAGCTTACGAACACCGACTTTGACACGGGGCACGACACACGCGCTGGCGAATACGGTCTCACAGATAAAACCTATGCGCGATTGCTCGATCAGTTGGCGGGCCACAACTTCGACCAGATCACGCCCGATTTGCGCGCCAATATTCTGGCCTTCTACTCCGACCCGAGCGCGCCGAACGCGACCAAGAAGAAGCCCGCAGACTGGCAAAAAACTGAGACCGAGGTCGAACAACTTCGCGCCCTGCCAGATTCTGTGCCGGCAGGCAAGGCCACTTCTGAAATCCATAGCGATGATGCGGGGCCGACGAGTCTTCCATAACCCGCCGCGCATCGGCGCTGCGCGATTCCCTGGTTTCCGGCCTTGCCGGTTAACTACCCAGGACTCCAAGGCGCGGTTGCGAGCGCTAACGCCTGATGGCGTCAGTTGATTTTGAAATTGCCCGTTAGCGGGCCTACAATCCGGCTGTACATCCAATGTCCATACCTCCGGTGCTGCTCGCGGTGACTGGGTTAGGCGTTATCGGTGGCGGCCTTGCCTTGCTCGAATCGAACCTGAAGAAGCGCGTTGCAAGCGTCGCATCCGCAGTTGCGGTAATCGCATCCGTAGGGGCGTACATTCGCCTTGTCGAAGTTTACAACTCGCGACCGCTTTTCGGTTGTGATTGCGACAGGGAATCCGATGGCAGGACTAGGTCCGTGGGACGGGCTCGCTCTACTGCTCGGCTTTGCTGCAATCGTTGGGTCTGTGTTGGGCGCTAGGAAAGCGTGCGTGCACTTGCTGATCTCCGGCGTTCTTGCATTCGGTTACACACTTCTCACGTTGAGTTTCTGGGACTGACAGTTCCACAGCGGCCTCGCTGTTATCTCAGCTGTTGCCAGACCGCCATGTCACTAACCGGCCCGAATTGGCCGCTCCTAGGCCGTTGCTCAACACTGGGAAACCAACCCCATACTCGAACGACCGTTCGGTTGCCAACAGCCCGGTCTGCCGTGTATTATCTTTCCACTTTACCGGCTCAAATTCGCTCGCGCCACTCGGGCATCTAACTGGCCTGGAGCTTCTGGGGATTTGGAAATGGCGGTTGTGGACGACAAGTTTTTCCAGGCGCGGATTACCAAACGCGTAGACTTCGCTCCCGATCTTTGGATGTTTCGCATCCAATCAGGCGGACCATTCAAGTTTGTTCCGGGGCAATACGCCACGCTGGGAGTGGAGGAGGGCGGCAAGCGCATTGAGCGTCCTTATTCGATTGTCTCGTCTCCCCACGAAGACGAGATCGAATTTTTCTTCGAACTGGTGCCGGAAGGAGCGCTCACGCCGCGGCTTCACAAGCTGCAACCGGGCGACGAATTGCTGATGCGCAAGGCGCCCAAAGGACGCTTTACGCTCGAGACCGGAAATGGACGCACCGATCATTTGCTGGTGTCTACGGTGACGGGCGTAGCTCCGTTCGTCAGCTTCATCCGCACCCTGTCGAAGGATTGGAAAGAAGGCCGCTTCGACGGCTCTCATCGGCTGTATCTGCTTAACGGCGCCAGCCGTCCGTGGGAGTTCGGCTACAAAGACGAATTGACGCGCTTTGCCGAGGTATTGCCGTGGCTAAAATATGTTCCCACCGTGAGCCGGCCGTGGGATCACGCCGACTGGCCGGGCGAGATGGGCGGGCCGACGATATTCTGCGCAAGTATGCCGACTCGTGGGGGCTCGACGCCAGCAATACTCACGCTTATCTTTGCGGCCATCCCGATATGATCGCGAACAGCAAAGCTATTCTGAAGCGGCGCGGGTTTCTGGATAGGACGGGGATCAAGGAAGAGATTTACTGGGTACCGGCGAAATAGTTGCGAGTTCGCTAAGTTAACCGATTCGCTACCGTGGACAGAGGCGGACTGGAGTGTCCGCCCCACACGATTCAGCTAATGGTCGCGGCGGCGGAGGTAGTCGATGAACATTTGTTCTACGGGCTTGTCGTAGGCCATCAGGACGTGGCGGACGGTGCGGCCGCTGACCACGTGGCAGACTTCTTCGGCCAAATTCTTCGCGTGATCGCCGGCGCGTTCGAGAGACTGGGTCATGAAGATGACCTGCAGGCTGGCTTGGCGCGCGATGTTTTCGGGATTCTCGATGTGGCGGAGGAAGATGAGGTTGCGCAGGCGGTCGATCTCGGAGTCGGCGCGGAGAACGTCGACGGCTTTGGAGACGTCGCGAGCGGAGAAGGCGTCGCCGACATCGGTGAGCATTTTTTCGAGGATCGTGGCCATGTGGGTAAGATCGCGGGTGTCTTCGGAGTCGATGCGGCCGGAAGCGGCTTGAGCGCTGTTGGCGAAGCTGAGAAGGAGATCCCCGATGCGCTCCAGGCTGATCATGAACTTCATGCAGGCGAGAAGTTCGCGGGCTTGGGCGGGCTCGACCTCGGTGATGGCGGGGTGACGGCGGTGTCGATTTCCATGTCGAGCGTGTCGAGTTCGCGCTCGCGCTGGCGCAAAGAGTTCAGCAGCGGGTTGGAGCCGGTGGCAATGCCCTCGGCGGCCGCTCCAGCGGCTTCTTTCGCCAAGCGGCACGCTTCGACCGTGCGGCGGACAATTTGATGATGGGCTGGTTCGGGAGGCAAGCTCTCGACGCGGGCTGTGCTCATGAGGGTATCCCTCGGGCCTGGGCTGGAAGTGCGCGGACCTGTTAACTCTGATTTTGCCGTGCCCATAACTGGATGGTCAATGGCTAAGAATAGGCTTTCTCTCTTTAGGCGTGGGTTAAAGGGCTGTGAATTTTTGGTCATTTCTTTAGCGGGCTCGTCCTGATGCAGGCAGCGAGAGCCGGCAGGCTGCGGCGCCGCTGTTTTATTTTCGACGCTGTTGCTTGGCCGCCTTGTGTTGTTGCTTTTGGTATTTCTTCATGGCCTTCTGCTGTTGCTTGGCCATCTTCTTTGAGGCTTTTTGCTGTTGCTTAGCCGCTTTCTGGGCCTCGCGGCTATTTTCGCCGATACTCCTGTTTTCTTTTTGGGCGTTAGCCGGTATCGACCCTGCGACAGTGAGGGTGGCAAGCAGTATGAAAGCGGCAATTCGTTTCATAACATCTCCGGACAAGGGATCTTTGTTGCAATCTTACCACTGAGGCTATGGAGAGCCGGCGAGACGCCGGGCGCTACTGTCTTGGTTCAGGCGGTGGGGAGGGTGAAGAGGAAGGTGCTGCCGTGGGCTAATTCGCTTTCGGCGCGGATGGAGCCGCTGTGGGCCAGCATGATGTGCTTGGCGATGGCGAGACCGAGGCCTGTCCCTCCGGATTCGCGGGAGCGGGCTTTATCGACGCGATAGAAGCGCTCGAACAGGCGCGGCAGGTGCTCGGAGGCAATGCCGGCGCCGAAGTCCTGGACGAAAAACTCCACGGCATGGGAAACGGCGCGGGCCCCGAGCACGATTCGTCCACCGGAAGCGCCGTACTTCAGAGCGTTGTCGATCAGGTTGGAAAAGACCTGGTGGATGGCTTCGCGGTCGGCGAGGACCGGAGGAAGATTTTCAGGCAGCGGGTTGGCGCTGGGAACGTTCTTGCTCTGTAAATGGGTGGGAGAATCCTGAATCTGCAGGTCTTGTATTCGCAGATCAATACCGTGAGTGCGCGCGATTTCGCGAAAGCTCTCTTCGGCGTCGTGGAGAAGTTCGGCGGGCGGAACGGATTCGGGCTCGAACCGCGTTTCGCCTGATTCGACGCGGGCCAGGGTGAGCAGATCTTCGGTGAGGCGCGACATGCGGGAGGAATTCTTGCGGATGATTTCCAGAAACTCGCGGCTGGGCGCCGTATTTTCGGGAGTGCTATCGAGCAAGGTTTCGGCATAGCCTTGAATCGAAGTTAGCGGCGTGCGGAGTTCGTGGGAAACGTTGGCGATGAAGTCGCGGCGGGTTTTCTCTACGCGCTCGGTTTCGGTTAAATCGCGGAGCACGGCAACCGCGCCGCCTCCGGGCAGAGGCGCAGCGGTCACGTCGAAGGCACGGCCGGGAACGATGGACGTGGCGCGGGCAGTTTTGACTTCGCGGGTGGTCGCAGCCTCCTTGACGGCGGCGAGGAAGTCAGGGTCGCGGATGGTTTCGACAACCGGTTGATGCAGGCGCGCGCCTTGCGGAACCAGGCGATCAATGCGCTGATTGGCCCATTGCACGTGGCCGTCGGCGCTGACAGCGATGACCGCATCCTGCATGCTGTTGAGCAGGGTTTCGAGTTGGCGCTGACTGGAGCGGACGGCGGCGAAGCTTTGTTCCACGCGGCGGGCAGTTTTGTCGATGGCGCCGGCTACGCGGCCGATTTCGTCCGGCGAATTCTCCAGGATGCGAGCCTGCAGGTCGCCCTCGGCGATGCGGGCTGCAACGTCGACGATGCGCTCGAGGCGGCGGGCAGTCCAGTTGGCGGCTACTGCAGCAACCAGAAGCGCGAACAGGAAAGCCAAGCCGGAAGCCAGTTCCAGTCGGTGGCGCACCTGCAGTGACACGGCTTCGACGTCGGAGAGCGGGTACGCCAGGCGAACAGCGCCGCCAGAGATAGGAACCGCCGCGTAAAGAAACGGAATGCCGATGGTGGAACTGCGGCGCTGGTCCGTGCCCACATGGCCGGAGAGAGCGGCCGCGAACTCCTTGCGCTGGGCAATGTTTTCGGGTGCGCCTGGGCGAGATTCGGAATCAGCCAGCACGTTACCTGCGGCATCGACAATGGTGATGCGAGCGCCGGCGGCTTGCCCTTCCCGGGCGGCGATATCGGCGAGAGAGTGGCTGCTGCGGTCGGTTTCAACGCGGTGGGCAAGAAGTTGTGTCTTTTGGATCAGGTTGCGCTCAATCTCGTTGCGCAGTGAAGCTTGCCACGCGCCGCCGAGCATAAGGTCGAACATTACGGCGCCCACGAGGATGACGACCAGAAATGCCACCATCAACTTAAGGAAAATCCCGTTCCTCACTTCTTCCTCACTTTGGAGCCTCGAAGCGGTAGCCCGCGCCGCGCACGGTCTTGAGGTAGCGCGGGTTCTCCGGGTCTGGTTCGATTTTTTCCCGGATACGGCGGACGTAAACGTCAACCGAGCGCGGGGTCACATAGGAGGTGTCGCGCCAGACGGAATCCAGCAGATGATCGCGGGAAAAGACGCGGCCAAGGTGGCGTGCGAAGTAGTCGAGCAGACGGAATTCGGTGGCCGTGGTGGGAACGATTTGTCCGCGGACGGTGAGGACCATGGCGGCAGGGTCGATGGCAATGTCTCCGATTTTGAGCGGGCTGGGCGGAAGCGGCCGCTCAAAGCGGCGCAGCACGGCCTTGACGCGGGCCACGAGTTCGCGGGGACTGAAGGGCTTGGCGATGTAGTCGTCGGCTCCGATCTCAAGACCGAGGACGCGGTCGGCTTCGCTGCTCTTGGCAGTAAGAAAAATCACCGGCACGGAAGCGAGGCCGGGAGTCTGGCGCACGGTGCGGCAGAGCTCAAGTCCGTCTTTGCCGGGAACCATAATATCGAGCACGAAAAGCGCAGGACGCTGGCGCTCGGCGTCGGCAATTACGGCGGAGCCGTTGGGATAAACGCGCACGGCAAAACCATCGTTCTCTAAGTGGTGGCGAACGAGGCGGGAAATATCGGGATCGTCTTCGACAACGAAAGATGCTGGGTTTCACGGCTTCATTGTAACGAACCCAGTTGCGAGTACCTAGTGCCGAGTACCGAGTTTTCGTGATGGGCACGGCTTTTTATCGGATTGTAACAATCAGGTTTCCGGCGTGGTCGAGGTGGAAGCGTTGGTTGCGCGGGATGACTGTGGTGGCGCTGTATTCGGTGATGATGGCGGGGCCGGAGTAGGTCTTGCCGGGCTTGAGTGCGTCGCGGGAGTAGATCGCGGTAGTGAAGTTCTTGCCGTCGAATACGACCGTGGCTTTGGGCGTGGAAGGCGAGCCGAGCTTTGCTCGGCCTGGACGGGCGAATGCGCCCGTCCCCACATGAGCTGTGGCGGATTTCACTGACGCGCGGAAGCGGAGGGTTACCAGCTCTACTTCGCGATTGGGATGAACGTAACCGTAGCGGCGCTGATGTTCTCGTTCGAACTCCTTCACGAGATTTCTGGTGAACGGCAGGTTTAGTTCGTATCCCTGGCCACGGTAGCGGATGTCTACGCTGCGCTGATAGTGAATCCTTCCGAGCCAAGCTTCTTCGTGAAAATCTTCTGCGGCTTGCTTTTGCAGAGTGGAGAATTCGCGATCCAATTGCGCGGCTGGGAGTTTGCCCGCGATTCGCCAGAGGACTGTGCGGGAGTAATCCTTGACGACGTCGCTCACCAGAATGCCGAGAGCGGAGAGCGCGCCTGGCAGCGCGGGCACGATCACACGCGGGATGCTGAGAGATTCGGCCAAAGCGCAGGCATGCAGGCCTCCAGCGCCGCCGAAAGCGACGAGGGCAAAGTCCCGGGGATCGCGGCCGCGCTCGATCGAGACCACGCGAATGGCTTTCTCCATGGTGGCATTCACCACGCGGACGACGCCGGCGGCAAACTTCTCAAGAGTCAGTGGACTTCCCTGTTGCTTCAGCCATTCGCGGGTGAGGCGGTGGGTGCGGTCGACATCGAGCGTGAAGTCGCCGCCGAGGAAGCGGGTAGGCTGCAGGCGGCCGAGCAAAAGATTGGCATCGGTGACGGTGGGCTGTACACCGCGGCCGTAACAGATCGGGCCCGGATCGGCTCCGGCAGATTCGGGACCGACGCGGAGAACGCCTCCGGCGTCGAAGCGGGCAAGCGATCCTCCACCTGCACCCACGGTATGGATGTCGAGCATCGGCACGCCGACGGGGAGTCCGGCGACTTCGGCGTGGCTGGCGGTGGTGATTGCGCCTTCGACTAACGAGACGTCGGTGGACGTGCCTCCCATGTCGAAGGCGATGATGTGCTCGAAGCCGCTGGCGCGGGCGCTGGCGGCGGCGCCTACCACTCCTCCGGCGGGGCCGGAGAGAACGGTGCGGACTGGTTCGTTCACGGCAGAGGCGAGCGCTGTGATGCCGCCGCTGGATTGCATTACAAAGATGCGGACGCGCCGAGGTCCCTCGGAGGCCAAAGCCCCGATCAATTTGGACTGTCTTAACGCAGCGCTGAAGCGCCGCTCCACCCTTGAGGAGCGCTGGTCCACCCGTGACAAGCGGTGTTCCACCCTCTGAGGTCCATGCGAGACTCGCTGCTCCAGATTTTCCAGATAGCGCTGCATTACTGGTTGGAGGTAGGCGTTGATTACTACCGTTGAGGTGCGCTCGTATTCGCGGAATTCAGGGAGAATCTGGTGAGAGATGGAGAGCGGGAATCCTAAAGGCTTGAGGGCCTCCCCGATCGCTAACTCGTTTTTCGGATTTGCGAACGAGAACAGTAGCGAGATAGCGATGGACTCGGGATGCATCGCTCTTACTTGAGAGACTAGCGATTTCAAGCCCGCGGGCGAAGGTGACGTCAGGATTTCGCCGTCGCTCGCTGTGCGCTCGTCGATGCCGAAGCGGAGATCGGAGGGCACGAGCGGTTCGACTCGGTCGAAGAAGAAGTCGTAAAGTTTGGGACGAGCCTGGCGTCCGATCTCGATGGCGTCTTCGAATCCGGCGGTAGCAACTAGAGCGGTGCGGGCGCCTTTGCGTTCGAGCAGGGTATTGGTGCCGACGGTGGTACCATGCAGAATCACCAGCTCGCCTTCGTGATTAATTTTGTGCAGGACCTCGACGATCGCTTGCGAGGGGTCGGCTGGCGTGGAGAACACTTTCAACATGCGCAGGCGATTGCTGTTGTCGATCCAGACGCAGTCGGTGAAGGTTCCGCCGGTGTCGATGGCAACGCGGAGGGGTTGGGGGCGGCGGGGCATGGGGTTCGATTCGGAAAATTAGGGTAACATTTGCGGCTATGAGATACGCATTTCTTGTAGAGACCTATGCGACTGAGCGGGTGAAGGTGGTCAGCGTGTGGAGCGAGTTCCGGGACGAGGACCTTCCGGCGCGTCCACGGGAAAGCGATCCGCGAGGGCGCAGCGTGCATGAGCAGATGGTGCATCAGTGCGTGAGCGAGAACCTGTGGTTCCGCAACATGCTGGGGATTGACGTAGGTGCGCCGCCGCTGCCGAAGCAAGAGACTCGGTTGGAATTCATGAAGCAGTATGCGGAGGACAGTGAGAAACGGCTCGCGGCATTGCAAGAGAAAGAGGAAGCATGGTGGGAAGAAAATGTGATGTTCTTCGATGTACGGCGCTCGCGGGCGTGGGTGATGACGCGGCGGATGACGCATACGTCGCATCACCGGGGACAGCTAATGGCGATGCTGCGGATGCTGGGGCGGGATGTGCACAGCAATTACGGGCCGACCGCCGACACGGGCGGGTTGATGCAGAATCATGCGCCAACAATTTATGCGTATCCGAGTTTGGAGGCGCTGTTCGCGGGAGAAAACGCCGGGGGCGCGAAGGCAGCGTTGCCGGGAAGCGGGGGGAAAGCGGTGACGGAGCGGCCAAGTCGATAGTCGCGAGGCCTGTCACAAATGAGAGGAACAGCAGATGATTGCCGGGGTGATGGATGTGGAGTATAGATGGATCGCAGTTGTCGATTCGGGTGACGGTCGGACCGAGATAAGGCCGCCTGTTTCCCTTCCGGAACATCTTGAGTGTCACGAACTGGAACTTCTTGTATGACATTCCTATCGGTCCCACAGACAGCGGACCCGCGCGAGGCGGACCTGTTAGCCCGACAGTTCCTGGGCAAGAGGGGATGTTGCGTTTTTCCCGCGCCGATCAGGCCAATCCTCGACTGTGGAAGTTGGGAGGAAGCTCGCCACGTGAGGTTCGCCGTGAAGGCAAAAAATTCGAAACAAATGTTCGGAATACTGGATAAGGTACGGGAGGTGGATTCTGCTCTGCGAAGACTTCGTTCGGGTACAACATTTTCGAACGACATCCCGAAGTGAGCTTCGCGCTTATGAACAACGGATTCGCCGCTTTTGATCGGCAAGAAGCAAAGTCCATGGAAGAGACTACGAACCGAGCTTATTTCACAGGTGCTTTTCCGATGCCAGCGAAAAGCTCCCTGAATATCGGCTCACCGCGAAGATATTCTCGATGCTTACGCTCTGCCATGGACGGCAAAACGCATAAAATCCAACAATGCGCGAACGTTCTCGTGCGTCATAAATCCGATCGGCTTGGATTGAGGATGGAGGATTGTCGGTCGATCCGACGCCGGTGCCGTCCTACGGGACTTAATTATTTTTAGGGATCCTCCCCAGGAATTACGTCCTGCGCTATTATCTGCCGACCTGCAGGGCTGGACCTCTATCCCTTCGTGGTGAACGCAAGCGTCAGCAGTGTTCTCTGTTCTACTTCGTGAGCCTTTGTGCTTCCCGTCGCGGGGCTGGCGCTGGAGCTGCGCTTTACCGAGAGCACGTGGCGCGCGCCGGCTATGCGCTGGAGCCGCGGGAGCATGTTGAAGAGCGCGCCCATGTTAGCGGGCTCTTCCTGCACCCAGACGATTTCGCCGGCGTCGCCGTGGCGGGCGAATTCGGCGGTGAGTTCTTTATCCGGGAAGGGATAGAGCTGCTCGAGAAAAACGACGGCGGTGGCAGTGTCTTTTCTTTTCTTGCGCTCGGCGCGGAGCTCGTGACCGATCTTGCCGGTGCAGACCAGGATGCGGCTGGCTTGTTCAACTTCCAGATCGGGGATAACATTCTGGAAATTCGCGCGAGTGAAGTCCACGATGGGCGACGATGCATCAGGATGGCGCAACATGCTCTTCGGAGTGAATACGACCAGCGGTTTGCGCCAGTGGCGCAACGCCTGGCGGCGGAGCAAGTGAAAATACTGCGCGGCATTGGAAGGCTGCGCGATTTGAATGTTGTGTTTCGCCGCGAGCTGAATGAAGCGCTCAATGCGGGCGCTGGAGTGCTCCGGCCCCTGGCCCTCGTAGCCGTGAGGGAGAAGCAAGACCAGACCAGAAAGCAGATTCCATTTGGCTTCGCCGGCCGAGATAAATTGATCGATGATGGCTTGCGCCACGTTCACGAAATCGCCGAACTGGGCCTCCCAAAGGACGAGCGCCTCCGGATAGTCGCGGCTGTAGCCGTATTCGAAGCCGAGCACGCCCGGCTCCGAGAGCGTTGAGTTGTGAATTCCGCAGCGGGCCTGGCCGGGCGCGATGTTTTCCAGCGGAACGTATTCGTTCTCGTTTTCGATGTCGATGAGAACCGAGTGGCGCTGGTTAAAAGTACCGCGGCGGGAGTCCTGACCTGACAGACGAACTGGAATGCCTCCTTTTACCAGGCTGGCGAACGCTAGAGCTTCGGCCATGCCGTAGTCCGCGGGACGCTTGCCTGCGCCCATCTCGGCGCGCTGTTCGAGGAGCTTCTTTACTTTGGGATGAATATGGAAGCCCTCGGGATATGTAGTGAGGTGATTGGTAAGTTCGGCTAATTCCTCTGTCGAGAGTCCCGTTTCCACTTCGAACTCCGGCTTGTGGAGGCCACCGTAGTATTGGTTCCAATACGAGGGCAGATCGCGCATCAAGGGTTTCTTGGTGACCTTGCCGGCATCTTTCTGCGCCGATTCGAATTCAGCTTTGATGGCGGCGGCTTGCGCGGCAGCGTCGGTTGCGCCGATGTCGTCGGCATAGATTTCCCACAGCGGCGGATGCTCTTTAATCTTCTTGTAGAGCAGCGGCTGGGTGATAGTGGGGTCGTCGACTTCGCTGTGACCGTGGCGCCGGTAGCCGATGAGGTCGATGACCACGTCGGTGCCGAAGCGGTAGCGATATTCCGTCGCGAGGCGGGCGACGCGGACTACGGCGTCCACATCTTCGCCGTTAACGTGAAAAATGGGGATGGACTGCCGGCGCGCGATGCAGGCCGCGAAGCGCGTGGAATGTTCTTCGAGATAGCTGGTAGTGAAGCCGAGAAGATTGTTGACCACCACATGAATCGTTCCGCCGACGGTGTAGCCCGGGAGATCGGCATAATTCATGGTCTCGGCGAGGATGCCTTGTCCGGCGAAAGCGGCGTCGCCGTGAACCAGCAGCGGCAGATATTTTTCGCGTCCGCCTTCGCCGGTGCGGTCCTGCTTCGCGCGGGTGCGCCCGACGGTCACGGGATCGACGGCTTCGAGGTGGCTGGGGTTGGAGACCAGATGGATGTGAACCTTGCTGCCGCTGCGCGTGATGTATTCGCCGGTCGCTCCCATGTGGTACTTCACGTCGCCGGAGCCGAGCACGCTGCGCGGATCAACGTCTTCAAAGCCGGCAAAGATTTCGTCCGGAGGCCGTTTGGCGACGTGAGCGATGACGTTGAGCCTGCCACGATGGCTCATGCCCATCACCAGTTCGGTGGCGCCGAGGCGGGATCCCGTGTCGAGAATCTCATCCACCAAGGGGATAAGCGCAGTCACGCCTTCAAGCGAGAAGCGCTTGCTGCCGAGATAGCGCTGCTGCATGACCTGTTCAAAAACGTCGGCGCGGATGAGCAGGTCGAGAATGCGCTGCTGCTCTTCTTGAGGCGACTCGGTCTCCATCTGCTCGTAAATCCAGCGGCGGCGTTCAGGGGCGTAGATGTGATTGATTTCAACGCCGATGGTGCTGGAATAGATGGCGCGGGCTTCGCGCGTGTATTCACTTTCAATCCGCAGTTCCGGAGTGGGGCGCGGAGGCAGAAAGCCGAGAGGATCGAGATCGCCTTCGAGATATCCCCATTGACGATAGGCATTGAAGACGCGTTCGCGCTCCGGGTTGGAGCCGTTGTTAGTGGAGCTATCGACTGCAGCAGCGATGCCGCTGGAAGCCATGGATTTCGGGGTAGCCATATGAGTTCGGTTACTAGGATAACGGATGCGCGGCGGTCGCGGGGGATTCGGGCTTCCTTAAAATCCAAACTTAACCACAGAGGGCACAGGGTAACACAGGGTAAAACGAGTGAAGCGGACGCCCCGAGTCCCGGGACATCCGCTTCACTTTACAAGAAACTACGTCCGGATTCTTCCAACTACTTTTTGGCAGAGAAGTCGAACAAATCCATCAGATCGCCGATCGCTGGACTGTTCGTCGGAACGTAGGGGTTGGCGCTGGTGGTGATGGGATTAGGGAAATTGTCGCGGCTGCGCCCGGTGAGCGGAGCCAGTCCCCAGTTCGCTTCGATGAACTTCAGGATCGAAACGTGGTCATTGTATTGGTGCGAGATGTGCCCGGCCTTGGTGTAAGGCGAGACTACGATCGCGGGTATTCTGGTGCCGTCTCCGAAGTAGTCCAGAGGCTGAATGTAGCCGGAGTCGTAGTAGCCGCCGCCTTCGTCCATGGTGATGATGATGGCGGTGCTGTTCCACAAATCCGTGTTGGCCTGCAGGTCGTCCACGATTTTCTTAATGAAACCTTCGAGCAGGATGAGCTTGGAGGACGCCGGATGGCCGTCGAGCCAGCCGTCGGGTTTCACAAACGACACGGCCGGCAGCGTTCCGTGCTTGATCGCCGAATAGAGGTCCGTGGTGTCCTGCAAATTCGCCCGGCTCGACGCATTGGTCATGATCGAGGTCGAGTACTGGAAGAAGTTGCAGATGTTGCAGTACTGGTTGTTGAGGGCAACGTAGTTGAGATCGGGATCGGCGAGATAAGCTTTCCATTGGTCGCCGTAATAAGCCCACGAGACCCCGCTTTCGTTCAACGCGTCGCCGATGTTGCGGACCGAGGAAGGAGGAATCGTGAAGACGGTCTCGTTTGGATTGCCAATGTCGGCATAGGCGCTCGCGCCGCTGCCGTAATATCCGGGGTTGTAGTTATTCAGCAGATAGTAATGTCCCGAATCGCAGTTGGGATTGATGGGTGTGCCGAGCGAGCCCAGATAAGTGGTGATGGGCGAGACGCCGTGCTGCGTGGTGTCCGAACACTCGGTATAGGTTCCGCCCCCATAGGAGGGGGATCCGTAAGAGCCGCCGCCGTAGCCATCCTCGGTGTAGTAATTGTTGGTGCCCGACTGCGGATCCGGGTTCTCGATTTCGTCCACGATGCCGGCATTGGGACTTCCCGCGGCTACCAGTTGATTGTGAGGCGGCTCCAGGGCATTTCCGCTGCCATCGCTAAACCAGATTGCATCGCCAGTGCCCATCATGATGTGGTTGGCGCCCGTTCCGCCCATCACGGCCTGGTGGTAGTTGTCGCTCATCGCATAATTGTCGGCGAGATACTTCAAATAAGGCGCATCACCTTGTTGCACGTTATAGAAGGCCATGGCGGTTGAGCCTTCCTTAGTAGTGGTGTCGTTGAAGCCGGCTGGCTGGGAGAGTCCGTTATTTCCGGCGCCAATCGTGTCCTCGACCCAGGGGAACAGGTCGCCCTTGCATCCGCTGGGGTTCGCCGTTGTGGCACTGGCTGCATTGCAGTCGAACTGCTGCCACATCTGGTAGAACCGGTGGACGGGGCTGTTGTCGTAGGCGTCGTAGGGATGGGTCGCGGAGGTCAACTGAAATGGGCCGGAGGGCAGGGTGGTCGGGTTCGGGATGCGAATGTCGACATCTCCGTGATTCAGTCCGGTGCCGCCGGTGGTCAGGTAGACGTAATAATCGCTCGGCAACCCATTCTCATATTTCTTGGCCTGGCCTCTGTTCTTGAACGGTGGAGTGGTATATCCCCCCGCCAGCACGGGCGGCAGATAGGTATACGGAGTGTTGCTGGATGGATTTAGCTGATAAGTGGCGGTGTCGCTGGCTGTAGACTGGCTGGCCAATGAGAAGTTGGGACCAGGAGTGCCGTCGGAATTGACGATGCCCGCGGAGAGCAGGTTCTGAATGGTGTCCGTACTGGTCGGCTGGTACGTGGCAAAGACGTGATCGAAGGTGCGATTTTCCCCGATGATCACGATCACATGCTGAATCGGCGTGGTTGTAGCGGCCTTCTTGGCCGGTGGTTGCGCGGCGGATGTGACTGGCGCTCCCAAGTTAACGAGCAGAGCAAACAAACTCGTGCCCACGGTGAGGTGCTGTCTGGCTTTTGCCAAAAAACTTGGCGAAGACATGAATTTCCTCCTGAGATTTGCAGAAAACTACGAGCTAAAGGTAGTGGGCGGGTGGTTACGGCGAGTAAAGCGTTGATGAATTCCCAGAGAAAAGAAATCCACAGGGACGAGTGCACCCCATGTCGGCGAATGTTGCGAATTCGGCTGGGCAGATTCACAGCTGCCAAACTTTCTAGGCCGTTCCCTTGATTATGAATGCGCCAGATTTAATCGATACCTTCCACGATGCGTGCCATATTGCGCAAATATATGGAGCAGTTTAGAACCTTAGGAAGGCTTACTGCGCCTAGTTCCCATACTTCCGCGGCACGCGCTTGGAAATATTGCAGAGAATTTCGTAAGGCGAGCTGTTGGCAAGGCGCGCATGTTCGAGCGCATCGACGCTCAATCCGTCGCGAGTTCCGAGCAGGATCACTTCATCTCCAACCGCAATCCCGGGAATGCCGGTCACGTCCACCAGCGTGAGGTCCATCGAAATGCTGCCGACGATCGGCGCGTAGTGGTCGCGGACGATTACGCGCCCGCGATTCGAAAGCTGCCGGTTATACCCGTCGGCATATCCTACGGGCAGCACGGCAACGTGCGCCGGCGCCTTGGTCACATAGGTTCCGCCGTAGCCCAGGGCCTGGTTGGCGGCGAAGTCTCGCATGGAAAGAATTCGCGTCTTCCAGGTCAGCACCGGCTTCACGGGAAGCCGCAGCGTGCCTCCGCTCACTTCCCGTCCCGCGCGCTGAAACGGCAAGTAGTAGCCATAGAGCGCGACGCCCGGACGCACCATGTTGTTCCAGGTCTCGCGCCGTGAGATCAGCGCGCTGGTGTTAGCCATGTGCGCCAGACTCGGCTCGAAGCCGGCCGCCCGCACCATGCGCTGCGCCTCCTCAAAACGGCGCTCCTGGTCGGCCACGGAAGGCGCGTCCATAATTTCAGAAGAAGCCAGATGCGTCGAAAGTCCTTCGAGAAGAAGATGCGGAGCCGCGCTGAGAGCTTTGAGCAAAGCCGGAAGTTGATCCAGGGATAAACCCAGCCGGCCCATCCCCGTGTCGACCTTCAAATGCACCGCCAGCCGCACCGCTCCAGACGCCGCAGCCTTTTCCAGAGACTCGATGTGCCAGGGCTCCCACACCGTGGGCGTGAGCCGCTGGCGGACGATCTCGCTTTCCTCGCCGCGCCAGAAACCCGTCATCAATAAGATCCGCGATTCGATGCCCGCCTCGCGCAGCGGGATCGCCTCATCGAGCGATGTAACGCCCAGCCACTTCGCCCCTTCCGCCTCCAGGGCTCGCGAACATTCCACGGCGCCGTGGCCGTAAGCGTCGGCTTTCACCACCGCGCACACGGTCACCCCCGCTCCTGCATGTTTCACCACCGTGCGGAAGTTTTGCCGCAGAGCAGCCAGAGAAACTTCCGCCCAGGTGGGGCGGGTGGCCACGCGGCTCAGAATTTCTACAGTTGTCGCCACTGGGCTCGATTATAGCGGGAGCGGCGGGCGTCCTCAGGTTACGCTTGGGCTACTCCCAGGGCAGTTTCCAGTTTTCAGTTCCTGTGCACAGGCAATGGAAACTAGAAACCGGAAAACTGGAAACTTGCCTTATCAGTTGCCGGCCAGCGAGAAGGTCACCGTGATCTGGGTCTCCACTTCCACGGGCTCATTGTTCAAGACGTAAGGCCGGTAGCGCCACTGGCGCACCGCCTCTTTTGCCGCCGGCACCAGCAGCGGATGTCCCGACAGAACTTTAAGGTCCTCAATGACGCCTTGCTTGCTGATCACGGCTTGCAATACAACCTGCCCCTGAATGCGCGCACTTCGCGCCAGCGCTGGATACACCGGCAGAACCTTGCGAACCAGATCTCCTTCGCTCATGTGCGAAAGGCGTACGGGAGGAGCGACCGTCACCGGTGCTGACGGCATCATCGGGCGCGGGGCTGTGCCGAACGACTTAAGCACTCCGTACGGACTGCCCGGTCCCGACGCTCCTGGAATGTAGGGGCCTGACTGCCCAACCATTGGCGGACCATCATCGCCCGCAGCCGGTATCCCGCGCGGAATTCGCGAAGGGGGTCTCAGAGTGATCGCTGCAGGATTGCTCGGGGCAGCGTTTCCCCTCTCGTGGGCTCTGACCGCGGCAGACTCTCCCAGCGGTTGACCCAGGCTGACGGGCGTCGAGAGTTGGCGCATCGAAGGCAATCCCGCCGGCCGCAGCAGCGGCAAAACCAGCAACAGGGCGCCAATCAGTGCCTGCACGCCGAACGATGTCAAGGTTGTCAACCCGCGGCGCGAACGCTCGTCCCATGACGAATTGACTGTACTGGTGAACATGGTGTCCTCCTGTTGGAACGCGGTTACTGCTAAGGACACCAAAGGAGTCTCGGTTGGACGGGCCGCAGCAAAGAAAAAAGGCCGCGCTTGCACGCGGCCTCTGGGAACTTTTCCGACACACGCGGTGTCGTGGAAAACTACTTTGGTGTAGTTGACGGAGCCGCTGGCTTAGGAGCGGCCGGCTTCGGAGCGGCGGGTTTGGGAGCGGGCGCCTTCGCCGGCGCGGTGGGCGGAGCCGCCACACCCGACGACACGTTGTAGGCGTCCACGATCGCCTTTGTGATGTCCACCCCTTCACCCGACCATAGAACCTGGCTTTGCGGCCACTGGTTCGACGTGTCCACAATCAGAGAGTATCCATTGTCCTGGGCGTACTTCACGATGGTGGGAGCCATCTTCTGCAAAATGCGCGAGAAAATCTCTTTCCCCTGGTTCTGTCCGTCCTCCTGAAAATCCTGGACGGCGCGTTCGAGGGACTTCTTCTTCGTCTCAATCTGCTTGACCAGAGTAGCGCGGGCATCTTCGTTCAGCTTTTCGCCCTGGGTCTGCAGCTGTTTCTGCAAGCCCTCAAGCTCGTCATTCTGGCCCTTGAGTTCGTTCTGCTTGGGCTCGAGTTTCTTTTGCAAGACGTCCGCATCGCGGCGGCCTTCGTTGGAACCGAAAACGGCAGCTTCCACGTTGATCGTCCCGACCTTGGTACCAGTCGCGGGCACGGAAGCCGACCGGACTCCCAGCGGCAGCAGACGAACTGGACGGGGTGGCAGCGCCACCGGTTTGGGCCCATGCGGAGATCATCGAGAACACCGCAATAGCCAGGACAGACCGCAGAAACTTGATTGTCATTGGGTCTCTTAAACTCCTTAGGAACATAGTTCCGGTAAAGATGGTTCCGGGAATGAACTCGGATTACTCTCAGGCAACGCCGGGCCAGACTTATTGGATCGGACTTACCAGGTCAAACCCACAAGGCCTTCGTTCAGCGCTTCCTTGTCTTGCTTTTCTCGCAAAGGCCGCCGTCAGACGTTCGTCTCTAAGACAAGGCGCAGTGGACTGCCAGCTTCACACGCCGGGGTTGCGGACGTGTCTCGTCCACCCTGATCAGCCTTCTGCAATGGCGTGGATCAGAACAATTATAGAGAGCATCCTCAAGCCCCGTCAAACCTCCAGCCGTCAAACGTTCAGCCGTCAAACTTGCTCTTAGAAAGTCGTCGCCACGGTAAAGCGGAACGTCTTGCGCGGCTCACGCAGCAGGAAACTCGGAGAGAACGCATTCCGCGCCAGGTTGAACGTATACAATCCCGCATCCGTTAAGTGGCAGCCCGATGGTCCGCAGACTTGCGGGAACATGCTGGCAGTAATCGGAATCGGCGGAGTCGCCGGACTATCCAGACGCAGGGGGTTATACGCCCAGTAGATTCGGAAGGGCGCGTTGATCACCGGCAGAAACATCTGGAGTTCAAGACCGGTGGACATTCTTGGCCTCCAGTTGGTCGAGCCCAGAGTCTGCAGATCCTGCGACGGCGGCGGGTTCAACACATTGCCTAATGTGCAGGTGTTGGCGGTAGCAGTTTGCACCAGCTCCGGACAGCCAAACGCTTGTCCGACCACGCCCTGGTATTGCACCTGCGCAATCTGCAACTGCGACTTCCGGACGATAGGGTCGATGCCCATGTCGATGAAGGGAGCCAGCGCCACCGGTCCATAGATCGTGATGCGGTACTCTATGTTAGTCACCACGCTCAAATCGCCGCCGGGGAAAACGATCTGGTCCACCGGAATCGGAATAGTCACGTTCCCCGCCAGGGGATTCTGCGGATTCTTAAGTACCGGCGTTCCGTCACGATTGGTTAGCGTGATCGACCCAACGCTCGGCAGGAACGCCACTGGAGATACAGATCGAATATCGAAGCCGCGCAGATCGTTCTCCCCACCCAGGTATGCGCGCTGGAACGGAGGCGCAACCAAGCCGCCAAAGCCGGTGATAAAAGATCCCTGAACATTGAAGCCCAGGGCATTGCGCCCCTTCTGCACGGGAATGAAGCGCTTGTATTGCACGATCGGACGCACCGACCGGACCGTCCCTCCCAGCCCGGCCAGCTCCGCCCCCAATGTAAACTGGTGCCCGCTGTGCGGCGAGATCGGACTATTAATGGTGTTGAAGGAAAAGTTAGGAAAGATCTTGCTGGTGATGATTCCGTTCAGCGCGTTCGGCCCGGAGATTCCGCGGAAGGCCAGAAACTCGAACAGATTCTTGGATGCCGAACTGAGCGCCGCCAGCGACGACCGGTCGAAGGAATAAGTAATTCCCACGCGATTGAAGCGGCGCTTGTCGCGCGCTCGCAGCGGATAGCTCAACGAAGTCGAGAACCCAGCGCTCGCTTGCGTGTAATTCTGCAGGTTCTGCAGCACTGTGTTAGGAAGGTTCAGGTTCTGTCCGCTGAAGATGGAAAGTTGCCGCGCCTGGTCATACTTCGTCTTGGTGTAGTACACGTTGAAGCCAAACTGCAATGGCCGGTCAAACATGTAGGGCTGAGTAAAACCGAAGCGGATGCTCTTCGCCAGGTTTCCGAGGCTGGCCTGGACCTGAAGCGTTTCACCCAGGCCGAGGAAGTTGTTGGTCGCGTAGTTGATGCCCACAAACGCGCCCTCCAGTCCGCTTACGCCTCCATTCAGGCCAATGCTGTTCCTGCCCTTCTCTTTGACTTTTAGCGTCAGGTCGACCAGTCCGTTCTTCTCGTCCAGTTGCCGGGAGGTGACATTCGGATCGTCCGGCTTCAACTGGTCGAAATATCCCAACTGGTTCAAGCGCAGCAGGCTCAACTCCCAAAGCTGCGAGTTGTAGATGCTTCCTTCCTCCAGAGCAATCTCGCGCCGGATCACCTTGTCACGGGTCGTGGTATTGCCCACGAACTCGATGCGGCGGACATAGAACTGCTTCCCTTCGTCAACATCGATGTCGAGAAAGATCAGCTTCTTTTCGTCGTCAAACCTGGTTTCCGGCACTGGAGTGAAGTTGATATAGCCCAACTGGCCATAGGCCTTGCGCAGGGCATCCAGACCTTTGCCCACTTTTTCTTTGCTGAAGATGTCTCCGTCTTTGATCGTGAAGATGGCTCGCAGCGCCTTTTGATTGGGCACCGCCTTGTTGTTCTTGAACGTAATTCCACCCAGGGTGTAGCGCTCGCCCTCTTCTATAGGCATCGTTATATCGACCGATTTTCCCGCCCCGCCCTGCAACAACGGGACGTGAGCCCCCGCGTGCCCGGTATCGTGGATCTGCGTCTTGGGCTCGTTCACGATGACCTTGAAATAGCCCCGGTTCTGGTATTCATTGCGGACGCGTTCCGTATCCTCGTCGAGTTTGGTCGCGTCGTAGGTTCGAGCGAAGATACTTTCCAGGAAGATCGAGTGCGGGATCCCGATCGGCCGCAGGTTCTTCATTGCGTAACGCAGCACTCGCGTTTTGACGTTCTTGTTGCCTTCGAATCTGATCTTGCCCACCTTGACCTTGGGACCTTCTTTGATCACAAATGTGATCCCGACCGCAGCCGGAGGAATCTGCCGTATTTCCGTCCGGATCGTGGAAAACTGGCGTCCGTGTTCTGCCAGCAGGCCCTTGATCGTCACTTCTGCTTTCTTGACCTTGGTCGGGTCGTATTGATTCTCCACGGCCAATCCGACCTTCGCTTCCTTGAAGCGGTCCAACACGTCGCTGGTGGAAACCGAACTCAAGCCCACATAGTTGATCTCGCGAATGGTTGGCTTTTCCTTAACCTGGATGATCAGCCGCCAACCCTTCGGGGTCTGCTCCCGTGTAAAGCGGATATCCTCGAAATAACCGGTGTTCCACAGCGAGTTGAAATCGCGCTCCAGCGCGGCGGGATCGTAAATGTCTCCAGGGTGGGTGAAGATGCGTGCCTTGACCGTCTCCGCGGGGATTCTGCGGTTTCCCTGGACATTGATCTCGGAAATGATGTCGGTCTGGGCCCAGCTTGCTGAGGTCGAAAGCAGAAAGAGAGTAATCCCCAGCCCCCACCCGAGCCTCGTCATTCTCCGGCAAAGCCGTGCAAATGAAGAAGATGGAGGATGGGCGGCGCCGGAGAAACCGTGGCCGCGCCCGGACACAACAATGTCTGGATGAGAACAAAAATGAATCGCTACGACCTCAGCCTCTGGGATGTGGGAAAACGATCATTATACGGTAGAGAAACAAAAAGCGTCCAAGGCGCCACTCTTGCCGGTGGCTTACTTTGTTTTCATCCCGAGCAAGCGTCCGTTGCGCAGCGAGGGATGTGGGCGAGCTGCGCGAAGTGTCGCGTTCTTTGCGACACAATAATCGCGCGTTTGGCTCGCATCCTTATCAAACTGAGCCACCGCCACTCTTGCCGGTGGCTTCATGGAAGGGACTTGGCTGACTCCACCTCCACCAAGACGGAATAAAACGTGGCGGAGTTGCCCAGATCGGAAAGTTTTTCTGAGGTCAGCACGTTGATGTTCCGCAACCCAGGCCCCAGCTTGGCCCAATTCAGCCTCGCCGAAACCACTCCAGGCTGAACCGCGCCGTCTACTCTGGCTTTCAAGAAGATTTCCCCTCGATGGTTGTACACCCTCACCTTCTCTCCGTCGGCAATTCCACGCGCACGAGCGTCGGCGGAGTGCATTTCGAGAAGGTTCGTTTCTTCCATCTGCTGGATCGAAGGCTGGTCCGCAAATGTTGAGTTCATGAAGTTGTCGGCCTTGCGCGCCAGAAGCTCCAGAGGGAAAGTCGCGCCCTGACCTCCGTGACGCGACTCCGCCGGAGGCGTGAACTCGACCACCGGATCAAGCCCCTGCGCCTTGATCGCTTCGCTATAAAGTTCAGCCTTGCCCGAGCATGTACGGAAGCCGCCGTGAGCGAAGGGAAGAAACGGCTCCCGTGAATCGGAGGCGCCAAAGCTTTGCGACGTTTCTGACTGACCACTGGCCACTGACCACTGGCCATTGAAGTTCAACCGCACCTGCCGTTCCCGCTGCAACCGCTCCCGGCTGATGCCCTTCAACCACGGATTGCTCGAAGCCAGCGCGCCATCGATCATCTCGTCGATGCTCTCGCTGAAGCACGCATCCTTGAATCCCATTCGCTGAGCTAGAGCCCGGAACAGTTCAACGTTCGCCCGGCACTCGCCCAACGGCTCAATCGCCTGGTCCGACACTTGCAGATAGTAGTGCCCATACGCTGCCTGCAGATCCTTGTGCTCGAAGAACGTAGTCGCCGGCAAAACAATGTCGGCATAGTCGGTAGTGTCGGTGAAAAACTGCTCGTGCACGACGGTAAACAAATCCGGACGCTTCAGCCCGCGAACCACTTCATTGTGATTCGGGCAAACCGCTGCGGGATTTGAGTTGTAAACGAACAACGCCTTCACCGGCGGATCACTCAGCGTGTTCAACGCCTTGCCCAACTCCACCATGTTCACCGATCGAGGTGGATGTTGCAGTCCATCAGGCTTAAGATCAGGCCGCGTCAGCGCATCTTTGTTAAGCCCAAACGCTCCGCTGGTCGACATCTGCATTCCGCCGCCGATTTCCTTCCATGATCCGATGATGCAAGGCAGCATCGCGATGGCGCGGGTCGCCATGCCGCCGCCCTCCGACCGTTGCACACCATAATTCAGCCGGATCACCGAAGGCCTAACCGTGGCATATTCCCGCGCCAGCCTGCGGATATCTTCGGCCGTGATCCCCGTCCACTGCGCCACACGCTCGGGCGGATAGGCTTTTACCTTTTCAGAGACCTGTTCAAAGCCCAGCGTATACTTCATCACATAATCGGCATCATGCAAGCCCTCGCCGATGATCACGTGCATCATGGCAAGCGCCAGCGCGCCATCGGTGCCGGGATTGATCGGAAGATACCAGTCTGCACACGCCGCCGTGCGCGTGCGGTAAGGATCGATCACCACCAGCTTCGCGCCTTTACGCCGCGCCTCCACAATGAAAGGCCAGAGGTGAACATTGTTGCCATGAATGTTCGAAGCCCAGGCAATGATGTAACGGGAATGGATGAACTGCTCGGGCTCGGTGCCAAGCTTCACGCCCAGCACGGACTGCAACCCGGCCTCGCCCGCCGCTGAACAAATCGCGCGCTCCAGCTGCGATGCGCCAAGCCGGCCGAAAAATCGCCGGTCCATCGAAGCGCCGTTCAGCGCCCCCAGCGTTCCGCCATAGGAGTAAGGCAAAATCGCCTTGCTGCCAAATTCGGCAATGATAGCGCGAAGGCGCGCAGCAATTTCATCCAGCGCTTCATCCCAGGAGATGCGCTGCCAGGCATGTGTGGGATCTTGTGGGGCCGGGTCCTCGACCCGGCCACGCGGAGCGGAGCTACGCTGCTCTGCCGCCCGCCCCTTAGCCGCAATCCTCCGCATCGGATACAGTACCCGGTCCGGCGAATACACCCGTTCCAGATACTTCGCCACCTTCCCGCACAGAAATCCCCGAGTAACCGGATGCTGGGGATCACCCTGAATCTTCATCGCACGCCCATCCTCCACCGTGATCAGCACCCCGCAAGCATCGGGGCAGTCGTGCGGACACGCGGCATGGACGATTTTCTTCATAACTCTGATTTCGATTATACGGGCAGACGATGCATGCAACACAAAGGGCATCCGCACTTGGATGCCCCAATTTAGATACCAGGAAAAGCGCCTACTACTTAATCTCCAGCACTTCTTTTTCTTTCCCCTTGCTCATCTCTTCCATCTTCTTGATTTCGTCGTCGGTCAGCTTCTGGATTTCCTCCAGCGACCGTTTCTCATCGTCCTCGGTGATCTTCTTGTCCTTCATCGCCTTCTTGATGGCATCGTTGCCATCGCGGCGGATGTTCCGCACCGCGGTGCGGTGATCTTCCAGAACTTTGTGCAGATGCTTCACCATCTCCTGACGGCGCTCGTGCGTGAGAACTGGCACCGGCACGCGGATGAGTTTGCCATCGTTCATTGGATTCAAACCCAGTTCGGCAGAGCGTATCGCCTTCTCAATCGGTCCGATCTGTGAAGGATCATACGGCTGCACCGTGATCATCTGCGGTTCCGGCGCGTGCACCGAGGCGGTCTGGTTCAACGGTGTCGGCGTGCCGTAGTAGTCCACTGTCACACTATCCAGCATGTGTACTGAGGCGCGGCCGGTGCGCGTCGCCGCCATCGCCTTGCGGAAGTCTTCCACCGCCTTGTCCATCCGCGTCTTCAGTTGTAGGTATGTTTCTTTCAGGCCTGGAATCGCGGCCATCGTCGCTTGAGCCATATCAGTCAGCTCCGTAGGAGTTCAAGAATCAAAACGCTGAATTATAAACCCACTATGACCACGGATTCAGCGGCAGCATTCGTTGGTATCATGCTGAGCGCAGCCGCTTTTCAGGCGGAGCGAAGCATCCCTCGATCGAGCTGTCTTCAGCTTCCGGGAGATCCCTCGTCCTGAAGAATACCGTGCTTCGGGATGACGCCTACCGGTGGGTGCGGGACAAACCTTAAGCGCTCACCCTCGACCCAATCTTCTCTCCACTCACCACGCGCCGAATATTCCCATGCTGGTTCAGGTTGAAAACGATGATGGGAAGGTTATTGTCCTTGCACAAGCTGATGGCGGTCGAATCCATCACTTTCAATCCCAGCTTCAGAACATCCATGTAAGTGATGTCCGTGAACTTCTTCGCGTCTTTCACCTTCATTGGATCGGCATCGTAGATGCCGTCGACCTTGGTGGCCTTAAGAATCGCGTCGGCCTTAATCTCCATAGCGCGCAACGATGCCGCGGTATCGGTTGAGAAGTAGGGATTCCCTGTCCCGCCGGCAAAGATCACGACCCGGCCCTTTTCCAGATGCCTAATGGCCCGCCGCCGGATGAACGGCTCGGCGACCTGGTTCATCTCAATCGCAGTTTGCACGCGCGTGTAGACTTTCTGCTTCTCCAGCGCATCCTGCAGAGCGAGCGAGTTGATCACCGTGGCCAGCATGCCCATGTGATCGGCGGAAACGCGGTCCATGTCTCGAGCCTGGTCGGCCACACCGCGAAAGAAGTTGCCGCCACCCACCACGATCGCGAGTTGTACTCCCAGCTTGTGCACGTCGGCCAACTCCGCCGCAACCTCGTGGATGCGCGCAGTATCCACGCCGAAACCTTGATTGGCAGCCAGGGCTTCTCCGGAAATCTTAAGCAGGACGCGTTTGAAGGCTGGGGTTTGCATAAGGTCCGTAGCGCCGGCGCTTGCCCTGATTTAACCGAAGGGTCCCGCCGGCTGTCGCGAGTGCGTCCCGCTCTCGCCATAAGCACAAAAAAAGGCGACCGAAGGCGCCCGGAAATTACTCCGCTTTCTGTTCCGTAGGCTTGGTGGAGGCGACAGTAGCATTCACATCGCCCACCTTGAATCGCGCGAAACGCCGCACGCTGATGTTCTCGCCCAGCTTCCCGATCTTCGCCGCAATGAGCTGCGCAATCGACGTGGTCTGGTCTTTGATGAAGGGCTGCTCCAGCAGGCAGACCTCCTCGTAGAACTTCTCCATCTTGCCCGCGACCATCTTCTCGGCAATATTCTGCGGCTTGCCCGAGGCGACGGCCTGCGCAATGTAAATTTCCTTCTCGCGGTCGAAGTCAGACTTGGTGACATCTTCCTTGCGCACAAACTTTGGATCGCTCGCGGCAATGTGCATCGCGATGTCGTGCACCAGTTCCTTGAAGTCGTCGGTGCGCGCGACGAAATCGCTCTCGCAGTTCACTTCGACAAGCACACCGATCTTCCCGCCGGCATGAATATAGCTGGTTACCGCTCCTTCGCTGGTCAGACGCGCCGCTTTCTTGGCCGCCACTGAAACGCCCTTCTTGCGCAGGATCACAACCGCCTGCTCCATATCACCCTTAGCTTCGGTCAGAGCCTGTTTGCAATCCATCATCGGAGCCCCGGTCTTCTCCCGGAGATCTTTCACTTGCGCCGCGGAAATGTTCTTGCGGCCGCTGTCATCTGGTTCAGGACTAAGAATAGTTGCCATATCTATGAATGATTCCTCGTTGACTTCACAAAATCAGTTCTACAAACTTTGACCCGCGCCGGACGACCCGCGCGGGTCTAATGTCAAACGCCCGGTTTGTTCTTTCTGACCACTAACCACTGGCCACTGACCACTGCCTAGACCGTCTGGCTCTCCACCTTCGGCATGTCAGCCTCAACCTCTTCGTTCGTCACCGGCTTCTTGTGCGTTCCCGGGCCCAACACCTCTTCCATGCTGATATTTTCGCCAATGTCGGCGATATCTGAGGCAGCCGCAGCCTCCTGGGCGCGCAACTCGTTGGCCGCCGCGGCATCTTCCGCCTGCTGCATCTCCAGAGCCTGCGCCTGTTCCGTGGCGGCCGTCATGTCCGCGACCTGCTTGTCGCTCATCAACTGCGCGCCCTCGGCGATCGAATCCGAAATCTTCGAAGTAAACAACCGGATCGCCCGCAGCGCGTCGTCGTTGCCCGGAATTACGTAATCCACTTCGCTGGGATCGCAATTCGTGTCGACGACTGCGACCACCGGAATGCCCAGCTTGCGCGCCTCGCGCACCGCGATCTGCTCTTTGTTCGAGTCGATCACGAACACCGCATCCGGCAACCGGCTCATGTTCTTGATGCCCGCCAGGTTGGCTTGCAAATGTTTGCGTTCGCGTTCGAGCTTGATCACTTCTTTTTTCGGCAGCAGCTCGTAGCGGCCATCCGTGGCCATCTCGTCGAGCTCCTTCAGCCGCTTTACCGACTTCTGCACCGTAACCCAGTTGGTGAGCAGCCCGCCCAGCCAGCGCTGGTTGATGTAGAAGCCGCCGCACTTCGTGGCCTCTTCGGCAATCGCGTCCTGCGCCTGGCGTTTGGTGCCCACGAACAGCACAATCTTGCCTTCGGCCGCCAGTTCCTGCACAAATTTCGACGCTTCCTTGAACATCTTCAGCGTCTTCTGCAAATCGATGATGTAAATCCCGTTGCGCTCTCCGAAGATGTATTCCTTCATCTTGGGATTCCAGCGCTTGGTCTGATGCCCGAAGTGAACTCCCGCTTCGAGCAACTCCTTCATGGTGATAGTAGCCAATGAACCTCCTTGTTAAGTCTGCATCCTTTGCGTACGTTCCGCTCCGGATTGCCATTCCCGTCCCCGCGCCGCGAGGCACAGGAAGAATTGAACACCTGAAAATTGAACCTTAAAACAGTAGTCAGTCGCCAGTGATCAGTGAACGGTGATCAGTGGCCAGTGAACCTCAAAACCCATGTCATTCCGAGCGAAGCGACGAATCTCGGTCTTGCTTGGTACCAGGTACTAGCAACTCGATACTAGCGCTTGCTGAACTGGAACCGCTTGCGCGCGCCCTTCTGCCCGTACTTCTTCCGTTCCTTGCCGCGCGAGTCGCGCGTTACCATGCCCTCGGACTTCAGCTTGCCGCGCAGTTCCGCATTGAATTGCATCAAAGCGCGCGCAATCCCAAGCTTCACCGCATCAGCCTGGCCCCGCACCCCGCCCCCCAGCACATTGGCGACAATGTTGAACGCCGCCGCCGAGTCGGTTAACGCCAACGGCGCCTTCGCCGCCGAACGCTGCGCCGGAGTCACAAAGTACTCCTCAAACGCACGTCCGTTCACCTTGAACTCGCCGCTGCCCGGACGCAGATAAACCCGCGCAATCGCCCGCTTCCGCCGTCCCGTCCCGTAATACTGAACCAATTCAGCCATGTTTAGCTTAGAGCTGCGAGCTTTGAGCTCCGAGCAAACCCCGCGGACCTCTTTATCTCGGCTCTTAACCTTTCAAAATATTAAACGCTTCCTCGTAGCTCGTAGCCCAAAGCTCGTAGCTGCCTTACGCCCGTACTTCGAATTTCAAATCCTGCGGCTTCTGCGCCTCGTGCGGATGCTTGTCGCCCTTGTAAACATTCAGCTTCGACAGCATGTGCGCAGCCAGCTTGTTCTTCGGTAACATGCGCTTCACCGCATCTTCAATGATCTTTTCCGGCTTGCGCGCCAAACGCTTGCGGTAATCCTCGGTGCGCAGCCCGCCCGGATAGCCGGTGTAGTGGTGATACTGCTTCTGCTCCGACTTCATGCCGGTGGTTCGAATCTTCTCGGCATTGACCACAATCACGTGATCGCCAGTATCCAGAAAAGGCGTGTACTGCGGATTTTCTTTGCCCATCAAAACACGCGCCACCTGCGAGGCCAGCCGCCCAAGCGTCTGCCCATCCGCATCCACGACGTACCACTTGCGCACAATTTCCCCCGCTTTGGGGAAATGGGTTGACATCGGAACTCTCCCAGAATGAAAAAACGTTGCGAAACGCGATTGAAAATAGCAAAGAAGACCGCTCGTTGATTCTCCGGCGAGGACGCCAGACCATCAGGCGGGCAACCGCGAGACTTCCCAAAGTCTTTAAGATACCGGAGCCTGCAAGGAATTGTCAACGCAGAGTTAATGAAAGACGCGCCGGGTATCAAAACTAGAAAAGGCTGATCGCGGGATAGCCGAGTGCCGCCTACTTCTTCTCCGCCATTTTCCGGGAGATCTCTTCCATGAGCTTCGGCCGAAGATTGGCCAGCACGCTTTCGACGATGCTGGCGACGTCTGTGCGATCGGCTTTCGGCGCGGCTGAGGCTTCCTGCAAAGTCTGCTCAGCGCCCGCCGCTACCGCTGCAGCAATCTCTGCAGGAACTGGCTCGGGCACTTCAAATCCCTTGGGCTGGCTCTGCCCCACTTCGCTGTCTTTCCGGGTATCCCTGCTTTGACGCCAACTGGCCCACGCTGCTGCCGTGCTCTTAACCTCCGAGTCTGGTTTGGATTCCTCTGTGTGTTTGTGAGCGTCGGCGACGGGAGCAGAGTCGCTGCTGGAGGCAGTGCTTGCTTCCGCTATCGCAGGCTCAGATTCAGGCCATGCCGGTACCTCCTGCGGCTTGAGTTCCTGCGCTGGCGGCGCAACCGGAGCCCCAACGTCTCTCTCCACACTAGAACCCGCAGACTCGGAAACCGGAGAGGATGCTGCATTCGGTTCCACGAAAGCGGCCGGGGAGGCCCCGCTATCCGCCTCAACCATCGCAACCGCAGGCGAAGAAAAATTCTCGCCAGGGGCTGCGTCAACCACTGGAGCAACCTCTGGCGAGAACGAATTCTCGACGGCTGCCGTCTCCACTTCCTGCGCGCTCGCAACACTAGCAGAGCCCGCAACCTCAGCCGCATAGGGAGCGTACGCCGCATACGCCTTCTGCATTTCCTGCTCGAGCGAGATCGTCGCTTCTTCGCCTTCCAGCGCCACCGGCACCGCTCTCCATCGCGATCCGTCCACAGTCGCCGCCGCAGATTCAGCCGTGGCCGCCGCCATAGTGACCGGTAAATCCTCGGTCTGCTCGGCGCGCACATCACCCTTAACGCGTAGATTCACTTCTGTCGCAGTAACCTCGCTACCTAGCTCATCAATCTTGCTCTCTTGCGGGGTTTCGGCCATGAATTCCGCGCGCACCGGGGGGGCACCGTTGTCTTCAACTCGATCGGAGGGCGGCTCCAGGCTTCCCTGACTCGCGGTTTCAGCAGCTTCAGAAACTTGGGTCTCGGGAATCTGGGTTTCAGGAATCTGGGCTTCAGGAATCTGGACCGCTGAGGACCGGCTTTCAAAAGCCCGATGCTCATCCTCAACCGTTCCACCCGCCATATGTATCTGCGCCACTGCGGCTGTAATCGCTGCGACCTCTTCCGGGGTCACATCTTTCGGCAAGCCTGCCGGCGCCACTGCCGCCACATCTACATTGGCCTCGGCGGCCTTCTCCGCGGCGCTTTCCACCACCGTGCGGAGATCCCGGTTCATGGGGTTATAGATCGCCGAGTCGTCCGCCACTTTTTCTGCAGGCTCCGCCTTCTCGTGCGGAAACCCAATCCGGCTGCTCCATCCCGTCTGGTCGCTCGCGGTTTCTTTCCTTCTGCCGCGGCTGGTTTCTTCCGCCGCCGCCATGGCTCGCGCGAAGCGCCCCGGCTTCGAGGGTTCGGCCCGCGGTACTACCTTGTCTTCCAGCTTCGACAAAGCGCTCAGCAACTCGCTCGCTTCAAACGGCTTCACGATGAAAGCCTCGGCGCGCACCCGTTGCGCCTCTTCCGGCTTAAAAGGCTCCAGCTTGCCCACGCTCAGCAACACCGGAATCCGCGCCGTTTCCTGCGATTCCTTCAGACGCTGGCACACCTCCAGCCCGCTATAGCCGGGCATGTAAACATCCAGGATGACGAGGTCAGGCTTCAGTTCGGCGATCTTCTTCAGCGCCGCCGAGCCGTTGTTGACAGCAATAACCTCATACCCCGCATCCGCAAGGATCTTGCGCCCCATGTTTTGGGCGGTCACGCTGTCGTCAGCAAGCAGTATTTTCCGAGCCAAGGAAATTCCTCGATGCGGGGGAGATAACGCGAAGGTAACCTGCCCGTCGGCGTAAGTCAATGATCGGACGGGACGTTACCAGGTTACCAGCGGCCAGCACCTACCGCGTCATGGGAATGAACGTCCGAAGGGCTGGAGCGGTTTGAGCCCTGTCCAGCAGGTTATGTACGACCTCATCGCCGACCTTGGGATGGCCCGGGGCTAGAAAGAGATGATCTTCTTTATTCCCTTCTTTTTCTTCTTTTTGCTGCTCGAAACATCCTTGTCGCTGGCCAGGTCGGAGGTGGAACTGGAACTCGATACGGCCCCGCTGCCTGATGGTGCTGGCCCCTGTTGAATCTCATTGACCTGCACCGGCGGAGGCAATGGGGCATCCGCCGAAGCTGCGCTTTGACTCCCGGCTGCCGGCTTCAACTCGTTCGGATCCGGAGGCCCGCTTGGCTTCAATTCATTTGGATCCGGCGCCGCTGGCTTCAGTTCGTTGGGGTCAGCCGCCGTGTTCGCTCGGGCAAAAGGCTGTCCCTTGGCCGCGTCGGAGCGCGGCGCCGGCTCATTGGCTGCCGGAGCCCCACCCTTCACTGTCTCCACACTCAGACCGTGCTCGCCGGCGGGCGCTCCCTGCGCCTGCCGCATGGTAGTCGTCAATACATCTCTAGCCGCTATTGGCGTCGGGTCTACTAATGTCGGATCGCCCACCTTCGCGGCCTTGGCCATGTCGGGCCCCTTCTTCAGCACGTTCATGAGCTGATCCAGCGTGCTGGCTTCCCGCCGGCTTTCTTCCTCCGCCCGGTTCTGCGCCAGTGCTGCTTTGGTCGGCCGCGGAATCGGCTGATGCAGCGCCGCCAGCCGCTTCTTTGCATCCGCCTCGTGCTCCATCGCCGGATACCGCGTAATGATCTGCGAATACGCCGCCGCTGCCTCTTTGGTCAGTTCCCCAATCATGCCGGACTTCCCTGTTTCCCCAACGCAGCCCGGTGGATGTTCGCTGCCTTGCAATTGGGTACCGCCCGCAATTGCGCGATCTCTCCTTCATAATTCTGACCCAGCAGATACAGCGCCTCGTCGGCCCGGCTGTACAGCGGATATTTCTCCACCTGCGACTTCAGCCGCGCAATCGACGCCGAATAAGAAAGCCGGTAATAATAAAACTTCCCAATGTTGAACTCCCGGTCAGCCAGCACCTCCTGCACTTCCATCAGCCGCAGCTTCCCTTCCTTTACCAGCTTGGGATTGTCGGGATACTGCATGATCAGGTTCCGGTACTCATCCTCGGCGCGCTTGGCATGGGTAAAGTCGCGATCGGACTTATCCATCTGCTGGTATTGGATGTTGGCGATCTTCAACTGTGCTTCGGCCGCTTCCGGCATGTTAGGGAAGAATGTCTCGAAATCCCGGTACTCCTGCTCGGCCTGCGCCAGCGACGCGGTCCCGCCCTCCGCATACCACGAGTCGCCCACCGCCAGTTTCGCGCGCGCGATGAACTCCGAATCCGGATAGGTATTGATCAAGGTCTGCAGCGTCATCCGCGCCACGTCGAAGTGGTTGTGCTTCATCGCCTCCATGGCCCGGTCAAACAAAACCTTATCGGGCTGCTTCGATCCGACATTAGCCAGTGGATTGACAGACTTCTTATTAGTGCAAGCCGCGGTAATCGCCAGCAACATTCCCAACAACGCGATAAGTGAAACTCGACGTGACATGAACACCTCGGATCAGGATTGCCAATTTTCAATTTCCAATTGCCGATTTGAAAAGCAACGCGGCCCACATTTGGCAATCGGCAATTGGCAATGATTACACTTTCTGCAGCGCCGCTTCCGTAGCCGCCTTCAGCAGCGCCTCCGCATTCTTCCTTGGATCGCCACTCCCGAACACGGCGTTGCCCGCCACCAGAATTTCCGCTCCTGCCCGCACCACATCCGCTACCGTATCCAGCCCCACGCCGCCATCTACTTCGATGCGGTAGCTCAGCCGGCGTTGGCTGCGAATCTCGCTTAATTGCCCCATCTTGTGCAGCGCAGCCGGAATAAACTTCTGCCCCCCAAACCCCGGATTCACCGACATCACCAGCACATAGTCCACAATATCGAGCACCTCAGCCAGCGAATCCACAGGTGTCGCCGGATTAATTACCACGCCGGCCAGGCAATCATGGCTTTTGATGAGATGCAGCGTGCGGTTCAAATGCCGGCAAACTTCCTGATGCACCGAGATCCAGTCCGCGCCCGCATCAGCAAACGCCGGAATGAACTCGTCCGGATTCTCGATCATCAGATGGCAGTCCAGCGGCAGTTCCGTAACCTTGCGCAGCGACTTCACCACCGGTGGCCCAATCGTCAGGTTCGGGACGAAATGCCCATCCATAATATCCACATGGATGACACTTCCCCCGCCGTCGCACGCGGCGCGCACCTGTTCGCCAAGACGGGCAAAATCCGCCGAAAGAATCGAAGGTGCCAGCTCAATCAAATCAAGGCGCTCGTAAGGGAACTTCGTCGTGGAAATTCTAACACGCAGTGCTCGTGTGGAGCGGCACTCCTTCCCGCTAAAAGCCAGCACAACACAAATGAGGGTGCCCCACTTCTCGCGTACTTTGCGAAAGGTGGGAACCACGAATCTCAACCTCATGGAACCTTGAGGTCGCCTGGCACCGACAGCTCCGTCTAGGTAGATCCCTTCATCATCTGGGCGACCTCTTTCTCGGCCCGCTCCGTCATCCGGTCAACGCTCTTGCGCATGATCGGCATCATGGCCTCCATGCCTTCCGCCGTGACCGCCGGCAACTCCCGCAATACTTTTTGTCCGGTCGGCGCGGAGTAAAACGCGATGAGCGCGTCCATGTCGCCTTTCGTGAAATGTTTCTGATAGGCCGGCACCATCGCCTCCACCATTTCATCGAAAGGTATTTCTTTCATCATTCCGTCCAGCAACTTGTTGATCCGCGCTTCGCAATCCGCGGGCAGCTTCTCTTTATCTTTTTCGCACTGCTCGTGCGCCGCCTGATGCATGGGCGCGGACATTGCCTCCATCATTTTCAGCATCATGTCATGGGAATGAACCGCCTGAAAGTATCGTTCGACGTCTTCCTTAGTGGCAGGAGCATCGGCAGCAGTTTGCGCCAAGCCAGTCAAGCTGAACCCGGCAAACAGAACAGCAGCAATCAGGAACGCTTCACAATCATCCTCCGTAAACTCGCATCAGATTAACCCATTTTACGCCGCTTCTCATCGACACCGTGTCATCCCGACCGAAGCTTTCCCTTCCGAAGGGAGGGGAAGCAGGTGAAAAGCCTGGACTGGACCAATCCGAACAGGACCTGCTTTTCGTTTGGGAAGCGGCATGAACGACTGGAGCACGTGGAAGAGCGGCGCTTCCGCGCCGCGTCACCCGTCCGCAATGAACCGGGCTTCAGCCCCTACTGCAGCTTCCCAAACTCCGCCTTGGCTTCTTTCAACACCGGAACATCCGAATCAGCATCCTTCCACAGCGTAAGAAAATCCTGATAAGCGGCTCGCGCCTTCGTCTTGTCTCCCGCCAGCGCGTAAGCGCGTCCCAATTCCAAATGCGCCAGCGCGCCGGTGGCGCAGTTCCACACCAATCCAGGGTGGTCGATGATCTTCTGAAACTCCGCCACAGCACCTGCCTGCCCCGCCGCCAGGTAAGCTTCGCCTCGAAGATCGACAGAAAATAAAGGCAGGAGTTATTAGCGTTGTTCACGGCGAGACCATATTCCAGGCTCGCCGCGTTTTTTAACTGCACGATCGCGCCCCCACCATCTTTGGCGTTCAATGCCAGCTGTGCCTGAATCCCGGGTAACCGGTACGATTCACAAGGGTGTGCAGCGGGTATCGCTTCGCGAGTGCCTGGGCCAGAGCCCGCGCTTTTACTCCATCCCCGCTTCGCGCCAGAACCAGCGCCGCCAGTTGCTGTGCGTCCCGGCTGTCGGGAGCCAGAACGAGGCCGACGTCTGCTTCACGCTTGGCCTCTTCCAGATTGCCGAAAAGCGCCTCCCGCCACGCGCCATTGAGCTGCCAGACTGCTGCCAATTCCTGGTTGTCCGCCCGAACCGCCGCCTCAACCGCATGGCGCGTCAATTCCCGGGCCTTGACGATGTGCCCGGTATAGGCTTCCGTTTGGCCTCCAGGGCCACAACCTCGTGCTGAAGGTCGGGTCGCCCCTCAAACCAGGCCGCCTGTTCGGCCATCCCCTTGTCGTTTCTTTCGACGAACTCCAACCCGTAAAGCACGTTGTGCGACGTCTGGTATCCATCTTCCGCGCCAGGGTTTGCTGATAGAGCTGCCGCGCCTCATAGTAACGGCCCAGACTAACCTGGAATCCAACCATGTTCCCGACCGCAATCACGTTGTCCCGATTCAGGCGGAGCGCCTCGCGCATTTCTTGCCCCCTGTTCCATTTTTCCTTCGGTAGCGTACAGCGAACCCAGGTTGATGTATGCAATTTCATCTCGCGGATAATTCTCGTGCCGCCCCTGAAAGTTTCGATCGCCTTGTCCAGTTCCCCCGTCCCTCCCATGTAATACATCGAGGTAATGTGGAGTTTTTCCGCTCACTGGCGCGGTCGCGCAGGGTAAAGGCCTTGCTCAAGTATTCCTGGCCCGCGTCGGCTGGCCAACGTTGCTATACGTTATGCCCACGCCCTCGATGGCGGTGGCGAAGTTGAGATCCATTTCGATGGCATGCATGTAAACTGGAAGAGCCTCCGCCGATCCTTTCTCTTGCAAGACCTTCCGCGCGGTACTCGCCGCCTTCAGCACTTCCGGGAAGGCGTGGTCTCCTGCGCCAGAGGCGCGTCGAACTTCTGCACCGAGGCCAGTGATTCACCCAACTGCCCGCGCAGTTTTCCGGCGGCCTCTCCCAATACGTCGAGGACTTTTTCTTTGCCGGCTGCGGTCGCCTGCTCTTGCGCCAGTATGTCGCCATTCAAACAATTCACCGCCTTCAGCCCTATCACGTATTGATTGCCCAGGCTGGCGACGGACCCCGCAATGTAAGCCTTGCTGTCAGCCCGTTGGCACAACTCCCGCGCTACGTCGGGCGTAAGCGGCGTGTTCACCGGCTTCGTCATTAGCTTTAACGTGGCCGTGACTTTCTCATCGGATAGTACGTTCAGAAACGGCGACTGCCGCAGCGAAACGCTCAGCGCCTGCTTGAGCGCGTCGTAAAACACCACATGGCCGGTCGAGTTCGCGAAATCTCCCACCACGATCGTGTCTTTCTCCGTAAGCTTCGCCGCGGGACGATGCATGTAGTAGTAGCCAGCAGCCCCCGCGATCACCACCACCAATGCCGCTACCACCAAGCCCAGTTTCGATCGTGGTGCCCTGGAAGCCGCGCTCGTCCCTGAACTTCCCACCGCAGCTCCCTTGCTCGAATCCCGCTTCCCAGCAGACGCAGCGGGACTGCTCCCGCTTCCTCCTCCGCGGCCGCCGCCGAAGTGCCACTCGATTCCACTTCCCACTTCGGCCGCTTCAAGTCCGCCCGGCATATCGGAGGCATGCTGGTAGCGCAGGTCGCGGTCTTTCTCCAGAGTTTTATTGATGATGCGTTCCAACTCGGCGGGCAGTCGGGATTCAGCCGCACCGGCGCAATCGGCGCTTTATGCAGAATCGATTCGAAAAGCAGCGCCGTGCTGTCCCCGCGAAAAGGCAGCGTCCCGGTCGCCATCTCATTCAAGACGGCTCCGAACGAAAAAAGATCCGTGCGCGAATCCAGAGGCTTGCCCCGCGCCTGTTCCGGTGACATATAAGCCACCGTGCCCACCGTCGAGCCCGCGTCGGTCAGTTGATCCGCCGCCATGCCGGTCTGGGTCGCATCTCCCGGCACCGCCGTCACTTTCGCCAACCCGAAGTCACGAATTCTTCTCGTGACTCCGGCTCGTAGCAAAAATGTTCGCCCGGCTTGATGTCAGCGGTGAACAATCCCCTTGGCGTGCGCCACATCGAGCGCATCGGTAGCATTTGAATAGCCACCCGCAGCAACGTCTCCATATCGAGCGGCGCGCTGTTGATGGTGTGCTTCAGAGTCAGGCCATCGAGATATTCCATGACAATGTAGGCGCGCCCGTCGGCCTCGCCAATGTCATAGATAGTGCAGATATTGGGATGGTTCAACGCCGAAGCCGCCTGCGCCTGGCGTTTGAAACCGGCTCAACGCCTGCGGATAGCGCGCCACGCTCTCGGGAAGGAACTTCAGCGCCACAAAGCGGTGCAGCCGGGTGTCTTCTCGGCTTTGTACACCACACCCATGCCCCGCCGCCACCCAGCTTTTCCAGAATGCGATAGTGAGAAATAGTTTCGCCGATCATGGTTGGTGTTCGTGTTGGTGTTGAGTTGAAGTGTACGTCCGGCCGGTCCGCAAAGTGGCACCATGTGAGAGTGCCGCGCCAACAGAGTCAATTTTCCGTTTGACTCCTGCGACACCTAGACTCGAGTGTCCCGTTTCTTCGCGTCCTTTGCGAAGAGTGGGAACCACGAATCTCGACTCCTTAGGATTTGATTCTCGATCCGCCCTCCTCTAAACAGCGAGTGGCCCAGGCCTTTGACCCTCGATGGCATCACCAACACCCCCGTCCTCTGCGCACTTTGCGAAAGGCCTGTCCTGAGCAGAGCCGGAATCGGGGCCGGGCAGACAAGCGGACCCTTCAAATACTCACTTCCAAATATCCGTAATCGCCGAACGTCGCGATCCCCCGCCGCCAGCGGCTCCAGGCCAAAGTTGTCTTTGATCGTACGCAGCACGTTGTAATGCGTGTAGCGGCGGTCCAGCACCTTGGGATCCTGCTGGTTCGCCTCCTTCACCATATTCTCCGAGGAAGAGCGTGAACTCCTTGTTTTATCGGCGTTGTGATCGGACTCATCGAACGTCACCACAACCAGCGTGTCCTTCCGCAACTTCTCCGTGAAGGTCTTATCCAGAAACTTGCTCACCCAGGCGCCGGCAACACCGACATTGGTGTTGTCTCCGTGCTCCTCTCATGTTCGGCGAATAAAATGAATACGCTACCAACCCCGCCTTCGCATCCTTCACGAAGGAACTGTCGTCAATCCCCAGCAGGCTGTTGCCCTTGGCGGAATCGACCCGCACGACGCGGTCACACCATTTTTCCTGCACTTCCTTGAAGCTCAGGAAGGGCACCTGCCTCCGTACATAGTCGCCTTTCTTGCTTTTGGCAACGTGCTGATCGTCAATGCGAAATGGGCAAACCTCCTCGGGCAGTTCCTCGGCATAGTTCTTGAAGTCCAGTCCGCTGGCAATAAGGCGATCGGCAATGGTTTTGTGAGCCGCATCGTCGGGAAAGTTGACTTGCCGGTCGGCGAGAAAACGTCCGCGGTGGTGAATGCCAAAATCCGCCCCTGGGATCCATGGCAAGATAATTCGGATAGGAAGGATGAAATAGCGCGTGGAAGTTCGAGAAACTGGCTCCCTGTGCGGCGAGCGCGGCCAGATTCTTGTCTTGTCTTGCAGTCTCGTAGTCGCCATTTTCCAGTACGATGACGACTACGCGATCGAAGTGACGCGCGCCTTCGCTTTCGCCGCCGCCAACGCGGCATCGTCCTTTTTTTCTTGTGCGGGCTTCGCCGCCTCCGCCTGATTGGATTGCGCGGGGTTGGTTACCTGCGCGGGCTGGCTGGTTTGCGCACCATTCGCATTTCGACTGTATCCCGGAGAACCACTCGATACAGCGCAGAACAGAGCCGCAGCAATAAAGACAAAGTAATACGACAATCATCCGGCACAGCCCGCCCGGTCGGGAAACACCGTGCTTATCTGACATTCTTGTTACACATTCGCATATTTGCTCATTGCATAGAATAGAAAAGATCACCTGATGACTCGTCGCCCGATGCACCTACCCCACGGACCGAAGTCTGGCGACCGAAGTTTGGAAGTCTGGGGGACAAGTCTGGGGACAGACGGGATGTTCCTTCATGTCCTGCAAGCCTGTGTAATTGGCACTCACTCCCACCAAGCGCCAGCGCCAAAACTTCACCCGCCGGCCAACCACGGCGTACCATAAAAAGTACGCTCAACGCCTGTCAAGTCTATTTTCAGTACGGCACTCGACGTCCTCGAAAGTAGACATTTCTTCCACAGCCTTTATACCCCATGATTCCATTGACCCGCCAAAAAGCCAACACGAAGATCAGTAACTTACGCCGAAACTTTTCTGCCCGAAAGTGAAATGTTCCAGTCGGAACATTCGAGCAGGATGCTTCCGGTCGGAAAATTCAGCACAATGTTCCAGTGGGAACATTCGTCACGCCGCTGGTACCCTCGTGGGGCCCGTGCCCGCCGGCACCCCAATTCGAGACCGCCGCCTACGGCATGGCCGCCGTCCTCGCCTGGGGCACCGGCGGTTTTTTCTTGGAGGCTATGCCCCGCGCCGCGCCAACGCCTTTGTATCTAGCGGTGTGCGTATTTAATTTCGGCGGACTGGTTCTCATGGCCGCGCTGGCCGCGGCCAGCCACGCGCCTTTCCCCTCGACCCACGCCGTGGCATGGGCGCTGACGGGCGGCGCCTTAGGAGGCCAGGCGTGGCCATCTTCTTCCGCGCACTCTCCGCGGGAAAGATGGGAGTGACCGCGCCAGTCGCCGCTGTCCTCGGCGCGGCGATCCCAACTTTATTTTCCATCTTCACCGAAGGCTTGCCTGGCAAGGTTCCGATCCTCGGCTTCGCCGTCGCCGTCATCGGACTGGCTCATCACGCGCACAGATGAAGGCGCGAGGCCCGAAGGCATCGGCCTCGCCGTCCTCGCGGGTATCGGCTTCGCCAGTTTCTATCTGTGCATCCGGCAGGCGGGCGACGCCCCAGTCTTTTGGATCGCGACGCTCACCCGACCGGCGGCCTGATTATCACCGGTCTGATCGTGCTGCTGGGCGGAGGTTCCGCGACATCAATCAGCCGGCGTGCGCTGGGCGGTGCTCACCGGCTGCATGGATTCCCTCGGCACAGTTCTCTTCGTTCGCGCCAGCCAGACCGGACGCCTCGATGAAGCAGTCGTAATCTCCTCGCTCTATCCCGCCGTAACTGTGCTGCTGGCTCGGGTGTTCCTGAAGGAACACCTGACGCGTTGGAGGTTCGTTGGCTTACTGGCTGCGCTGGCCGCCGTGCCGATGATCGCGGCGCAGTAGCTTCGTTCCATATTCTAGAATCTGGAATACAAACCATGGCGCTTATGGAATCCGAAACCTGACCAAGATTTATCCGCAAGGCGAATCTCTTTTCGGCGCAAAGTCTCGCGGCGAAAGCGAAGTCCGCGCGGTCGACGATGTTTCACTCGACATTCACGCCGGTGAAACTCTCGGACTGGTCGGCGAATCGGGCTCGGGCAAGAGCACGCTTGGACGTTTGATCTTGCGGCTAATCGAGCCTACTTCGGGCAGCATCCGCTTTGAAGGACGCGACCTGCTCGGCGCCAGCCGCGGCGAAATGCGCCTGCTGCGGCGCGATATGCAGATCATCTTCCAGGATCCCTTCGCCTCACTCGATCCCCGCTTCCGGGTCGAGGAGATTATCGCCGAGCCCCTCATCATCCACCGAAAAACGAATAGGCGGGACTCGACCCCGCGTCGTCGAACTTCTCTGCGCTGTGGGCCTCGACGAATCGATCCTGCGGCGCTTCCCGCACGAATTCAGCGGAGGGCAACGCCAGCGCATTGGCATTGCCCGCGCGCTCGCGTCCATCCGAAGTTCATTGTGGCCGACGAACCGGTCTCTGCGCTCGACGTCAGCGTGGGCGCGCAGATCGTGAACCAGCTCGCTCAACTGCAGCGCGACTTCGGACTGACTTATCTTTTCATCTCGCACTCGATGCCGGTCGTTCGCTATCTCTCGACGCGCATCGCCGTGATGTATCGCGGCAAGATCGTCGAGGTCGGACCGACCCAGCAGATCACCGAGCGCCCCGCGCACGCCTACACCCGCAGCCTGCTCGAAGCGACGCCGGAAGTGGCGGTGTAGTTCTTCGGGGAAAGCGCCTCGCTTCGCTCGGCGGACAGCCGAGGGCGGCTGTCCTCACACACTGTGCCATACTTTGTTGATGTCAAGCGCCCAACCCAGGCGGAGCCGCGATCTGATTGAACTGAATCTTGGCTACGGTGTCGTGGTTGGCGTGATCTGGATGCCCGAGTACTGGCAGCGCATCTTCACTCCCTTCGCTTTCGCGCTGACGCTGTTGGTGGTGTTGGCGCGCCGCCGAAGCGGCGATGAACTGGGTCTCGGCGCTCGCGGCTTCATCCCTTCGCTCTGGATCCTGCCCGCCGCCGTCGCGCTCTCAGCACTCAGCGTGTTCGTGGCCGCGAGACTTGGCACGCTGCATCCGCTCTACAAAGCTGACTTCACGCATATGTCCGGCTATGTGTTGTGGACGGTTTACCAGCAGGTCCTCTTGCAGGACTATTTCATGGACCGCCTGCTGCGTCTTCTGTCGAATGAATCCGCGGCCGTGATTCTGGCGGCCGTGCTCTTCGCCGCGGCGCACCTGCCCAATCTCGTGCTGACCGCGGCCACGCTGGTGTGGGGCATCATTTCATGCGCGCTGTTCCGCCGCTATCGCAATTTGTGGGCGCTCGGCCTGGCGCAGGGACTGCTCGGCCTGTGCTTCGCCGTCTGCATTCCGGACGCGCTGCATCATCATTTGCGCGTCGGCCTGGGATATTTGCGCTATTACCCAGTGGTCAGTGGTCAGTGATGGGTGATCAGTGATCAGTGATCAGTGATCAGTGGTCGGTGGTCAGTGTAGTTTCCTTGATGAAGAGATCCGGAGCGATTTGCGCTTGACTTGTATCGATCTTTCTGCAAATATCGAAGTATGAAAGCAAGCTTCTCGAGGAGGTCCGCAGACCAAGTTGCCCGGTACGCCGACATGTTCTCTGCCATGGGAACAGAACCTCGGCTGCGGATTATGCGGCTGTTGCTGTCGGCTCATCCCGACGGCCTGGTGGTGGGGGAGATTCAGGAGGAACTGGAGATTCCCAACTCCACCTTGTCGCATCATCTGGACAAGCTCAAAGCCGAAGGGCTCGTCGATGTTCAACGAGAAAGCACCTTTCTCCGCTACACGGCAAACACGGACGCACTGCAAGAGCTGCTGCAATTCCTGTATGCCGAGTGCTGCACTCGCAACAAAGCTGTGAAGCCCGAAGAGATTGTTCAAATCTGCAAGTAGGAGGAATGGACATGAGCGGCACGGACATTAAGGAAGTCGTCAGGGAGAAATATGGACAAGCAGCCTTGCGCGTGAGCAGTGGCGGCAGTTCGTGTTGTGGAGCGACTGCGGGCAACGGCTGCAGCGATCCGATCACGTCGAATCTCTACGATCCTTCTCTTTTCGGCCCATCTCTCTCCGGTCCATCTCTCTCCGGTTCATCTCTCTCCGGCTCATCTCTGTTCGGTTCATCGCAAGCACAGCAGATTCCTGAAGAAGCCCTGCTGGCCTCGCTGGGCTGCGGGAATCCTACCGCCCTGGCCAAGCTGAATCCCGGTGAGGTTGTTTTAGATCTCGGGTCCGGCGGGGGCATCGATGTGCTGCTTTCCGCAAAGCGAGTCGGCCCTACTGGTAAAGCCTACGGCCTCGACATGACGGATGAGATGCTGGCGCTGGCGAACGAGAACAAGCGCAAGGCCGGAATGGAGAATGTTGAGTTCCTGAAGGGTGAAATTGAACACATCCCGCTGCCCGACGATTCTGTGGACGTCATCATTTCCAACTGTGTGATCAACCTTTCGGCGGACAAAGACCAGGTGTTCAGGGAGGCGCTTCGCGTGCTGAAACCGGGGGGACGCTTTGCGGTGTCCGATGTTGTGACTCGCGGCGAGATGCCGGCTGAAATCCGCCAAAGTGTTCTGCTCTGGGTGGGCTGCGTTGCGGGCGCGCTCGAAGAGAACGAGTACCGGGCTAAACTTGCGTCGGCGGGATTCGAGAAGATTGCGATCGAGCCAACCAGGATTTATCGCATCGAGGATGCGCGCGAGTTTCTTTGCGGGCAGAACATCGACGTGGACGCGATCGCGCCACAGGTGGATGGCAAGTTCATGAGCGCTTTCGTGCGGGCCGTGAAGCCCCAGCGAAAGGAATCCTGCTGCGGGCCTACCTGCTGCCAGTGAGAGCTGACATGCAAGGACACTACAACGTCTTGTTTCTATGTACGGGCAATTCGGCCCGCTCGATCATGGCCGAGGCAATCATGAACTACAAAGGCCGCCCGAACTTTACCGCTTACAGCGCGGGGAGCCATCCTTCGGGCGCGGTTTGCCCGGAGGCCATCGCGGAGATAGGGAGAGCTGGTTTGCCCACGGATGGTCTGCGCAGCAAGAGTTGGGACGAGTTCGCGAAGCCGGACGCGCCCAAACTCGATTTCGTCTTTACGGTTTGCGACAACGCTGCGAAAGAAGTCTGCCCGCTCTGGCCGGGCAGCCCTTGACGGCCCACTGGGGAGTTCCCGACCCGGCTGCGGTTCGGGGAACGGCGGAGGAAATCAAGCGCGCCTACCGAGATGCCTTTATGACTCTGGAGCGCCGTATCGGTCTATTTCTTTCCCTCCCCCTCGCTACCATCGGCAGCCTGGCGATCAAACAAGAGATCGACAGGATCGGCCAGCAGTGAGATTCGACCTGCGCGCCAGATTGACGGCTGAGTTTCTAGGCAGTGCATTCCTCGTTGCTGCTGTGATCGGCTCTGGAATCATGGGCGAGCGGCTGGCAGGCGGTAACGTTGCCATTGCTTTGCTGGCGAACACGATTGCGACGGGCGCAGCGTTGTTGGCTCTCATTCTGACGTTTGGGCCGATTTCCGGCGCGCACTTGAATCCCGCGGTTACGCTCGCCGATGCACTTGAACACGGTATCGGCTGGGCCGAAGCGGCGGCTTACATCTTTGTGCAATGCGCAGGAGGAGTTGCGGGAGCGATCATCGCGCATCTGATGTTTGGGCTGCGGTGGTTTTCTTTGTGTTCACATTCCCGCCATGGGTGGGCGCTGGTTTTCAGTGAGTTCGTGGCAACATTCGGACTGTTGTCGGTGATCTGGGGATGTTCGCGACTGCGTTCGGCGCTGCCTTTCGCGGTTGCGAGCTACATTACTGCTGCGTACTGGTTTACAGCATCGACCTCGTTCGCGAATCCGGCGGTGACAATTGCGCGGTCGTTGTCTGACACCTTCGCTGGGATTCGACCGGCAGACGTTCCGTTGTTTATCGCGGCGCAGATCGCGGGGGCGTTGTGTGCGACGGCGGTGTTTCGCTGGCTCGTCCCAAGCCTAGAACCACAGACCCCAGATCCAATCGACGCTGGCGTGGGTGATGGTTGAGGCTGGAACGCGGCGGTGCTCGCGCCAGGCGCGTCCGTAGAAAATGCCTGCGATGGTTGCCAGCAGAACGTAGCGCCAATTGAAATGCGCGGACCGTTTGTTGAAGTGGGACAGCCCGAACAACACTGAAGCTATCACCAGAGCTCCGCGACGTCCTAAGCGGCGCTCCAGAAGGTTTTGCACCCAGGCGCGAAAGAAAAGCTCCTCCGGTACCGCGGTAAAGAAAAATATTGCCACCCAGCGCAGGAGCGCGCTGCCGATTCCGGGCAGGTTGCGATGCGGATGGATGAAGCCCAGCGCCAGTCCCAGCATTAGAACTATGGGCGTGAAATAAGTCAATTCCCGCAGGGCGGTTTTCCAGTCGCTCCATTTCAAATGGAAGTTGAATCCAGTTCCGGTGAGTTGGCGGATCGCGAGAAATCCGTACAGGCCCGCGTCCAACAGAAGCAATTCGTTCAAAGCCCGCAGGCCGGTCGGCCATGCGCGATCAAACCAGCGCAAATCTACCGCCAAGCCCAGTACCAGCAGGATCAGGGCGTCACGCCAGTTGCCGCGTTGTTCGGCGTCGGCCGCCGCGGCTTGCATTAGAAGCCAGGCCATGGCCACGGGCAGCGCCGCGTAGAGCGCGAACCACATCCACCGGAACATGTGCTGGGAAATCGAAACCATGGCGTAGGGCGCGACGAGCAGCGCTGGAAGACCCAGTCGAAGAGCAACCGGCCAGCGCTCTACTTGGCGCGCGACCCACTCGGCGGCACAGCCGAACAAGACTGCCGGAGCTAGTTCCAACGCTAGAGCCGCATTCGCGACCGGCGTCACGTTCTGCATGGGTTCATCTTAAATGCAGTGGTCAGTGGTCAGTGATCAGTGGTCAGTGTGAATTCTTCCGGTGAGATTCGGTTTTGGCTGGCGACTGATCACTGTCCACTGATCACTGATCACTCCCTCGAACTCGCCGCTTGTTTCGCCGCCGCCCCCCGGCTAGAATTCCATCGCGTTTAACAGGAGGCCAGAAACATGGCTGCTTCTCCGCTTCCGCCAGCGTTCGAGTCTTTGCCCTCGTCCGAGCCCGCCCCGCCTTCCGAAGGCGCGCGCCTGGTCAATACTTTCATTGCGCCCTCGAAAACTTTCACTGACCTGCGCCGCAACGCGAGCTGGTGGGGACCGTGGCTGGTGATTTCCATCTTTGCACTGGTTTTTATCTATTCGATGGACCGTCAGATCGGCTTTGACCAGATCAGCCGGAACGAAATTGCGCATTCCGCGCGGGCGGACCAGTTCGACAAGCTTTCACCCGACGATCAGGCAAAACAACTTCGCTTTTCCGACGCCTTGGTTCGCTACTTATCCTATGGTATCCCGGTGACTATTCTGCTGTTCTTTGCGATCACGGCGGCGGTGCTGTTGGCAACTTTCAACTTTGGCCTGGGCGCCGACGTCTCTTACAAGAGGGCTTATGCGATTGTCTTTTATGCCAGCCTGCCCGGCATCATCGGTTCGATCCTGGGCGCGGTGTCGATGTTCGCAGGGGTTAATCCGGAAGGCTTCAACGTCAACAATCCCGTGGCCACGAATCCGGCGTACTTCATGGATCGGGCGGGCAACAAATTCCTCTATGTCATGGCTTCGGGTCTGGACATTCTCGTCATCTGGAGCATCGTGCTCATGGCGATCGGCTTCGCCTGCAACAGTAAAGTAAAACGCAGTACGGCAATTGGCGTCGTCGCGGGATGGTATCTGCTCTGGAAGCTGGTGACTGCGGCACTGGCGGCCCGGGGTTAGAGTGTGAGGAAAGCCGCGGTCAGCGCGGCGATCAAGCAAGTTAAGGAGATTACAAATGAAACGCATCCTTGTCACATTTCTTTTCGTTTCTGTGTGGGTTTGTGCCTGCATTGCGTCTGGATTCGCGCAGACCATGAGCGCTCCCACGGCCGCACCGGCAACTCCGCAGGCCGCCGCGGCGGTGAAGGATCCGGTGGCGACTTCGCTGCGCATGTTGCTGCCGCGCTCGCGCGGCAACATTCTCGGGGCCATCACCGCCATGCCTGCCGACAAGTTCAATTACAAGCCGACGGCCGATCAGATGACCTTTGCGCATCTGGTGGTACACATCACCAGCTCCAACAATTTCCTGTGCGCCAAGGCGGCCGACATTGCCGAACCCAAAGTGGAGGAAGTGAAGGAAACCGATTCCAAGGACAAGCTGCTGGCTGCCGCCACCGCTTCGTTCGACTTCTGCGGCGACGCTCTCGGCAAGATGGTCGACTCCAAGCTGGGCGACAGCGTCGAACTCTTTGGCGGACGCCGGTTTCCCCGCGCCCTGGCTGTACTGCACTTGACCGGCGGATGGGCCGACCACTACGGTGCCGCTGCCATCTATTTGCGGTTGAATAATATTTTGCCGCCTTCAGCGCAACCGAAGAAATAGTCCTTAGGGATTCAATCCCACGTTGTCATTGTCCCTGAGCGGCGCGACTGGAAGGCGCGCCTTTTCAAATCCTACTTGATTTGCACCAGTTCGCCCGCGGGGGCAGAGATGGCTGGCGCGGGATGCTGCGGGGCGCGCCATCCATCGAAGATCGAGACCTGGTGTACGCATGAGACTGTGCAGTGCGGCGCGCAGCCTTTTTCGGTGAGATATTCGCGGCGCATGTCGTCGCGGGTGTAGGTGGCGAGCGGCACTCCGGGATAGCCGCGCTGCTGCGAGCAGTAGTGCACCAAGCCGTCTTCGCAGATGTAGAGGTAGCGCGCGCCGGCGCGGCAGCGCCAATCGTTCGGCAAACCTTGCGCGATGTTGTCCTGAAAGGCGTTGATGCGGGTGAAGCTGCGCTTCTCCATCGCCTTCATCTCGTTGTAGATGCGGCGCTCTTCGCCGCCTAGCGGTTGCAACTGGCCGCTGCCGTCGTGAATGATGCCGATGGTCGAACTGAAACCCAGTTCGATGGCGCGCTTGCCGATGGTGAGCGCGTCTTGCGGATTCGAGATACCGCCGCCCACCACTGAATTGATATTCACATGAAACTCGGCATGCTCGGCGAGCAGTTGGAGCTTCTTGTCGAGAACTTTCAGACTCTTCTTCGAAACCTCATCGGGATTCACATTGTCGATGGAGATCTGCAGCCACTCGAGACCGGCGCGATTCAGGCGCTGAATGCGTTCCGCGACGAGAAAGTATCCGTTGGTGATCAGTCCGGCGATCATGCGGTTGGAGCGGATGCGGCGGATCACGTCATCGAGTTCAGGATGAAGCAGCGGCTCTCCGCCGGAAATTGTGACCACGGCCGTGCCGAGAGCGCCGAGCTTATCGATGCGGCGGAACATTTCTTCTGTTGGCACGGGCTTTGAGAAATCGTCGAACTCGTTGCAGTAGGTGCAGGCCAGGTTGCAGCGGCGGACCGGAATGATGTGCGCGAGCAGGGGATGATCGGTTGAGGTCAGGGCACGCGCGGCCATGGAGGCTCCGCGCAGGTTGCGGTGGAGCGCTTTGGCGCGGCGGCGCAGGGATGTGAGGGCTGATGGCATTGGTTGAATATTCTTATTACAGCATGGATGCAGGATAAATGCAGTCTTCGCGGCAGCGTTTGGGGAAACTGACGGGGTGAATGGAGCCCACGGGCCCGCGGTCGGAACCCTTGCTAGCCTTCGACTGCTTTGTGCAGCGCAGCTCTGGCCAGTAGGCGCGTCGAATCCAGCATCGGCAAGGGAGACTGTTCCGACGTCATCAGCAGTGGGATTTCGGTGCAGCCGAGGACTATCGCGTCGCAGCCTTCATCCTTGAGTGAGCGGATTACCTCCGTCAGGTAAGCCTGCGTGCGGGGCAAGAATACACCTTGGACGAGCTCATCGAAGATGATGCGGTGGATGCGCTCGCGCTGCTCGGTCCCGGGAATACGATGGTCGATGCCGGCGGCTTTCAATTTTTCGCGGTAGACAGAGCCTTCCATGAGGGCGCGGGTGCCCAGAACTCCCAGGCGCTTGTAGCTGTGGCGGTTGGCCTCGTTCGCTACTTCGACTGCAATGTGCAGCCAGGGGCGCGGCGAACGGTACTCGACCAGATCGAAAGCTTGATGCACAGTGTTGACTGGAGCGATTAGAAAGTCCGCGCCGGTTTTGGCCAGCTTTTCCGCCGAGGAGAGCATGAGTTCGGCGACTCCCACCCAGTCGCTGGCGTCGATGCACTTTACGTAGTCGGCGAAGTTGTGGCCGTGAATGGAGATTTCAGGGTGCCCGTGCGGACCGAGCCACTCCGCACCTTCAAGGCAGATGGTGCGATAGCAGAGCGCGGCGCCTTCCGCGCTGCAGGCGACGATGCCGATGTGTAGGGGCACGGTGGTCAGTGGCCAGTGGTCAGTGGCCAGTGGCCAGTGGTCAGTGGTCAGTGGCCAGTTAGTCTCCTTCTCAGTTCTCTTTCATCCGAAGCTGCGGTCACCTTGCCGCTGCTGCGTCGAACAGGTTTAGGAACTCTAGTTTCTTTTCTGCCGGCAGGAACGACGCTTCAAATGAATTGCGGGCTAGTTCGCGCAGGTGTTCATCGGTGAATCCGAAGATTTGCTGGGCGATCTGGTATTCGCGCGCCAGCGTTGTTCCGAAGATGGCCGGGTCGTCACTGTTAAGCGTGATCATTACTCCGTGATCGAAGTAATTTTTCGCGGGATGATCGTTAAGGTTGGGGCAGAGTCCGGTGCGCAGGTTGCTGGTTAGGCAGATTTCGACGGGGACCTGGCGTTGGGCAAGCTCTTCGACAAGATCGGGATCGTGGAAGGCGGTGAGGCAGTGGCCGATGCGCTCGACGCGAAGGTTGAGTGCGCCCCAGACGGATTCGGGCGGGCCAGTCTCGCCGGCGTGCGCGGTGAGACGCAAGCCGTGGTCGGCAGACCAGGCATAGGCGTCGCGAAAAAGCTCGGGCGGCGCTTTCTGCTCGTCGCCTCCGATGCCGATGCCAACGACCTCGCGGTCGTGATAGCGGACGGCAAATTCGAAAACTTTCTGCGCAGCTTCCGCCCCGAACTGGCGCACGGCGTCGAAGATCCAGACCAGCGATATGCCGAAGTCGCGGGCGCCGCGAGCGCGGCCGCGATCCAGGCCTTCGAAGATGGCGGCGAAATCCTGCTTACGCCAGAGGCAGACTCCGACCGAGACGTAGACTTCGGCGTGCAGCACGTTTTCTTCTTTCAGCCGCTGCATGAGGCGGTAAGTGATGAGCTCGTAATCGCCCGGCGTACGCAGGTATTCGGTGATGTTCTTGAAAGCCAGCAGAAAACCCGGGAAATCTTCATAGCGGTAAAGGGCAGCGACTTCGGCCTGGGTTGCGCTTTCGCCATGGCGCTGGCGAAGTTCGAGCAGCGTGGCCGGCTCGATTGCGCCCTCGAGATGCAGATGCAACTCGGCCTTGGGCAGGAGTCGCAGGAAACTGTTCGGCGGCCGATCTGGGGCAGAGGACATTACTCCTGATTGTAGATTCTTGGGGGGAGATTTGCGAGGGAGGAGAATCCGTCCGGAACGGCTGGAAGAGGGCGTGCAATCGAAGTCGTGGTAGAAATGACCGGCGAGACCGCCGGCAGCGCACAAGATTGCAGGGGTCCTTCGACTGCGCGGACCGATTCGCTTCGCTCATCGGTCGCCTCCGCGCAGGATGACAATTCAATGTTTTTATGACAGGGCGTTGTTGCTGACGGCTGAGAGCTGACGGCGGATTGCTATTCACTACTTCTTGGCGAACTCGCTGCGGTGGCGGCTGTAGAAGACAATAAATCAGAAGGCCGAGCACCAGCCATCCGAAGAAGCGTCCCCAGGTGATGACGGTAAGTCCGGTCATGAGGCCGCCGCAGAGGATGATGGAGATCGGCGCGGAAATCCACGGCACGAAGGGCACTTTGAAGATGCGCTTGCGCTCGGGCTGGGTGCAGCGCAAGATGATCACGCCGAGCGAGACCAGCACAAAGCGAACAGCGTGCCGATGTTGGAGAGATCGGCGGCATCCGCCGTGCCATGAGTCCCGCCCGGAATCCCGACGGCGAAACCCGCAACCCACGTGGACCAGTGCGGAGTCTTGAACCGGGGATGAATTCTGGAGAAGAAGCTTGGGGAAGAGTCCGTCGCGGGACATGGCGTACCAGATGCGCGCCTGGCCGATATTGAAATACCAGCAGCGACGAGAGCATGCCGGTGAGAGCGCCGATGACGATGACGGAGCGCGACCAACGGCTGGCGCCGAGCACCTTGAGGGCAACAGGTCTAACCGTGGCTTCTGCGGCTTCGCCCGAAACAAAACTGGTGTACCTCATCATGCCCAGCAGAACCAGGGAGACGCCTACGTAGAGTACAGTGCACACAATCAGGGAAGCGATGATGCCGATGGGCAAGTCGCGCTGGGGATTGCGCGCCTCCTCGGCGGCAGTGGAGACGGAATCGAAACCGATGTAGGTGAAGAAGACGATTAGCGCCGCCGGTAACGACGCCGCCGAATCCGGAGGGCGCGAAAGGATGCCAGTTGCTGGGATTGACCAGTGCGCCGCCGACGACCAGGAAAACGAGAATGGCGCCAATCTTGATGGTCGACCATGATGTTGTTGGCTCTCGGCGGATTCGCGGATACCGCGCACGAGCAGAACGGTAAGAATCATAAATGACCAGGAAGGCGGGAACGTTGAAATAGGAGCCCGTCCAGTGGCCGGCTTCCCATAACATGGCGTGGCACCATCTATGCCGGCAAATTTATACCGCAGGAAGCGAGTTAGCGAACTTTGCGCAAGTCGCTGAAGCCGATGGCGACCACCATGTTACTGACTACATACTCAAGGATCAGGTCCCAGCCGATAATCCATGCGAAGATTTCGCCGATGTGTGGCGTAGGAATACGTGTAGGCGCTGCCTGCGATGGGAATCATCGAGGCCAGTTCGGCGTAGCACAGGCCGGCGAAGCTGCAGGCCAGGGCGACCAGAAATAACGAGATGGCGATGGAGGGGCCAGCCGGCGGGCGTCCGTGCAGAAGGACGCCAGGGTGTTGCCCGTCCGCAACAGATTCACGATGATATCCAGAACTTGCGCGTGCCAAATTGAGGATGCCTTGAAATTTCTCCGGCGGCAGCGGTGCCGGTGAGGACGAAGATGCCAGAACCGATGACAGCGCCGATGCCCAGCGCGGTAAGTGACCAGGGGCCGAGAGTTTTTTGCAATCGTCGCCCCGGAGCCTTCGGATTCCGAGATCAGCTTGTCGATCGACTTGCAACAGAATAGCTGGTTGTCGGAAGTGTAAACCGTTGCGGCGGGTTCCGTGGGTAATGGTGACAAGAGGTAGTTGTCTCCTGAAAACAAGCCTTTAGCAATTAGCACTTAGCATTTAGCCAGTTCTGATTCCTATCAGATATCTGAGAACCGTCCCGGCTAAATGCCAAGCGCTTGTTGCCAATTGCTGCCTACCGTTTCGACTGGCCGCGAGCCAACTTCTTCACCTTGCGCTTCTTCGATCCGCGGGCATAATCGCGGGGCTTCTTGGGCTTTTCCGCTTTGGCCTTCTTACGCGCGGCGCGTTTTGATTTCTTGCGTTCTTCTTTGGTCAGGGTTGCTGTGTTTGCCATGAATGCTTTCTTGGATCTTAATTTGTAATTTGGTAATTGGGTAATTTTGTAATTTAAGGCCGGGTCAGCGTGAAATTGCTAAATTACCCTATTACAAAATTACCAAATTCTTCTCAGGCGCGCTCCAGCTGGGCGTACTTTTCTACCAGCTTCTTTAATCCGAAGCGAGGGAATTGTACCGTAATCTTGGCTTCTTCGCCTTCTCCTTCCCGCTGGTAGACAGTTCCTTCACCATACTTGGGATGGCGGACTTTCTGGCCGGGGCGGAATCCACGCTTGCCGGTGGGCGCTTCGATTGGGGTTTTTGGGACTGTGAACTTCTTGCCGCGAGAGGCGAAGAACTCGGCGATGTTCTCGATGGAGTTGTAGGGCCTGGCCGAGGCAGTCGGCTTTTGGCGGCTAGCTGGGACGCCGCTGCGGGCTTTCCAGCTTGCGCTCTGGTCTTCGTCTTCGTAGGAATAGTGAGTACCGTCTTCAGCGTAAGCCGCGGGGCTTTGCCCCGCTGGACCCCTCGACTCCGCTCGGGGCAGGCTCGCAAGAGCGCCCATCACCAATACTACCTGTGCCGGCCCTCGCTGTGTTGCGTCGTCCCCCCAACTCTTCGATCAATTGAACTCGGTACCTCTTCCAGAGAAACGTGAGGGGACGCTGGCTTCGGGCAGGTCGGTGCCGTATCTGCGGCGGTAGACGGCGCGGGTGAGGATTAGCTGATCCATGGCGCGAGTCATGCCCACGTAGCAAAGACGGCGCTCTTCTTCGACGTCGTCGGGTTGGAGCATGGTGCGGGAGTGCGGGAAGAGTCCCTCTTCGAGGCCGCTGAGAAAGACCAGGGGAAACTCCAGGCCTTTGGCGGCGTGCAGGCTCATGATTGTGATCTGGGAGCGTTCGTCGTAGTCATCGGCGTCGCTGATGAGCGCAGCGTGATCGAGAAATTGATCGAGCGATTCTCCGCGGTCGCGCGAGTCCATGGCGGCGTTGACCAACTCACGCAGATTTTCGATGCGGGAGAAGGCTTCTGGCGTGTCTTCGTCTTCGAGAAGCTTGATATAGCCGGTGCAGTCAATCAGGAACTTGAGCAGGTCAGCAGTCGTAGCGACACCTTCCTGGCTCGTGGGTGGGACGGACTTTTCTTCTTGGCCGACAGCCGGCGGGACGCCGGCGCTACTTTCGGACTCGCCGCCCGCGTAGGCTCCGCCGAAGTCGAAGGCTGTGTTTTCGAATTCGTTGGGGTCGAAAGCGGAAGCGTCATCTGGTAGTGCATCGTCTGCGGAGGCTTGCACAGGTTCCGGCGCTGTCGGCATCTGCGCAGACGAGGGCGCCCGCGCCACACTTTCTCCTTCGGTGCTTTCTTCCAATTGCTCGACGAAAGTTCCTGACAGCATGGCTTGAGCGTCGAGAATCAACTGCTGAAAGTTTTTCAGTGCAGCTAGCGCTCGCGGAGGAAGAAGTTGACGGCGGATCGCTTCTCCGATCGCGCCCCAGAGAGACAAGCTGGTTTCGAGCGCGAGGCGTTCAAGGGTATCGATGGTGCCCTTGCCGATACCGCGAGTCGGCGTATTAATCACGCGCAGCAGCGAGATCGAATCGTCCGGATTCTGGATGACCTTTAGATACGAGATCATGTCTTTGATTTCGGCGCGCTCGTAGAAAGAAAATCCTCCCACCACGTGGTACTTGAGACCATAGCGGCGCATGGCCTCTTCAAACAGCCGCGACTGAGAATTGGTGCGGTAGAGCACGGCGGCGCGCGGATTGTCACTGCGCGAGTTTTCGGCACGACCAGCCTCGCGCAGATATTTTGCGATGTGGTCGGCGGCGAAGAGCGCTTCGTTTTCGCCGTCCGGCGCCTCGTAGTAGCCGATCTTGGTTCCGCCCTGCCGCGAAGTCCAAAGATTCTTGCCTTTGCGGCGGATGTTGTTTGCGACCACGGACGACGCTGCCTGCAAAATATTTTGCGTGGAGCGGTAGTTTTGTTCGAGGCGGATGATCTTCGCTTCCGGAAAATCCTTCTCGAATTCCAGGATGTTGCGGATGTCGGCGCCACGCCAGGAGTAAATCGACTGATCTTCATCGCCGACGGCGCAGACGTTGTGCCGCGTTCCCGCTAGCATGCGCATGAGTTCGTATTGCGGACGGTTGGTGTCCTGATATTCGTCGATGAGCAGATATTGGAAGCGGCGGTTGTAATATTCGCGCACAGGCGCGGCGGTTTTCAAGAGCCGTGTGGCTTCCAGAAGAAGATCGTCGAAGTCGAGAGCGTTGGCTTTGCGCAGTTCCTTGCGATATTCCTCGAACAGGTGCGCAATCTTCTCGGTGTTGGGATCGGCCGATTGCAGGTAAAGCTCTTGCGGATCGAGCATATGATTCTTCGCCCATGAGATGCGCGAGAGCACGGTACGCGGCGTGAGTTGTTTATCGTCGAGGCCGAGGCGCTTCATCACCGACTTGACTACCGATTGCTGATCGCTCTCGTCGTAGATGACGAACTTCTTCGTATGGCCAATTTCTCGGGGCCCGGCTGGCCGGGCGTCGCCGAGGGAATTTGCAAAGCTTCGATGTCGCGGCGAAGAACGCGCACGCAGAAAGAATGAAATGTCGAGATGACTGGCTTGGCGATGCTGAGTCCGCCGACAAGCTTTTCGACGCGCTCACCCATTTCGGCGGCGGCCTTGTTGGTGAAAGTCATCGCCAGAATGGATTCGGGCATCACCCCCATGTGCTCGATGAGGTAGGCGATGCGGTAGGTGATGACGCGCGTCTTGCCGCTGCCCGCGCCGGCGAGGATCAGCACCGGCCCCTCGGTAGTTTCGACGGCCTCGCGCTGCTGCGGGTTGAGTTGATCGAGAAAAGACAATGCGGAAGTGGCTCCGGAGATGATGATTCAATTTTACAGGGGATTCGGGATTCGCGATTACCCCAAGCAAACAACATCACACCCAGGCGCTCATCAGATGTCCAATGCTTCCCCGCACGAGCAAGCCATCTTTGCGGTCTTTGAAATAGCGTGCGTTGAGTTCCTTGCCTTGTAGAAACTCGGTGCAGTGAAATCCCATGGCCTTCAGTTCATCCTGCAATTCTGCGGGATCGAAGAATAGTTGGAATGGCTCTCCGTAGCGGGCCACGCGTTTGGAGAGCGCATCAAGCGCCTGTCTCTGCCCAGAATTGAGCAGTGCTGGATCCACGGCGAAGTCAAACACCACGCCGCTGCCCGTCGGCAAGCTCGCAATAAGGCGCAGCGTGATCATGCAGGCTTCGCGTGTGAGATAAGGCGTCACGCCTAGCCACGAGAAAAACGCCGCGGAGCTTGCGTCGAATCCAGACTGCCCAAGTCCAGCCGCCAGCGTTTGCTGTTCGAAGTCAATGGGCACAAAAGTTAGAGACGGCGGAATCATAATACCCGCTGCTTGCAGTTGCTCGCGCTTCCAGGCCTGCGTGGCAGGATGATCCACCTCAAACACTCGCAGGCCCGGATGAGGGTTGCGGTAGGCGAAAGTATCGAGGCCGGCGCCGAGCACAACATATTGCGTCACGCCGTTTGCGACGGCGCGGGCAAGTTCATCCTCGGCATAGCGGCTGCGTGCCGCCATGAACGCGCGGAAGGCGCGAGAAAAGGCATGATGTTCCTTCGGATTCGATCGAAGCGCTTCCTCAGCTTCAGAGCCAATGATGCGCAGAGCCAAAGGATCGTCGAGCACTCTAGGCCGGTCAAGAAGCTGGTGCGCGGCCCGGCGAATTGCCACCCGCTGCGCGGTCCGGCTGAATTTGCCCTCTTGCATCGAAGCTCGCCTCGGACCTTACGCGCCAGTTCCCCGCTGTGCGGCCTTGCATTCCTCACAGGGGCAGACCTCGCGCAGGAATTTCCACGAGTAAATGCCGAGGTCGTGGTCATCGTTCCACTTGAACCGGATGGCGTATTTGCCCATGCCTTCGGCGGAAACTGGTTTGGCGGCGGGCTTGAAGATGGGCAGCGCGCCAGGAGCGGGTTTGGGCGCTTCACCGTGCTTGCGTCCAGCCTTGTCGCGCTCTTCGTTGCACATGGCGCACGGGCAGGCGTTGCGTAGGTAAACAAATTCGTAGTGCGAAACGTGGCCGTCGCCCCATTCGATGTCGACACCCGTGCCGGCGGTGAGATTCACCTTTACCGACCTGGGATCTGTGGCCGCGGTGGGCGTCTGGAGCGGGGACTGCATGGGTTTAGTATCGCATACAGCAGCGGCCGGAAGATTCCCACTTAGCGTCGGCGGAGCCGCGAGATTCGCTAGTTGACGGTCTTGAAAAATGCGATCAGGAATAGCACGCCGAACAGCATGTCGACGCCTCCGAGCGCCAGATCCTGCGGGTGCAGGCGATTCTGCAGATAAAGCACGAGCAGCGTAGCGCCGTAGCCAAACTTTTCGAGCACCGAAGGAATCATCATGGGGCGGAGGCGCACCGGGTCTCTGGCGATCACGATGAATGCCACCTGGAAGGCCAGAGCAACGCTGACGAACCCGTAGTAAAACGCGGGATGGGTGATCGGAGGCGGATCGTTGCGGCTGATCATATCGAAAATGAAGTACAGGGGCGTAAGAATCAACACGCCCCAAATGGCGGCGATCCAAAATACGATCCTGGCGAATTTCATGGGCCCTGATTATTCGCCGCCTACGGTGAGGCCGTCAATCCGCAGCGTCGGCGATGCCACGGAGCCGCGGAACTCGAGGTCGCTTGCGATCTCGGAGATATTGAAGAACATTTCTTTCAGGTTCCCGGCGACCGTGATCTCTTCGACCGGGTAAGCGAACTCCCCACCCGAGATCCACAAGCCCGAAGCGCCGCGGGAATAATCGCCCGTCACCAGGTTCGCGCCGTGGCCGAGGAACTCGGTTACGTAGAGTCCTTCTTTGATTTCGGAAATCAGTTTCTTTGGCGTTCTGATCCCCGGCTGCAGAAAATAGTTGCCGGGACCAATGCCCGGTGTGCCGGCCAGTCCGCGGGAAGCGTTGCCGGTAGTTTTGAGCCCCAGCTTTTTCGCCGTGTATGTGTTCATCAGGTAGGAGTTCAGCACGCCATTCTCGACGACGACCGTGCGGCGCGTGGGCACGCCTTCGCCATCGAAGGGGCTGGTTCCGAAGCCGCCGGGGATGGTGCCGTCGTCGATGATGGTGACGTTGTCGCCGGCAATTTTCTGTCCCAGCTTGCCAGCCAGAAACGAAGCGCCGCGGTAGACCGAATCGCCGTTCACGCCTTCGAAAATATGTTCGAGGATCGACGTGGCGACCATGGGGTCGAAAATAACCGGCACCTGCGCCGTCTTTGCTTTGCGCGCTCCCAGGCGGCGCAGCGTGCGCTCGGCCGCGACTCTGCCAACCTGCTCGGGCGATTCGAGTTTGCTCAGCGTGCGCGCCACTGAGTACCAATAGTCGCGCTGCATCGCGCCGTCTTCGGTTTGTGCGATGGGAACGGCTGACACGGAACAGTAAGACCGGCGGTATTCGCCGACGAAGCCGTGCGAGTTGGCCAGAACTTTGTGGCCGGTGGCGGCATCGAACGATCCGCCTTCGGAATTCTTGATGCGCGGATCGAAATCAAGCGCGGCTTTTTCGGTACGGCGGGCGTAGTCGATGCGCTCGGGACCGGGCAGCGAATACACGTCTTCGTGATAGAGATCGAGGTCACCGGTGAGCGAGCCGAGCTGCGAAGCCTCAGGAATTCCGCCGAATGGATCTTCCGATGTGATCTTCGAAAGCTCCAGCGCGGACTTCACCATGCGGTCGAGGCTTTCGCGGGAGAAATCGCTGGAGTAGGTGCTGGCTGCACGCTGGCCGTTGAAGACACGCACGCCGATGGATCGCGATCCGGATTCCTTGAGCGTTTCAACCTGGCCTAGGCGGACCAGCGTGGAAAATTCGTCGCCTTCACGGACTACGCATTCGGCGGCAGTGGCGCCGCCGTTCATAGCGCGACGGACGATGTCCTGGGCTAGGCCGCGGAGGTCAGTTTCCAGTTTCGGGCTTCCAGTTTCTAGTTCGGTCGTGGGCATAGGAAATTCTTTAACACAGAGGACACGGAGGAACACAGGGTAAACCAAAACCCGAAGCTACGAATCTCTCTGTCATTCCGCGTATCCGTGGTGAGCAAGCTCTACTGCATGAACCCGCCGGGATCCTTCTTAGCCGTCCCGCCGACGGTGAGCCGATCGATCTTGATGGTCGGAATGCCCACACCCACCGGGACGGCCTGGCCATCTTTGCCGCAGGTGCCGACGCCTTCGTCTAGCTTCAGATCGTTGCCCACCATCGAAACCCGCGTCAGAACATCCGGCCCATTGCCGATCAGCGTTGCGCCTTTGATGGGCGCGGTGATCTGGCCGTCTTCGATCATGTACGCTTCCGAAGCTCCGAAGACGAACTTGCCGTTGGTGATGTCGACCTGGCCTCCGCCGAAGTTGACGGCGTAGATGCCGCGTTTCACTGAACGAATGATGTCTTCGGGATTGTCCTGGCCCGCCAGCATGTAGGTGTTGGTCATGCGCGGCATGGGGATGTGCTCGTAGCTTTCGCGGCGTCCGTTGCCGGTGTCGGCGATGCCCATCAGGCGCGCGGAAAGCTTGTCGCTCAGGTAGCCCTTCAGAATCCCTTTTTCAATCAGCACGGTTTCCTGCGTGGGCTCGCCTTCGTCATCTACGTTCAAAGACCCGCGCCGCCATGGCATGGTGCCGTTGTCGATGACGGTGCAGCCTTCGCTGGCTACGCGTTTGCCGATCAATCCGGCGAAGGCAGAGGTCTTCTTCCGATTGAAGTCAGCTTCCAATCCGTGACCGACAGCCTCGTGCAACAAAACTCCAGGCCATCCCGGGCCTAGAACAACTTCCATCTCCCCCGCGGGAGCTTCGCGTGCGTCGAGCTGAAGAATCGCCTGTCGGGCTGCCTCTTTGGCAAAGTACTCGGGATTCTTGTCTCCGAAAAAGAAGTCGAGAGCGACGCGTCCGCCGCCACCGGAACCTCCGCGCGCCGAATTGTTTTCGGTTTTAGCGATACAGGAAACGTTCATGCGGGCGAGCGGCTGGGAATCTTCGGCGAAGGTTCCGTCGGAGGCGACCACCAGAATATTTCGCAACTCGTCGGCGTAACTGGCGCGGACTTCCTGAATACGCGGGTCGGACGCACGTGCTGCTTTATCCGCCCGCATGACCAACTCAACCTTGGCGGTAATCTCCGCATCCACCGAAGGCAGGGTTACAGGATAAAGGCTGCGGGCCGCGGTCTGCCGGAAACCAGCGACGGGCGTTTTTGCCGGAGCGCTGGCTATCAGCGCCGCGGTCCGCGCCGCGTGCAGAATGCGGTTGGCGGAAAGATCGTCCGTATAGGCATAGCCGGTGCGCTCGCCGGAAACCACGCGCACACCACATCCGGCGGAAATGCCCTGCGAAGCCGATTTCACCATCGACTCATCCACCATCAACGAGGTGGAGGAAAGATATTCAAAATAAAGGTCAGCGTAGTCGCCGCCGGCAGAAAGCGCTGCCGCGAGGTAATGTTCGAGGTCGTTCTCAGTGACGCCGTAATGATCGAAGAAGAAACGCTGTCTATCTTTATCCAGATCCAGAAGAGGTTGCTTGTTCAAGCTATTACTCACAGAAATTTAGATGCCGCCGGGTTAGAGGCAGACTCATTGAGGCGGATTGCTTCATTATCCCATACGCAGCGGAGGCGGGCGGGCGAAACATCCACAGGCTGAGCGTAACGATGGTCACATGTCACAGACAGCGGGGCGGCAGTGCCTGCATAATCCGGAACGGAGATTTCTATGCCGACGGTGACCCCGCAAGCCTTGGCTCGTACCGTGCAGGACTTTCTGAGCGAGGCCGCAGGCGCAGTGGTGCTGGAAAACGGCGCCGTCGCCTTTGATCTGGCGCAATCCAAGTATTCGATTTCCGGCGAGTACAACCGGTGCCTGCTGCACTTGTGGTCGGCGGAGCGCAACTCCGTGCGGCGCGTGCTGGAGGCTGAAGTCAAGAATGGCACGCTGCGTCTCGCAGTGCAGCGGCTGGGACAGGCACGGCCCTCGAAGCTGGAGATTTGCCGCGAGCGCGACCGCCGTTCTCCTACCGCTCGACGAGCGGCCCGCGCCGCCTACGAGCAGAAGTTGCGGCGAACGTTGGAACGGCATTTTCCTGACTTCAAGATCGTGAAGCTGACGACCGGCGTGGACCTGGAGAAATCCTTCGGGCCCGTCTATACGCGAGGCCTGATACGGCAGGGGCGCTCGGCCTTCGCGCTGATGGGGGTGAATGCGCAAGAAACGCAGTCCTCGATCGACGCGGCGTTGACCTTCGGCATTCTGTGGCTCGATGTGTGCCGCCAGGCGCAGGCGGCGAATGTGCTGGTGGAGGGTCTGAAGATGTTCGTTCCCACCGGAACATCCGCGCTGGTACGGGAGCGGATGGCAAACTTAAACCGGGATGCCGCCAAGTGGGCCCTATTCGAGTTGGACGAACGGCACGATGCGCTGGTGGAAATCGACTGCGCAGACCGCGGCAATGTGGCGACGCGGCTGGTGCATGCCACGGACGATGACGCGGCGCGCGACCGCTTCAAGGAGTCGATCGCGAGAGTTCAAAAGATCTTGCCGAATTGCGAAGTCACCGTGCTGTCGGCGGCCGAGATTGTTTTTCGCTGGCGCGGGTTGGAGTTTGCCCGAGCTCGTCTGGGGGGCGTCCCGGGAACGTTTCGCAGCGCTGAGGAAATTGTGTTCGGCGTCGGTGCGGAGGAACGCATTCTTGAAATTCGTAACGAAGCCGAATTTACGGAACTTGCCAATTGTTTGCGCGACACGCGTCATCCCTATGGGCCGCGGCAACATCCGTTGTGGCGGCTGCGTCCGGAGAGATGGCTGGAGTCTCTGGTGGTGGGCGATGTGAGCGTGGTGGATGGGCGACTGGAGCCATCGCACCGGTATTCACAGGTTCCGGCATTCTCCGCTTGCGACCGCGCCATGATCGATGTGCTCACAACTACGCAGGGCGGACGGCTGGCGGTGGTGGAACTGAAGGCCGACGAAGACATCCACCTGCCGCTGCAGGGGCTGGACTACTGGTCGCGCGTGGAGTGGCATCACGCGCGCGGCGAATTTCCCCGCTTTGGATATTTCGAAGGCCGCGAGTTGTCAGCCGAGAAGCCGCTGCTATTTCTGCTAGCGCCAGCGCTCCACGTGCATCCGGCCACGGATACGTTATTCCGCTATTTTTCGCCCGAGATCGAATGGGAGTTTGTGGGGATTGACGAACGTTGGCGCGAGGGAGTAAAGGTTGTCTTCCGCAAACGAACCGACGGAAAACAACGTCACCGGGACGCAGATGCCCGGAAGATTTCGGATTTTCAATTGCCGATTGCCACCTAGAGGGCAGTCATTCCTTCCAAGCGCTCAGCAGGCGGCGCAGGTCCACTAACTGGCCCAGGTGATAAGCGTTGTGGTCTGCTAGCAGCAAGGCTTCCCGCAGAATCGTCTGGCCGTCGCCCCAAGGGATACTGGCGTACAGATCCGTCTTTGGATTTGCGACCAGGTCCTGCATGGCTTTCAGATCCTTGCGGAATTGCTGAATACTCCGCTTCCATGCCGGCGCAATCGGGGGACCCTCCGTCGTCGGCCAATATCCCCCAGGCCACTTGGGAGACTTGTGTTTGGAGTTGCGGCTGAACTCGAGAATGTCCCATTGCGCCAGGCGAAGGTGCTCGAGCAGCATCCAGGCAGAGTGCGGAAGTCCGTTTGGCTTCTGGCCGCGCAATTCCTCCGGCATGTCTTTCACCACGTGGTCAAAGCGGGCGTGGGCGCCACCCCCGTTGAGAAGATAGAGCACGTGCTCGCGGACTTGTTTGCTGTGCGGATCTTTGATGGCCATATTGTCCTTCCTGACGCACTTGTCGCGGAGAACAGACTGTTTTCGGATACTCCATCGAACACGTGTGTCATCCCGAATAAAACACGTCTGTCATCCCGTATAAAACACGCTTGTCCTCCCGAGCTGAGCGAGGGAACTTGGTTCTCGCCTGCGCCACCGGTATCGCCACTGCAGCAAACACCAAGGTGCCTCGCTGACGCTCGGGATGACCGTTCATGAAGGTGACATCGAATCGTCGCTTCTTAGAGTCTGAGTCGAGGAATATTCCTCCGGCCCCTCGCCTTTGAACACCCGGCCAATGCCGCGCACGATGCGGCGCATGGGAAAAACACCTTTGTCATCCGCAAGAAATATTTCGCCGATGCGACGGCCGCGATAGTACCAGCGTTTGAGCAACGCGAGGTGCTCCATGGTTTGGAGCGCGGGCCGCGCTTTCGTTACCGGGAACGAATCCAGAACAGCCAACACTCGCGATTCCATCGATTGCGATTTCGTGTGCTCGGCCGGTTGAATCGAGAACATTGCTGGCCCGGAGATTGCTCCGCTCTCCACACGGAAGAAAGTGACAGAGTCTGTCGCGTGGCAGGGCTGGATGATCAGAGCCGAAAGTCGGTCGAGGCGGCGGACTATCGCAGGAAACTGGCTGAGTACCGGCTTCAGTTTCTCCAGGCGAACGTGAATGGCGGCAGCATCTTCAAATGCGAGAGTGGCGGATGCGGCGTCACGTTGCGCGGAGAATTCACGAACCAGCGATTCTCCTCCGGAATCGAAATAGGCTTGCACGCGGTTTACTTCGGCAGAATATTCCTCGTCGGTGCAGCCTTTGAAGCAGGGAGCAAGGCACATCTTCATCTCGGAATATATGCAACCGGGAAACTTGGGGTCGGGATTAAGGTCTTCGACGCAGCGGCGCATCTTGAAGAAGTCGAGCGAGTCGTTCATGAACTTCTCGGCGGCGGTGCGGGATTGGAATGGCCCGTAGTAAAGTGGGCTGCCCTTGAGTCGTCCCGGGCGCGTGGTGATGGAGGCGCGTGGATATTGGTTTTCAAGATGCAGTTTGACCAGCGGCGCGAAGCGGAAGCGCATGCGGTGGCCGTAGGTGCTGGGAAACGTTTCGCGCAGGACTCGGTAAAGCAGGAAGCCGGATTCGAAATCAGAGCCGGTAGGTGCGTATTCGATCGATCGGATGCGGTCGCGCAGATTGAGTTTCTTCGTACGTTCTTCGACCGGGCCCAGCAAGCGTTGCAGACGCCGCCGGAGATTTGCAGTCTTGCTGACGTAAGGCTCGGCCTGGGCGTCGCCGCGAAGCAAGAACACCGCGGGCGCGGCGGGGACGGCGGCGAAGACTTCCCCGTCGCGTTCGGGTGCGAACTCCAGGCGCTCGGTCAGCACGAAGCCATTGTATGCAAGTCTTCACCACGACAGTGCGCATCAGTGGAGCTGGGGGAAACTTGCGCTCTTAACTTTGAGGCGGAAGTCCGACCCATGCATAGTGATAATGCGGCACATCTCGTGGAGGCGAGAACGCATTCGGTCTCCAATTCGGTCCCCGAGGGTGGGATCGCGATTTGTGCGTTTCTTCCCCTCCCTGTCGTCAGCCTCCGCGCTCTGACCGTCCGGGAAGTTCGTAGTGATAATCGTCGTGAGCCTATTGTTGTAGCGAGTGTTTAGGATCAGACTGACCGTATCCCAGACCCAGTCTGTCGGCTTGACTGCTCCAAGTTCGTCCAGCACGAGAACCTCGGCCTCAAAAACGGGCCGAAGTACGTCCAGTTCCGTCATCTTGACAGAGTCGTTATATGAGTTCTGGATCTCCTTTAGCAATTCGCGATAGTCGTAGAACAGGCAGGCGATGCCTTTGCCGAGGATCAGCTGCTTAATAATTCCGACCGCCAGATGAGTCTTGCCCACACCAATCGATCCGATAAGTAGGAGACCCGCTTGGTCGATTGGGTATTCTTCCACAAACTTGCACGCTGCCATTCGGGCCGGTGCCAGGGAGCGATAAACACCTTCAAACTCAAAGTTCGCAAGTTCGCAATGCTCATAGCGCCGGGGAATGCGTGCCGTGGCTAGTAAGGTTCCAGCCCTCGCCTGCATCTGGCAATCGCACCGTGTGACTCGCCGGTCTTTGTTCTTGTGCGCGCCGGCGGCGGCTGGAAGTGTCTTCCAGCCCGTGCCGTCGCAGAGCGGGCAAGCTCCCGGCTGAGTGCCGGCCACCTTCAACCTCGTCTCTTCGATCCTTCTCAAGTCCATTCTTCTCGGTCCGACCCTTCGTAAACCGTACAATTTGACTTTGCACCCGAACCCCAGCTTCCCGCAAGTGCGAAACCAGAGCTCCCTGTGTACAAGCTGTGAAGCCGTGACCGAGGCTGTGGAGAGCGGAGGAAAAACCAGTGGTCAGTGGTCGTGGCTAGTGGTCAGTCAACCAGATCAATGCAAAAATGGCAGCGGCAATCCGAATGGCAAGCCGGTCTTAACTGGCCACTGACCACCGACCACTGACCACTGCTCTCCCTCCCCGGCACCAATTCGGGACAAGGGGGTGCGAAACAGGCTTCGGGCGCGGATTTTCACAGTTGACATTCTCCCCAGAGAGAGGAGAATACCTCCCGTCAGGTTTCCCAACTCAGCCACACGCTTTTGTCCTCCCGGTGCCGGCTGGGTATGCACAATAAAGAGACCTGCGAGGAGAAACAAATGAATAAAGCCGATCTGGTGGATAAGATCGCGGGCGCTTGCGAAATCAGCAAAGCGCAGGCTACAACTGCGGTTGATACGGCTGTGAGCAGCATCACGGCGGCGTTGCGAAAAGGGGATCGGGTTGCTTTGATAGGTTTCGGCACTTTCTCGGTATCGCAGAGAAAGGCGCGGAATGGGCGCAATCCGCAAACCGGCGCCACTATCAAAATTGCCGCCCGGAAGGTCGCGAAGTTTACTCCCGGGGCCGAATTGAAGAAAACAGTCAACAAGAAGTAAGAAAAAAAAACAGTCGCGAAACGAAGAGCTTTTGATTTCACGCAAACGGCAGGGGGTCGGCCCTGCCGTTTTCGCTGCCTGATCTTCAGTACCGAGTACCCAGTACCGAGTCCCGAGCATCGAAGTCGGGAATGGCGCGGTCACTGCTACTGACTTCTCGGTACTAGGTACTCGGTACTAGGCACTAGTCATGATTGCCCATCTGCGCGGAAAACTGCTGACCAAGCATCCCAATCAAGTGATCGTGGAAACATCCGGCGTAGGTTACGAAGTGAACATCAGCGTGCCAACTTTTTCCGAATTGCCCGCCGCCGGCTCCGAGGTTGCACTGCACATCCACACCCACGTGCGTGAGGACGTGATCGCGCTTTACGGATTTCTGCGCCCTGCCGAGAAGCAGTTGTTTGAGAAGCTCATGACGGTAAGTGGCATTGGGGCGAAGCTCGCCATCACCATCCTCAGCGGGATGGCGGCGGACGAGATGACCGCCGCAATCCGCGGCAATGACCTGGCGCGCCTGACCAGGATTCCCGGCATCGGCAAGAAAACCGCCGAGCGTATGGTACTGGAACTGCGGGACAAATTGCCCCCGGCCGCAGGAACTTCCACGCCGACCGTGCCGGCGATGACTCCCGTGGAGGAAGATGTACTGTCTGCACTGATGAACCTGGGCTACCAGCGGGCCGCAGCCGAGAAGGCGCTGGCCAGCGTGATAAAGAAAGGCGGATCGTTCGACGCCATATTCCGCGAAGCGCTGGCGGGGCTCTCGAAGTAGCGGTTGCCAGTTCAGCGCTTACTTTCCAATGCAGAAGGTGCTGAAGATCAAGTTAAGGATGTCGTCAGTGGTGGTGGCCCCGGTGACCGCGTCGAGGGGCCGCAGAGCGTTGTAGAGATCAAGCAGCAGCATTTCGTGTGGGACTTTGGCCGCGACGGCGCCAGTAGCGGCATCGAGGGCGGCCAGCGACTCCTGCACTAGGCCTTGATGGCGAACATTGGTGAGAAAGCCAGCTTCGGCTTGCGCTCCGGTCTCACCGCCGACGTAGCGAAGAATTTCGGCGCGCAGTTCGGCAATGCCCTCACCAGTAAGAGCAGAAGCGCGAACCGGCAGAACACTGGCCACTGACCACTGACCACTGACCACTGAGCCACCAAATCACATTTGTTACCCACGACGATGACAGGGCGGCCCTGTGCCTGTCGCAGAAGTTCCTCGTCCTCCGCCGTCACCGGCTGCGACGCATCGAGCACGACCAGCACCAGATCGGCGTCCGCCAACGCTTCCATGGATTTGCGAATGCCGATGAATTCCGCCTCGTCAAGCGCCTGCCGGATTCCCGCCGTGTCTACCAACTGAATCGGAATGCCGCCGATGGCAACGGTCTCACTGACCAGGTCACGCGTGGTGCCGGGAGTCGCCGTCACGATGGCGCGCTCGCGTTCGACCAGACGATTAAACAGGCTCGATTTGCCGACGTTCGGCCGGCCGACAATGGCGAGCGTTAGTCCCTGATGCACAATCTTGCCATAAGCAAAGCTGGCGGCAAGCTGCTCCAGCGGCTGGCGGACGGCGGCAATGCGTTCGAGGATGTCTGCATCGGGCAGTATCGAGACGTCGTCTTCCGCGAAGTCGATGCCGGCTTCAAGCACCGCGATCAGCTCAACCAGCTTCCGTTTGACTGGCTGCAAGCGCCTGGACAAAGCTCCTTCGAGCTGCTGGGCGGCGACCTTCGCCTGATAGAGCGTCTGCGAGTCGATCAGGTCGCGGACCGCTTCGGCCTGGGTAAGATCGATGCGGCCGTTAAGAAAAGCGCGCATGGTGAACTCCCCAGGCTCGGCGAGCCGCGCTCCGGCGCCAACGCACAGCTCGACAATGTGCCGCAGCACGACCGGAGACCCGTGCGCCGCAATCTCGACAATGTCGTCGGTAGTGTAGGAATGCGGCTTTGCGAAGTAAGTGACCACGACTTCGTCGATGCGATGCCGTATGGAGCGGACACTCCTGTCCGCTTTCGGCGGCGGTAATGAAGTTCGCAAGGCCTTGTGGTCGTCCCCCATCAGCGGAAGCGCCTTCAGCCGTCGTTAAGCGGGTATGAGTGCCCGCTCCACATGGTTCGATGAGTTCCCCAAAAATAGCGCGGCCTGGTTCCATATCATGTTTCAGCCGCAACATGGGCCCCGCTATCTCGCGCGCCCGCGGTCCGGCCAGCCGCACCACGCCTATGCCGCCGCGGCCGGGCGGCGTCGCGACGGCGACGATAGTATCGTCGAGATTCATCGGGCGATTGTAGCGGTTAAACTGGGAGTACAACCAGCGGCCGAATACGAAAGTGCTCCGACTCGGCCTCAGGCGGACTCAAGGAAAGGACCAGAACTTGTCAGTCGCCGACGAACTGCTGCAAGCCAACCAGCAATTTGTAAGGAATTTCGACCTGGGAGATCTTGCCGTCCGGCCCAAGCGGCATTTGGCCGTCCTGGCCTGCATGGATTCCAGAATCCTGTTTGAACGCTGTCTCCGGTTGCATCCCGGAGACGCGCACATGATCCGCAACGCAGGCGGCATCGCGACAGACGATGCCCTCCGCTCGCTGATTGTTTCCCATCACCTGCTGGATACGCAGGAGTTCATCATCATCAACCACACCGACTGCGGACTGCTGAAGGTCAAGGAGTACGAACTGAGAGCGCATCTGACCGCCAAGACGGGTGCCATCGCAAGCGAGCCTGCGCACTTCTATGGCTTTGACGATCTCGAAGAGAATGTCCGACAACAGATACGCCGCGTGAAGTCGCACCCGTGGATTCCGAAACATATTCCCGTGAGAGGGTTCGTGTATGACGTGAAGACGGGGAAGTTGGAGGAAGTGAAGGAAAGATGACCGCCAGCCAAATCCGGAAGGTTGATAATCTCGCGAAGAGGTCCGATCATGAACACGAAATTGATTCTCGTCCTTGTAGCCAGCGCGTTTCTCACGTTTGGGATCGCGCAAGAAGACAAGCCCAAAGACAAGACCCCGTATGAGGCCCTTGTCGAGAGGGTGAAGGGTGGCGATAAGAGCGTCGATTTCAAACAGCTGCGGCTGGCCTATGCAGACTCCACTGCCTCGCGACCGGATACCGATGCGCAGAAAAAAGCGATGACCGCAGCCGTCAACTCGAAGAACTATGCGGAAGTGCTGAAGAACGCTGATGTCGTATTAGCTTCCAACTTTGTCGACATGGATGCGCATTTCGCCGAATATCTGGCGCAGCGGGAGTTGAGCCACCCGGAACAAGCCGAGTTTCACAAGTTTGTATTGCAGGGACTCCTCGACTCCATCGCTCATTCGGGCGACGGGAAGAGCGAAAGAACCGCCTACCAAGTCATCGAGGTACACGAAGAGTACGTAGTTTTACGTTTCATGGGATTGATGCCGTCGACGCAGTCTTTATCCAAGAAGGATGGCCACTCCTATGACGTTATGGAGGCCGTAGATCCCAAAACAAAGGAGAAGGTGACACTGTACTTTAACGTCGACGTCCCCATGAAACATCTCACCGACGTACTTAAATAGCCAACGTCGGCAGGCTGACGAATCACGAGCCCTTACCGCGCCACCATCTTCTCAATCTCCGCCTTCAACTGGTCATAGGGCAGCGCCCCAGGATGGTACATGGCAACTTTGCCCGCGCGGTCCAGCAGCACAAGCGTAGGCGTGGTCGAGGCCCCATACACATCGAAGTTGTACGTGCTGATGGGAACCGGCATTTCCAGCAACCCGGCGTAGAAGCGGTGGCGCACGGCATCGATATAGGCGAGTTCGTCGCTGGGCGCCGCGTTCTCCACTTGCGCCGTATAGCCATAGAGACGGGTGGGGCCGAGGACGGTCAATCCCTTGGATGCAAACTCTGTCCGCAGCTGCGTGATGATGGGGGCTTCGGCTTTGCAGTCGCTACACCAGTGCGCCCAGAAGAAAAGCAGGACGGGCGAGCCTTTGAGCTGAGCAAGCCCGGGCGGTTTCGATCCCAGGAACTGTTCCCCTCGTAGCGCAGGCGCTGGTTTCCCTTCGAAAGAGAGTAAGTTCAGGTTCTTCTGCAGCCGCGCGCGGATCGAGGTACCGCCATAGGTGTGCAGTGCGCTCTGCAGAACCGCAATGGCTTGCGCGCGCTGCCCCCGAGCCACCAGCGTCTGCGATTCAACTTCGATGGCCGCTCCCAGGGCGAGCGGCAAGTGCGGTTCGGCATCGAGCGGACGCCGCTTGAGTTGCTCCTGCGCGAGTGCGCTGGTTTGTTTGGCGTAGGCCGCCGCCTGATCGTAGTCGCGGGCGTTGAGAGCGGCGCGTCCCATCCACGAATAGGCCTCGACATACTCGGGCGTGACCCCGTTCCTGGCGCGGTACGAGTTCAGTTGCGCCTCGGCCGCGGAGAAACTATTTTGCGCCAGCGCCGTGCGGACCTCTTCAACAACCCCCGCCCAGGCCGGAGCCACGAGGACTAGCAGAATTGCGACCTTGCGGACATACATGTCTTAGATGATGTATCTTTTGTCGCTTGGCTGGCAAATCCTGGCTCGGCGCACGAACCGTTCAATGCCTCCTAAGTTATTGATGCGGAAGGTGCTTGAGTTCTTATGTAAAGAAATTTTGTAGCTATTTTGGGGCAGTTCCCTTACAATTTAGCTGCGTTTGATCTTTAGAGTTCCTTCGCAGTACCCAGTTTCTCCGCCAACCAGCGCGTGACCTGCCTGCAGAAGAAGCCTTCCAAAGTTTCAGCGCTACATCAAAGAAAAAGGAACAAAGCAACACCATGGAAACAGGAACAGTGAAGTGGTTTAACGACGCCAAGGGTTACGGTTTCATTAGCCGCCAGAACGGGGAGGATGTATTCGTGCATTTCTCCGCCATTCAGGCGAGCGGCTTCCGCAGCCTCCAGGAAGGTCAGCAAGTGCAGTTTGACGTGGTCAAAGGCCCCAAGGGCTGGCAGGCCGAGAACGTGAAGGGTGCATAAACCACTTCGCAGCTGGACAATTCGGAAAAAGGGCGGCCAGCGATGGCCGCCTTTTAGTTTGAAAGGCAGTGGTCAGTGATCAGTGGCCAGTGGCCAGTAAGTTCCCTTTCGTTTTACTGACCACTGATCAACGATCACTGACCACTGCTCTTACTGTCCCGTATCAGCACCACATCCGCGTCGGTGTGCCCGCGCACCAGGGCCAACTGCTTTCCGTCGAACGACCAGTGGAAATCGAAGATGCGTTCGGAGGTGAAATCGGTGATCTGCCTGCCCTTAGAGCCATCCAGCGGCTGCAGCCATAGATTATCGACGCCATTGACGCGAGTCGGATACACTACCGCTTTGCCGTCGCGCGAAAAATGCAGCAGGCCAAAGCGCGGGCGCTCGAACCCCACTTGCTTCGCGACCTTACCGGCATCCGTTTCCACCACGTCAAGCTTTTCCTTGTGTTCTCCGGAGTGTTGCAGCAGTGGGAAAGGCGGCCAACTTGCCATCGGGCGAAATATCAAAAAAGCCGGAGTTCGCCGCTTCCGAAATCACCTGCGAGGCTCCGCCCTCGATTGGCGCCTTGGCCAGTTTCGGTTCGCCGCCCTGCTGTATGAAAAACACCCACTTGCCGTCGCTGGAACAAACGGGATTGACATCTAGCTTGCCGCTCGTTACCTGCCTGAGATTGCTGCCCGCATCCATGCGCCAGATATTTTGTGCGCCGTTCTGAAATCTTCCGAACACCACGGCATGGCCTTGCCTGCAGGCCGAGGGCGCTCCGCCGATGATCTGACCCGAAATCACCGTCTTGCTGCCCGTGGCCGGATCGATCAGGTTGAGCCTGTTCGTCTGATCCGAAATCAACTGGTTCTCAGCCGTCCAGGTGAAGTTGGTGTCGCCATCGGTTGAGGCGACCTGCCGGAGTTGATCGGCCCGAGCTTCCGCGGGCACGAGCTGCAAATTCCAGCGGTACTCGCTCTGCACCGCAGCCAGAATGTGCCCGCTGCTATCGACGCTGAGATCGGAGTAAGTGTTGGTATCGCGCGTAACCGGGGAATAAATCCCTTTGGGATAGGAAACGAAACCGATTTGCGTGCGGTTGAAATTGGTGCTTTGTTCGCGCTCCAGCACCAGCACGCCGCTGCCATCGGGCAGCCAGGACGGGTTGTTAAATAGACGTTCGTGGCTGCTGAAGAAAGCCTTGCGCTGTCCGCTGCCGGCGTCCACCGCCACCAACTCGACCAACCCACGCTCCACATCGAACGTCTGGCCGGCAATAACCTTTCCGTCGGGCGACCAAGCGGGCTGGAACGGGGTTTCGTTGGACGCGCCGCTCGCCAGTACCTTTTCTTCTCCGCTTTCCACCGAGCGAACGATCAACTGGTACTTGCCATCGTCTAAGTGCAGGAACGCGAATCTTCCGCCGTCGGGAGAAAACGTAATGTTCGAGTCCATGTCTTCGATCAGCTTCTGCGGCGTGCCCCCCAGTAGCGGAGCCCGGTACAGGAACTTCAGCTCCGCATTGCCGGGATCGCTGCGCACAAAATAAAAATAATTGCCGTCGGGAGAAAAGCGCAGGCCGGTGTAATAGGTGTCGGCCGCGGGCTGAACCTGCGTGTTGCTGTTGGTGGGCACATTGCGCAGCCAAAGACTGGCCAGCCCGTTCTCGCGCACCATGTTGAGAATGTATTTGCCGTCTGGAGAAATCGCCGCCAGCACCGACTTGCCGCCCTCGGTCACCTTGGTGACGGTGAAGTTCTGGAACGGCGCCGGACGTGTGCGCGCGAGGAAAGTGTAAATTCCGTAAGCCGCCGCGGCCACCAGCACCACCGCGATTCCCAGAGTCAGTCCCGTGCTGAGTTTGTTTTGGCGCGCCGCGGCGACTAGCGCCGAACTGCCGGACGCCCGCTTGACCGCGGCCACTTCAGCCGTAACCGCCGCCGCTGACACGCCGACCGGCACTGCCGGCGCGCTTACCGTTCCCGATTGTCCTGGCTTCCTCCCCGACTCCGTATCGCGCTTCAGCCGCTTGAGGTCGCCGCGCAGGTCGGCGGCCGACTGGTAGCGCAGGTCGCGGTCTTTTTCCAGCGCCTTCCCGATAATCTCCTCGAGCTTCGGCGGCAGCGTGGCATTCAGCTGCGTCGCCGGAGTCGGATCAAGTTCAAGAAGAGCGTGGAAGACGACGGCGGAGGTGGCGCCAGAAAAAGGAAAGCGTCCGGTCGCCATCTGATAGATCACGACGCCAAGGGAAAACAAATCGGTGCGTGGATCAAGTTCCTCGCCGCGCGCCTGCTCCGGCGACATGTAGGCGATGGTGCCGACCGTCGATCCCGGACTGGTGAGGTTTAACTGTCCCGGTGAGTCCTGCGTCGCTCCAATGGTCTCCATCTCGATTTCAGGACGAGCCAGCTTGGCCAGGCCGAAGTCGAGCACCTTCACCTGCCCGCGCTGGGTGAGAAATACGTTGGCCGGCTTGATGTCGCGATGGATAATTCCTTTGGCGTGGGCGGCGTCGAGTGCCTCCGTCAGTTGGATCCCCCAGTCGAGAAGGCGATCCAGCGGCATCGCGCCGTTGGCCAGACGACGGTCCAGGGTCTCGCCCTCCAGCAACTCCATCGCGATGAATAACTGCTGATCTCCATTTTCAAGCTGTACCTTTTCGACCGCATAAATAGTGCAGATGTTGGGATGGTTCAGCGCAGACGCGGTGCGCGCCTCCAGCAGAAAGCGGTCCAGCGCATTTTGATCGCGGGAGAGCTGAGGCGGCAGGAACTTCAATGCAACCTTGCGCCCCAGGTCAACGTCTTGCGCTTCGTAAACAACCCCCATCCCGCCGCTCCCAAGCTGGCCGGTGATGCGGTAGTGCGAAATGGTCTGGTCGATCATAGAAACATTGTTCGGGAATTCATCTTAGGAGGGATGCGGAAGGCAGTCAAACCGGAGGAGGCAGTGGTCAGTGGGACCAGTGGTCAGTGGTCAATGATCAGTGGTCGGTGTGGTGGTCGGTGGTCAGCACTCCAGGTTTTATTGACCACTGACCACTGATCACCGACCACTTCCTACGCCGCTGTCGAGTCTTCCGCCGCGCTCACAGAATCGAAGAAGCGGAAGAATTGCTCGACTCGAGTGACCTTCAGCGCGTTACGGACCCGCTCGGTCACTCCCACCAGCGCCAGGCTTCGCCCGCCATGCTGGCGCGTGACGTAGGCTCCTACCAGCGCCCCGATGCCCGCTGAGTCCGCATAGGGGACGTTGGTGAAATCGATAATCAGCGCTTGTGACTTGTCAGCCCGCACTGTGGCCTGGAACTCAAACATCGTGGTCATAACCAGCGCGCCGTTCAGGCGGAGAACGCGCTGCCCCGGTTGCGTTCCAGGCTTATCGTCGATGTGGAGGGAGTCTTGTGGCATGGGGGAGATATTAACTCGTGCGTAATATTGAATTGTGAACGCAGTGTTAATTCCGGGGAAGTCAGTGGTCGGTGGTCTATGGTCAGTGACCCAATCCTTGTGTTTTTGCTGACCACTCGACCACTGACCACTGACATCATCACGAAAAACAGAAACTTAGCAAGCTAAGCGTCAACACAATGCCTAGCCCGAACAGGATGATGCCCAAGAATATGTGGAGCATGATGGGGAAGAAAAACACAAAGGCAATGCCTACTCCGAAAGGACGAGATAGAACGATAGTTTAACCATACTCACACCCTCGCGGCATCAGACACAAGCGATCCAGGATACCCTGTCGGCCATGCTCGTCGCTCAACCAATTCGCCGCCGCCCGAAGTGGGCAAGGAGCTGGGTTGCGACTCGATCTTGAAAGTCTGCCGCGCTGTCCCGCAGGGTCGCCGGAGTCTTCCTCACGATTGATGATAAAACCGCCTCGACGGTCTGTTCGTCTATGTGGCCCATGCCCAAGTCGCGCCGGGCGTCGGTGATGCTAGTCGGTGTCATCCTCCGGTCCTCTCCTGCTCGCCAATTTTGGGTTAAGCTCGCCCTCTTTTCCATAGCCTTTTTTGCAAACGCGGCGCGACTGAATCTCGATGTAGACGTTGAGCAGCGACACGGCTGCCGGCTGACTCCAGGAATGCGCGAGGACCTCCGTTAACGACTTTCATGGATGTCTTCACCCTCTCCGCGTTTCAAGTTGTTGACCGCGGCCTCCTTGGGACATTTTTAGACGTTGAGACGAATGGATACGTAGATCTCTTAAAAGGACTGAACCAAACTTAGCTTGCAGCAAATTATGCGCTGCGAACTTTGCGGGAGCCTTGCGGCTCGGGAAACGCGTCTGCCTCATTCCACAGAATGCCCCACAAATCGATTTGCAGGCCCGTGGAGCGCCTTGGAACGCTCGGATGACCCCAAAGGTCGTCCCGGGCGTTTTCGTCGCTGTAGCTGCGAGTTAAATCGATTTAACTCGCCGATGCTTTGGAATCAGCAACCTGGAAGCGCCATGTATATCTTATTGAAATACAACAGTTTGCGCGCGGGAAGAGGTGCCGCTCATGAAGAATCAAGCACTTACACAGAGTGTTTTGCCTGTCTCAGAGGGTAAGTTTCAGGAGTTTTCCGAGGCTGAAGTCTCCCCCAAGACCTAACGCCCAAGACCTATGACCTAAACAGCCGTTGCCTGTTCGCGCCGTCGCGCCTGAATTTCAATGAAAACGTTGACCAGCGACACCGCTGCCGGAGTCACTCCGGGAATGCGCGAGGCCTGAGCCAGGGTGCGGGGTTGCACATGAGTCAGCTTTTCCTGCATCTCGCGCGAGAGCCCGCTGACGGAACGGTAATCGAACCAGCCGGGAATGGACCGCTGCTCCGACTTTTTCATTCGCTCCATGGCGCGCTGCTGCTGCAGCAGGTAGCCTTCGTACTTGATCTCGGTTTCCACCGACTTGAGTTCGTTGCGGACTTCGGAAGAAATTAGAACCGCAGAGGGCCCTTCGGCTTGGCTCAGGACAGGCGCTGAGGAGGCAGAGTCACTCCTTGCAAAAAACTCCGGCGAGACTTTCTTCAAGATGGGGACCAGTTGTTCGATAGTGATCTGAGGGCGCTTCAGCAACTGTGCGCAAGTTTGGCCGATGGCGGAGGTCAAATCGTTGACGAGTTCTGTAGCGCTGCCGGCGACAGCAGGTTCCTCGTCGCTTCGCTCCTCGGAATGACAAGGGGTGACGGTGGAATGACCAAGCGTGATTTCGTCCAGCGTCGCAGAGGTCAGCCTCGTGCGTTCCAGCAAACTCTTCATGTTCTCCAGCCGCTGCTGCTTGGCTTGAAAATCTCTCCAGGCTTCATCCGAGATTAAGCCCACGCGGCGGCCGTGCGGCGTTAGCCGGCGGTCGGCGTTGTCGATGCGCAGGTGCAGGCGGAACTCTGCGCGTGACGTAAACATCCGGTACGGCTCATTCGTCCCCTTGGAGATGAGGTCGTCGATCAGGATCGCAGTGTAGGCCTCGGTGCGGTCGAGGATCAGCGGCGGCTGCGCCTTCACTTGCAATGCCGCGTTGATGCCCGCCATCAGGCCTTGGCACGCTGCTTCTTCATAGCCGGACGTGCCATTGATCTGGCCGGCCAGAAAGAGGCCGGCAATCTTTTTCGTTTCCAACGTGCGTTGCAATTCGGTGGGATCGATCGAGTCGTACTCGATGGCGTAGCCGGGGCGCAGCATCTCGGCGCTCTCGAGACCCGGAATCGACTTCAGGATCGCAAGCTGGACGTCTACTGGAAGCGACGTGCTCATGCCGTTCACATAAATTTCGTGGGTGTTCAGGCCTTCGGGCTCGAGGTAGAGCTGGTGCGTCTCTTTGTCGGGAAATTTGACGATCTTGTCTTCGATGGACGGGCAATAGCGTGGCCCGATCGATTGAATCTGCCCGCTGTACATCGGCGAGCGGTGCACGTTCTCGCGGATAATGCGGTGAGTTTCGGGCGTGGTCCACGCGATGTAGCAGGGGACTTGCGAGTCGTGGTGCGCCACACGCCTGGTGCGGAAGCTGAAAGGCGTGGGGTCTGCGTCTCCGGGCTGCAAGGGGAAGCGCGACCAGTCGATGGTGCGTCCATCAAGGCGCGGCGGCGTTCCGGTCTTGAGCCGGCAGCCGCGCAGGCCGAGCTTCTTCAGCGCTTCACCGAGGAGAACTGCGTTCGGTTCCCCGGAGCGTCCTGCGGGATACTGCTGCTCGCCGCAATGAATGAGACCGTTGAGGAACGTGCCGGTGGTGATGATGACGGCTTGCGCGCCGACGGTGCGGCCGTCGCGAAGGCGAACGCCAAGAACCCGGGCTTCGGGCTTCGGCTGTCGGGCTTCGGCGGACGTGTCTTGATCACCGCCGTCGTGTTCTTGATTGGCTGAAGCCTGAAGCCCGAAGCCCGAAGCCCGCGCGATGATCAGTTCCGCCACTTCCGCCTGCTTGATCTTCAGATTCGGCTGCGACTCCAGCACTTCGCGCATCTTGAGACGGTAGGCCTGCTTGTCGCACTGCGCCCGCGGCGACCACACTGCCGGCCCGCGCGAGGTGTTCAGCAAACGGAACTGGATGCCTACCGCGTCGGTGATCTCGCCCATGATGCCGCCCAGGGCATCGACTTCGCGAACCAGGTGCCCCTTGGCAATTCCGCCTACCGCCGGGTTACACGACATCTGCGCGATCAGATCGACATTCAACGTGTAAAGCGCGGTGTTCAACCCCATGCGTGCCGCGGCCATCGCGGCCTCACATCCTGCGTGGCCGGCGCCGACCACGACTACTTCGAATTGTTCGGTGAACTGCATAAAGGCAGGTTCTAGTTTCCGGTCTCCAGGTTCTAGTGGCTCAGTTTTTTTCGAAGGCGTCTTCCCGAAACCCGGCGCACTTCAGCCGGGTGAGGGATCTCCCTCGTGCAAACGCCTGCACAGCGCGGGAGATCCTTCGCTCCGCCTGAAAAGCGGCTCCGCTCAGGATGACGCCACCAAAGGAAACTGAGGCATTCCCATGCGATCTTCCCATTCATTCTAACAACTTAGCGGCACCCGTGATCCTCATCACTTGCCGACCTGCCGGGTCGTCCGTATAGTAGATCTGTCAAACCGCAACCAGGAGGCCATCATGAATAGCACTCAGTTCTTTGAGCAACTGGAGGCGTCGATCGCCAAATACGACCTGCTCTGCCATCCCTTCTACCGGGCATGGGCGGCGGGTGAGTTGACGCGTGACGATCTGCGCGAGTATGCCCGCAACTACTACCATCACGTCGAAGCGTTTCCCAGCTATCTGGCCGAACTCGCTCTTCGGCTGGACGAAGGGGAGTTGCGGCGCGCGGTGCTGGCCAACATGTGTGACGAGAAAGGCGCAGGCGGCGGATCGGGGAAGGATTCCGTGCCTCACTCCGAACTCTGGCTCGATTTTGCCGAGGGGATGGGAGCGCGGCGGGACATGCGCTGGCATTTGCCGGTGGCGGAAGTACGGGAACTGATGCGGCACTTCCACCACATCGCCGGGGAAGGCACGCCGGAAGAGGCGCTGGCCGGGTTTTACGTTTACGAATCGCAAGTGCCGCGGATCGCCAAAGAGAAAGAGCGCGGCCTGCGCGAGATGTATAACGCCGACGACAAAACTTGCGGCTACTTCGCGCTGCATGCCACCGTCGATGTCTTCCACGCGAATGCGTGGCGGCAGCAACTGGAGAATCGCCTCGCTGCCAATCCCCAAGCGGCGCAAGCCGCGCTGGACACGGCCGAGAACACAGCCAAATTGCTGTGGCAGGCTCTGGATGGCATCGAAGCGGCGCGGTTGACGTACGCGGCGTAGGCAGAGTGTTTCTCGCATGAGCTTGGGCCAATGATTCTGGGAATCGTTTCCTCGGATCATTGGCTCTTTGATTTGTTAATGCGGATTTGTTAACCCGGATTTGTTAACGCGAAGGCGTTCGTAAGGAAGATCGTCATGGCCAGAGCAATCCCCATCGGGACGCGCGGCGAGGCCCGGGAAACGGTCGAGTTTCAGCACACGCTGACAGCGCATGACGCCAGGTTGCCGCCGGTTTATTCCACGCCTGACATGATTCGGCTGATGGAGACTGCGGGCTTTCACGCGCTCCAGCCCTACTGCGACGGCGACGAGATCTCCGTCGGGACTGCGATTAACATCGAGCACCGGGCTGCCAGCGGCATCGGCGCACACATCCGGGCCGCGGCCGTGCTGGAGTCGTTTGACGGACGCTTCTATACCCTGCGCGTGACTGCGCGCGACGACGTGCAGGAAATCGGCCGCGGTACTGTGGGCCGGGCTATTGTGAGCATGGGCAAGTTTGTTGGAAAGATGAAGGGGAAGTGAGGAAGTCAGGCTGAAGCTAATCTCCTAACACTCCGCGGCTGTTCTCCGCGATCTCCGCGATTTAAGGAATTTTCCTGAAGCGTTGGCGAGAGCTTAAACCGCGGAGATCGCGGAGAACGGCCGCGGAGGACGCTGAGTACCTCGCGTTGCTACAATTCCAAACAGTGTTTCCAAACGATGTCCATTGAGTTTCGCATCGAGAACACCAGCCGGCGCGCTCGTGCCGGGCGCTTGATCACGCCTCACGGGGAGGTCGAAACCCCTGTGTTCATGCCGGTTGGCACGGTTGCGTCCGTTAAAGGCGTGCCGCAGGACATCCTTGAAGAGCTTGGGGTGCAGATTCTTCTTGGTAACACTTACCACCTCTATTTGCGTCCGGGAGTCGAAACGGTTCGTAACCTTGGCGGGTTGCACGGTTTCATGGCTTGGCCGCGGGCGATTCTCACTGATTCCGGCGGTTTTCAAGTTTTCAGCCTGAACGATCTTCGCAAGGTCACCGAAGAAGGAGTCACGTTTCGCTCGCATCTCGACGGCTCATCGCACTTCTTTAGTCCGGAGAGCGCTATGGCGGCGCAGATCGGCCTGGGCGCGGACATCATCATGGCATTTGACGAGTGCACGGAGTATCCCGCCGATCGAGCGCGCACGAAAGCTTCGATGGAATTGACGTTGCGCTGGGCGGAGCGGAGTAAGAAGTATTTTGAGGAGCATAAGCAGGAAGTGCCGTGGAGGCAGTGATCTGGCCAGTGCCCAGTGACCGGTGCCGGCGTTCTCAGTTCTCATTCTCAGTTCTCAGAAACCAAGACTCCGCGGCGGCGCTCGGCAATGACAACGCGAAGGGCCGGCAACTCGGTCCTCTGACCCGGCCACTGGCCACTCCACTCCTTGCACAGTCCCTCTTCGGCATCGTTCAGGGCGGCATGGATTTGGAACTTCGCAAAGAATCCGCCGAGCGGACTGTTGAGATCGGGTTCCCCGGCTACGCTATTGGCGGGCTTAGCGTCGGTGAGCCCCGGGAGCGTACCCGCGAAATTGTTGAAGCTACCCTCGAGCACCTTCCCGCCGACAAGCCTCGCTATTTGATGGGCGTGGGCACGCCGGAGGAGATCGTTGAGTACGCCAGGCTCGGCGTCGATATGATGGATTGTGTCCTGCCTACGCGGGCGGCGCGCCATGGGCTGCTATTTACTTCGGAGGGAAAGGTCTCCATCAAGCAGGCGCGGTATTCACAAGATGCGGGGCCGCTCGATCCTAATTGCGGCTGCAGGGTTTGCCGGCGTTACTCGCGAGCATACTTGCGGCATCTTTATGCTTCTAACGAAGTGCTGGCTCAGGTCTTAAATACCCTGCATAACCTGAGTTTCTACCTTGACACTATGCGGCGGGTGCGTCATTCTATTTGACTTGGGGAAGAGTCCCGTTTTCTCTAGCGCCTGGTCTCGCCGTATCCGTGACCTTTCTAGGGAGACCTCCCCGGGTTCAAGCCTGAACGGTAAATGATCCGGCCGGAATCGATCAGCACCCCGTCGTGAAATATCAGCGGCGCTTGCAGGCGTGGGCGGTTGTTCGCGGACTGGCGGACGTAATTCTGGTGAACATACTCAAGTGAACATAATCAAGTGAACATGCAATTCTTAGCAGTGCAGGCGGGTGGTGGCGGAATGGGGTGGTTGAGCGTCGCCCCTCTCATTTTTATCTTTGCCATCTTTTATTTCTTGCTGATTCTTCCCCAGCAACGCCGCCAGAAGAAATGGACGGCCATGCTGGATGCCCTCAAGACCGGCGACAAGGTGGTCACCAGCGGCGGCTTGCGGGGAACCATCATGGCACTCAAAGATGATTCCATTCATCTGCGGGTTCCTCCGAACAATCTAGTTCTGGAAGTGACCAAGGCCTCCGTGACACAAGTCACCACTACGGAGGAAGAAGCAAAAGCCAAGTAGTGCGAATCTACATCTGGATGCTGTTTTCGTTATGAATAAGAATCTTCTCTGGAAATTGGCGCTGGTCGTCGGAATTCTTCTCGTCTTTTTATTCGGGATATTCGGCATTCCGCAGAGCTTTTCCGGCCAGGGCTTGCTCGCGGCCATGACCAAGCGCATCAACCTTGGGCTGGATTTGAAGGGCGGAACTCACCTGATCCTGCAGGTACAGGTGAATGACGCGGTGAACGTGGATGCGCAGAATGCCATCGAAATCCTTAAAGAGCAACTCAACAAGCGCAAGATTGCGTTCGCCGACATTTCCCAACCCGACGCGCAGAACAGCCCCGACAGAGTGGTATTGAAGGGCGTCCCGCCGGACGGACGGAAAGATCTGCTGGAAATCGTCTCGGACCGCCTGCCGGAATACAACCTGAGTTCGGGAGCAGATAATACGTGGTCTCTGACCATGAAGCCGCAAATGCTCGCCGACTTGAAAAACAAGGCGGTGAGCCAGGCGATCGAGACCATCCGCAACCGCATCGACGCGCTGGGCGTGAGCGAGCCGACCATCCAGGAGCACGGCCTCGGCCAGTATCAGATTCTGGTGCAGTTGCCCGGCGTCGACGATCCCGGCCGGGTGAAAGACATTATGCAGTCCACCGCCATGCTTGAGATCAAGCAGGTCCTGGGCGGACCTTATCCTAGCGAGCAAGCCGCGCTACAGGAGAAGGGCGGAGTTTTGCCGCCGGATGCGATTCTTATGTCGGGGCATGGGGCTCCCGGAGCGGCTGCTCCGGGGGAACTCTCCTGGTATCTGGTATCACGGGTTTCCGCGGTTCGCGGCAAAGACTTGCGCGACGCGCAAGCCAGTACCGACTCCCAGACCGGCCAGCCAAACGTGCGCTTCCAGCTGACCGGCGAGGGAGGGCAGCGCTTTTTCAACTTCACCTCCGCGCATGTGGGCGAGAGCCTGGGCGTGGTGCTCGACAACAAGGTCCAGGAAGTCGCAAACATCAAAGAGGCGATCCGGGATACCGGCGAAATCAGCGGGGGCAGCATGACCTCGCAGCAGGCCAAGGATTTGTCGATGATCCTGCGCTCGGGCGCGCTGCCAGCCGGGATCAAGTATCTCGAAGAGCGAACGGTGGGGCCGTCGCTGGGCAGCGATTCGATTCGGTCGGGCGTTCGCGCCGCCATCATCGGCATGCTCGTGGTGTTGATTTTCATGCTGGTCTACTACCGCGCCGCCGGCATCAATGCTGACATTGCTCTCATTCTGAATCTCATCATCCTGCTCGGCTTCATGGGCTACGTCGGTGCGGTATTGACGCTGCCGGGGATCGCCGGCGTGATTCTTACCGTCGGCATGGGCGTGGATTCGAATGTGCTGATCTTTGAACGCATCCGCGAAGAATTACGCAACGGCAAGACGCCGCCTTCCGCGGTGGATCAGGGCTTCAGCCATGCCTGGATCACCATCGTGGACACGCACGTCACCACCATTGTCTCGGCGGCAATTCTGTTCCTCTTCGGAACCGGCCCGGTGCAGGGATTCGCGGTCACGCTCACTTTTGGTCTACTGGCGAACCTGTTTACCGCAGTGTTCGTGTCGCGGCTGATCTTCGACTGGATCTTGAGCCGCAAGCAGCGTGGCGAGGCGTTGAGCATTTAGGGGAATTGAGTCATTGAGTGATTGAGTAATCGGGTCATTGAAAAGCGGCGGACGAAGTGGGTTTTGAATCGCCCGATGGCTCAATCGCCCAATCGCTCAATTTCAACGAAATCATAAATCTGATAAGGGGTAAGCGCGGTGGAGTTCTTTCGCAATACCAACATAGATTTTCTTGGCAAGAAGTGGTATTTTCTCGCCTTCTCGCTCGTGTTCAGCGTGGCGGGCCTGTTTTCCATGTTGTTCTGGCACCATATCCCGTATGGCGTCGACTTCCGCGGCGGCACCCTGGTGTATGTGAAATTCTCACACCCGCCCGACGACAACGCGCTCCGTGCCGCCATGGACCGTGCTGGGCTGCACAACGCAAAGATTCAGCGCTACGACGTGCCATCGAACAACGAAGTATTGATTGACCTCGACGTGCAGGAAACCAGCGAACAGGCTCTCGACAACGGCAAGACTAAGATCGTGAACGCGCTGGAAACCAATGTTCCTGCGGGCAAGAAGGACGTGAACAACGCCAGCCTTCTCGACATCAAAAACTATCTGATGGACAAAGACCCGCTGCACCTGGGCTCGGACGCCGACCAGAAATACGGTCAGCAGGCCCAGGCGATCGTGGATGCCCGGGACAAAGTGCAAGGCGGGGTGCTGAGTTCGTTCGATCAATTAAAGGGCGCGGTCGAACCCGCGGTGGGGGCTTCTTTGCCGGATAGCTTCTTCCTCTCCGATTTTGGAATCCGCAACGTCGAGATCGTCGGACCCCAAGTGGGCGCGCAACTGCGCAAGCAGGCCCTGCTGGCAACGGCTTATTCGCTCGCCGGAATGCTAATTTACCTGGGATTCCGCTTCGAGTGGATTTACGGAGTTGCCGCCGTGGTCACGGTTTTCCATGACACGCTGATCACGGTGGGCGCGTTTTCGCTGCTCAACAAGGACATCTCCCTGACCGTGATCGCCGCCATTCTGACCTTGATTGGTTACTCTAATAACGACACCATCGTGGTATTTGACCGAATCCGGGAAAACATTAAACTCATGCGGCGAGAAAAACTGTCGGAGGTCGTCAACCGAAGTATTAATCAGACTTTGAGTCGGACCATCTTGACAGCGGGGCTAACCTTCCTTACCGTACTTGCACTCTATTTGTTCGGGGGCGAGGTGCTGCGCGGGTTCAGCCTTGCGCTCGTAATTGGCATCCTGATCGGAACGTATTCTTCGATCGCGATCGCAGCGCCGATCCTGGTGGCCTATCAGGATTGGAGGATGGGGAAGGGCAAGAAGCCGACTGCGATGCCGGTCCGGGCCCGGTAACTACCCGATGGCGCGGCCGATGGTTCTCGGTTAGTCCTTTATTTGTGCCAGGTTGGAAGGTCTTGGTCCAGGGCCGGGCGGGCCTGTGTAGCCACTTCTGGCAATGTAGTGAATTCGGGAGCAAAGGGGAAGCAGTCGGTGTCTAAGTTTACGTAGGGTCTGTAGGGAGGAACATTTATGTTTGAAGATAGCCTTCTTGAATCTGGAGGCAGGCTGAAGACAAAGCGGGGGCGGACAACGACTTTCGCTATCATTCTTGAGATAGGGCTGGTCGGACTGATGGTCCTGATGCCGCTCATCTTCACGGAAGCCCTGCCCAAACAACAGTTAATGACATTTCTGGTGGCCCCCCCACCGCCTCCACCGCCTCCTCCCCCGGCAGCCGCACCCGTTAAGGTCGTAAAGCAGATTCAGACTGACATTGTGAACGGGGCTCTGCGCACGCCGACCAAGATTCCCCAAAAGATTCAGATGATTAAGGAAGAAGAAGCTCCGGCGCCAGCGATGGCTTCCAGCGGTGTAGTGGGTGGCGTTCCGGGCGGAATTCCCGGTGGCCAGATGGGCGGCGTGATCGGCGGCATTATCAGTTCCACGCCGGTGGCCGTGCCCAAAGTTGCTACCCCGCAGCGCGTACGTGTTTCCGCAGGCGTGACCTCAGGTCTGCTTGTCAAGAAGGTGCAACCGGTCTATCCTCCTCTGGCGCGGCAGGCCCGCATCCAGGGAACGGTTCTGTTGAGAGCGCAGATCGGCAAGGATGGTTCCATCCAAAACCTGCAGTTGGTCAGCGGGCATCCCATGCTGGTGCAGAGCGCGCTCGACGCCGTCAAGCAGTGGAAGTACAAGCCGTATCTGCTGAACGGCGAACCGGTCGAAGTAGATACGGAAGTCGCGGTGAACTTCACCCTGTCCGGAGGCTAGAAATCCCGATAGGTGTTAGGCAGCAACGTTGGAAAGTGTAACTGGAACGGCCCTCCCCCTCCCACCCAACAACGGTGGCCGGGAGAGCCTTTTTATAGCGCGCGGCCACTGTGCCTTTCATCTCAGGTACGCGAAGCCGGGTTCTCACGGTCAACTTTCTGGCGTCGAGCTGCATTTGGCGTACAGATCTCGCATCAAAGTCTAAGAAGTTCCGAGGAGGGAAAAGCAACTCATGTTAGCTAACTTGGCAGGGGAAGTTTTCAACCATGTGCCTAGGGTGGCCGCCTGGATTGTGCAGGAAGGTGGCGCAGTGGGATGGGATCCGATTTCGCTATGGAAGCAGATGGGTATCATCGCGAAGATCGTGGTCGTCATTCTGTTCATTATGTCAGGCTGGTCGATCGGCGTCATGATTGACCGCGCCATGGCATACAACGCGGCCCGCAAACAGTCTCGTGCGTTTGCTCCCGCCGTAGCCGGCGCTCTGCGCGACGGCCGCATCGACGAGGCCATCAAGGTCGCCGAGCGCAACAAGAAGAGCCATCTGGCCAAGGTTGTCACCGCCGGCCTGATGGAATTTAAGGCTCACCAGGATAGCCCCGGGGCCATCCCCGGCGAGACCATTGAAGCTTCCAAGCGCGCTCTGGAGCGCACCGAAGCCATTGTCCACGCCGAACTCAAGCGTGGCTTGGGCGGACTGGCTACCATCGGTTCGACGGCTCCGTTCGTGGGTCTGTTCGGCACGGTGATGGGCATTCTGAACGCCTTCAAAGGTATTTCCGAACAGAAGGCAACCGGTCTGGGCGCGGTCGCAGGCGGTATTTCGGAAGCTCTGGTAACCACGGCTTTCGGCCTGCTGGTGGCCATTCCCGCCGTCATGATGTTCAACTACCTCACCGGCCGCGTGGAAGCGTTCGACGTGGAGATGGACAACTCGTCGAGCGAACTGATCGACTACTTCCTGAAGCGGCGGGACGTTCGCCGGTCCTAGCTGGAGTTCGGACCGACAGTCCGCCATTGAGTTGCTATCCGGCGCTGGGATCGTTTCCCGGCGCCGGCCTTCCCAACCCAGGCGGCGCGAGGTTTGCCGGCAAACCGCCGGCAACTGCTTTACGGAGAAATTATGTCACTAGCCAAACGGAACGAAGGGGCCAACGTCAACTCGGACATCAACGTTACGCCGATGGTGGACGTGATGTTAGTGCTGCTGATCATTTTCATGGTGATCACGCCCATGTTGCAGAAGGGCATCAGCGTGGACATGGCCAAAGTAAATAATCCCTTGCCGATGCAAGACGCGGACAAGGAAGACGCGTTGCTGGTCTCGGTGATGCGCGATGGAACGGTCTATTTCGGCGCCGACAAGCTTACGGGCCCAGTGGACACCTTGACCGGCAAGGTGAAGGATCGCCTGACGAACAAGACCAATAAGACCGTTTACCTCAAGGCGGATGCCCGCGCGCACTTCGGCAACGTAGTCGGGGTGGTGGACGCGGTGCGCGCCGCCGGCGTGGACGATCTGGGCTTGCTCACCGAACAGAGGAAGAGCGCTCCAAACGCTCCGCCGGTCTCTCCGACGGGCGGTCAATAGAGGAGAACGACTATGAGTATGGCAGTTGGAACCGGCGGAGGGCAAAACGCAAACATTAACGTCACTCCGCTGATTGACGTGCTGCTGGTGCTGCTCATCATTTTCATGGTGATCACACCTTTGACGCCGAAGGGTTTGGACGCGCTGGTGCCGCAACCGCCGCCTCCCAACGCGCCCAAGAACAATACGCCCGACCGCACCATTGTGGTGCAGTTGATCGATCGCGGCGCCGGTCAGGATCCCGGCCTCAAGATCAACCAGGAAGACGCTACCTGGGACAACCTGCAGGGGCGGCTGTCCGATATCTACAAAACCCGCGCCGAGAAAGTCATGTTCGTCAAGGGCGATGACGCGATCCCGTTCGCCGACGTGGCCAACGTGATTGACATCGCCCATGCTGCTGGAGTAGACAAGGTTGGTCTCATCACGGCAAAGATTGAAGCAGGCGGTTAAATCCGCCCGGCGTAGCTGAGATTCGTATCGGGGCATGCCTTCCGGCGTGCCCTGAGCGCAGTCGAAGGGCATGCCGTGAGCGGCGCCTTCTCGGCACGTCTTTAGGCTGTGAAGTTCTGCAATCTCGAAGGTCAGCATCGTATCCAGCCCGCGCCCGGGGCCACGGCGTTCGTGGCGTTCGGCCTGCGCTTGTCAATTTGGTGTCTCTGGGCCTAGGATGCTGTGGCAAGGGAGACTTATACGGCAATGAATAAACACATTCGACTGCTAACGCTGGCGGCGGCTGCGCTGGCGCTTTTCTCTTCTGTGGGCTGCAGCAAACTGCGGGCCCGCGACCAGCTTAACAAGGGCGTGACCGCTTACAAGAACGCCAAGTACGAAGAGGCCATCGATCACTTCCAGCAGAGCGTTGCCCTGGACCCTTCCCTCATTAACGCAAAGATGTACCTGGCTACCGCTTTCGCTCAACAGTACATCCCCGGCGTCGAGGGCGGCGATAATCTTAAGATGGCGGACCAGGCCATTGAGCAATACAAGAAAGTGCTCGACATGAATGCGGCGCGCGATCAGAAGGTAAACGCCGCCAAGGGAATCGCCTACCTATACTTGAACATGAAGAAATTCGACGACGCCAAGAGGTATTACCGCATGGCCGCCGAGATGGATCCTAACGATCCCGAGCCTTACTACTCCGTGGGCGTCATTGATTGGACGGCTTGCTACCAACCGCGCATGGAAGAGCGCGCCAAGCTTGGCCTGAAGCCAGACGAGAACCTGAATTCCAAGAATAAAGACCAGAAAAAGGTTTGCGCCGAATTGAAAGAGAAGAACGGGCCCTCGATCTCGGAGGGCATTGAGAGTCTCAACAAGGCCATCACGCTGCGTCCCGATTACGACGATGCCATGGCCTATTTGAACCTGATGTACCGCGAGAAGGCCGATGTGGAATGCGACGACCTTGCGGCCCGCCAGGAAGATCTGAAGACTGCGGACCATTGGGTGGACCAGACTCTGATCACCAAGAAGGCCAAAGCTGAGAAGCAGCCCGGCCAGCAGCAAGGCATCACGCTCGATCAACCAAAATAGGATCAACCGAAGTAGGATCAACCAAAGTAGGATCGCCAGTAGTAGCCGCGTGGCAATTGCAGCCCACAGCCCGGCCTGATCCTCCCCAAGGCTTGCCGGCCGTAGGTTTTCTTTTTTGCGTTTGCGACTTCAATCGGTGACGTCGCCCGCCCCTCGTCTAATCCTGTGAGTTAGTCATGGTTTGCTCTGGAGCCTGACTTCCACCTGAGGGAATTGCATCCGCTCGATTCGGGGGAATGATTCGGCCAGAATCTGGTCGATCATCTGCGTGGTGGCATCGGGGTGGCCGGGGCTCCCAGTGCTCATCAGCACCACCCAAACGCGCGCATACTGACCCGGCACAGAGCGCAAGGATTCGCTGGTAGGCTTGCCGGTGACGTCGCGGTAGTCGAGGTGGTCGCCGTGGCGCGGAAAGATGATTTCCGGGCCCGGAGTGCGATTGCTTTTCAAATTCGCCGCGCGCAGAGAGGTGAAATACTCGTACGGAATCCGCGCCTCCGCGATGTGAAACAGAACCGCATCGCCGGGCTGCGCGTGATCGTAAATGTAATTCGTGGCCGCTTCCGAGCCATCGCGCTCCAGATCGAAGTCGTGATCGTAATAAGAAAACGTTCCCTGCAACGACAACAGAAGCATGGTTGCCAGGCAAATGCAAATCATCCATGCCTTCCGCAGGTTCGCCAGACCGGCTGCCGCCAGGAGGATCAGCGCCGGCAGGCAGAAGATCATGTAGCGTGCGAGAAAAACCGGACGCGCCAGTGAAAGGGTCAACGTCAGAGCCACCGGAAACACCAGCCAGATCAGCAGGAACTGTACTCTCCACACTTCCCTTCCCGCCCTCACCCTGAATACCCGCCCGCGCAGCGGCATGATCGCCGCCAGGCAAGCCGCGGCGTAAAGCAGCAGGAGCGGCAGTCCATCATTGCCCGCAAGACGCTCCCCGTAGTCCAGCAGGTCGTGCACGCCTGGCCTGCGAATCCACCGGATCGGACCGGCTCCCGTCTTGACCACAAATGCCATCAGTGGAGGATTGCAAGTCCAATCCATATCCATGCGCGACGCATCGCGGTCAGCCGCATCGCAGACGTCGCCCCCACACGCGACACGGATTCGTGCCTTCCCTCGATTCCCCGCCATGACAACCACTGCGCAACTAACAGCAACAACGCATAGAGATGAGCGTAAACGCCAAGAACGCTGGCCAGAACGTAACTCCGGCGGGCACGCCCGGAGGGCGACGGCTCCCGCACACAGGCAACGAAGAAGCCGCTCGACAGCGTTGCCAACAGCACGAGCAATGAGTAGCTGCGCGCTTCCTGCGCATAACGAATGGAGTACGCGTTGCAGCTCATTAGGGCGGCGGCGATCAAGCCCACCCGTCGGTCAAACAGCTTGCAGCCCAGCCAGAAGATGGCGGGCAGCGTGGCCAGCGAGCACAGCACGGATAAGCTGCGGATGAAGAATGGGCCGAAACCTAAGTTCAAACCCGAGGACGAGCCTACATGCAGCCATCCCCGCAGCAGAACGTAATACAACGACATATTGGCTTCCCGCCACCACAGCAGCCGCACGAAGTCGTGCCAACTCAGCCGCGCGGCCTCCACGCTGAAACACTCATCAAACCAGAACGGTTTCCGCGCCAGAAAGAGGAAGCGCAACCCCGCAGAAGGCGCTGCCAGCAGGGCCATGATGAGAACCGAAACGCGCGTCCAGGCTGGCTGTGCGTTAGGGTTCTGCGGTTCGCCTGCGCCCTGGTTCATTTTGGAAAGCAGCATGCTTTGTGTCGCGAGAAATTGCTTTCCCAGTTCCGTCAGTCTGCAAAATCTCGGGCCTAAGAATCAACAATCAGCAATCAACAATCAGCAATTTGGGTGGCTCATACCGGTGCAACCTCGCGGATTCAAGATGATACTATGCTAGGAAGCAAGGACCAGTCATGGCCATGGCGTCTTTTGCACCATCGCTGCGCAACAGCGCCGCCGCTTCGCGAGAAGACGAGCGGTGGGCCGGATGCGTGTCCGTAATCGTGCCCGTCTACAACGAGGTGGCTCATGTGGACGAACTGCTGCAAGCCATCCATGCCTCGCCGGTCAAGAAGGAAATCATCATCGTCGACGATGGTTCTACCGACGGCACGCGCGAGAAACTTCAAGCCATGTTGATCGCGAACAACAATAACAACGACGTCACCGTGGTCTTCCACGAAACGAACTGCGGCAAAGGCGCGGCCATTCGCACTGCGCTCCAATACGCTCGCGGAGAATTTATCCTCATTCAGGATTCCGATCTCGAATACGACCCGCAGGATTATCCCGCGCTGCTGCGGCCCCTCGAACGGCGCGAGGCGAATGTAGTCTATGGCGTGCGCCCGGACCGTCCCGAGCGCGGGCTCCGATTTTTTCTCGGTGCGAAGCTCTTGACCCACCTTACCAATCTGCTCTACGGCGCGGGCATTCATGACGAAGCGACGTGCTACAAGATTTTCCGGCGATCGCTGATCTCGCAAATTGATTTGCAATGCCGGCGCTTCGAGTTCTGCCCCGAAGTGACGGCCAAGCTCTGCCGCATGGGAGAGAAAATTGCGGAAGTGCCTGTCGCCTACGCGCCGCGCTCGTCAAGCGAAGGCAAGAAGATTCGCCACTCGGATGGCTGGCTCGCCATCTGGACCCTGCTCCGCTACCGCTTCACCTCCCGCGCGCAATGGTCGAGATCATCCGGCACCGCCGTGGCTCCTTTCGCGGTGAGCTTTTCCCGCGTGCCGCCAGAGTGAAGAACACCCGATAAGGAAGCCTTCTGATGCGATTCATCGACCGCGAAGAAGTCGCCCGCCGGCTCACTTATGAGATGTGCATTCCGATCGTGCGCGATGCCATGATCGCATTCTCGCGCGGCGAAACCCGGCAACTTCTGCGCTCGATCATCCCGCTCGCCGAGGGCCGCCTATTCGGCGTTATGCCCGGCGCCATGGGCCCGCGCGCGCCCTTCGGGGCAAAGTTGATCAGCGTCTTCCCGGAGAACTTCGCTCTGGGAATACAGTCGCACCAGGGTCTGGTCATTCTGTTCGACCCCGAAACTGGCGCGCCCGTTTGCGTCGTCCATGCGGGCGAGATTACAGCCATCCGCACGGCAGCGGCCAGCGCCGTCGCCACCGACGTGTTGGCGCGCAAAGACTCCCGCCGCCTGGCGATCCTGGGCTATGGCGAGCAGGCCGCGACCCATGCGCGCGCGATCGGCAAAGTGCGTCGCGTTGAATCTATCAAGATCTGGGGACGTTCGCCCGAACGCGCCCACGCATTCGCCAAGCGGATGCAAGCGGAACTTGCGCGTGCCCAGTCACCGGCGCAGCAACCGTGCAAGAGGCCGTCGCCGAGGCCGATATTATCTGTACTGTCACCTCGGCGGCTGAGCCGATCTTGAAGGGCGCGTGGGTGCGGCCGGGAACGCATTTGAATCTTGTCGGCTCGAGCCATGCGGGGCCAGTAGAGGTGGACAACGATTTGGTCGTCCGCTCGCGCTTCATTGCCGACAGCCGCGAGGGCGTTCTGGCGGCAAGGCGCGGAGTTTCTTCGGGCCAAGGCCGCGGGGTTAATCGGGGACGACCACATCGTGGCTGAAATTGGACAGGTGTTGGCGGGTGAGATCGAGGGCCGCCGAACGGCGGAGGAAATCACCGTCTACAAATCGCTCGGCCATGTCGTCCAGGACTTGTCAACCGGGTGGGCGCTTTATTCGCAGCTTGAAAGCGTGTCTTTAGGTAACGACGGCAAGTCCGTTCTTCTCGACCAGCGTTAGCAGCTTGAGTGAGGGCCCGGAAGGCGGCTTGTGTTTTTGGAAGTCAAGTCCGATGCCCCGCAACCAACGGCTCTCCTGTAGAATCTTGAGTTCGCCGCCGCAATCGCCGATGTTCCAGAGAATGTTCAAGAAAATCCTCATAGCCAATCGAGGCGAGATCGCGGTGCGCGTGCTGCGCGCGTGCCATGAAATGGGAATTGCCGCGGTTGTGGTTTACTCTGACGTGGATCGCGCCGCGTTGCACGTGCGCAAAGCGGACGAAGCCTATCCCATCGGCGCTCCCGCGGCCGCGGAGTCTTATCTCAACATTCGTAAGATTCTCGACGTGGCCGAGCGCTCCGGCGCTGACGCCATTCATCCCGGTTACGGATTCCTCTCCGAGAACGCGAAGTTCGCCCAGGCCTGTGCCGATGCGGGAGTGAAATTCATCGGTCCGACCGCCGCAGCCATGGAAGCGATGGGATCGAAGACGCGCGCCCGCCAGGCCATGGAGAAAGCCGGAGTTCCTTTCGTGCCCGGCACTTCGCGCGGAGTCGAGTCATTCGAGGAGGCAGAGCAGGTAGCCGCGAGAATCGGCTATCCGGTGATGTTGAAAGCGGCCGCGGGTGGCGGCGGCAAAGGCATGCGGCTGGTGCACGCGTCCCGAGCAACTGAAGTCTGCTCTGGAGGCAGCCCGCAGCGAGGCGGAACGTTCCTTTGGCGACAGCGAAGTTTATATCGAGAAGGCCATCGTCAACCCGCGGCACATCGAGATGCAGGTGCTCGCCGACGAGCACGGCAACACGGTCTACCTTGGTGAACGCGAATGCTCGCTGCAGCGCCGCCATCAGAAGGTGCTGGAAGAAGCACCTTCGCCTATCGTTGATCCTGACATGCGAAGCAGGATGGGCGAAGTTGCGGTCCGCGTCGCGAAGGCCGCCCATTACACCAACGCCGGCACGGTAGAGTTTTTGGTCGATCCGCAGAAGAATTTTTATTTCCTGGAAATGAACACTCGCTTGCAGGTGGAGCATCCGGTTACGGAGCTGATCGCCGGACTCGACTTGGTTCATTTGCAGATTCGCATTGCGGCGGGGGAAAAGCTGCCCTTCACGCAAGAAGACGTGCGTATCCGCGGACACGCGATCGAGTGCCGCATTTACGCGGAGGATCCCGACAACAATTACTTTCCCAGCCCCGGCAGGATCACGTTGCTGCTGGAACCTTCAGGCCCGGGCATCCGCTGCGACAGCGGCATGTACGAAGGCTGGAACGTGCCTATTGACTACGATCCCCTGCTGGCCAAGCTGATCGGTTACGGCACCGACCGTGAGCAGGCCATCGCGCGGCTGACGCGAGCCATTGACGAATATTTTGTGGGCGGGATCAAGACAAACATTTCGTTGTTCCGCCGCATCTTGCGCGATGCGGACTTTCGCTCCGCCAAACTCGATACCGGATTCCTCGACCGGATGTTGCAACGGCCTGAAGACAAGCGAGTCGACCCAAAAGCAGCGGAAGTGGCGGCGATTGCAGCGGGTATGTTTACTGCTCTAGGCTCAACGGCAGCCGCCGCAGGCGAGCGCACGGGCGACAGCGGTTCGGCAGTCGATGCAGCACCTTCAAAATGGAAAGATGCCAGCCGCCGCGAAGCTCTGCGTTGAGTCTTGTGATTCAAACTGGTCACTGACCACCGACCACCGGCCACTGGCCACTGTTTCTATGCTCTACGACGTAACCATCGACGGCAAGAATTACCGGCTTGACCTCAACCGCGCCGACGGCCGCTGGTCCTGCCGTCTCGATGGCCGCGAACTGGAGGTCGATGCCATCCTCGCCCGCCCCGATGTACTCTCTTTGCGCATCGGGAACATGGCGTATGAAGTTAAATCGGAGCGTGTGGCCGGCGATTTGCATTTGTGGGTTGGGAGTACGCGCTTCGCCGCCGAGGTCCGCGATCCCCGCTCTCTGCGCGGCCGCTCGCGCGCCGGAGACGATCACGGCCCCAAGAAGATCACGGCACCGATGCCCGGAAAAGTTGTCCGCCTGCTGGTTCGCGAAGGAGATGAGGTGAAACCGGGCGCTGGCGTGGCCGTAGTCGAGGCCATGAAGATGCAGAATGAAATCAAATCGCCCAAGAAGGGGACGGTCCAGAAGATTCTGGTCGGTGAAGGTGCGACGGTGAATGCGGGGGATGTGCTGGCGATCGTGGAGTAATGAGGTACCAGCGGCCAAAGCCGGCATTCATTTTGCAGCCTCTATCGCAGCGCTGAAGCGCTGCACCATCTAAAAGCTCTGAGCATTCCTACTTTGTCAGCCCGTTACTATCCAGCACCTTCTTGGCGTAGTAGTTCTCCACCTTGGCCGAGTCGCGCAGCACCTCGTAGTAAGCGGCCTTCAGCAACTGTTCGCGCCGGTCATGGAGCTGCGAGCGAATGGCTTGCTGCACCCGCGGATCGGACAAATCGCGCTGTCCCGCAGGCTCTTTTGACACCAGCCTCACGATGCGGAATCCCATCACCTGCTTGTTCGCCGGGTTGGCCAGCGTAATGATGGCGCTGTACTGCCCCGGCTTAAGCTTTATTACCGCGTCGCGGGTGCTGGGGTCGGTGTTGCGCAGAGAAGACTCGGGAAGCGTTCCCAGGTCTCCGCCGTTGCCGGAAGTCTCCGGATCCTCGGAATAATTCATCGCCAGGGTTGCGAAGTCGTCGCCGCTGTCCAGGCGGTTGTTGATCATCTGGATTTTCTTGCGCGCATCCGCCTCGTTCTGCGCCTTGTTGTTCTGGTTGTGCACTTGCGGATTCGGCGCGGGCGTCACGAAAATCTGCGCCAGGTGATACTGCGGCTCGATCAGATTGAATTCGGACTTGTGCGCGGTGAAGTAGTCGGTGATGTCCTGGTCGGTCACATTGATCTTGGAAGACACTTCCTTGTTCATCACCTTGTCCACGGTGATGGAGCGGCGGATGTCGCGCTTGAAGTCTTCGAGGGTGATCTTTTTCTCCTGCAGCCTCTTATCGAACTCCTGCTGCGTATAAGGAGACTTGATCTCGTTGAGCTTGCGGTCCACTTCCTCTTCGGTGGCCAGCAGGCCGAGCTTTTCGGCGCGGCGCATCACCATTTCGTCGTCGATCAACTGGCGCAGAATGTTCAGGCGGAGAATCGTGGCTTGTTCCCCGACCGGGCGCCTGCTGGGCGCTGGCACCTGATTGTCGTAGTACTTGTCGACGTCGGAGCGGAAGATCTTGCGGCCATCGACAGTGGCCATCACGTCGCCGCTTACTTGTGACTTACAGCCCCACAGTGCCGACAGCAGGACGGCAGCCGCCAGCAGTGCCGCAACCCGGGCAAAGTCCGCATTTCTTTTCAAAGAGATTTTCCTCCACTGACAGTCCGCGTTGCATCTGGAATGTGTGCGACGGCATCAACCACAAGCGTCTTCGCCGCGATCACTTGGAAGCCGGCGCCGCAGCGGCAGCAGCCGCGTGCTCAGGCACGGGCAGGTTGGCATCCTTCAAGGCGCGATCGAGCGCAGCCCGCACCTGGCTGATCGGCACCGCGCCGTCGATTTTTTCTCCGCTGATAAACAACGTGGGCGTCGCTTCCACGCCGATCCCTTCCGCCTCTTTCATGGATGCCTTCACCGCACTCTCGTCCTGCGCCTTGATGCAGGACTGCAGTTTCACGACGTCAAGACTGTGTTTCTGGCCCTGCAGCATGGTGAGCTTGTCGAGCGCTTCCAGTCGCGCCCCAGGAGTCTTTTCGCTGTTCACCTCGTGCTGGTTGGCGTGAATGTAATCCGCCAGGTCCCAATAGGCGTCGCCGTTTTGCGCCGCCAGACAATTGGCGTCCACGGCGGCGTGCGTCGCCCAGGGATGAATTTCCGTCAGCGGGTAATCCTTGTAAATGAAAGTGACCCGGTCGCCATACTCCTTGAGCAGTTCGGGAAATAGCGTCTGGTGCATGCGCGAGCAGAACGGGCACTCCAAGTCATCGAAATTCACCACCACAACCTTGGATGCCTTCGCCCCCCGCGTGGGCCGCCCGCTGACATTGATCTTGCTCATCTTTTCCGCCAGCGGATCCTTGGTCAAGTCAAACTTGGTCATCCGTATCAGGGAAGAACGGTCTTTGGAAACCAGGAACGCAAGGTCCTGCTTCTTCCCCCCGCTATCCACCGTCACCGTAACCGATTCGTAGTTGGGAAAGTCCGGATTGGGCGAAGGCGCCCCGATCGTAACGTGCACGTCGGGTGGCATATTGTAGTAGGAGCGAACCTGGCGCTCGATTTTCCTGGTTAAATCGGGCGAAGCAGACTGGGCAACACAGCCCAAACAGACTACTAGCAGCAGAATAAAAGAACGTCGAATTAGATTCACCAAAAACCGCCTCAACATCACAGGTTAAGCCTTGATTATCTCACAGCGTGGGCGGGACGCGGGCATGTCAGGGGTCACGTAATGACTCAGTCAGCACTCTGCACGCATTTTTTCCGCGTGCTCCGCGGCAGTTCTCCGCCAATCTCCGTGATTTAAGATCTTGCGGCGGCCAAGCCTGATCAAACATCATCACGCGGAGACCGCTGAGAAAAGCCGCAGAGCAGAGCGGAGATAAGCAAATCGTTTGTCTTTCCCTTCCTTAATCCTTAGCCCGTCCGGCGGAACAACTCGTCAGCCGGCAGCAATGCATTCATCGAGCCGGAGCGGAAGCCTTCCAGATCAAGCGTTACAAACTTGAAGCCGAGCGCTTTGAAAATTCGTGTGAACTCCACCGCCATCGCGGCATCGAGCGCCCGCTCCAACTCCTCGCGCGCGATTTCAATGCGGACGATTTCTCCATGGTGACGTACCCGGAATTGCCGGAAACCCAACCCGCGCAGGGCATCTTCACCCTTCTCCACCGCGTCGAGCGCCTCTCGCGTAACCGGACGGCCATATTCGATGCGGGAGGACAGGCACGCGGACGCGGGCTTGTCCCAGATGCGCAGGCCGGCAGTCCGCGCCAGAGCGCGAATTTCCTCTTTAGTAAGCCCCGCATCCAGCAAAGGGGCTGCAATATGGTGCGCGCCCGCTGCCTTCTGGCCGGGACGAAAATCGCCCTGGTCGTCCACATTCACGCCGTACGCGATGGCGTCGAAGCCGCGCGCCTGCCGCAGTTCTTCCATCAGGGTAAAGAGTTCGTCTTTGCAGAAGAAGCAGCGCTGCGCATCGTTGCGCACGTACTCCGGGCGGTCGAGCTCCGAGGTCGGGATCACTTCCAGCGGAATCGTTTGCTCCCGGGCAAAGGCCACCGCATCGGCAAGCTGAGTGCGCGCCAGGCTGGGAGAGTCGGCGATGACAGCCAGCATGTTATCTCCGAGCTCCTGATGGGCAGCCCACGCCAGGTAAGCGGAATCCACGCCGCCGGAATAAGCGATGAGAACGCGTCCCAGCAAGTGCAGGTGGGAGTGCAGCAATGCGTCTTTTGAGCCGATATTCATTCCTGCGGCTGACATGAAACCATGTTAGCAGGCCATCCCGCATCTGAGAGTGGCCAGTGGTCAGAAAGGCCACTCGTTCCTACTGGCCACTGGCCACTGACCACCGACCACTGCTTCTAATACAGCCGCTCCTGCGGCCGCATACTGCCGAAACCGCCGATGTTGGCCAGAGTGAACGTAAAGCGGAACAGGTTTTCGCTGCGCACATTGGCAACCGTGTAGCTGCGGTATTCCATGGTCACACCGCAGCAATCCCAGTTGTACGTGGTCTGTGCGGTGACGAACTGCAACGCCCCGCCCTCGGCGTCAAAGCCGACGCTCCCGGCCGCACTGAAACCGCGCTTAACCGGGCGCCCGTATCCCAGGGCCGCCCGGAATTGGTTGAAGCGGGCAGGCTGGGCCGGGCCTGAAGATGAAGTCGCAGCCTGCACCGGAATCTGCAAGATGGCATCGCCACCCCCAACGGTTACTTGGCCGAAGTGGTAGTTAGCCAGCAGGGAGCTGGCGTTGACGCGCTTGTTTTGGAAGTCGTAATCCAAATCCCACTCCGCGTCGGTGCGCGAGGTGGTTTCAAACCGCAACCGCGAAACCAGCGGAGAAAGATGGCGTGGCTGCGTGAGAAACGCAATCCCGGTAAGGTCGGCAGTCGTGGTGAGCACGTTGCGCCGGCCCGCGATCAGCGCCCCGCCAAATGTGGGATCAAGAAAGTATTTCTGGACCAGTTCCCAGGTCACGACCTCGCGCACTTGCGGTCCACCCTGGCACGGGTTGTTGGCCAGCATTCTGGCGGTGGGGTGTTGCCAGGGGATGATCGATTCCGGCGCAGGGCCACCTACCGTGAGCCCCTTCATGATGACATCGCAGTCGTCCGGCTTCTCCGCAGTGCGTTTGGCGTAGAGGCGCGTCACCAGGCCATACTCGACCTCGTGAGTATCGGTGAGGATGTCGTGCTCGTCGAATTTCAGAATGTTCGCGAAGTTGTTTACCCCGGTCACAAAACGGTAAGTCGCTCGCGGCTCGATAACGTGCTTCCACTTTCGTCCCAGGAATTCTTTATCGAAAACCCGCTCCAGCGCGGGTGGCCGCAGTTCCACGATCGTCTCCAGGGCCTGGCGGGTGACTGGGTCGCTGATTGCCTGCCCGGGATTCTCTACGGTTTCTCCCACCAACCGTTCTGTGTAATAGGTTTCATGCAACGTCAGCGCGGGCCGCAAAGACCATCCGCGGAACAAGAACGGCAGAGAAATCTCCGGGTGCAGGTCGAATCGCCCAAGAAGATTCCCCGTGCGAAACGCAGGGATGCAAGCCGGGCAGGTACCCTGCTGGGGCTCGCTGCGCGACAAACCGGCCAACGATGCGTCGTATGACCAATAAAGGGGCGTGCGCCACAACTGCCGGTCCACGCTGGAGGAATCAAAGCTGGGGGCGTGGGAAATCGTGATCACTTGCCCCGGAGTCGTGCTCAGAAAATTCTGGTAGCGCTCGACAAATCCATTAAGAGTAAACCCGTCCGAGGACTTCGATAGAAAAGCCAGCGATTTTACTTCCGAATACACCGCCTGGCTGAAAACCTCGTTAAAGGCCAGCCGGAAGAGAAACGAACTCAGGTAATCGATGTTGGCCACGGCGCGGAAACCGCCGATGGTTCCAGCCGAATTCAAACGCACATTCTCTCCGCCTTCTTTGAGCGGAGGGGTGCCGATACCTCGGTCAATCACTCCGAAATAGTTCAGGTCCACGTAGGAATTTTCCGTGGGCTGGGCCCGAAACTGACCCCGCTGCGCCCAGCCCCGCAAGGAAAAGTACTCGGCGCCCAGGGTCGCATCCATCATTCGGTTGATAGCCCAGTAGTAGGCGTCGCCTAGGACGTTGCCCTTGACCGAAGAGCGGGCCACCGAAGGCATCAGAAACCCGGACTGCCGTGATTCCTTCTCGACGGGATGAGTCGCAAACGGAAAATAGAGAACGGGAACCCCATGCAGCAGAAAATTGCTGTGGTAGATTTTGGCATTGCCGCCCACGTCCACCATCACCTTGCGCGCGTCGAATTGCCACTTGGGATGCGGCAACTCGCAAGTCGTGATGGTACCGTCATAGACCAGGTAGTGATCGGGACTGGTTTTCTCGACAACCCTACCGGTGAACGCGAAGGGGGCGGTCGAGGTCAAGATCGCCCGGTTGCCGCGAAAGCGCAACCCGGTCGTCCCGGTTACATCGTAGAAGCGTCCTGATTCCAGAGCGAAATTGTAGGTGCCGTGCGACGCGCGAATGTGGTCGTCATTGGGACCGCCATCGAGCGCGAAATGTCCGGTCGCGGTCACCTCTTTCGTATCTGAGTTGAAGGTCGCTTCATCGGCCCGCAGCACATAATTCTGGTAATAGATCTCGACCGCCCCGTGCAGCTTGTAGACGGACCCTTCTTCTTCCTGCTGGATGGCGCAAATGGTTTGGACGTCCCCGCTTTGCTTCTGCGCCGCGGCCGCCAGGGCGCAAGGCGTCGCCTGCTTTTCCGCCGCACTGCCGCGCGGTGTTACAGCCGCGTTCTCAGGCGGCAACTGGCTGGTAACTAACGGCGGCACGAGAAGAAGGTGACAAAGCCCCGCCGCCGTGATAAGGAATCTGTTGCGAAGAGTCATCGGAACAAGATCTACCAGGAGCAGTCGTGTGAACTTAGCACGGCTGAGCCTCGGGAGGCAAAGCCACCCGAAGTTTTGGATTCCGAGGGCGTCTTCAGGGTTATCCAAACATGGTTATCCAAGCATGGTTGTCCAACACGGTTATCCGGCCGGTTTATTCGACGTGTTTATCCGGCCGGCCATGAGTTCTGGCAATCTCGTAAGACTGTGATTCATGCGTTGTCCGCTTTGTGGTGACATCTGCCGCTGCTCTTCCGACGCGCATCCCGCCGCCGCCGCCCCGCGCTGGCTGACCGATGCCCCGCAGCCAACCGCTGCCACGCCGCCTGTCGCCCTGGAAACGCCAGCGGCGCAGGCACCGAACCGTCATCCGGTGGAAGGCTCACTCTCTAAGAGCGACGAAAGCTTTAACGGTGACGACAGCAACGAGCCTGCCCCTGAAGATTCCACCCTCTGGCGTCAGGAGGTTGCCGCCCGGCTGAATCGTTATCAGGCCCGGCGCAAGCCGCGCCCGCCCCGCTACCCGTCGCTGCGGCTGCGTTTCGAGCAGGAGGCTCCCGCTCGCGCCGCAAGTGGCAGTTCTGCCGAATCCCAGATTTTCCAGCAGCGAATCGCCACAGCTTCGAACCAGGCACTGGCCTTGGATGGATTCGCCGACATCGCCGCTCATGCTGTCGAAACTTCACCGGCCATGTCAGCCGCATCTAGGACTCATGCCCCAGAGGGCGCCGCTGCATTTCCCCAAACCGCCGAATCGCATCAACCCACGGCCTCGACCACAAGCGCGGCCCAGGTCGCTGTGCAAGCGACAGCACAAGCTTCTGCAAAGATTATCGAATTCCCGCGCTCCTGGACTCCTCCCCCGCCTCCGCTCGACGAATTAGCCGAGCCAGTCCTGGATCGTGACCGTCCCCGCATCCTCGAAGCGCCGGAAATTGTCCCGCCCCCTCCAGCTCTGGGCGGGATCACCATCGAGCCCGCCCCGCAGCCGGATATGGAGAAGCGCCCGGGCATCGACATCCCGCTGCAGAGCGCACCCCTGGGTCGACGCATTTTCGCCGCCGTCCTCGACGGCGTCATAATCGCGGCTGCCTGCGCTCTGTTCGTGTACATTTTCTGGAGAATGACGCCGACCGCGATCCGTCCGCCGCAACTCCAGATGATCGCGGCCGCTGCCGCTCTTTCCGCCATATTCTGGGCCGCCTACCAGTATCTGCTCGTGGTTTACTCGGGCACCACTCCCGGATTGCGCCTGGCGCGCCTCGAATTATCCCGCTTCGACGGAAGTCGCGCCCCCCGCCGTCTGCGCCGCTGGCGCGTCCTCGCTTCATACCTCTCGGCCGTCTCCCTCGGCATGGGATACGCCTGGGTCTTCCTCGACGAAGACGCTCTCTGCTGGCACGACCGCATCACGCATACCTACCTCGCGCCCCGCATCAAGAGTCAGAGAGCGTGAGCCAACCCTTAAGGCCACGTCCAGCTAAGCCCCGCACCCTCGGCCTTCCCTATGCTATCTTCAATAGGTTTACCCTGATAAGCAGTCCCTGCATTCTTTGAAGCATGGCTACGTCCGCAGGTTCCAAACCGGCCATAAGGGTCTTCGTCGCCACCACGGTGATGTTGAGCTTTATCTCCTTCTGGCGGGCTTCCGCCATCGTTCTCTCCGACCTGGCGTCCTCCGCTTACTACGCCGGCGGCGACGCCGAAAAGGTCATCGGCAAGAGCGCTCCCTGGTTCATTCTCGCGGTCATGCTGTTCAGTTATGCCGTGCGGGCGCTCTATATCGAATCCAGCAGCATGTTCGTCCGCGGCGGCGTCTACCGCGTGGTCAAAGAAGCCATGGGCGGAGGCCTTGCCAAATTCTCCGTCTCGGCCCTGCTCTTCGACTACGTCCTGACCGGCCCCATCAGCGCCGTCTCCGCGGGCCAATACCTGGCGGGCTTCATCAAAGACATGGGCGTGTACATGCACCGCCCGCTGCACTTTTCCGACGACCATTTCGCAGGCGGGTTGGCCGTTATCGTGGTGATTTATTTCTGGTGGAAGAATACCCAGGGCATGCACGAGTCCAGCCAGAAAGCCCTGCAGATCATGGCGATCACCACGGTGATGGTGGTGATTCTGCTCATCTGGTGCACCATTACGGTTTTGCGCGCGCCCGTCCAGTTGCCCCCCAACCCGCTGCACCCGGGCGTGATCCCGCTCAATAGGGAATCGCTGGGTTGGCTCAACGGCACCTGGCTCAGTCACATCACCTGGATCATCCTCTTCGTCGGCTTCGGACACTCCGTGCTGGCGATGAGCGGCGAAGAAACTCTGGCCCAGGTCAACCGCGAGATCGAACATCCCAAGCTGAAGAACCTGGAAAAGACCGGGCTGGTGATCTTCATCTACAGCCTGCTGTTCACGTCGCTGGTCTCGTTCTTCGCGGTGATGATCATCCCCGACAAGGTTCGCCCCGACTATTTTGCCAACCTGATCGGCGGCATCGCCATGTACCTGGTCGGACCGACCAGCCTGAAGCTGCTATTTCACGGCTTCGTGGTGCTGGTGGGCGTGCTCATCCTGGCGGGCGCGCAGAATACTTCCATCGTGGGCGCGAACGGCGTTCTGAATCGGGTGGCGGAAGACGGTGTGCTCACCAGTTGGTTCCAGAAGCCTCACAACCGCTACGGAACCAGTTTCCGCATCATCAACCTGATCGTCGGCCTGCAGTTGCTCACCATCATCCTCAGCCGCGGCAACGTCTACATGCTGGCCGCGCTCTATGCTTTCGGCGTGATCTGGAGCTTCGCCATGAAGTCCATCGCCGTGCTCGTGCTGCGCTTCACCGAGCCGGGCAATCGGGCATGGAAAGTTCCCGGCAACCTCCACATCGGCAAGACCGAAATTCCCCTGGGATTGATTCTCATCTCCGCGGTGCTGTTGATCACCGCCATCGTGAACCTGTTTACCAAGTATGAAGCCACGATCGCCGGAGTGATTTTCAGCGCCGTGTTCTTCACCATCTTCACGCTCTCCGAACATCACGTCGCCAAAGAGCGCCACGGCAAGCCGGAACAGCTCGACCAGTTCCGCGTCTACGGCAATCAGGAACTGGGCAGCGGCGCCATGGGCGTGCGCCCGGGAAACATTCTGGTCGCGGTGCGCGATCCCCGCAATCTCTACTACCTGCGCCAGGTACTGGCCCACACCGACACCACGAAGCAGGATGTGGTCGTGATGAGCGCCCGCCTTTACCATCGCGAACCCAGCTTCAGCGGCAGCACTGTCATCGAGGCCAGCCAGGTCTTCGACCACTACGAGCAGGAACTATTCACCGCCGCCGTCGCGGTTGCCGAAAAAGAGGGTAAGCCCATCTCGCTGCTGGTAGTTCCGGCCACCGATGTCTTCGAAGCCATCATGGTGACTGCGCAGCGGCTCGATTCCACCCGCGTGGTCTGCGGACTCTCTAACAAACTCACCGCCGACGAGCAAGCCAAGCTCACCGGCGACGCCTGGGAGCGCATGCCCGAACCGCGTCCGCGCCTGTGCCTGGAAGTCTACGCTCCCGACGGCACCGTTCGCGAGTACGCCATCGGCCCGCACGCCCCGCGCATGCGCCCGCAGGATGTCGAACTCATGCACAAACTCTGGCTCAACATCACCACCGATCCCAAATTTGCCGGAGCCCACCACTACCACATCGTCGCCCTGGCGCTGGAAGAATTGCAGAGGGAGTTGAGTACCGAACAGCGCGCGCAGCTCCTGCAAAAGCTGCAGGAAGAGATGCACCGCTCCGACGCCTCAGTCCGTCGAATTAACATAGGATCTATCTCGGTTGTCGAGTATCCGGCTTGTCCCCCGCTTCTTCCCCGAGCGAAGCGAGGGGTCTTGGTGTTTGCTTAGCGGCAACAGGATGAAGGCGGGCAAGCCAGGATCCCTAGCGTCCGCTCGGGATCACACACAATTGATTACCTCCCCAACAGCCCCTCCAGCGACGCCCGCAATTCGCGATAACGAAACGGATATCCGCTAGCGATCAGCTTCCCAGGTTCCACTCTCTGGCTTCCCAGCAGCAGTTCTTCGCCCATCTCACCAAATGCCAGCCTTAGCGACGAACGCCGGCACGGGAAAAATTGCCGGACGCGACAGCACGCCGGCCAGGGTCTCGGCGAACTCCGCATTTCTCACCGGCTTGGGCGCGACCATGTTCACCGGCCCCTGCAGCAGATCGTTCTTCAAAATGTGATGGATCGCGCCCACCATGTCCTGCACATCAATCCAGCTCATCCACTGCCGCCCGTCTCCAGTGCGGCCGCCCAGGCCCAGCTTGAACGGCAGCAGCATCGCTCCCAGCGCGCCGCCCTTGGGGCTGAGCACGATGCCGGTCCGGAGGTGCGCCGTGCGAATGCCGGCTTGCACTGCGGGCGCGGCCGCTTCCTCCCACTCCCGGCAAACCTCCGCCAGAAATCCTGTGCCCGGCGCGCTTTCCTCCTGCAAAACTTCATCGCCGCGGTTGCCGTAGTAGCCGATCGCCGATCCGCAAACGAAAACCTTAGGCTTCTCTTCCGCCCGCGCCAGAGCCGACGCCAGATGCAATGTCCCGACGACGCGGCTGTCTCGAATCTTCGCCTTCTTGACTGCGGTCCATCGCCCGAAGATGCTTTCGCCCGCCAGATGAATCACGGCGTCAAATCCCGAAACGGCTTCAGGCGCAAGCGGCCCCGCCGGATCCCATGAGATCTGCCCGCCGCCCGCAGCCGCACCCCGCACCAGCCGCACCACGGACCATCCACTAGTGCGGAGAGAAGGAAGCAGCGCAGCCCCAATCGGCCCCGACACCCCGCTGACCAGAATTCTGGAATTCATGGCTTGCGAATGCAACTTTACCAGTCGGCGGAGCGTCTGAACAAACTACAGACGGATTTGAAACCATTGAAGAAAACGAATGAGGGCGTGTCGAGATGCTTGTGTGGAGATGCTTGTGGAGATGCGTGTGTGGAGCGGACCTGTCCTGATCGAAGCCGAGGAACTCATGCCCGCTTCTTTCCACGAGCACGACTGCCAACGTTCCATCGCCCTTGGTCTAAAGCAGAACTCGACCCTATGAAACCAACGAGGTTCGCGCCAAATCGACACCGTCGGGCTCACGAAACCCCCTGGGCGCCATCCCCGGCGAACGGTCGCGCGCGCAATGCCTTACCAATCATGATCGCGACCACAAGCCACAACAAGACCGCATAAAACGCGTACCACAACGTTTCTTGCCGGGCCGTCACGGGAGGACTAAAAACAACCAGAGAACCCGTTGAGCTAGCGTGCATGAGTTGGGACAAGGCAACGCTTTTCGTATTGACGTAGATCCATGCAATCAGCACTCTCATCGCCGTCAAGGCCGCAATGAACGCGAGGAAATAGGGAATCCAGTAAGAACCGTGCGGCGTCGCCGTGCCAAGGTAATCGACCACCGGCCAGTGCCACACTCCCCACAGTACGCCGAGGAGCGCAGCCCTCCCCAAGGCGCTGTGTCGGGAGTTCATTCTTGGAAAAGCGTAGCCCATCCAGCCGATTTCCTCGAAGAATCCGGCGACAATGCCAAACGGGGCGCCGGCGAAGAAAGTGTTTGAGGCGAAGACTGTCGACATACAGGTCCGCAAACCAAAAAGAACCACCAGCACAAGAGTAGGGGGAATAAGTAATGCTGCGTACCAGTGCGCGGGAACTCCGATGCGGCCCATTCTTGAGAAAAGATCCGCAAGACCGCTTCTCCCGTCGATAAACCAGGTCAACCCGATTCCGGCCAGACTCGGCCCCAGAAGCATGGCTGGAAACATAAGCAGCCCGGCCATCTTCGGCACCGGCTGCCGGCGAAGAAGGTATGGCGCAGCGACCAGCAAGGCGCCAGTCCAGGAGATCGCATACGTCAGTCCGAAGTAGACAACGACCGGATGACGTCGCAGGAAACTTTTGCCTTGAAGCTTGGGATCCTGAGGTGACTGTGACATTGTTCCGCCTAGTCTACCGCGATGGATTCAACCCAGCTTCCCGGCTGCCCGCAAGGCGGCTCCCTGCGCAGAATATTCCTGCCTGGCGAGCTTGCGCCAACCGATCGAACATATAGAGACCAGCCGCCTCGGCTGTCCAAAGAGCGAAGCGAGCCCAGTGTCCTAAATCGGCTCTGTCTTTAAGGCTTTCGGGCAACGATGTCAGATCGGATCACATTCAAGTAGTCCCGGGCGGATTCGAGCGCGCTCTCGGCGTCATGCTGAGAAACAAACCCGGTGTCATCGTAAAGGGCCTGATTGCGTTTCCGCTGCAAACGATCGAAGACAATCAGCAGGCCGGCATTTTTCTTGCCGATGCGCGCCCGCACAAACTCGATGATTGCAATGTGGTGCCCCGGCTGGCTTCTCGCGCGGAACCCGTGACTGAACATAAAACCGAGGGAAGCCTCTACATCTTGTTTGTAGGCTTGCTGAAGGCAAGCCTCCTCGTCGAACAGAAGTATCTTGTGAGCCGAGGCGAGCTTCTTGTCCGCGCTCGCGAGAAAGCGCTCAATCTGCGCCCAATCGACGGTGTGCGGTTTTAGCTTGTTCA
>CAWEDF010000055.1:0-29691 GCA_963807655.1 uncultured Acidobacteriaceae bacterium | reverse complement strand
AGAATGTATTGGTGCCAGAAGAAGTTATTGGTCGGGGCGAGGAGATTTGAACCCCTGACCCCCTGCGCCCAAGGCAGGTGCGCTACCAGGCTGCGCTACGCCCCGACATGACGAACCAGAACGACTCCGCCAAATCAACAACACTTTCGATTATAAACGACGAAGCACGCTATAATTCTTTACTGGATATGGCGAGCCCGCGCTATGCGTTGGTTGCGTATGTAAGAAGTCCAGTGGGAGAGTTTGTCGAGAACCTCCGACGGGAGCTGCATCCCACTTGTCCTCATCTCGCGGCCCACATCACCTTTCTGCCGCCGCGCCCTCTGCAGGGAACGGAAAGGGCCGCCTTGCAGGCGCTGGAAGGTATCTGCGGCCAGGTTGAGCCTTTTGAAGTGACCCTGGGCGACGTGGAAACCTTTGTCCCGACTACTCCCACGGTTTACATCCGCGTGGCTCATGCCGCATCGCGGCTGCTCGAGTTGCACCATCAACTCAACGCGCGCGCCCTGGCGTTCGCCGAGGAGTGGCCATACATTCCGCACCTCACGGTTGTGAAAATGGATACCGTAGAAGCGGCCAATCAGGCGCTGGCCATAGCCCGCGAACGCTGGCGGCAGTATTCCGGCAGCCGCCGCTTCCTGCTCGACCGGCTCACCTTTGTACGCGAAGACGCGCCGAACTGCTGGATTGACCTTGCCCCGGTCCTGCTCGGCGGGAGTTTGGTTTCCCCGTAAAGAATGTTCAGCCTGCCCCTGCCCACATTGACTTGCCGCTGCCCGGCCCCTAAGATGATCCGCCAAGGACATACGCTCCCGCGTGATCGGCCAAACCATTTCGCGTTACTGCACTACTTAAACCTCGGTGGCGCCCTATGCTCGAGATTCAGACCAAGCAGTTGCCGCCTGACATTGTTGTGCTGGAAATCACGGGCAGAATCACCATCGGCCGGGAGTGCAAGCAGCTGGAATGGGCCACCGACAGCCTGGTCCGGGAGAAACAGCAGAAGAAGATCATCTTTGACTTGAGCGGCGTGACCCACATCGACAGCACTGGGATTGGGATAATCGTCACGTCCGCTGGCCAGGTCAAGGGCGCCGGAGGAGAGCTGCGGTTGGCCGGCGCTAACAAGCACATCGAGCAGATCTTGAAGCTCACCTGCATCGATAGGATCGTCCATTGGAACCCAACCGTGTCGGAGGCGGTCGCAGGTTTCTAGGCGACGCATCCCAAGCCATTCTTTGATTCTGACCCTCGTCACATCCCGCCGCGAAATATTCTCTGGACTATAATTACCCGCAAAAGATGCCTCTCGCTTCCGGCACGAAGCTTGGTCCTTATGAAATCCAAACGCCGCTCGGAGCCGGCGGCATGGGCGAGGTGTACCGCGCGCGCGCGACACGCGTCTGGATCGCACGGTTGCAGTCAAGATCCTGCCCTCGCAGCCCGGACGGCCAACCGTTCATATTCGCCATCAACCAGGAAAGCGCCTCAACGCCCCTGGTTTTGGTTATGAACTGGACGGGTGAGCTCAAGAAATAGTTTGCCGGGACTACTAAGGAGAAACAATGCAGAAGCGCAAACTTGGAAAAAGCAATCTTGAAGTCTCGGCTCTGGGGCTCGGCTGCATGGGAATGAGCTATTCCTATGGGCCGGCCAAAGATAAGAAGGAGATGACCACTCTTCTCCATGCCGCCGTGGAGCGCGGCATCACATTCTTTGACACTGCCGAAGTCTATGGTCCGTACACCAATGAAGAACTGGTGGGCGAAGCGCTGGCTCCCTACAAGGGTAAGGTGGTGATCGCCACCAAGTTCGGGTTCGATCTGAGCGGCAGCGATCATAAGCCGGGAGCGGCAAGCGTGAATAGCCGGCCCGAGCACATCAAGCAGGCGGTCGAAGGCTCGCTCAAGCGGCTCAACGTCGACAAAATCGACCTGCTCTATCAGCACCGGGTTGACCCGAACGTGCCGATCGAAGACGTCGCCGGCACAGTGAAGGAATTGATTCAAGCAGGAAAGGTCAGGCACTTCGGGCTTTCGGAGGCGGGCGCAAAGACAATTCGCCGCGCCCACGCAGTCCAGCCGCTCACTGCGCTCCAGAGCGAATACTCGCTTTGGACCAGAACCCCTGAGAAGGAAGTGATACCGACCCTCGAGGAACTCGGGATTGGATTCGTGCCGTACAGCCCCCTTGGCAAGGGATTCCTGACGGGCAAGATCGACGAGAACGCGAAATTTGACAGCTCCGATTTTCGCAGCACGCTGCCACGCTTTACGCCGGAGGCACTCAAGGCGAACCAGGCGCTGATCGATCTGCTGGCCACGATTGCGAAGCGCAAGAATGCGACTCCGGCGCAGATCGCGCTGGCCTGGCTGCTCGCGCAAAAGCCGTGGATGGCTCCCATTCCCGGCACAACGAAACCAAACCGGTTAGAGGAGAACATCGGAGCGCTGTCGATCCAACTGACCCCCGAAGACCTGCGAGAGGTTGATGCTGCGGCGTCGAAGATTCCGGTTGAAGGAGCCCGGTATCCAGAACGTCTGGAGAAAATGACCGGGCTGTGAACAATATCACGATCATTCCTGATCGTCATTCCTGATCAAGCGCAGGAAGCGATCCCTAATCAAAGGCGAACCAGCCCCCTTCTCAAGTAACCCACGCCTGATTACCGCCTGTTACGTTACCCCCTGCCCAGTCCGCATGGCCCCTGGTACATCTCCCTCCCGTGCGTTGCGAAGGTTCTTGCCGCCCTGTAAACAGAAGAGAGGGAATGGTTTGGAATGCCGCGCCGGAAGCCACTTCGGGCGTGGACTTGAGCAAGTGCCGGAGGGCAGAAGCATGCAGATCGGAGTCTACGGTTCGGGTTATCTGGGAACAGTGATTTCGGCATGTCTGGCAGACTTTGGCACTCCCGTTTCCTGTTGTCATCCCGACCGGACGCGCATGGTCGAGATGGCCCAGGGCAACATCCCATTCTTTGAGAAGAACTTGAAGGAGATCATCCGGCGCAACGTGCGGGCCGGGCGCCTGGCGTATTCCACCGATATCGAATCCTTTGCGCGCAAGACGCAAGTCATTTTTCTGGCGGAAGATAGCGCGGACAATCTGTCGGATGTGGTGATGCGGATCGCCCGGCTGGCGACGAAGCCTCCGATTCTAACTATTGTTACCCCGGTTGCGGTGGGTACGGCGGCCGCGCTGGAAAAATCCCTGAAAGATGCGGGCTTGCGTGGAACCATCGTTTCGCAGCCTATGTTCTTTACCGACGGTTGCGCCGTGGAGGATTTCAACTGGCCCGACCGGCTGATTCTGGGGTCGACCTCGAACGAAGCGGTGCAAGTCCTCAAGCAGATTTTTCATCCGCTGGTGATGCGTGGCGTGCCGGTGATTGTGACCAACCAGGCGACGGCGGAACTGGTGCGAGAATCAGCGACGGCGTTTGTGGCGACGAAGATTTCTTTCATCAACGAGGTTGCGGCGCTGTGCGAGCGAGTGGGCGCGGACGCAGTCAGCCTGGCGCTGGCGCTTGGCCTCGACAAAAAGATCGCTCCGCGGTGCCTGCAGCCGGGGGCGGGCATGGGCGGCGTGTTTGCCGAGTCGGATATGGATTCGCTGGCGCAATTGGCCCTGGCCAACGGAGTCCCGCTGCGAGTTCTGAGCGCGGCGCGGGACGTCAACCACACTCTCGCCGAGCGCCTGGTCGATAAGATTGCCCATGCCTTGAATTCGGTGGAGAACAAAGACGTGGGGATTCTCGGCCTCGCCTTTAAGCCGAATACGAACTCGATCGCAGGTTCGTCGGCAGTGCGGCTGGCCGAATCGCTGGTCGCCAAAGGCGCGCGGGTGCGGGCTTACGACCCGGTCGCTCTTGGCGAAGCGAAGCTGCGTCTGGATGGTTCGGTGCGCTATTGCGAATCAGCCTATGCCGCGGCCGAGGGGATGGACGCGTTAGTCGTGGGCACGGGCTGGCCTGAGTTCCGCGTGCTCGACTTTGACCGGATCAAGCACCTGCTCAAGAAACCCATCATCGTGGATACGAAGAATTTGCTGGATGCCGCGCGGCTGCGCGCCATGGGCTTTGAATACGTGGGCGTAGGACGGGGATAAGGGCAAGCCCGTACAGCGCCTGAAGGCGCGGTGTTCAGGGCGGAGAAGTTACGGTATGCCTTCGAGGCATACCCGGATACGAACCTTGGACACGAACCCGGATACGAGCCGTGAGTTGAAGGTACAAGCCAATCTACACTCCCCCGCAGGATCTGTGAGCGAAGAAATTCTTAATCCCGCAAAGCAGTCCGCACCGCAGCGTGAGGGCTTGGCGCTGCTATCCCGATCTTCCGTTTTTCTCTCTGACGTTCTCGATAGCTTCTCGTTTCTTTTCTTCCACTTACCCTTTTCCAGCCTGACTCACCTTGTAAGTTCCTGGTGTAGCCGTTTAATAGCTGAGGAGTGATCACTCCCACAACGGGCGCCAGCCCTGGGCTTTCCAGGGAAGCCACAGAACGCCCGCACCAGATGTCCCGCCCACAGTCTCGCGTGGGATTAGGGCAGGGCCGCGAGGTGTCTAGAACTGCGCGGCACAACATCCTGGCCAACGCTTCCCAGATTAGGAGAAAGAAAAATCGGAGTAAAGGTTATCCGTCACATGAAAATCGAAAGTTTTCCACAGGGGCTGTTTCGGATCGATGGGAGCAAGGCGATCCGATTTGGAATTTCGGACTCGTACGACGTACGCGGGTTTCTGACATCGGCGAAGCGCGGTTGTATAATCGTGGTGGCGGTGGGAATAGCTCAACTGGCAGAGCACCGGACTGTGGCTCCGACGGTTGCGGGTTCGATTCCCGTTTCCCACCCCAGAATTTCCTTTTTCCCGCGAGCCGTGTGGCAGAGCGCCTCGCTCTGCTCGGCTTGACAGCCGAGGCGGCAGTCCCCACAAATTCCGATTGAAGAAGAACCATATTGGGAAAGCGTCTGTTGCCTGGCACATTTTTCTTTGCTGTACTCGTTGACCCCGCAACTATCTCGAACTAAAATGCCGCTCGAATCTTCTTGCGGGCGCGGTCGCGCCTTGCAGGGCCTGTCGCGGTTGACAGAGGGGAAGCAGATTCACGGGCCCTTGGCTCCTTGGAAGTTTTCTGTCTCTGGGAGGAGCTTCATGAAGAGTTCTGCACGCAAGCCGGTCAAATCACGCCACAAAACCACCGCAGAGATTGACGCTAAAGCGTCCCCGGGATTGTTTCCCATCGTGGGGATCGGTGCGTCGGCGGGCGGGCTGGAAGCATTCTCCGAACTGTTGCGTTACCTGCCGGAAAAGACTGGGATGGCCTTCGTGCTGGTGCAGCACCTTGACCCCAAACATGGCAGCGCGTTGCGGGAAATCCTGGCGAGGACAACTAAGATTCCCGTCACCGAAGTTACTCAGGGAGTCGTGGTGCAGCCCGATCATGCCTATGTGATTCCGGCCAACACCAACTTGACCATCAAGAATGGAATGCTGCAACTGGGCTCGCGCGTGCTGACCCACGGGCAACATATGCCGATCAACGATTTTTTCCGCTCGCTGGCGGAAAATGCCGGGCAGCAGGCGATCGGCGTCATCCTGTCGGGCACGGCCTCCGACGGCACCGAGGGATGCCGCGCCATCAAGGCGGCGGGAGGCATCACGTTTGCGCAGGATGAAGAGTCGGCGAAGTACGACAGCATGCCGCGCAATGCGGTGAATGCCGGTTGCATCGACTTCATCTTGTCTCCGAAGGATATTGCGAGGGAGTTGGGCGGAATCAGCCAGCATCCTTATGTGGCGCGGGTCGTGTCGCCGGCGATCGGAAGGGACCGAGGGCATGGTGGGCAGCGACCTGAACGCGCTATTCGGGCTGCTGCGGGAATCGACTGGAGTGGATTTCACCAACTACAAACACACTACGCTGCACCGGCGCATCCGGCGGCGCATGGCTGTGCACAAGGTCGAGAAGCTGAAAGACTACCTGCGTTTCATTGGGAGGAAGCCGGAAGAACTGGACGAGCTTTACCGCGACTTGCTGATCCACGTCACGGGATTTTTCCGGGAGCCGGAAGCGTTTGTGGCGCTGCGCAAACATGTCTATCCCAAATTGTTTGAGGGCCGCAAGCCGGATAATCCCATACGGGTTTGGGTGGCCGGCTGCTCCACGGGCGAGGAGGCGTACTCGATCGCAATCACGCTGCTGGAATACATGTGGGTGCACAGCCGGAATATTTCGCAGGCGGCGACCGCGATCCAGATTTTTGCCACCGACATCAGCGACACCGCGCTCGACCGCGCCCGAACCGGGCTTTACACCGAAGCGGCCGTGGCGGAGATTTCGGCGGAGCGGCTGAAGCGATTCTTCGTCCGGCTGGATGGAGGATTTCAGATCAACAAGTCGATCCGGGATATGTGCATCTTCGCCAAGCAAAACCTGGTGAAGGATCCTCCTTTCTCAAATCTGGATCTGGTGAGCTGCCGCAACCTGCTGATTTACCTTGGGCCGGTTTTGCAGCGGCGGGTTATCCCATCGTTGCATTACGCGCTGAAACCCGGGGGCTACCTGATGCTGGGAGCGTCGGAAAACCTGGGAGGATTTGCCGACCACTTCGGACTGGTCGACAAGAAAGACAAGATCTACCAGAAGCGGAAGACCACAGCGCGGCTGACGACTTACTTCGCGAACGCGGATTATCTGCCGATTCGAACTGGGGACCCGAAGCTCGCCCGGGAATTGCCGGCTCCTTTTACGGTGGAGCGGGAGGTGGAGCATCTGCTGGTGAACCGCTTTGTTCCGGCCAGCATAGTGGTGAACGATCAAATGGAGATTGTGCAATTCCACGGCAAGACGGGAGCGTACCTGGAGCCGCCGGCCGGGCAACCCAGCTTCAGCGTGGCTAAGATGGCGCGGGAAGGTCTGCTGGTTGATTTGCGCGCGGCGCTGGATACCGCGAAGAAAACCAACGCTTCGGTGCGGAAGGACGGAGTGCAGATTCAATCCGAAGGAGGCCCGCGAGAGATCAGCCTTGAGGTCGTGCCTCTGCGCGGGCCCACGGCGCACGAGCGCTTTTACGTGGTCGTATTTCAGGATGTGGTTCGCAAGCCGGAGGCCGCGGAGGACAAGGGCAAGGCCGGCAAGATGGTGAAAGTGGCGCGCCCCGCGGCGCCGGAGGCCGAACTGCTGAAACGCGAGGCGAATCAGTTGCGGGAGCAGTTGCACTCGCTCATTGAAGAGCATGAGAGCACTGCGGAAGAATTCAAGGCGGCGCATGAAGAAGTCTTGTCGGCCAACGAAGAGTTGCAGAGCACCAATGAAGAACTGGAGACGGCGAAGGAGGAGCTGCAGTCCACGAACGAGGAACTTACTACGCTCAACGAAGAAATGCAGAACCGCAACGCAGAGTTGGGCTCGGCCAACAACGATCTGCTGAACCTGCTGGGCCACGTCGATATTCCCGTGGTGATGGTGAGCAACGATCTGCGCATTCGCCGCTTCACTCCGCCGGCGCAAAAACTGCTGAACCTTTTGCCCGGAGATGTTGGGCGGCGACTGGGCGAGATCCGGCCAAACCTTGAATTGGAAGATTTGGAAACTTTGGCCCGCGAGGCCATCCGGCACGCCGCCCCGCAGGAGCGCGAGGTACGAACCAACGAGGGCGGCTGGCAGATGCTCTACGTGCGTCCCTACAAGACCTGGGACAATCGGATCGAAGGCGCGGTGATCAGCTTGCAGGACGTTGACGCGCTCAAACGCACTCTGGACCAGACACGCGAATATGCCGATACGATTGTCGAAAGCGCGCGGGAGCCGATCCTGGTGTTGGACATCAAGCTGCAGGTTTCGGGCGCGAATCCGGCGTTTTACCGGACGTTCGAGGTGACACCGGAGGAAACGGAACGGCGGCTGATTTATGAGCTGGGCAACGGGCAGTGGAATATCCCAAGGCTGCGCGAGTTGCTGGAGGAGATTATCCCGCGAAACTCCCGGGTGGACGATTTCGAGATGAGCCACGATTTTCCCCACCTCGGACCGCGCGAGATGCTGCTCAATGCCCGCCGGGTGGAGCTGCAGCCGGGGCATCCTTTCATCTTGCTGGCGATCGAGGATGTGACGGAGAAGAGCCGGGAGGGTGCGGCGTGAGGCGCGATGAGAGGCCGGCATCTGGCAACTGATCCATTTCTCTTTGCTGGATTGGCTCGCCCGCTACGGGCAGATAGATTGGTCACGAGCAGTTGTGGACGGCAGTTCAGTTCGAGCAGTTTTTGGGGGCGCCAGACGGAGCCGAATCCCACAGACCGGGCCAAGTTGGGCAGCAAGCGCCATCTGATTTGCGATGGCCAGGGCGTTCCGTTGGCCATTCAGCTCACCGGGGCCAATCGTAATGACTCGCAGCAGGCACTCTCGCTAGTTGACGCCATCCCGCTTGTACAGGGAGAGCGCGGACGCCCACGCCATCGTCCTGATTGTGTGTTAGGTGACCGAGGTTATGACGCTGAAGCGATCCGGCAAGGTCTGCGTGGCCGACGCATCATCCCTTGTCTTGCGAAGCGCAACACCGAACATGGCAGCGGGCTGGGCCGATGGCGCTGGGTCGTAGAGCGGACCTTCGCGTGGTTGAATCAGTTCCGGCGGCTGCGCGTGCGCTACGAAAAGCGGGCGGACATTCACGAGGCGTTTCTATCCCTGGGATGCGCTCTGATCTGCTGGCGCTTCCTGCGAGTCCATGTGGTGGCGGTTGAAAGTTAGCTTGCCCGAGAGCGTTGACGGGTAGGATGTGGCGACGAGGGAAAAGGCTCCACCCCCTTTCTGGCGATGGGAGCGGGCCGTGGGGTACTGCGCGTGCGTGCGGAGTACGGAGCGTGGGAGTACGAGCGGGGGCGGAGTGAGTCGGGCGGGGGCGGGGGCGCGGGCGTGCGACCCGCCTTCGGGCTTCTCGGCGGTCTTTAGTCCCCAGTGCCGGTGAGCTGCACGCCTTGCGGGCTGCCGCCGCCGTTGTCGTTGATCTCGGCGGCACCGGTGCGGGTGCCGGTCGCGGTCGGTTTGAAAGTCACGCTGATCGTGCAGTTCGCGCCGGGGCCGATCTGGTTACCGCAGGTGTTGGTCTCAGAATAGTCGAAGGGATTCCTGCCACCGATATTCACGCCTGTGACGCTCACGGCGGTGCTGCCCGTGTTAGTAACAGTCGCGTTTTTTGGAGCACTCTTCGTGCCGACTTTCTGCGGAGGGAAGGTTAGCTGCGGCGGGGAGATGCTGATCACTGTGCCGCTGCCGTTCAGCTCGATGACCTGCTTCTTGCCAGAAGCGCTGTCCGAGATCGAAAGTAGGCCGCCCTTCCCGCCGATCACGACCGGCTGGAAAACTACGGAGAGAGTGCAATTGGCTCCTGGAGCAACGCCCGTGCTGCAAGTCGTGCCGCTACCGAGTTGAAAGGGGCCGCTCACCGACATTGAAGAAATCGATAGAGTCGTGAGACCGGTGTTAGTCAGCGTGACATTTCGTGGCGCGCTGGTTGTGCCGATCAGTTGGTGAGGGAAGGTGAGTGGAGTAGTGGGCGAGAAGCTGACGACGCCTGTGTTGAGTAAAACCCCGACGTTGCCGCCCAAGAAGTCGGCAACTGCCACATCGGGCTTCTGGTCGCCGTTAAAATCTCCTATAGCAATCGAGAAAGCGTCTCTGAATCCGAGGTAGCTGACAGGGGGCTGAAAGGTGCCGTCGCCATTTCCCAGGAACACACTCACGCTGGAGGGTGGGACGTCGTAGTTTGCAACCGCCAAGTCGAGGTGGCCGTCGCCATTGAGGTCAGCGACTTGAACCATGCCCGATGCGCCGTGATAGCCTACCGCCGGCTGAAACGTGCCGTCGCCATTCCCGAGAAGTATCCACACCTCTCCCTCGCCGTCGGCAACCGCCAGGTCCTGGTTGCTGTCCCCGCGAAAGTCCGCCACCGCGATCGACTGTGGTGAGGGCCCGACCGTGTAACTTGCACCGGTTTGAAAGGTCCCGTCCCCATTGCCCAGCAGAATGTGGGCTTCGCTGCTGAACAAGTCTTGTACGGCCCAAACCACATCCAGCTTGCCGTCGTGGTTGAAGTCGCCCACTGCGAGAGCCTCGGGATTAACGCCAAGGTTAGTGGTAATCGGCCCCTGAAACGTGCCGTCCCCGTTTCCCAGGAGCACATTGATGCACCCGCAGAGGGCATTGCCCGTAACCAGGTCTGGAATGTGGTCGCCATTGAAATCGCCCACTGCAAGAAGGGATGGGGACCCGTTAGTGGGAAAGGATTGCGGGGCTTGGAACGTGCCATCGGCATTGCCTAGCAATACGTAAATGTTCGTCCCGAGACGATCCGCCACCACGATATCAAGGTTGCCGTCTCGATTGAAATCGGCGACGCTAAGAGACTCTATCGCTTGTCCTTGGTTGACAATGTTGTAGAACGCGGGCGGCTGAAAGGTTCCATTTCCTATTCCAAGCAAGACCGCTACTTGGCCTGTGCCGGAGACCGCGACTGCGGCGTCCAATTTGCCATCATGATTGAAGTCCCCTGCTGCAACGGGGGAGGGTCCGTTGACCACAGGAGAGCTTGCCCGGCTTTCGAACTGGGCCGAAGCCGGGACGGCAAGACATGCAAGGCCGCCGCTAGCAGCAGTACCCACGGAGGGTTCCTTGAAAACAAGCGCATGGCCGTTCTCTTATCCCGCCGCATCGGGCACGATGCCTTCCCCCGAGCCGAAGCTGTGCAGCATGGTCAGCGTGCCACCTGCAGTGATTTTGAAGACTGTACCAAAGTTGCTAGTCCCGCCAGACCCTGTCGTCCCGTATAAGTTCCCATTGGTAGCCTGCACCAGCCCCGCTTCGGGCACCTTACCGTCCGTGCCGTCGAAGTTGTGCAGCGTGGTGAACGTCTGCGCGGGCAAGGCAATCGCTGTCGTTGCGCACAGGAGAAGCAAAACGTAGCTACGGCGAAGTAGGTGCACGGCGTTCCTTTCTGCGCCTTGAGGAGAGATCAGCGCAGCAGACACGCGAATTGTGCTCCCCCAGAATTGGCCTGTCAAGACGAAGCGTCTTGCACTCAACACAGCCAGGCGTGAAGTTCCTCTCCGGTGGCCGTTTCTACTGTGTGCTGGCGGAGGGTTTTGTTAGATGCTCTTAGCGAAAATATGGTATAACCTCTGGGCACGGTAGGACACCGACCGAACCGGATTGGTTCGGCAAGGCACCAATGAATCGGATTTTCCATCCATTTCGAAGCGCGTCGCGGCAACTGGGGGCGCTCGAGCAACGCCTGCTCGACGGGTTGTGGGCGAGTGGCAACGCGACCGTCCGAGAACTGATCGAAGGCAGCTGCCAGGACCTCGCCTATACCACGGTGATGACCACGCTCGACCGTCTGTTCAAGAAGGGCCTGCTGACGCGAGCGGAGGAAGGCAGGGCGTTCCGCTACGCACCGCGATTCAGCCGTGAGGAGATGCATCGGGAGGCGGCGGGTCACGCCTTTCGTCAACTGCTGGATGCGAGTCCGGCTTCGGCTTTGCCGCTTTCGTTCCTGGTGGAGATCCTGGGCGAACGCGACGAGCAATTGCTCGACGATTTGCGCAAGCTGGTGGATCGCAAGCGCCGCGAGTTGGGTCAACGTGAGCTTGGTCAGGTGAACCAGAAGGAGAAAGAATAATGTTCGCCGCGCGTGGGCTCGCCGTTTCCTTCTCGATCTCTGTCCTGCTCTACAGCGCCCTGTCGTTGGCGGTTTGCGCGGTGTGGCGGAGCGCGTGGATTTACTGCCAGCGGTATACGGCCCGACGCTGCGCCAACTTGCTTTTCATTCTTCGCTTGATCCCATTTGCGTTGGCGACTGGCGTGACCCTCGCGTTGGCTCTACCTTCGTTCCTGCTGCTCGAACCCCGCGCTGTGGATGAACCCTTGGGCGCTTTGCCCGTGGTCCTCGGTTTGTGCGGGTTGGCGGTGGTGCTCGCGGGACTCCGGAGTGCGACGGTGGCATTGCTGCGGGCTTCACGAACGGTTGCGCTGTGGTCGAGGGAAGCTCACGTGGTCGATGCCGGCCTTAAAGATTCGAGGGATTCAGTTCCGGTTCTGGGGGTTTCGGCGGCAGGGCCTCCGCTTACCGCAGCCGGCATTTTGCGGCCGAGTGTATGGTTGTCGCGGGCGGCGGAGTTTGTGCTGACCGAGCGGGAATTGCAGAGCGCGCTCCGTCATGAATTCGTGCATGTGCGCCGCCGGGACAATCTGAGGAAGCTGATTTGCGCCTGGTGGCGTTTCCTGGCATGGCGGAACTTGAAAGCGCGTGGCGCGAGGCGACTGAAATGGCCGCAGACGACGGCGCGGTCTCAAGCGCTTCGGAAGCGCTGGATCTGGCTGCGGCCGTGATCAAGCTCTCGAGGCTGGCTCCTCTGAAGCCCGCGGCAGAGCTGACCACGGCATTAGTTCACAGCCCTGCGGAGTCGGTGAATGCGCGCGTCGAACGCTTGCTAGCGTGGACGGAACCTCGGCAGAGTGCGGCGAGGGAATATTCGTGGGCATATGTCTTAACCGCCGCCGCCGCGGTGGTGGTTACATTGGGCCTGACTTACAGCGAATTGCTCGTTCGGGTGCACGCGGCGACCGAGTGGCTGGTGCGATAGAGACTTCCCAGTGTCCCCGGGCTGAAGCCCAAAGATTATTTGCGAAGGGGTTTTTAGCGCAGGCCCTGGAAGGCCTGCTCCCCCCCGCTTTTTCAGAAACCCTTCTGTTAGCAAACCCGCCCGGCTAGAAAGTCACCCTCACTCCCAGCTGCGCGGCGAATGGAATCCCGACCGTTGTGCCGGGGCCGAAGAAATCTCCCAAGCCGCCGCCGGGGACGCGCAATTGATTGATGCTGGTGATGGGCTTCGTCGTAGTGCAATCTGCGTTGGTGCAGATGTCGGTAATGTTGCCGAGTTGTGCCTCGGCTGCCGGGACGGGAAGAGCGGGAATTGCGGTGACGAAGTTCGCGCCGGGATTGTTGCGATTGAAGAGATTAAAGAATTCGGCGAAGGGCAGAATTTGCGCGCGGTCGCCGATCCTGAAAGGACGGCTCACCCGCAAGTCCGCCTGAATGTAGGGCGTTCCGCGAACTCCGTCCAGGCCTTCCGGTACTCCGTTCACCGAGATTCGCCCCGTGCCCGTTGCGTTGGTGATGTTATAAGGGCGGGCGCTCTCGGCTTGCGTGATGGTGGTCAACTCGAATCCACCCGGAAGATGTAAAGTTCCGGCGAGGACAAAGCGATGCCTGACGTCTTCGCCGGAGGGCCCGTAATCCCCGGGTCCGAAAGGATTCAGGGGATCGCAAACGCCGTTCACATAATCGAAGAGTTCGCCGAGCAGGCATCCCCAGGTTTTGGCCGAGGCCAGCGTGTAGTGCGCCGTCAGATTGAAGCGATGGGAGACGTTCCCCTGAAGGCGCAACATCAGCGCGTTGTAGCTGGACCGGTTGTCAGATTTGAAAAGATTCAGATCGGGAACCACGCCCGCCTGATCGCTGGCATAGTTCGGATCGGAGGCGGGAATGAGCGGAGTAAACAGATTAGTGCCGCCGGTGAAGGCGTAACCGCGATAGCCGTGGTTCCCTTGTTCGTGCGTGAAGTCGGCGCTGATGGTCCAACGCTGGTTGAAAGCATGCTGCACACCGCCGCTCATGTGAATGGCGTATGGCGTTCTGTAGTGGCCGTCGATCAGATTCCCCGCCCCGCCCGCGGAATCGCCGGGAATGCAGCCGACGCCAGTGGTCGACGGCGGATTGCCGGCCACGAAGCTGCACGAACCCGGGGCAACGGCATTCGTCGAATTGACCCCTTGGAAGGCTGTGGCCCATCCGTTCTGCGCCAGATCGTTGTAGAACAAGCCGAAGCCCGCGCGGAACACAGTCTTGCCGCTATCCCCGGGGGAATATGCAACGCCGAGGCGGGGGCCGAATTGTTTGCGGTCGTCTTGCGGCAGGCTCACCGGAATCTGCAATGCTTGCAGCGTGACGAAAGCAGCATTGTCGGCCTGGCTGCGGCCCGATCCTGTGAACAGACCATACGTTGTTTGCCAGCGCAGACCGTAGTTGAACGTGAGATGGCGGGTAACGCGCCAGGAATCTTCGGCGTAGAGAGCCAGCCGCTGTACGCTCTGCGAGAAGCTGCCGTCGCCGGCGGGAGTGGTTGAGGCGCCAGCCGCATAGTCCGCTGCGAACTGAGCCGGATCTGTCAAATAGAAACTGGGATTGTTGGGGAAGCTATACAGCGTCTCCTGGTTCCCGGGGAATGCGCCGCTGAGCACCGGTTCGTGAATGAAGTTCGCTCCGAATTTGAATGCGTGATCGCCGGTCGCATGGCTCACGTCGTAGCGGAACTGATATTTCTCCTGATTGCGCAGCGAAGGGAACAGAGTGATTGGCGTGGCGAACTGATTGTCCCCGAAAGTTTCGAATCCAGAAACGGTCTGCGAGGTGGAACTGAAGGGGAATGCCAGGGCAAAGCCCAGAGTCGAGTTGCGCGCCTGCGTGAGGTGCAGATCGCTGAACCCGAAAACGAAGGTGCCAAGCCATCTGGAATTGAACGCGTAGGTGTTGCTGACCACGGTATTCCAGTAGTTGTTGTGCGAGATCAGTCCGGTCGAGGGCAGCGTGGCCTGCTGCACCAGGGCGTTGTGGGTGAGGTAGTTGTCTTCTGAGGTCCGCAGGAACCATTGCGACTTCGCCGATTGCGCCCAGTCGAAACGCAGCGAACCGATGTAGTCGCGGAACGGAATAGGAACGTTTGCCGGAACCGCAATCGAGCTGACCCCGGGAATCACACCCTCCGACGCCAACATAGACAACGCATCGAACTCGGCGGTGCTGGCCGGACTATAAGCGATGCTAGCGTTCTCGTGGACATACTCGAACGACGTAAAGAGCCAGACCTTGTCCTTCACGACCGGGCCGCCCAGGGTCGCGATATAGTTCTGGCGCGAAAAGGGCTGCTTGGGATTGTTTGTGCACCCACTCGAATCGCACGTGTGCGCAGGATTCTCGATGGGGAAGCGCGCGTTCAGCGCGGCTGCGCGTCCGTAGAAAGAGCCGCTGCCGTGCCACTCGTTGGTGCCGCGTTTGGTGGTGATGACGACTGAACCGGCGGTGGTGCCTCCGGTGTCGGCATCTTCTTGCGCGGTGCGCACGGCGAATTCCTGAACCACCTCTGGAGAGAAGTTTTGCAGGAAGCCGCCGATCCAGTCATCCGAATTGTCCCCGCCGTCGACCGAGAGTTCATTGTTCAGGCCGGAACTTCCACCGGTGGAGACCGCCGTGATGCGCGCCTTGGTGGGATCGGAGGGTTCGACCGGCTCCGTGCCGGGCACCAGGTACGCGATGTTGGCGAAGCTGCGCGCGGCAAGCGGAAGAGTTTCAAGGTCCTGAGTGGAAACCACGCCCTGGTGAACGGCGCTGGCCAGATCGATGGGCTGCGTGGTGATGGAAGACGATTCCGCTTGAACCTTCACTGTCTCCGAGGCGGAAGCCGGCTTCATCGTGACGGTAATGTCACGGACGGTGGCGACTGCGACCACGACATCCGCCTGCGCCGGGGTGAAGCCCGTGGCGGTGACAGTAATGCGGTAGTTGCCGGGGAGAACGTCATCGAGACGAAATTCGCCCCGGTCTTCGCTGGTGACCTCGCGCTGCACGGACGATCGCGACAACTGGGCGACGATCTTGGCGGAAGCGATGCGGGCGCCGGTGACATCCTGCACTGTGCCGCGCAACGATCCACGCGGGTTTTGCGCGTGGAGGCTTGTTGCGAGCAGGATGGCGAACAGGGTTAGTGCGCCCTTGGTTTTGCGGGATTGTTTGTTCATACTTCTGGCAGAGGTAGAGTAGCCTGCCGAGCGAGCTACTACCAGCGGTAGTAGGGTCGAAAGCGGTTGTGTGCAATCCTTTGGGACCTGCGTGATTTAGGGCTCGCTCTTGCGGCAAAGAACTGCCGCGGAGTGCACGGAAAATATGAGGCATCCGAGCGGTTAATCCGACCAGCGCTGCGGGGTGCGGTCCCAGCGGTGTTTGTTCAATTCGGCGAGAAGGCCGGAGTCGAGCGGGCCGGCGTCACTGGCGGCGACGTTCTGGCGCACATGCTCGGGGCTGCGCATGCCTACGATCGTCGTGCTGACTGCGGGATGCGACAGGATAAAGCGCAGCGACATTTCTGGTAGCGTCATGCCTGCGGGCAGGATTTTCTTGAGCTTGTTCACGCGCTCAATCGTCTTCGCCAGATTTTCCGGGCCAAAATAACCGGAGCGCCAATCGCTCTTCGGGAAGCGGGTTTCGAGCGTCATCTTGCCGCCGAGGCTGCCCTCGTCGAGCGGCACGCGCGCGATCACGCCTACGTTGAGTTCCTGGCAGAGCGGGAAAAGCTTGTCCTCGGGCGCCTGATCGAAGATGTTGTAGATCACCTGCACAACGTCGACTAATCCGGTGCGCAGAGCCTTGATGCCATTCTCCGGTTCCCAGCGGTTCAGGCTCAGACCGAAGTAACGAATCCAGCCGCCGTCTTTCAACTTTTCCACCGTGGAGCGGAATTCCGGGGCGTTCGTCCAACTGTCATCCCAGACATGAAACTGCAGCAGATCGATCGAGTCCACGCGCAGTTTCTTGCGGATCAGGTCGGCATACTTGAGAACGTGGTCCGCGGAAAACACGTCGTGATACTTGTATTTCGCGAGCGCGGGCCACTTGCCATTGGCGGGAGGGATTTTCGACGCAGCGTACAGCCGCTTCGCGGAGTTGCGCGCCATGGTTTCGCCGAGCAGGCCGTCGCTCTTGCCCTCGCCATACGCCCACGCGGAGTCGAAAAAGTTGCAGCCCGAGTCGACGGCGAGTTGCAGGGAATCGAGCGACTGCTGGTCGTCGGAGCCGCTCCAGCCGCTCATGCCCCACAGTCCGTAGGCGATGTCGCTAACGTCGAATCCGGTTTGGCCGAGCTTGCGATATTTCATGAAAATTCCTTGAGGATGAGTTCAGTGTGTCTAAAGGAGACTTGCCGGTGAGGACCATCCTAGCAGTTCCGCCGGGGTCAGCGAAAATGGGCCATAAGGGGAAAGTTTCCCGTCTGCTGATTTTTCGATGCGAGCCATCGAGATTTTGCGGCCTCTGCAGCGACCTTCAGGTGTTTCAATGAACCTAGATCATAAATACGTGGAGGTAGCCCCGATGAAATCAGAATTTCCATCCCCTAAGATGCCGTCCTACTGCCAGGAAGATCTTTATACCCCGCCGTCTCGTTTGACCGACGAAAAAATCTCGGACGACACCGGCGCGGAAACACAGATCAACAGCGCCCTCGCTCCCGCAGGATTGAAGAATCCCTTCTGGAAGTAGAGAGAGCGCGAGCGAACAATGTTAGGCGAGATGCAGCCATCCCGAAAAGCGTTTACCGCAAAATCGGCAGGCAGAGGCAAGGGCGAAGCGCGAAGGGTAGCGCGGACATTTCCTGCAGCGCCGGGTGCAATTGCGTGTCGCGGCACGGTTCGAGCGTGATCACGAAGGGAAGTGCCGATTTGTCGAATCCTGGTTTTTGCAGCACGGCGTCGATGTTCAGCCCGTGAGCCGAGAGGATCGCGGCCAGCCCCGCGATAATCCCGGGCTGATCTTTTACCACCAGCCGCAAATACCAGGGCGTCTCAAAGTCACAGCTTACTGGTGGCGATGGCAGTTGCAGTGCCCGGCGCGGACGCGGGGCCCCGCCGCGAAGCTTTCCGCCACCCCCATCAGGTCTGAAACGACCGCAACTGCTGTGGGATCTCCGCCCGCACCTGCGCCGAGAAAGGCCATGTCGCCGCCATATTGCCCAGAAGTCAAAACCAGATTCAGATTCCGTTGCACGCGTCCGAAAGGCGAGTCGGTGGGAACAAGGCTGGGGCCAACCTCCGCAAATAGAGTCGTCCCTCTCAAATCGGCGCGCGAGATTTGGCGGATAGTGCAGCCCAACTCGGCGGCGTAGTCGAAATCGACCGCGTCGACCGGGCGGATGGTGCGGGCGCGAATATCCTCGGGAGAAACGCGGACCCGCAGTCCGGCCAGCGCGACAATGGAAAGTTTGGCGCGGGCGTCGCCGCCGTCGAGGTCTTCGCTGGCGTCAGCTTCGGCGTAGCCGCGCGCCTGCGCTTCTTCGAGCGCTTCGCTGAAGGGAATGCGGGCGGTCTCGATGCGGCTGAGAATGTAATTGCAAGTGCCGTTCAGAATGCCGGCGATGCCGTGCAGGCGATCTCCGCAAAGCCCGGTGCGCAGCGCGGGGAGAACGGGAACGCCGCCGGCGACCGACGCTCCAAACTCAAGCTGGCAGCCCTCGCGCTGGCAAGATGCCAGCAAGTCCGGACCATGGCGGGCGATGAGCTGCTTGTTAGCCGTCACCACCGACTTGCCCGCGTTTAGCGAGCCTCGCACCAATTCTTCGGCGGGCGACAATCCACCGACCAGTTCCACGACGATGTCGGCGTCTGAGTTGAGAATCGCGTGGATGTCGTCGGTCCAAATTACGTCCGCTCGGAATCCATTTCTCAGTACCCCAGGTCTGCTTCTTGCGCTCGATGTTGCGATTGCAGATGTGCGTCAGGCGGAGCAATCCTGTCGACGTTGCGCTCGCAGAGAATCTTGGCCACGGCGCGGCCAACGGTCCCGAAACCCACCAGCGCAACCCGGCGCGCAGCGCGCGATCCCGTGAAGATGGGGTCGGGATGGGCGTCCAATGCCTGCTCTGGCGGAGTTTTGTGCAAAGCTTTCTCTCAAGAATGGAAACTTATTTTTATCATACGTGGGGCTTGCGCCCCCGCGAAGTGGAAAGCGCGCGACGCAGCAGGCGGCTTGCCAGGCAGAATCGGCATCAAAGTTGGTACTATAATGCGATCCCGCGGCAACCAAGGCCAATGCCTTCCTGCGAGGAATCACAAGCGGAACCTTTACTCACGGCGCCTCTCGCCTCTTCATGCCGAGCGCTACGGTCCGCCACCACGCCCGGTTAGAGGAGGAGAATGGATGATGGGAAAGTTCGCTGCGACTGCGAGTGCGCTGGCGCTGCTGATTCTGACAAGTCTGGTCCTGATAATTCTGCTGGGAGCACAAGGAGTCGCTCAGACCACGCCCGCGGCGCAAGCTCCTGCGACACCGCTTGCGGCGCAACAACCTGCCACGCCAACTCCGGCAGCCAAACCACCCGACAGCAGCCAGGAACCCGCGGAGGAGCAGTCAAGTTCTTCGCGGCGGAAACGCGTTCACGACTACAAGAACTGGGTCTACAACGTGGGCGCGGGCGCGAATCTTGACAGCGGCGCGACGCGCACCTGGGTGAGGCAGGGAGGCTTTGTGGCAGCGGCCGGCGTGGCTCGCAACGGGAACAAGTATTTAGGCCTGCGCGCGGACTTTATTTTTGCGAACCTGCCGCTGCGCGACTCCACGCAGGAACTGGCGCAGGCGTCGGGAGCCTCAACCCACGCATACTCCGTCACTCTGGATCCCATCATCAACATTCCAGTGACCAAGCTTTACACCGGATACGTTCTCCTCGGCCCAAGCTTCATTCATCGTTCCGGAAGCCTGAACTCCGACAATACGGTTCCCGGTTCGCCATGTAATTCGTTCTGGAACTGGTGGGGCGCGTGCCAGAGTTCGAATTTCAATATTCCTCTCAGCGGCAACTTTGTTAATTCCAGCCTGAATGAATTCGGATACAACCTTGGGGCGGGAGTTACTCGCAAGCTGCCCAGTGGGGTTGAGTTCTATGGGGAGTTCCGCTTTATGCACGGATCGCACAATGGCATCACCACCGATCATCGCCCGATCACGATCGGCTTTCGCTGGTAGGGGCTTTAATGGGTTAATCGGGATTGGTCCGGTAACTCCAAAGATTTCCGGCTCGCTGTTGCAATTGCACGAATGACGTGGCAGGAACCGGCTGCGAAACGGCGGCGCTCGAATTCGCCTCGGCCAATGCTGCCTCGACGATGTGGTGCGCCGGCGCGAGCGAGCAGGCCGGGTCGGTGGCGGTGGCGTTGCCGGTGAGCAGCAGAGCCTGGCAGCGGCATCCGCCGAAATCCTGCGTACGCTGGTCGCAACTGCGGCAGGGTTCCGGCATCCATTCCTCTCCGCGAAAGCGCTGGAATGAGGAAGAGTCTCGCCAGATTTTTTCCAGAGTCTGCTCACGGACGTTTTCGAATTCGAGCCCGGGAATTACTTCCGCGGCGTGGCAGGGAAGAACCTTTCCTGCTGGATTGATGAGCATCAATCTACGTCCCCATCCGCCCATGCAGGCCTTGGGAAAGCGCGCGTAGTAGTCGGGGACCACGGAGTCGATTCGTATGCGTCCAGCGAGGCGTTTTTCGGCGGCAGCAACCGTTTCGACCGCTTTTTCAACCTGCGCCCGTGTAGGCAGCAGAGCTGCGCGATTCTGCAACGCCCAACCGTAATACTGAGTGTGGGCGATTTCCATGCGCTCGGGCGCGAGCTGCTCGATGAAGGTGATCATCTCATCGAGGTGGTCGATGTTCTGCCGGTGCACCACAAGATTCACGGTGAAGGCAATTTTGTAGCGGCGGATGATGCGCGACAAGTCAATCTTGTGCGCGTGCGCTTTGGCGCCGGCAATCCAGTTGGCTGCGTCTTCGTGCGAGTCCTGAAAGCTGATCTGGATGTGATCGAGTCCAGCCTCGACCAGCGTCTTTAGTCGCGGCTCGGCCAGCCCGATGCCTGAGGTAATCAGATTTGTATAAAGACCGGCTGCGCGCGCGGCTGCGATGAGTTCGGTCAGATCGGGCCGCGCCAGCGGTTCGCCTCCCGTGAAGTGCGCGTGCAGCATGCCGAGTTTGCCGGACTGCTGGAGAACGTCGATCCACTCCTCGGTGGATAGCTCCGAACTTGCCGCCGCCAACTGAAGCGGATTCGAGCAATAGACACAGTGCAGCGGGCAGCGGTGCGTGATCTCGGCGATGAGGGCGAGCGGGTTGGGAATCATGAGTAGCGGCGGCGAAATCCCTGAGAATTGCCTTTTTCATTATATGCTTGACCTTTATTGTTACTATGAGTAACAATTTACGGTGTACGCGATCGTCACCACAAAGTCCTTCGCTAAATCGCTTTCCCAGCTTCCGGTGAATTGGCAGAAGCGGATTGTGGAGAAGATCAAAGAAGTCGCTGTCGATCCCTACGGCAAGCACAACAACGTTACCAAGCTTCAGGGACGCGATGGCTATCGTTTGAGAATTGGGGACTGGCGCGTCATTTACGAGTTGCACGATGACCGTCTTGAATTGTGGGCTTTGAGAGTGGGAGCAAGAGGGGAAGTTTATTGATGCGCATCGAAACCATTACCCGCAAGGGCAGGGCGTTTGCCGTGATTCCGGTGCGACGCCTGCAAAGGCTGATGGAAGATGCGGAGATGCTTGCCGACGTGAAGGCGTACGATGCCGCAAAGGCGCGACTTGAGAATGGCGAGGACGAGCTTATACCGCTAGCGATCACCGAGCGCAGGCTGAGGGGAGAGGCGGCGCTCCGCATCTGGCGCGAGTACCGGAAGTTCACCCAGGAGCGGCTTGCGAAGAAGGCGAAGGTATCGCGCGCGCTGATCGCGGCGATTGAGACCAAGCGTAAGACTGGGTCTGTCAGCACATGGAAGAAGCTGGGCGCTGCGCTCGATGTGGGATGGGAGCAACTGGCCTGAAGCGAACCGTTTTCGTTTCGCAGGATATACCTAATAATCCACGATCCGCTTGTGACGCAGTTGCTCGAGGAACTGGCTGATGTCAGTTCGAATCTTCGCTGGATCGGCTTCGGCGAACTGGGCCTGCAATTCTGCGATGATCTGGGCGAAGGTGCGCTGGCCGTCGCAGCGCTCTAATACCTCCCGCCCCGTGCCTTGCAGCTTGATTGCGCCTTCGGGGAAGAGGATTACCTTCGCATCTTCTGTGCCAATCTTATTTTCACCCCAGCGGCAACCGGCTGCCAGGCGGGGCCGGCTGGTGTCTTCGGGAGGGGGCATGTTAGTGTCCTGACTCCGAAATGACATACGCCGCAAACAAAAGCAGGTTCCTCCACTCCGCATTGCGATTGATAAAGCCAATCGCAATGCTCTGGTCGGAATGAAAGGGTTTTGAGTTGGATCTCGGATTCAAGTTAGCTGGCCTCGATTTGAAACGCGCCGGGCGGGGGCCATCCTGGTTGGACGTAGGCGAAGTAGAGGGCGTCGAGCTGGGCCCATAGGATGTCGCACTTGTCGCGCAGGGCCTGAAGCGCCAACTCCTGCTCGGCTCGCGTCTTCGCGTTGTCGTAGACGTAGGTCACCGCGAACTGCGAATCTTCCGGCGCCTGATAAAGTCTGGCTTCGAAATAGTCGAGACCTCCCGCCAGCCAGGGATAATGCTGGCGCAATTTTTCCACGCGCAAGGTGATGAGTTTGGTGGAAAACAATTCTGTCAACGAGGAAGCGACCGCTTCCAGCAGAGTGCGGCTGCGGACGATGTTTAGATATTCGTTTACTGCGAAACGCGTCGCGGGAAGAATGCCTTTGCCGGCGCGAACCATCTGCGGATCGAGACCCGTGGCTTCCGCCAATTTTATCCAGCGCTTGATGCCGCCTTCGCTGGTTGCGTCGCCATCGTGGTCGACGATGCGCTTGCGCCAGGCGCGGCGGAAGACTGGGTCGGGGCCGCGCGAAAGGATGATCGAATCTTTGACGGGAATGATGCTCTGATAATAATAACGGTTCAGCGCCCATGCCTGCAGCTGTCCGCGGCTGAGCTTGCCTTCGTGCATCAACAGATGAAAAGGATGATCGTGATGGTAGCGCTCCTCGCCCGTGGCCTGTAATTGCGCGCGCAATTCATCGAGCGAAAGCCGGCGGGCTGGTGATGCTGTGTCCGTGTCTACAGGTTGAACTGCCATCCATCCTCCGCAATTTCCCAGCCCGCGTCGCGCACCCGGCGATGTTCGACGCTGGCCTCATCCAGCATGGGATTGGTGTTGTTGATGTGCACAAATATTTTACGCGGGCGGCGCACTCCCGCCAACTTTGTCAGGATGCCTTCGACCGGGATGTGACCCATCTGATGCGCGGTTTGTTCGCTGCCCTGCACGCGAATCAGTTCGTCGTCGCTCCAGAACGTGCCATCGAAGAGCAGCACGTCGCAGGCGTCGAGTTGATCGAGAAGTCGGTCGTCCATGTGAGGTACGGCTGGCATGTAGGCGAATTGTTGGCCCGAAGGAGAAGCAGAAGCGATGATGAACCCCAGAGAAGCTTCGCCAGGCGCGAGTTGCGACTGCCGGTCTGCCGTAACGTAGGCGGGATAATGCGTGCTCAGCGACAACGCCCGGCAGCGCAGACCGGAGTCTTCGCCTTGGGCATTGCGCAGATTGAATTGCGTTTCGAGTGAAAAGTCGGTCCACACCGCTTGATTCGGAATTCGCTGCAACATGCTGAACATGGAGTTGCCTTCCTGGAGAATGCGGCGAACCGAAGAAGTGGCGTAGATGCGAAGCGGCTGAAGTTCGCGCAGCAGCAGCAGTCCGAGGACGTGGTCGAGATCGGCGTTGGCCAGCACCACCCCTGCGATCGGCGACTGGCGCGCGCCATCGCGCGGATGCAATTCAGGCGTGGCTTCAATTTGCGCGCGCAAATCGGGAGACGCGCCCAGCAGAAACCACGAGCGCCCGTCTTCGGTGAGCGCAAGCTGCGTCTGAGTGCGCGGCTTGCCGTGCAATGTGCCGGCCCTCACCGCGCGACAATTGGCGCAGGCGCAGTTCCATTGCGGAAACGCGCCTCCGGCCGCTGAACCAAGAATCTTTAGTTGCATCTCTGGTGAGTTTACCGCCTTTCACGGAGACCTCAGTTAACCACGAAGGACACCAAGGTTCAGGAAGGAGAACATCACTCAGGTGAGACAGGATGACAAAACTTGCAAGGCTTCCGCGGAATGAATGCAGCAATTGTGAAAGATAATGCAACCTTCGGGGGATTTCTTGGCTGCGCTCCGCTTTGTTCTTGCCTTTGCACTGCTCCCGCTGCATACTGCGAATGGCCCGCGCATAGCGGGGTTTGGCCTTCCCCCGCCCTCCCCTTAAGCAATTCTTCCTTCCGCAACATTCGAAACGCATTGAGTTTATAATGCCGCCATGCGCTTTCGAATGGCGCAAGTCGTTACCTTCGCGATGGCGTGTCTGTTGGCCAGGAGTATCCAGATTCAGGCGCAGACCACTGCTCCAGCGGTTGAAGCCGAAAAATCCTGCCCACCATTCTCCGCTTCTTACGACAAAAAGCATTCTGATCCTGAAATCTCAGTCGCCGGGGTGACGTTTTCGGGCTTCCTCCGAATGCCGGTTGCAGACCAAGACGAGATTGCTACCTCGATCAAGGAGCGAACCTACGGAGACTCTCTTGACCGGGCAACTGATGAAGCATTGGAGAGAGTGAGAGTCGGGTGGCAAAACCATGGATACTTCAAGGTGCTGGTCAATGGGTTTGCGACAGCATTGGACAGCACCCCCGCCGGTCGGCGCGTCGCACTTAGCGTTCACGTGGACGAGGGCGCGCAATACAGGTTGGGCGGCATCGGATTCAAAGGCAACCGTGTGGTTCCGAATCCGGAAGTCTTGCGCGCCCTCTTCCCGATCGAAGATGGCGACCTCTTCAGCAAGGAGAAGATCGGAAAAGGATTGGAAAATCTCCGCAAGGCCTACGGAGAGTTGGGCTACATCAACTTTACTCCTGTTCCAAACACAAAGTTTGACGATGGAAAAAAACTGATCTATCTCGATATCGACGTGGATGAGGGCAAGCAATTTTTCGTGTACGGCATAAACATCATAGGCGTGGACGAATCTTTCCGGGCGCACCAGATGTTTCAGGATCTTCTATTGAAGCCCGGTCAGATTTATAACGGAAGACTTGTGGAGTTATTCTTGAAACGGGAGCATGGCTCCGTGCTCTCTAAGTGCGAATGCAACGATCGTCCGGGGCTGCAACTGGATGAAAGCGCTGCCTTAGTCACGATCACCTTCGACTTCCGTTCTTGCTTAGGCGGACGTTAGCGTCTAGCTCTGGCCGGCGGCGGCTGCGCAGCGCAGCGCATCGATATCCCAGAACCTGGCGTCAGCGGAAAGATTTTCGACTCCGACCTCGCCGGCCATTTCGGTTCCGGGCTTGCCGCACCACACGATGCGGAATTGCGCTTTAGTGCCAAGGTAGAGAACGTCGACAATATCTCCCGGCTTCAGTTGTGCGTCTACGCACTGCAGGGTGGCCCCGCGGCCGCTGAGACCGCGCAGGCTGGCGGGCTGGGTGAAGGGGCGGGAATGAGCGTCCATGCCCCAGATCTGGACGGGAAGGTCAACGAAAACGCGCGACTGGCGGCGCCGATCCATGCGATGCTCCTTGTTCTCGAGTGGTGATCCTAGTGGGGGTCAAGGCATCGTAGGCGGGCGGGATGGGGAAGCATAGGAACATGAGTCACAGGCGAAACCTGTGCCGAAAGTTTGGTGACCTGAAAATAGTCGATTCTTGGGATTAAGAGCCAAGCTAGTCGAGGTCACCGAGCGAACATGCGCCCGGACCCCGAGGATCGCCACAGGATCCGCAGGCGCCCGTGGAGCCGATGGGGCCGCGCTGCCTTTGGCGGACATGCCCTTGGACGACATGGCAAACACGCTGAGCTGCGGGTTTAGCTTCTGGCTATGACACTTGGGGCACTTGGCCTGGTTTCGACCGAAGACCAGGATTTCAAACTCGTGCTGGCATTCCTGGCAGATGTATTCAAAAATCGGCATGACGATCGCTCCCATGGAACGGACTCCTGCTATTAGAATCAATTTGTGGGAACTTCGCAAACTTACTTCGCAAACTTATTTCCGAAACCGGGCGGTGACGCCTGACCCCTTCCAGTCCAAAAGCTGAGTTCGAGGATAGCGTGACGGAGAAGGCGCCGGCGTTTGCGCCGTCGGTGTTCCGGCCACGTCGCTGGCTGCGGGGGGGGCACGTGCAAACGCTCGCTGCTTTCTTTCTGCCGCGGCGAATCGATCCGCCCGCTGCCGAGCGGCGTTTGATCGAAGTCGAACCCGGCGTTCCGGTGCTGTGCCACTGTCACTGGCAGAAAGACCGGAGAGCGCTGACGCTGATCGTGGTGCATGGCCTCGAGGGATCGAGCGAATCGCAATACATGCTGGGCATCGCGCGCAATGGTCTGGCCGCGGGCATGAACGTGGTGCGCATGAATCAGCGCAACTGCGGTGGCATGGACCACTGCGCGCCCACTCTCTACAACTCAAGCCGCTCCGAGGACGTGGCAGCGGTAGCCCGCAACCTGGTCGAGTGCGATGGAATCCCAGGTTTCGTGCTGATTGGTTTTTCGATGGGCGGCAATCTGGTTTTGAAGCTGGCTGGGGAATGGGGGAGCGACGGTCCAGCGGAGTTTCGCGGAGTGGCGGCGGTTTGTCCGGCAGTGAACCTGGCGGCTGGGGCCGACGCCCTGCATGAGCCCGTCAACCGGATTTACGAATACTATTTTCTGCGGCAGTTGTTCCAGCGCTTTCGCTGCAAGGTGCGGCTGTTTCCCGCGAGCTTTGACGTATCGCGCATGCGCGGAGTTAAAACGCTGCGGGAGTTTGACCATCGTATAACCGCCTATTACTGCGGCTTTGCGGGGGCTGACGATTATTACGACCGGGCCGCCTCCGCGCACGTCATCGACCGGATTGCGCGGCCCACGCTGGTGATCCACGCTGCCAACGATCCCTTCATTCGTATTTTGCCGGAGACGCGCCAGGCGCTGCTTGCCAATCGCCACATTGCCTACGTCGAAACCCAGACGGCGGCCACTGTGCTTTCGTGGGCGACCGCGACGGCGACTCTACTTACGACGGCCGCTGGGCGGAGCGCGAGGTGGTCGAGTTCGCGAAGCAGTTTCGGTAGGGTGCGTGGCGTGCTCACTCATGCCCGCGGAATCTAACCAAAAGAATTGCAGACCTCAGTTGAACCTTGCCACGGCGTGAAACTTTCCTGCTCATGGTTAGATTCCGCGGTAATCAGCGCCCGCGCCAGACAATCAATGCCACACAATCAGTTCGCGCGGGCTGGATGCCGAAACCGCGCCAGCATCTCGGCTCCGCGCCCCTTCAGCCGCGTTCGCAGAAACGCCAGGATCAGCATGGCGAGGAAGATCGTCAGCAATCCCAGAGACGCCGCGCGTATGCTTTCGAACATGTTTGGGCAGGATGGAGGCACGCCCGTAGACGAATTCGATGTGGACCCAGTACACCAGCAGGGAAGCCTGGCCTAGTTGAATGAAGGGACTAAATCCCCAATGCCCCGCGTGCCATTGCCCGACAACCCAGCGGCACCAGGCGTAACTCGCCGTCAGAATCACGAGCAGCATGCCTACACGAATCAGAAAAAAGTTTGGACTGGTGTGCCAGTAGTCGTAGACCGCGTAAAGATTGCGCGGCTGGGCGTCGAGCCAGCGCGCGGCTGCTGCGAACACTAACCCGGCCACACCCACCAAAAAGAAAGTCAGGGTTTCGCGCTGGCGCGCCCACGGGCTTTGCAAAATAAATCCGGCAGCCAGCCCGGCGAAGGCGAACGCGGACCAGGGAAAGATTGGAAACAGCCACACCTGCGGTGTGCCCAGATTGTGAACGCCGTTGATGTAGGACTCCAGCGGCCACGGCAGCCAGTTGGGACGCCAGGTCGTCCACAGCGGCGGCGTGAGCAGGGAAATCAGCAAAGCCGTTCCCGCCGATGCGAGAACGAGCGCCAGCCTGGTCTGTGCCCGGCGATGCATAAAGACGACGAGCGTCAGCCAGCAGACGAGGCCCATCAGCATCATCGAAAGGCCGATGGTGTTGAGCACATCCACGCGCAGCAGGTCGCTGAGCGGCGCCCAACCCCAGGCGATGAGATATTCCTGCAGGCGAAACAGCAGTCCAAAGCCAAAGATCTCGGCACCGCGGCGGATGGTCGTACGGGCGATTTGCGCGGGCGGCAGATTCTTCTGCCAGAGTTTTTCGCTTACCAAGGCGAACGAAATGCCCGCAAGAAATAAAAACAGAGGAGCAGGGAAGGTTCCTCCCAGTTGCGAATACAGGAAGAACTTGCTCTGGCGTGCGCCGGGGCTGAGCCAGGCGTCGTAGCAATGGGTCTGAAACATCAGCAGGCAGGCCAGGCCCCGCATCCAGTCGATGTAGGCAAGGCGGGATGGAGCGGCGGAGGGCAATGCGACACCGCATGATACTCCACCCGGAGCTTATGACAAATTCTGCTAATGAAACGGCGGCCGGGTGACGGGCACCCGGCCGCTGACGACTTCAACGAATCGACGCATTCGGCAAGATCCTGCTACTTTCGAGGTTTTGCCGCCGGAGCCTGACGCTCCTGCAAATGCTGCTGCTGTGTCGCGTGTTTTTGTTGCAGTTGCTGCGTCTGCTGCTGGTGCTTCTGCTCCACTTGCTGCGTCCTGGACTGGTCAGCCTTTTGTTTCGCCAGCTGCTGATGTTCTTTTTCTTGCTGTTGCTGGAGCTTCTGCCGTTCCTTCTCCTGCTGCGCAGCCAGTTTTTCCTGCTGCTGCTGATATTTCTGGTCCACTTTCCGATTTCCCGTGTTTGCTGCGGCCGGACGCTGCGGCGGCGGAAGGTCCTTCACATGGACTGGCGGGCGCGCTCCTGGCGCTTCACCGCGGGGCTGGCCACCGCCACGATTTACCGGCTTGTAAGGAGCTCCTGCCTCCTTCGCCTGTACCACTCCGCGGCCGCTAAATTCTCCCGGCTTTGCAGTGGCGGCGATCGGCGGCTTGCCCTGGTTCGTCGACGCCCGAAGTTGCGGGTTGCCGCGCGCCGCCTGCACGTGCTGAGCTTGCGCTGACACGGGCGGGATATGTCTCTCACGCGCGGCCGCTTCTTCTTGAGTCGTGGGACGCCTCTCAATTCCTCCGCTGCCTCCGTTATAGCTCACGCGATTATCCGTGTTGACGACCACCCTCTCGTTGTATACGTTGTGAATCTCGGTGACGTTCACATTCAGCACGGCGCGGTTATAGAAGAAGTGATCGTGGTCCCAACGTCCGCCCACGAAGCCCTCGCCAAAGTAACCGAATCCATAATTGATCCCGCCATAGAAACCGACTACCGGACCCCAGAAACCCTCATGCCATAAAAATACGTCGCCGCCCCATCCCCACCAGCCCGGGGTCCAGAGGAACCCAACCTCAGGGGCGAGCACCCATGTGCCGGGAACCCAGTAGTAATCTTCGGCATCGTCGTCCCAATACCAATACCCGGGCGTCCAGATATAACCGTCGCCGGGGCAAATCGGTTGCTCATACACCGGAATCGCCGGCGGGCCAAATGTGATCGCTACTCTGAACTGCCCAAAGGACGCCGCCGACGTGGCAAGCAGTACCAGGACGAGCGCCAGTGAACGAATTGTCAGTGAGCGGATGGTTGAACTGATGCGCATGTTGTTCCTCTTTCTGCACTCTCACCCTTCGCTTGCGCGCCACTGCTCAACTGCTGCGAGTTGCGCGGATGAGAGGCTGGACACGAGTCCCGCAATCATAGAGCTTGACCCATGCTCTTGGCATCTGCCTATCCGTTGGATACTGTATTCTTAAAGGGTTGGATGCATCTGGCTCCCTATGGGCGCGTAGCTCAATTGGATAGAGCACCGGATTTCTA
>CAWEDF010000054.1:0-47829 GCA_963807655.1 uncultured Acidobacteriaceae bacterium | reverse complement strand
CCTCTCTGGACGAGGCCGCACCCACGGCCGGCGTTTTGACCGGCACGAAACCCACGAGCGCTAGGACCCAGCAGAGACGTGGATTCCACGCTGAAGTAAAGGTTACGGCGGCGCAGCCCGGACCACCAGACCCCAGTCCCGAAAGGGACGGCATACAATAGCCCCAGCCTTTGCCGCTGCTCGAAGACGCGAACTCCGTGCAGGTGGCTCTGATGAAGACGATCCAGATGCTCGGGTCGGGGCGCTTGGATCACCGGACGGCCGGGCTGATCCTCTATGCACTGCAGACCGCCAGCGTAAACTTGCGCAATGCGGAGTTCGAGGTGCTTCGAGTGACCGACGTTGTGATCGACCGCGATGACGTGGATCGCACCTGCATCAACGGCCCGCAGCTAGGTGCTATTTAGCCGCGCTAGCGACCTTCACGCCGCGCGATCCAGCCGCATAGCGCGCGATGCCCTTGTACAGCGCTTCGGCGATCTGTTCGCGGTAGCCGTCGCTGCGCAGATTTTGCTCGTCGTCGGGACTGCTTACGAACGAAACTTCGGCCAGAATTCCCGGCATCGCAGTTTCGGTGAGTACGACGTAAGACGCTTCTTTCACGCCGCGGTCGCGCAGTCCGGGATTTTGCACTGACAAAGTTCCATAGAGCGAGCGCTGCACGCTGGCTGCCAGCCGCCGCGACTGCTCGATTTTTTCGTGGAGTTCAGCCGCCGACAGCAGCGCAGTACTCGCGCTCTTGGCATGCTCCGGCTCCCGAGTCTCCACGTCTTTGTCCTTGGCATTGGGGGCCGAGAAGAAATTCGTGTAGTAAGTTTCCACGCCGCGAGCCGAAGGCAGGTCGCTATAGTTGGCATGGACCGAGACAAACAGATCCGCCTGCGAATGATTCGCCATCCCAGCCCGTTCGTCGAGCGAAATGTAGTTGTCGTCGTTCCGCGTGAGAATCACGTCCGCGCCGAGACGGCTTTCGAGCAGCTTGCCCAGCCGCTGGGCGATTTCGAGCACGACATCTTTTTCCAGCAGGCCGCGTTTGCCGACGGTTCCCAAGTCCCAGCCGCCGTGACCCGCGTCCACCACGATGCGCATCTTCGTCTTAGGCATGCGCGCCCGCAGTTGCAAGTCCTCGTGTGTCGGCGGAGGAACTATTATGGCCAGTTTCTCTTTGTCGGCGGTAGCGGCGCCAGGGAAGAGATTCGTCTGAGCCTTCGCGTCCGCGCCCAGCTTGCTCACCTGCACCACGAGGCGATAAGGATTCGGTTCCAGGCTGACGGAAAAATTCGGTTTGCCTTTTGTCTCCAGGACCACGCGCGTGACGCCTGAGACCGGTCGCGACACTCGAACCCGCACCAGCAGCGCGTCGCCGACATCGATGGCCTTTCCTTCAATGTCAGGCGCGAGCGAGGTATCGTGCAGATCAAAATAAATGCGATCGGGAGCGGCCAGGCGATGCGCCTCATACTGCACCTGATCTTCGACATCAAGCACAACCGTGCTGGAATCGGCGGAAGACCAGTGCCGGATTCCGGTAATGCGTGGCACCCTCGAAGGTTGTATCTTGGGGCCTTCGCTGCCGAGTTCAGCCTCTGAATTCGTCTGCCCTTCCAAAATGGTGTTTGAGGAGGTTACTGAAGATGAGTTGATTGAAGATGAAGTGGCTGAAGGCGGAGTGACCGAAGGTGCCGCAGTTGAAGGCGCAGGCTGCTTCGCCACGGATGCCGATTGCGTCATCCTCTGCTCAGGCTTCACCATTAGCTTGCTGAGTTGCGCATTCTTCAATTTCCACCATAGTCCACCAGCGAGCAGCGCACAGACCACGACCAGCACTAACACCAGCACGATGCCAGGATGATGACCTGCGGAATGTCCCGGTTCTAGCGCGACGGTTGCGTTTTCGATAGCCTCTTCCGGTTCGGTGCTTAGTTCCGTCGCCGACGCAGACAAGAGAGCGGGCTCGAGATGAGGAATAACGACCGGAACAACGACGGCCGGAACAACGACGGCCGGAACAATGACGGCCGGAACAACGACGGGAGGAACCACGACCGGCGGAGCAACGACCGCCGCTGTATTCTGCGACGCTGGTTTCGCATGGTCCTCGTCCTGCGGCGCGGGTGCGATAGCCGCAGCGGCAATTTCTGAAGAAGCTTGTTCAAAGGGCAGAGTTGCTTGCGGCGTGACCGGCGGTGCGGCTAATTCCGCCTCCGCGACTTGCGCCGATTCTGCGAAGCGTTCTTCGTCTTCTGGTTTGAGAGCGCCGAGGATCAACTCCGCCAGCAGTTCAAGGCTGCCGACGTCGCTGTCGTTGAATCCGAAAGGCTCGGACGAGAAAGCTTCCAGCAGGCCGATCACGCGCCGCCGCCCGCACAGCGGCACCGCGACCATCGACCGCGCCCTTAGTTGCCGGCACGCAGAGAGATTTACGCGATCGTCGGTCTCGGTATCGTCGCAGCGGATAATCTGCGCGGTGCGGAAACATGCTCCCGAGAAAGCCGAATCGCGCTGGATGCGCTGGCCTACGTCCGGCTTGATCGCGCCTGCCGACGCTCGCAAAACAATTTCATTATTTTCCGCGAGGGCGATTCCCAAGCCATCGGCTCCGGTGATGGCAATCGCTCGCTCCGCCACTAACTGCAGCACTTCGTCCAGAACGAATTGCTCTCTCGGTTCGAACTCATGCGCCTGCGCAATGGTTTCAAATCCATTGCGCCGTGAGGCCAGCGCCCGCCGCTGGCGCACCTGCTGATGCATGGCTGAGAACGCCAAAAGCGCTTGCAGGGCGTCGCGCCCCGACGGGCGCAGATCACTAGTCTGATGAACAGCCGCTTCATGGGAAGCGCCGTCATAAGGAATGCCTTGCTCCCGAGCAAACGCACGTCGTTCCCGCGGCCACGATGGCACTCGCGCCGCGCGCATCGTAGCGTCAGCTTCGATCGTCGGTTTGGTGGGAGTTGTTGCCATTCAATTTCTTGCGCCGATCTCCTTACTGCCGAGTGTGGGCACCGAGAGGAGCATCTGTCAATCGACTACTTTGTGTAGCTGCGCCGCCTTTTGCCAAGCGCCACGAATGCAGGAGCTTCGCTATACCAGCTTCTTGCCGGGTATAACAGTAAGTTAGCGGCGTTTCGCGCTAGTTGCAATGATCCTGCACTGTCCTTTCGGCCATGGCCTTTAGTAAGAGCGGCCTTCGCGGGCCTTCCCGAACCACCTCAGTTACTGCCAGCCAGCGTCTGTCAGAAACTAAAATTTTTACGAAGTAGGCTTTGTCCCGAAGCCATTCCCTGGGGAGAATATGCAGGCAGTCTCTTTTCCCGCGCGGCAAGCACGCACTCACTACCGGCATGAGTTGCGCACACTCACCTACGTGACCGTGGACAACGCCAACGGTGGAATTATTCGTAACCTCAATCACCAGGGTGTGGCCGTGCACGCCGTTCCTGCGTTGCGCCCACAGCAGCGCGTCCACCTCCGCTTCGAGTTGAAATTTCCCCGCTTGCGCGTCGAAACGGCCGGTCAGGTCAGTTGGACGAGGCCCTCGGGACAGTGCGGCATTCGCTTTCTTGACTTGCCTGCTGGCACACGTCATCAGATCAACGCGTGGATCTTTTCCAACCTTCTGGATGCCATTGCCCGCAATTCCGGCCATCCTGGCTCCATCTTCGGGGCTTCTGTCGTCTCGATTGCTCGTGAAGAAAATGCTCCACAGGAAAACGACGGGCTGACTCTTTCCGCTTCGCCCCGCCCGGCAATCCGGCTGGAGCCGGACGTTACCGGGCAGCCCGAGGCATCAATCCTGCAGCAGCGCACGGATCCTGCCTGCGATCCGTATTCGCAATTAAGCTGGCTCTCCCGGCCAATCTCCGGCCGCGCCTTGAGTTGGTTGGTGGATGGTCTGGTGGTGACCGCTGCTCTGCTGATGTTTGCCCTGATTTTTCTTTCGATTGCTCACGAACTTCCGCCTTGGCCCCTCACGGTAGGAACCGTTCTTGCAGGGGCGATCGTCGTCGCGGCTGGGTACTGGGTTGTATTTTCCGTTTTTGGAGGATCGAGCCTGGGCGCTCGTTTGGCGCAAGCTGTCTCTGGTCCGGGAGAGAAAGACGAAAACGAAGAAGCGGTTCGGATCCGTTAGAACAAGCAGTTCTCAGTTCGCGGTTTTCAGTTCTCAGTTTTTGGAGGACAAGCCTGAGTGAGAAATCAGTCGTCCCTGCGGGACGGCTTTTCAGGGGCTAAAGCCCAAAGTCTTTTTGGGGCTTTACGCGGCGCTGGAGCGCCGCTCTTCCACGGTTCGCCTAGTTCGCGAAGTACTGCTGTGCCAGCCACAGCCGTAAGGTGCTTTTCATCTGTGGCTTCATGTTCACGAAGCGGATGCCGATATTTCCCTGCTTGTCGGACCATGCTACTTCCACTTCGGCCTTCACTCCGCTCTTGGTTCCGGGCAGCTGGAAGGCGACACGCGAGGCTTCAGTCGCTTCGAATCCATCCGCGACGCGAACCTGCAGTCCGCCCTGGCTTAGATTGATGAGTTGTCCTTCGGCGCGCTTCTGATGGCGGCCGAGCAGAGTTACTGGCGCTTCCAGGCCGGCGCGGTGATAACGCAGGCGTCCGTCAAGAATCATGTTGCGCGCGGCGGAGAGTGTGCGCACGGCTTGCTCCACGGAAATCGGCTTATCGAAGGCGTACATCGCGCCGGTTCCCTCCATGTCGTGCTTGGCAGGCGAACTGCCCATGATCACCAGCGGTACCGTGCTGACGCGCGGAACTTCCCGTTGCAGTTCGCGAAAGAACTGACACGTACCATTCAGATCACAGTCAACAATCAGGGCATCGACTTTCGATTTTGTGAGCCGCGCCAGGGCTCGTTGCGGTTCGCTCTCGACAGCGACGTCCATGTGCAAGCCACCGAGAATGCATTCCAGAACACTGACTTCCTGCCAATCCCGCGAAACCACCATAGATGAGAGTGTCATGGCTTCACTTTATCCACAGCGGTAATCGTTACGTAGATCACCAACGTAATGCTGTCCAACGGAGGCGCCGCTCTTTTCACCGTAGAGGCATTGCTTGCTACGTTTTGCCGGCGGCGGCAAGAGGTTGCAAGCAACGTCTCTACGGCAGAGAGCTCTTTCGTAGAATCCTGAGGAATTCGTCGCGGCCCATGACGTGGCGGTTCTCAAAGAAGTTCCGCATCGCCTGCAGTGCGGTGCTCGGGTTGGCCGCGGCGGACAAGGCGTCTAATTGCGGAATCGACAGAGCGCGCGTGGCACCTTGCGCGCTTAGAGTCGCTGAAGGCCGCGAAATCGAGGCCACTAGTTCACGCAATCGTTCGCGATCTTTTTCCGATATCCGGATGAAAGAGATTCCCATTCCAAGGCTAGGGTAGGCCGCGCGTACCTCTCCGGTGGCCTCGACCCGGAAACCGTTGACCTCGAGTTTCAACCCGAGCACGGTCCCCACGCGCAGCGGGCTCGCCGTCTCCACATAGCAACCGAACATGCTGATGTCTGCAAACGTTGCCCAGGTCGAGACGGCGCTGCCGCTTTCCTGCAGGCGGGCGCTGCCTTTGCACTTGTAGCGCGGGGTTTTGCGCTTGTCGGCTCTGGCGGGGTTTGCCCTGCTGGATGGCGGAACTTCTCCAAGAGTTGCGCGGGACGCGGGCCTCAGGCGCGCGCGCCGTCGCCGCGCCGGCAGCCTGAGGCGAGCCTGATCTCTTCAGGGCCGATAGATAGTCCGCGCCGTCGCTGTTTTCTTCGAACGCCATGCCGTGGATTTGCCCCTTCGCTTCGCTGCCTGCTGCTTAAAAGTTGTTGGGCCTGGCTGGCGCCCGCAGGAACTCTCTTTTACTCTACGGAGCTTTCGAGGTTATCGTTTAGCGGAAAAGAGAGCTGGCTCGTAGCGATGGGAACCGGCGGTTTCCGAAACGGGAGAAGTTCAAGATTGGAACGTGGTCGCGGGGAATTCTGCTGCCGAGTGCCGGATCTTGTTCCAGACCTCGTCCCGCCCAGCTCCGGTCTTTGCGGAGAAGGCAATCACGGTCGCGGTGGGATAGGCGTCTGCCAGGCTTTTCAGCGCGTTGCGCAGTTGATTGTTCGAGAGCCGGTCGCTTTTGGTGGCGATCATTACCAAGTCGCGGCCCGTGGCATTAAGAAAATCCAAGAGTTGACGATCGCTGGCTTGCGGGGGAACGTTGATATCCACTAGCGCCAGGCACAACGCCAGCGTGGGCCGGTCGTTGAGGTAAGGCTCGATGAACCTGGGCCACTCCTGGGAAATCTCGCGGGAGAGTTTGGCGTAGCCGTAGCCCGGCAGGTCGGCGAAGATGACCTCCGGCTGCGGCTTTCCCGGCCAGCGCACTTCGAAGAAGTTGATGCTGCGGGTGCGACCTGGCGTGGAACTGGTGCGGGCCAGCTTGGTGCCCACGAGAGTATTGATCACGCTGGATTTGCCCACGTTCGAGCGGCCTAGGAAAGCGACCTCCGGCAAGGTGGGAGCAGGGAAGTGCGCGGCGTTCGTAGCCGCTGCCATGAATCGTGCGAGAACCCTCATGCTCAGTTGCTGGTGCGGTTCTCAGTTCTCAGTTCTCGGTTCTCAGTTCTCATGCTCCAGTCTGCTATGTGGCGGCGGGAACTTGCAAGAGGCTATACGCGACGGAATTGCTTGCTCAGCGTGAGCGCCTGGTGCTGGTAGGACGACCCTATATTCGTCCCGTAAATCTTGTGCGGCCGGGACAACAGAGGCATATATTTCAGCCGGCCTACCAGCTGTCCATGCTCCATCAGGAACGGGACTTCATGGGCCCGAACTTCGAGCACGGCAGGTGTCCCTTGATGTCGTTGGAACCATAACCAAATCCAGGATCGAAGAAGCCGGCGTAATGAATGCGGAACTCGCCGTCTGAAGGATCGAAAGGCACCATCTCGGCCGCGAACTCGGGAGGGACGCTCACCTGCTCTCTCGATGCAAGGATGTAAAAGTCCCCGGGTTCGAGGATCAAGGTCTTACTGGCATTCTGATGACGAGCTTCCCAAAACTCCTCAAGTCGCTAATGATTTATCCGGTCGAGTTCAATGGCGGGGCATAGCGCTTGCCTTATAGGCGATAATCTCGTCTGACTGGCTGCCTCCAAATTTATCGTGATTCTCGAGCTATCCCGCTTCTAACTCGCGCTTTGCCGGGGCTCGTCTGCCTCATAACGAGCGTCTCTTCTCGGTCGAGTTTCCTGATTCGCCTGTCGCTTGACTCTGCGGATTGCCTCGACAAAACGCAGTTGGCTAAGCCTCATCCCCGCTCGGAACCTACGGTAAATGTGCGCGAGACAACTTCCGCATACAGTTTGCCTTTGTATCCGGGACCCACGCTGTCAAACTCAGTACCGTAATCCGTGATCAAACGGGTGAAAATGTCGAGGCGGCCGGTTGTGCTTTTTGGATTCGCTTTCCCGGAAATATTCTCCGGCAAATGCAACTGTTCGACGAGAGGAATGATGTAAACGCAATTTTTCTCGAAGACGGGCTGCGCCGGTTAGAGCGACTCGCGTCATGCGAAGTTCCTTTATCTTGGACTCGACGGTGGATTTCGGCCCTGTTAAAAACTCGCTCGCACGCGATGAGCCATGTCTCCCAAGCGCAGGTCAAGACTGGCGGGTTGGATCTGGTCGGGGTTGATTGGACGGTCGGCACAATGTGTGCCGCGGGCGATCAGGTTGCTGATTTCGACTGCGAGGGCAGTATCCCTTCGTCCGGGTCCGTCGGCCACAACTTCGGGAAGAGGGCAACTTCGCCGTTCGGGTTTTCGAAGCTGGATCTGTCTTTAGTCTGTTTCAGACATATTGGAAAGTGATTTTACGGCGGCGCCCGTCAGCGATTCCCGTTGGCTGGAAGTTCGATTCAATGTACGGCGCGGCTGTTGCCGCGCTGTCAACTCTTGGCAGGACGAAAGCTCCTACTGATGCGCCGCCGGGCTGTCCCCAGTGACGGAGGTTAGAGGCGCGATCGGCTGCGTGGGTACATCTTCGCTGAGCGCCGGGAGGGCCGATTCCAGCGCGATCTGCAGCACCTGGTCCATGGTATCGACGAAGTGCAGCTTCATGGCGTTGCGCAGGTTCTCGGGAACCTCGGCCAAATCTTTTTCGTTGTCGCTGGGGAGAATGACTTCGAAGAGTCCAGCGCGATGGGCAGCCAGCAGCTTTTCTTTGAGGCCGCCGATGGGGAGGACCTTGCCGCGCAGCGTAATTTCACCGGTCATGGCTAGATCGCGGCGCACCGGAATCTTGCTGAGCGCGCTTGCAATCGCTGTGGCAATCGTGATGCCGGCCGACGGCCCATCTTTCGGGATTGCGCCTTCGGGCACGTGCACGTGGAGATCGAGAGTCCGATAGAAATCGCGATTGAGGCCGAGACGGAGCGCTCGCGACCGGATATAAGATAGAGCGGCCTGCGCCGACTCCTGCATCACGTCGCCGAGCTTGCCGGTGAGTGTGAGCTTGCCCTTGCCATCGACCACCGTCGCTTCTGTGCTCAAGATCGAGCCGCCGACTTCGGTCCAGGCCAGACCGGTGACTAATCCCACTTCGCTCTTCTCATGTGCCAAAGTATCGCGGAACTTGATGACACCCAGGAAGTCCGTGACATTCTCGCCGGTTACGGCGGCGGTATAGTTTTCGCCTTCCTTGACTACCTTGCGAGCGACCTTGCGGCAGACGTTGCCGATTTCGCGTTCGAGATTGCGAACGCCAGCCTCGCGCGTGTAGGAGCGAATCAGCCCCAGGATTGCCTCATCGGTAAACTTGATGTTTTTCTCCGACAGGCCGGCCTGCAGCATCTGCTTCTTGACCAGGAACTGCTTGGCGATCTCCAGCTTCTCCTGCTCGGTGTAGCCATGCAGCCGCAGCACTTCCATGCGGTCCTGCAGCGCGGGAGGGATGGTGTGCATGACGTTCGCGGTGGCGATGAAGAAGACCTGCGAGAGGTCGTACTCGACATCGAGGTAGTGATCGACAAACATGAAGTTCTGTTCGGGATCGAGCACTTCGAGCAGGGCGGCCGAAGGATCGCCGCGGAAGTCCATCGACATCTTATCGACTTCGTCGAGCATGAAGACCGGGTTCTTGGTGCCGGCCTTCTTCATCATCTGAATGATCTGGCCTGGCAGCGCGCCGATGTAGGTGCGCCGGTGGCCGCGAATTTCGGCTTCATCGCGCACTCCGCCGAGCGACATACGCACGAACTTGCGTCCCGTGGCCTTGGCGATCGACATTCCGAGCGAAGTCTTGCCCACGCCCGGAGGGCCGACGAAGCAGAGGATCGATCCCTTGGGATTCTTTACCAGTTGGCGCACCGCTAGGAATTCGAGGATGCGTTCCTTAATCTTTTCGAGCCCGTAGTGATCTTCGTTGAGAACTTTTTCGGCGCGCGAGATGTTGCGGATTTCCTTCGACCGCTTCTTCCACGGCACCGCCAGCAGCCAGTCCAGATAGTTGCGCGAGACCGTGGATTCGGCCGACATGGGCGGCATGGCTTCCAGCTTCTTCAGTTCCTGCAGCGCCTTGTCTTTGACGTCCTTGGGCATTCCGGCGGACTCGACTTTCTTCTTCAGTTCGTCGAATTCGCTCTTTTCGCCGCGGCCCAGTTCCTTCTGAATGGCCTTGATCTTTTCGTTGAGGTAATACTCTTTCTGGGCTTTCTCCATCTGGCGCTTCACGCGAGACTGGATGGTGCGATCCACGTTGAGCTTTTCGATCTCGACATCGAGCACGTCGGCGATGCGGTTCAAGCGCTCCGAAGGATCGAAAATTTCCAGCAGTTCCTGCTTTTCTTCGATGGAGAGCTGCAGGTTGGCGGCGATGATGTCGGTGAGCTTGGCCGGATCTTCCATTCGAACCGCTGAAATCATGGTTTCGTAGTTCAGCGCCTGGCAGAGCTTCACATACTGCTCAAACAGAGTGGTCACGCGCTGCATGCCGGCTTCGATCTGCGCGTTCATCTCGACCGGATAGCGGGCCACGCGTACCGAGGCCTGCATGTAACCATCGGCGTCGGTGGCCTGCAGAAGCCGGCCGCGCTCGATGCCTTCGACCAGAACCTTGATGTTGCCATCGGGGAGCTTGAGGCTCTGCACGATGTTAACGATCGTGCCTACCTGATAGATCTCATTCGATTTAGGTTCGTCGATGGAGGCGTCGTGCTGCGTGGCCAGGAAGATTTTCTTGTCGGCGGCTAGCGCCTCTTCAAGGGCGCGCACGCTGGACTCGCGGCCCACGACGAACGGCGTCATCATGAACGGGAAGATGACCACGTCCCGGATGGGCATCATGGGCAACTTTTTGGTCTCGAATTTTTCCTTGGATGTGGTCACTCAATCTCCCCTGGGTTCAGGCGAACGACTTATGGCGAACGAGCTATGCCGAAAAACTCCGCTGATGGCTTGGCGCCGAATGAACTATCGTCCTGCGCGTGCCCCCACCAGTCCGGCTTACAGTCTACTCCTGTTTTGCTATCCCGCCTTCTCTAATGTGGCAACGGAAGCGCTGCGTTTCTCCACCATCTCCCGCGTGACCTCGAACTCCTTTAGTTTCTTCTGGCTGGGCAGGTGGAACATCAGGTCGAGCATGAGTTCTTCCAGAATCATGCGCAGGCCGCGGGCGCCCACTTTGCGAGCCATGGCCTGGCGGGCGATCGCGCGCAGGGCGTCGTCGCTGAACTTCAAGCGCACATTTTCGAACTCGAACAGGCGCTGGTATTGCTTGACGATGGCATTTTTGGGGCGGGTGAGAATCTCGATGAGGGCAAACTCGTCCAGATCCTCGAGCATGCCTACGACCGGCATGCGGCCGACGAATTCGGGAATCAGGCCAAACTTGATCAAATCCTCCGGCTGGATTTCGCTCAGCAGTTCGAAGTTGCGCTTGCGCGAGACACCGGCGTCTTCCTTGTCCGCCTCTTCGCCGCCGCGGAAGCCGAGCGACTTTTTCCCGACGCGCCTGCCGATAATTTTCTCCAGGCCCACGAACGCTCCGCCGCAGATGAAGAGGATATTGGTGGTATCGACGGGAGTGAACTCCTGGTGGGGATGCTTGCGCCCGCCCTGGGGCGGAACATTGGCGATGGTTCCTTCGAGAATCTTCAGCAGCGCCTGCTGCACGCCTTCGCCGGAAACATCGCGGGTAATGGAGGGATTCTCGTCCTTGCGGCCGATCTTGTCGATTTCATCGATATAGATGATGCCGGTCTGGGCGCGGCTTACGTCGCCTTCGGCCGCCTGCAGCAGCTTCAGGATGATGTTCTCCACATCCTCGCCGACGTACCCGGCTTCGGTGAGCGTAGTCGCATCGACGATGGCGAAGGGCACGTCAAGCATGCGCGCCAGAGTTTGCGCCAACAGTGTCTTACCAGTTCCCGTAGGACCGATGAGCAATATGTTCGACTTGCTCAGTTCTATGCCGTCGCCAGCCGCCTTCTGGCGGTTCATAAAGATGCGCTTGTAGTGGTTGTAAACCGCGACCGCCAGCTTCTTCTTGGTCTGCTCCTGCCCGATGACGTATTCATCGAGGAAGGTCTTGACCTCCTGCGGCTTGGGCAATTGATTGGGCGCGGCGGTCTGCGGAGCGGCGGTGCGGTCGTCTTCCAGGATTGAGTTGCAGACTGCCACGCACTCATCGCAAATGTAGGCGCGGGGATAATCGCTGGGCGACGAGATCAGCTTGGCTACGGCATCCTGAGACTTGTGGCAAAACGAACAGCGCAAAATCTCGTCAGACCCAGACTTGGTTTTCACTCGGCTCTACTCCTTCTTTTTTAGTACCTAGTACCGGGCACCGAGTCCCGAGCACACGGTGACTTGCTGGGCACTCGGTACTGGGTACTCGGTACTATGCAACCGCGAAGGCAGATCATACCGCTTTTACGGTCTTATAGATGATATCGTCTATGATTCCGTATTCCTTCGCTTGTTGGGCGTTCATAATGAAGTCGCGCTCCACGTCTTTTTCCACTTTATCCAGCTTCTGGCCGCTGTGCTTGGAGAGTAACTGGTTGGTAATCTCCCGCATACGCAGGATTTCGCGCGCGTGGATGTCGATATCGGTCGCCTGACCCGACAAGCCTCCCATGGAAGGCTGATGGATTAGAATCCTCGAATTCGGCAAGGCCAGCCGCTTCTTGGGCTCTCCGGCCGCCAAGAGTAATGCCGCCATCGACGCCGCCTGACCCACACACAGCGTCATCACGTCATTCTTCACGTACTGCATGGTGTCATAGATCGCCATGCCGGCCGTGATCGACCCTCCCGGGGAGTTCACGTAAAGCTGAATGTCTTTCTCGGGATCTTCCTGGGCCAGAAACAGCATCTGCGCAATCACCAGGTTGGCGATGTTGTCGTCAATCGGCGTGCCTATGAAAATAATGTTATCGCGGAGCAGCCGGGAATAAATGTCGTAGGCGCGTTCGCCCCGCCCGGTCTGCTCGATGACCATCGGTACCAGCATCATTTGCGGATCATTGCGTTTCATGGTTTACCTGACCTGTTCTACCGGACCTGTCACTGGACCTGCCACACTCCGCCCCGAACTGCCTCTTGCATTCTCGGGGAGGGTCGAAACTGGTCCGTGTACTTTTCGATCTTCGATCTACGGTCTTCGATCTTCGGTCTTCGATCTACGCGGACTGGTGATAAAGAAATTCGAGGGTCTTCTCGCTGCGGATTCTATTCCGGATTCTATCGAGGCCCCCATCCTCTGTCAAACGAGCGCGCACTGCTTCGAATGTTTGTTTTGACTGTTTGGCGAGCGCTTCCAACTCCCGGTTCACTTCCTCGTCGCTGACCTCGATTTTCTCGAGATCGGCGACCCGTTCCAGCAATAAAGAAGACTTCACATCCTGCACTGCCTGTTCGCGCTGGCCGGCGCGAAGCCGCGGCAGGTCCATCTTCTTTAAGTCTTCCATCTTCATGCCTTGCGCCGCTAGAGCACGAAGGCCCCTCTCCAGGCGCAGATCAATCTGGCGGTCAACCAGAGACTCCGGCACTTCAAACTGGTTGCGCTTCACCAGTTCTGCAACCAGCTTGTCCTTACTTTCGCGCTCGGCAGTGTGGCGCCTTTCGGCTTCCATGTTTTCGCGAATCTGTTTGCGAACCTCGTCCATTGTCGAAAACTCGCTTACCTCTTTGGCAAAGTCATCATTCAACTCAGGCAAGCTCTTTTGCTTGATGCCGTTCACCTTCACTGTGTAGACAAAAGTCTTGCCCGCCAGCCGCTTGTCGGCAACGTCTTCGGCATAGCTCACGTCGAACGTGCGCTCGTCGCCGGCGGAAGCGCCGGTAAGGTTCTGGCTGAACTCCGCTACGGTATTCTTGCCGCCGATCTCGATCAGCACGTCGTCCATGTGTACGGGATTGGCTTTCGCGTCGGCGACATCTTTACCATCCTTGGGCTTCCCATCCATCGACGCCTGAGCAAAGTCGCCCTCGGCCAGCGGACGTCCTTCCACGGAAGTATAAGTTGCACGCTGCTCGCGAAGGCGTTCGAGTTCCTGCTCGACTTCCTCATCGGTAACAGCAATCTCCGGCTTGTCGGCGCGCAGATCTTTGTAGCCCTCGACCTGAATCTCTGGCAGTACCTCGAACGAAGCCTTGAAGGTGAGCGGCTCGCCGTCGTGCATGTGCATATCGGTAACGCGCGGCTGCGAAACCGGAATCAACCCCAGCTTCTCAGCTTCGCGACGAAAGTATTTGGGGATCAAAGCCTCGGCCACATCGGCCCTGAGGCCATCGCCAAAGCGCTGCTTAATGATCGGAAGCCGGCACATGCCCCGCCCGAAACCCCGGCAGCCGCGCACTCTTCTGATACCGCTGAATCTGCAATTCGGTCTCGCGGGCGACTTCCGCGGCTGGGATCTCGACTGAGATCTCGCGCTTGATGTCTTTTTGTCTGTTAGTTGCTCTGTCTTTGCGTCAGCTTGGCCGCGTCAGTAGTTTCTGTGGGGCTCACGTTTACCTTTCACTCGCCGCTGGATTCGGAGGCTCCGTCGAGCAAATGGAAGCTGCCGAATTCATAGGGCGTTAACTTGAGTGTAAAGACAGAAGGAGAGTAGCGTCAAACGCGAGAAGACCGTCGTATCCTCGGAGGTAGTCTTGACAATGCAGTTCTCGGGGCGTAAGCACTGCAAGACGGCAGATTGTGTGGCAGGCGCTCGATAAGACCGGAAAGGTGACTGGTATGAAGTCTGCGAAAAGCTACTATCGGGTCATGCTGGGACAGAAGAGTGCCTACGCCGCGGAATGTTTTGCCGGGAACTTCATCGGCACGGACTTCGGCATCAACCAAGACCTGACTATCAGGCTGCCGGAGGAATGGCGAGCCTTCAATCAGGAGTTTATCCCCATTTACCTAGCAACGCACCCCGACAAGACGAAAATCGGAGCTGGGCTGGCGTGCGGTGCCCTGTGGACGGTGTCGAAAGGAATCAAGAAGGGCGACATCGTGCTGTGCCCGGATGGGTCTGGACAGTATCGTATAGGCGAGGTCAGCGGCGACTACAGTTACGAGCCTGGCAAGATCTCTTCCACCGCCGGCCGGTTCATTGGCTGAACGTCAGTATCGACCGCGCTGCCATGAGCGAAGCCTTGCGGAATTCCACCGGATCGATCGGCACAGTCAGCAACGTTTCGCGTTACTCTGACGAAATTGAAGGACTCATCGGCGGCATTTCTGCGCCCAAGCTTATATCGACTGATGAAACGGTCGAAGACCCTGCGGCTTTTGCCTTGGAAGAGCATCTTGAAGACTTCTTGGTGAAGAATTGGGCCCAGACTGAATTGGGCAAGGAATACGATATTTACGAGGAAGACGGCGAGAGGGCTCAGCAATACCAAACGGACACTGGGCCGCTAGATATCCTTGCCATCAGCAAAGATAAGAAACGGCTATTGGTAGTGGAACTGAAAAAGGGACGAGCGAGCGACGCGGTTGTGGGGCAGACCCTTCGTTACATGAGCTTCGTGCAAGAGATGCTGGCCGAGAAAGACCAGACCGTGCATGGAATCATCATTGCTCTAGAAGATGACCAGAGAATCCGCCGTGCGCTGGCAATGGTGCCGAACATTCTGTTTTACCGTTACCAGATCAGCTTTAGGTTGGTTCGTGCTTAAGAACGAGGCCGGTGGCCCCATCCGCGGAAGACCAGAGTCTGGGGTGCCCCATTTCTCGCGTCTTTTGCGAGAAGTGGGGCGTTTCAGTTAGCAGTGGCCCAACACTCCCCAAATTGATAAGGTGCGATAATCCGCTTGCGGGATATTTCTCCCGAGCCTCAGACGCAGAACGGCATTCTTGGATTCCCTGGATATTGACAGATCAAGATTTACCTTGATTTCACGCTCCAATCCCCTAGAATAGAGGTCGAGAGGCGTTTGCCATGCCGGCCACGAAGAAGTTCACCCCCGAGATCGACGCCAAGCTCTACAAAGAGTTCCTCGCCGTCGCCAAGCGCAATGGCCAGTCGCAGCGGCATATTCTGGAGGAAGCGCTGAAGTTCTACCTGAAAAACGTGGTTCCGGCGCAGCACCTGGCCCGCACCGAGGTGATGAAGGCCTTCGAGCAGTCAGTGGTCGGCAATCGTGATCTGCTTGAGCGTCTCGCCAGGACGGCAACTCGTAAATGAACTTAGCGAGTTCCCGAACACCTTCCACTCAGAACTTCACCCTTTCTCAAATCTTTCCACAGCCTCCATGTGACATCTGACCTTGTGCCATGATCAAACTTGCGCAATGATGATCGAGGCCGTGACGGTGCGCGGAAACCGCATTGTTCCGTTTTGGGTCTATGGGACCCAAGTTTCCGACCTGCAAGTTCTTTGACATCAAGATTTTGCCCGCAAGTGATTGTGCCCCATGGATTATTTCGCATTTTCGCGCCAAAACGATGATTCCAATAGACCGAGGGGGAGGGGGCACCCCATCTCAAGGCTGATGCTGGCGTCGGAGAGCCGGAATCTCGAGCAGCCTCGGCAAATTTATTTTCAGGGAGTTTTCCGATAAACCGACGAGCTTGCGAGCCACACTTCCAGCAGTTTGCCGGGATCGAGTTCGACCGCCAGTCCGGTTCCGGAACGCTTGTTTGATCCACTCGCGTCACGCTGCAGCAGAGCGTAGTTTGCTCCTCCGACCTGGAATCGCCTTCACCAAAACTGTGACGTGGCCTTCGTTCACCATCCCGGACCCGGTCAACTCTGTGCCCTGATCGAGCTGATTTGCATTTGCCAGCTCAACCGGCTGCAACAAGGTTCCCCGGAAGATAAAGTTGCCATCCGGCTTGCGGTTGAATGCGGTTACGCGAATCCATAAGTGGGCGCCGGACTCCAACCGCAGTTGGGGACGATGATCCTCAGAACGATGATCTTCAGAACGATGATCTCCAGTTGTGGTTACAGCGCCCTTGGCCGCCGGGAATGGTTCTTTCTTCGCGCTGGCCACGGTGCCACCCGCGGCCGGAGCCGACACTTGGACTTGCCCATTAGACTTCGGCGCCGGGGCTGCGGAGGACGGTCGCGCAGAGGACGGTGCGGGCACCGCGGCAGAGGGTTTTGGCTGCGCGGGTTTTGCGGGCGGCTTACCCTTTTCCAGCAACGCCGCGACCGGATCTGGCGTCGGGGGACGGAAGAGCAGTCGCTTCGCTGCGAATACAGTGAACGCCAGCACCGCCATCAAGAAGATAAGCCCCACTAGATTGTTCCGGGCGCCCATTCAAAGTCCTCCGTGCTGTCCGGTGCCACATCAGGATGACGCAACGGCTTGCCGCGCGTCTTAACGGCCTCGTGAAGAGATGTATAACAATATGCCCGCCGCAGGTCAAAAGCGAACCCGAACATTGGCGCAAAATAAAGCTGACCGGAAGCCTGTGCGGCTCCGGTCAGCTGTGAATCCCGCCCGTTAATGGCGTTCCGAGGCGATTACTGTCGGTCGTCTTCTCTTGCTTCGGCCACGTGCGCCTGGTGACCTGCCTGGGACACGGCCTTCACAAACGCGTCCCCGCTGCGGGGGGTTGTAGCCTTGCCTGACAAGATGTTGCGGAACATCATGTGGTGGCCGTAAATGGCGCGCGTGGAGTCGTTGTCCTGTTCAACTACAGCGCCTTCCAAGGTCAAGCCTGCGAAAATGCCTTTCGAGCGCGAGTAGGTCAGGACTTCAGTGTTCATTAGAATGTCAGTGCCGGCGGAAGTATGACGGCCTACCGGGCCGGCTGCAACCGAGCCTTCACCGGTCATTTCGAACTTGCTCGAGAGCAGATGCTGCAAGCCACGGTCGTTCATGACCAGCATAACCAGGTCCACGCCTTCGACGCCGATCTGCAATCCCCAGCTGCCGCCGCCGACGGAGACGAATGCGGGAGCACTCCAGCCTTCCTGCGTGCGGCAGGAAGCTACGCCGCGTCCATGCTTACCACCAAAGATGAAGCCGCCTTTGATCAAGTTCGGCACTACGACCATGCACTTTGCGCCGTTCAACACTTCTTCCGGAATGCCTTTGTCGGGAGTTGACATGATCGACTGCAGAACTTCTACGGATTTTTGCATGCGCTCGACCGCATCTTCCCGGGCTGAGCCGGCAAATGCATAAGTTCCAACCATGCCCATTAAGCTCATCAACAAAAGTGAAATTGTTTTTCTCATGAGATTGTTCCTTTCGGAGCTGTGAACTAAGGGGGAGGACTTCAGATGGCTGACTTAGTTCAGGGGACCTGAAAGAGTGAGAGGAATTGCTCGGCTCTATCCCATGATCGCTTATGCGAGAAAGAATAGATGGTCTGGATTGCTCACTTCCCCTCGTAACCGTCAATTGGCCGGTTGAGAGTTTTCTCCAATATATGAGCAATCTTGCACAGCATCCTCTGCCTTGGCCTGTCATGGTTGACTTGCGGGAGAGCGATTCCGTGAGACGTTTTCGCGTGAGCACTCCGGCTGCCTCAGCGGTGAGCAAATTGTCTCCGTCTTGGGCAAGACATTTAGAGATGAAGAGCGGAGGTAGATCGATGGCTCGTGGGCTGCGCAGAAGCTTTAGTGCGTGGATTGCGCAGATTACCGATTCATTCATGAAGTTGTTGGCGAGACCCAAGTCACCGGTTCAAGAGTACGGATCACAGCGGATGTGTCCGTTTTGCGGGTTAATCACACCGCGGTCGAAACGATTGTGTCTGGAGTGCGGGAAGCCGCTCAGGGGTCTTCCGCTTGAGCGCAAGGATGCAAAACAAGGATGAAAAGAGGAGATTGACATGCTTTGGACAATTTTTGTAGTGCTTCTGATTCTGTGGCTGCTAGGCTTCAGCCTGCATGTAGCGGGAGGGCTAATTCACCTGTTGCTTGTGGTAGCTCTGGTGGTCCTGGTCATCAACTTAATCGGCGGACGGCGAAGCGCGGTTTAATTTTTCAATTACCGGCCTGCGTGCCGACTCATACATGGAAAAAGCGCGCAAGCCAACTTTAGCAGGATTGAATTGCCGATCCACTGCAGACGATCAAAATGAAGAGGATCAAAACTGGAGGCCTCCATTGCGGATGCTTCTCCAGACTCTTGGCGGAAACGGGCGGGCGTCGTCATCCTTACCTTCGCAAGGTTTATGCCGCCGTGCCGGCCCCTTCTCTGATCTGGCGGTAAGTCGCAAGTGCGCTGCGGTCTGAGGTGTTTCTTTCTCAGGCCCGGCCGTCTTGGCATTCAGCACAAAGTGGACGGTTGCCCAAAGCAAATGCGCTCCGTCGGCTTTGGTCACGATTGCGTCCACGGACTTCAAAGCGCCGTCGGGCAAATCAAGGTTGTCGGTCAGCATGACAATCGGAACTTCGGGCCGGACCTGCTTGATAGCACCGGCTACGCAGGCGCCATCGAGAAGGCCCAGATGGTATTCCAGCACAATTGCATCGACGGGCCGTGACATAAAAAGCCGCAGGCCTTCGGACCCATTGGTGGCGGTGACCACGTCGTATCCTTGTTCCCTTAACGAACCCATTTGAGTTGGATTTTTGTGGATGCAGAGTAGAGTTCTTTGGGTAGGCATGCAGGTTATGTATACAAGCAGGTTTCCTGCAATTCTGTTCAAATTTGCTCAGTTCCGGACGGAAGGGAGGAGCAAATGCCTAGATCGGAATTGCGTCGTCCACTGTATAGCGGAAGCGCTTAATCGTGCAGAACGACGTTCAACAGAGAGCTATGGACCTGCAGGCCGCCTTCTTCTCCGCCGGCATAGTGGATGAAGCCCAATTTCCTGAAGCGGTTCATGAAGAAGCTGACTCGCGAGCGTGTGGTTCCCACCATTTCGGCCAGAGTCTCCTGGCTGATCTTGGGGACGACCGTCTCAGGAATCCCCTCCTTACCGAAATGAGCCAGCAATAGAAGGACGCGGGCGAGCCTTTTTTCGCTGGAGTTGAAAAGTTGGTCGACCAGATCCTCTTCGTAACGGATATTGCGCGCCAGCAGGTAAGCCACGAACATCTCAGAAAAAGTGGGCTCGCGGTGAAGCGCATCGATCATGGTTTTCTTATCGACGCGCAGAACCTCACAATCCGTCATGGCCGCGGCGGAGCCCATGCGCAGAAGCTGGCCTGCCAGGGAACCCTCGCCGAAGAAGTTTCCCTCACCTACGATGGCGATGGTCGCTTCTTTGCCAATCTTGGATACGACGGTGAGCCTTACTTTGCCTTTCTGAACATAGAACACTGCGTCTGCCGCGTCGCCCTGCGCGAAGATAGCCTCCTTTTTGGCAAGAGACAGGATCTTCCTGCCAGCGCCCATGGTGGCGAGGAACGTGGTGGGATTGAATCCGCGGTTTTTCATGGATGCCGCAGACGACCTCATAGCAATAAATTATAGGACGGAGGGCACTCCAAAAGTGAGCTATTCTGCACAGTTTTCCAGAAACCGGAAGCGCGGGCCGGCTAGTTCTCGGAGGCTTCCAGTCGCCGGTCCCGGTGCGGCGCGCTCCGGGGCTGGCCGGTGCTGAGTTCACATCGCTCTCCCGGCTTGGCGCCGCAAGTGGGGCAACGAACTGCCAGCGCCGGGTCTTTCTTGGCCTTCATAGCCGCATGATGCACCGCGGCAAGGGTATGCGCTGATCAATTTTGACCAGTTTGCGTGTCCCTTTCGTTGAATACTCGAAAGAGACAACCTTAATAGTCATCTTCGTTGCTCGCTTGCGTCCGCTCCTGTAAAAGGGCCTCTTGCGGCAACTATGCTCACCAGAAACAGGGAAAATGGCGATACCCATCACAGCGTTTCCAAGTAGCGCCCTGGAACTCGTCAGTTCACACCCACTCGCGCGAGCGGCAACCGCGGCCCGTGCGCGGTCGCGTGCGAAACCGTCGCTGCCCAGTCGGATTGCGGTGATCGGAAACTATCTTCCGCGGCAATGTGGAATTGCCACGTTCACCACGGACTTGTGCGCAGCCATTTCCGCAGAGTACGGTACAGCTCGACTGCTGGCGCTCCCGGTCAACGACACCGAGGAAGGATATGACTATCCTCCGCGGGTGCGGTGGTCCCTGACGCAGGATGACCTGACTTCGTACCAGCAGGCGGCTGAGTTTCTGAACTTCAACAATATCGACATGGTGTGCCTGCAGCACGAGTATGGAATCTTCGGAGGTCCGGCCGGTAGCCATATTTTGCATCTGCTGCGCCAGTTGAAAATGCCGGTCGTGACCACGTTGCATACGGTCCTGCGTGAGCCCAGCCCTGAGCAACTTACGGTGATGAAAGAGATCGTGGAGTTGTCGGATCGCCTGATCGTCATGAGCCAGCTCTCATCCCAGTTCTTGCAGGAAATCTTCAAGGTTCCCGGCAGCAAGATCGACATGGTTCCGCACGGGGTTCCGGACCTGCCATTCCTCGATCCGAATTTCTATAAAGACAGATTCGGGGTGGAAGGGAAAGCGGTTCTACTCACGTTCGGCCTGCTTTCACCGAATAAGGGAATAGAGAACGTGATCCAGGCGCTGCCCCAGATTTTATCCAGACACAAGAATGTTGTTTACATGGTTGCGGGCGCGACTCATCCTCACATACTCCGCCGCGAGGGCGACAAGTATAGAGACAGCCTGCAGGCGTTGGCAAAAGAAATGGGAGTGGAATCGCAAGTGATCTTCCATAACCGCTTCGTCGTTCCCGAAGAGATGGTTGAGTTCATTGGCGCAGCCGACATATACATCACGCCGTATCGCCATGAGGCGCAGGTCGTTTCCGGGACGCTCGCATATGCGCTTGGTGCCGGCAAGGCGATCATCTCGACTCCGTATTGGCACGCGATTGAGTTGCTGGACGACCGCCGGGGCGCTCTGGTTCCTTTCCAGAATCCCGACGCTATCGCGCAAAAGACAATTGAACTCCTGGATACCCCCGCGATCCGGCACGCCATGCGGAAACGGGCTTATCTGTTCGCGCGGGAAATGGTCTGGAAGAGAGTAGCGCAGGGCTACATGGAAAGCTTTTCGCGAGTGCGCAGCGACCGGATGGAAGCCCCGCATGTTCAGTTCTCCGCCCGTGCGATTCACAAATCTCTGAATCAGATGACTACGTTGAAACTGGATCACCTGCACCGGCTGACCGATGACACGGGAATGTTGCAGCACGCGATCTTCACCGTCCCGAACCTTGGGGAAGGCTATACCACTGACGATAATGCCCGCGCGCTTGTTCTCGCAGTGCTGCTGGAACAAATGGACAACAAGCAACCTGTCGTGAGCGAACCAGTTGCTACAAATTCCGTGCCCTCGGATTCCTCGTGCCGGTATTTGTCGTTTCTGGAACATGCGTTTAATCCAGCGAAAGGTAGATTCAGAAACTTCCTCGCCTATGATCGGCGCTGGAACGAGGCTGAGGGATCAGAAGACAGTCATGGGCGCGCGTTGTGGGGACTCGGAACTGTGCTGGGGCGGTCCAGCGATCAGGGATTGAGGAACGCTGCCGGGCGTTTGTTCGAATTCTCGCTGCCCGCAGTGATGGAATTCAGAAGCCCACGCGCCTGGGCGTACGCCCTGCTCGGAATTCAGGAATACCTGAACTCCTATGCCGGCGACAGGGACGCGCAGAAAGTAAGATCCGTGCTTGCCCGGCGATTGCTGGAAATGTATGGGTCGATCCGGCGCCCGGACTGGAAATGGTACGAAGACGTTGTGGCCTACGGGAACGCGAGGTTGCCCCAGGCCCTGCTGCTGGTGGGGTCAGCTTGCGCGGATGATCCTATGGTCTCTGCCGGTCTGGAATCGCTGGACTGGCTTACGGAAACTCAACGTTGCGAAACCAACGGCCACTTCGTACCCATCGGGTCGCAAGGCTTTTATCGTCAGGGTGGTGAAAAAGCCCGCTTTGATCAGCAGCCGATTGAAGCGGCCGGCGCGGTTTCTGCGTGCCTGCAGGCGTACCGCGTAACCCGTGACCGCCTGTGGCGTGACCGGGCCTGGTCGGCTTTTAACTGGTTTCTCGGCGACAACGATCTGCAAGTTCCGCTGTATGACACCCTCACGGGCGGTTGCCGCGACGGTCTTCATCCCGACCGGGCCAATCAGAACCAGGGCGCGGAATCGACACTATCGTTCTTGATGGCACTTCTGGAAATGCGTTCCCTGCACGAGGAAGAACAAATGGAAAACCCTTCATGACCATGCCCACACAAAACATAATTAGTCCTCCGGATACTCGCTTCGAGCCGTTGCTTCTCCGGCATCCTGGCAACCCGATCCTGACCAGCAAGGACTGGCCCTACTCCATTAATAGCGTGTTCAATGCGGGAGCGACGATGCTGGCGGATGGCACTACCTTGCTGCTTTGCCGCGTGGAAGACCGGCGGGGATTGTCACACCTGTGCGCCGCGCGCTCCGCAAACGGCGTCGATGGATGGCAAATTGACAGCGAACCGACATTGATGCCAAGCCCGAAGGATTTTCCCGAAGAAATCTGGGGCATCGAAGATCCGCGCATCACTTTTGTGCCCGAACTGCAGCAACATGTAGTCACGTACACGTCGTATTCCCGAGGCGGTCCCGGAGTATCGCTGGCTCTCACCAAAGATTTTCGGACCTTCGAACGCTACGGCGTAATCATGCCGCCGGACGACAAGGACTCCGCGCTGCTGCCCCGAAGAATCAACGGATACTGGGCGCTGATTCATCGGCCAGCCACCAACCTCGGAGCGCACATCTGGATTTCTTACTCCCCTGACCTGCGCCATTGGGGCAGGCACCGGCTTATGTTGGAGGCGCGCCGCGGGGCCTGGTGGGATGCCAACAAAATCGGTTTGTCGCCTCCACCCATTGAGACTTCCCGAGGATGGCTGGTGCTCTATCACGGAGTGCGGCACACGCCTTCGGGCTGTTTGTACCGGCTGGGGGTGGCGCTGTTCGACCTGGAGAATCCGGAGAAATGCCTACTGCGAGGCGATCCGTGGATCTTTGGGCCGGAGGCGGAGTACGAGCGCCACGGTGACGTTGACGATGTCGTGTTCCCCTGCGGATATACGATGGACGCCGATGGCGACACTCTCAATATCTACTACGGAGCCGCCGACTGCGCCATTGCCCTGGCCCGGGCCAGCGTGCGCTCTCTACTGAGCTGGCTGGATGCCAACGGAATGTGCGAGCGCCGGCAGCGGGCCCGGGATATGTGAGACTTCGTAGCGGCGCCGTTGCGGCGGCTGTCGCTTCGGGCCGGCGAGACGCCAGCGCTACGAAACCCTAATCCCCGCATGTGAGCTATCTTGCTCAGACATTAGAGCCGGCGCCTGTCATTCTGTGACTATCCTGAGTGTGCAGACGGGAACCGCGGACGCTGATTCGCAGTTCTCATTCTTAGGTCGTTGAGGGCCGGACCAGTCAAGTCTCGGCAAGGGACGACCACATCCAGCCAATCGGCAGTCTTCATCCGCGTGTCCGCCCCGAACCTGCGGCGGACACGATTCGACCCTAAGAGCTTTCGAGCATTGAATCCAGGCAACACCTCAGGCGGATGAGAGCAGTTAGCCTGCAAAAGAAAGGTCAAAGATCATGCCTTTAATTCAACTCCTGGAAGTTCTGGTGGTGGTGGGTGTTCTTCTGTGGCTGGTGAATCGGTTCATCCCCATGCAGTCGTCCATCAAGTCAATTCTCAACGGCGTCGTGGTCATAGCTGTAGTCCTATGGCTGCTGAATATTTTTGGGCTGTTTCATTCCCTTTCTGGCATCCGACTCGGAAAAGGATGAGATCGGCGCAACAAATCACAAAAACACGTTACGAAACCCAAACTCTAGAGGAAGCTAGAGGGAGGCAGGTACTTGCCACAAGGAGATTAGTGTGAAGACAAAATTGTTGTTCGCGGTCGCGGTCGCACTGAGTTTGCCGGCAGCAGCTCAGACCAGTAATCAAACCACGGTGGAAGTCGAGCATATGAGTTCGACGCCCACGTTCCGCGTAGTTGTCGTCAGCCGCAGCGTGCGAGCGGTCAACTACAAGCATCGCAGCGGAAACTCCAAGGTGGATTTCATCGGGACCGACTTGATGCCCTCCGCCAATGGCGTAGCCCAGGTGAACAGCCACCGCGGATCGATCGTCATCAACGCCGAATTTGGCGACCTGCAGAGGCCAACAACATTCGGCAATGAGTATCTCACCTACGTTTTGTGGGCGATTTCGCCCGAGGGCCGCGCCATAAACCTGGGCGAAGTGCTGGTCGGTGACAACCATCGCAGCAAGTTGCAAGTGAGCACCGACCTTCAGGCCTTCGCCTTGATCGTTACCGCGGAGCCATATTATGCGGTGCGGCAGCCCAGCAATTCGGTGATCCTCGAGAATGTGGTTCGCGAGGATACGAAGGGAACCACCGAAGCGGTGAATGCAAAGTACGAACTGATGGAGCGCGGCGGCTACATTCCGACCGGTTACAAGTTCGATCCGGTGGTCATGAATGCCAAGTTGCCGCTGGAATTCTTCGAGGCGAGGAATGCGCTGCGCATCGCTCAATCCGAAGGGGCCGAGCAGTATGCCAGGTCCAGCTACAAGCATGCAGTGCAGTTGATGGATCAGGCGGATGAATACGCCATACGACAGCATGTCGACAAAAAACCCCTGATCGCAATCGCCCGCGAGGCCGTGCAAACGGCGGAAGATGCGCGCGAGATCGCGGTCAAGAAGATGGACGACGTGCGTCTGGCGATTGAACGCCAGGATTCAGCCGACGCGCAGGCCAGATCGCAGGATCAGGCGGATGACGCGATGCGGCAGAAACAGCAAGCAGAATCCGACACGTTGAGCGCGCGAGAAGCCAAGCGCCAGGCGGAAGCGGATACGGCAAATGCACAGGACGCCAGGGCCCAGGCAGAGTCCGACGCAGCCCGGGCGCGCAACGATGCCGCCGATGCCCAGGCTGCGAGCGCGCAAGCTCGAGCTGACATGGCCGACAACCAGGCTTCATCCGCAAGCGCACTTTCGGCAGCGCAAGCGGATGCGGAGCAATCCCGCCTCGCAGCACAGCAGGCGCAATTGAACGCGCAACAAGCGGATACGGACAAAGCCGCCATGCGCGCCAAATTGTCCGAGCAGTTGAATTCCATTCTGCAGACTCGCGACAGCGCGCGCGGGCTCATCGTCAGCATGTCCGATGTTCTGTTTGACACCGGGAAGTACTCGTTGAAGCCGGGCGCGCGCGAGAAACTGGCGAAGGTGGCCGGCATCCTGCTCGCCTATCCTGGGCTCAACATTGCAGTCGGCGGTTACACCGATAACGTCGGCGGCGATGCCATGAACCAGACCTTGTCCGAGAACCGCGCCGGCTCAGTGCGCGATTACCTCGTGCAAGAAGGCGTATCCACCAATTCAGTCAGCGCCAGGGGCTTCGGCAACACCTTGCCGGTAGCTACCAACGACAACTCGACTGGCCGGCAGCAGAACCGGCGAGTGGAACTTCTCGTGTCCGGCGAAGCCATTGGCAGCCCGGTCAACGCAACCACAGGCAGCTTGCAGTAAGAAACAAGCTACGCAACCAATCGACGATGGAGGCACAACACCCATGAAACTGGTAGGAGTAATCAGCACAGCAGTTCTATCTTTAGCGCTCGGAGCGGCAACTCCGGCGTTCACCCAGGATCAGCGCGAGCAGGAAGAGCAAAAAGCCAAGCCTGCCGAAAACGAGAAAAAGGGGCAACCAGCGAAAGTCGCAAAGCCGGAAGGGAAGCAGCAGGAGAAGAACACAAAGCCGGAAGGAAAGAACGCGCAAACTGAAAGGAACAGCAAACAGGAAGACAAGAACGCGCAACCGGAAAAAAATACCAGGCCTACGGAAAACAACGCAAGACAAGAGCAGCCGCGCACGCAGGAGGCTAGACCCGAGAAGCAGGAACAGCACGCCAGTGGTGGCCGCATTCCTGACGACCGTTACAAAGCCAACTTCGGACGCGAACACAGCTTTCGAGTCAGCGAAGGCGATTACCGCAACCACCGCTTCCAATACGGCGGCTATTGGTTCGGGGTCTCTGACCCGTGGCCGAGCAATTGGCTCTACACGCAGAACGTTTATGTTGTCGAAATAGACGGCGTTTATTACCTGTGCAACCCAATGTACCCTGGGGTTAACATCGTGCTCAGCGTCACGCTGTAGCGGCGCTGGGGCATTAAAAGTCGGCGCGGGTCCAGTCCTGGGACTCGCGCCTTTTTTGGCCTTGACGCCGCGTCCTTCGCTTGACCCCGGCCGCCCTTGAAAAATATCCTTACGAATTCGAGTTCGAAGCGGCCGCAAGACAATAACTATAAGCAAATATGACATATAACAATCCCAAGTGGCTAACTGTTCTCAACCGCGAAGTCGTCGCCTGCGCGCGCTGCCCGCGCCTCGTCGCCTACCGCGAGCAGGTGGCCCGCGAGAAGCGCCGCGCTTACCGCGACTGTGAGTACTGGGGCAAGCCCGTGCCCGGGTTCGGCGATCCCGAGGCGCGGGTGCTGATCATGGGCCTGGCTCCCGGCGCGCACGGCTCCAACCGCACCGGACGCCCCTTTACCGGCGATGCCTCCGGCAAGTTCATGTTCCCGGTACTCTATGAAACCGGATTTGCCAGCCAGCCCAACGCCACCGACCGCAACGACGGACTCACGCTGAGAGATCTCTACATCACTGCCGCGGTCCGCTGCGCTCCGCCCGCCAACAAGCCGCTTCCTCAAGAGCTGTTGGAGTGTTCACGTTTTCTTGACCGCGAACTCGCGGGATTAGAGAAAGTAAAGGTTGTGGTCGCGCTCGGTAAGATTGGCTTCGATGCTTATCTGAACTATGTGAAACGGCGTGCTATCGCCCACCACTTCGACAAGCTCAGGGCAGGCTCTTCCGCAAAGAACGCGGAAGGTTGGGGCACCCCCTTCAGCAAACAAGCTTATCTGTTCAAACATGGCGCCAGTTACCGGTTCCCCGAGGGTAAAGTGTTACTGGCCTCTTATCATCCTTCGAATCAGAACACGCAGACGGGAAAGCTGACGCGCGAAATGTTTGTGAAGATATTTAAGCAGGCGGCAAAACTTGCCGATGAGTAAGTTGAGGCGCCGCCGGAGCCGGATCGTTGCACCCTGCCCTATCGCCTGGAGTCATAATCGAGAAACCGGGGTCACGAACCGGGGCGGCGCCGTCGGTTGCCTTTGGTTTGTTGACTGGTGCGGACGAGTCGCAGTTTGAGTGTTAAATATTTCAATTGGAAAACTTGTACATGCAGTCCAAATCAGGGTGCGGCTACCAGACACGGATCAATCGGGAGCTGCGGAAAATGATGAACGATGAGATGAAGGAAGGGAAGAAAAGATCCGGGGAGTGAACCGGACCGAGGGTTGCGCCGGAGGAATGGGCGCGGGCGAGCCGCCCGCGCCCATACAAGTCGCCCGTGCCCACACGACCTACTTCAACTTTGTCACCGTCACCTCGAGTTGAAACTGCCGCTTGGAATTGGGATCGTCCACGCTACCCACCACTGTCGGCCTTCCCAGTTGCGCCACGGTGCTGGCTCTGATGGATAGTTGGCGCAGTACCGGACGCGCCTGCTGCGCTTGCTGGTCGGGCATCGCGAAGTTGCTGATTTCCGCCCGCACCGACAGGGGTAGACCATTGGCTCGCTCCCCGATCCTGCACCAGATATTGGTGCCCACATCAAGGTACTGAAACTCCCCTTGCTTGGACTCGACCGGAACGCGCGTGCCAATCTTAATCTCGTTGGCGTCATCGGCATTGAGATTCATCGAGTACTGCCGCCCATTGATCCTCTTGCCGTCTTCGAACTCGTTGACGGAAAAGTCGAGGCGATAAGCGTTTACGGTCTTCTCAGTCTCGGGCGCGGCCTTCGATGGGCTCGAGCCCTGGGCCGATGCCTTGCCGATTCCTCCAGCCATGAAGGTGATAAACAGTGCTGCTGCAATCATTTTCTTGAACATTCGTAATTCTCCTTTGTTTGTGCTGATACCGCTACTTGTTCCGTGAATCTGAAGTCTCATTGTCAGCGGAGGCAGGCTCGCTCATCTCTTCTGCGCTGTCCCGCCGCAGTTCCTCGGTTCTCGCTTGGGCGATCAACGCGGCGTGCTCCGGATAGTTCCTGATGTAGTGCGTCAGGATTGTCTCCTGCTCGCTCAGCGGCTGCGGTGAAGGAAACTGATCAAGCTTCGGCGAGTTAACAGCAACCGTTGCTGCGCTGAACGCACGTGGTTTGAGCCGTCGTCCTGATTGCCCGTGAGGCCGAATCGAGCCGCTTTCGCTATGGTTCGCAATTTGCGTCCCAGTAGATTTATTCCTCTGCGCCGGAACTGGTGGGTATTGTACGGCGATGTTCTGAGTTGGCTTCCGCGACCTCAATGCCAGAAATAAGGTCAGCATAATCATCGCAGCCAGCGCGGCTACTGCCGGCCATCGCCACCAGCGCTCCGCTGGACGCTTCTGTTTGATCCGCAGATTGGCCAGGATGCGCTCCTCCAGGCCAGCTCTCGGCTCGACCGTCGCGAACTTCGCCAGCGCTGCATCGAGTTGGTGGTCGAGCGCGTTGTTATTCAAATTTGCCTGATTCTGGCCGTCTTGCCGGTGATTGCTTTCTGTCATGCTTGCGACCTCAACTTCCCGCGTTCCGCCAACTTCTCTCGCAGGATCTGCCGGGCCCGAAACACTCTCGACCGCACTGCTGACTCATTAATCCCCAGCGTCGCAGCAACCTCTCGCGGCGACATTTCCTCCACTGTCGATAAGATCAGCGGTTCGCGCAGCTTCTGCGGCAAAGCTACAATCAATCGTTCCAGCAGGGCGCCGACCTGCAAACCGTGCATCGCCTGATCTGCCGACGCGTCTGCTGAAGGCACTTCCACCGACCGCCCCTCGTAGTCCTCGAGCGGAATCTCGGGCTTGCGGCTGCTCCGCTTGCTCCGGTCGACCGCCACTCGCCAGGCGATCCTCGCCAGCCAGGTCTTCGGATCATCGACCGTTGCCAGCCTGCGACTGTAGCGCAGCACGCGGAGAAACGTTTCCTGGGTGGCGTCCTCGGCATCGTGATGGCTTCTGAGAGCGGCATAGGCGATGCGGTAAACAAGCCGCGAGTGCTGCCGGACAAGATCTTCGAGAGCTTCATCCTGACTGCGGTCTTGACTCCCGTCTTGACTGCGCGGCAATGTCACGCCCTCGCTCAGGATTGTCTCTTGCGCCACCAAATGCCTGACCTCATTCATAAAGACCGGCGAACCGTCTGGTTTGTTCAGGTTTTTCTTGGAAGGAACGCTTGCGGAGAGGTTGCTTGCAGGGAGGGGTCTCAGGTATTAGGTATTAGCGTTTCGCCTAAGACCTAACGCCGAAGACCCAACACGTGAACTTGTGAAGTTTAGAAGCCCACCATGACTGGTTCGGGTTCCAGGCGGACGCCCCAGATTTCTTCCACGCGATGCTGGATCTGTTCTTTCAACGCGAGGACATCGGCGGCTGTAGCTGCGCCGCGATTGACGATCGCCAGCGCGTGGCGGGTGGAAATGCCGACGCGGCCGAAGCCGAATCCTTTGGCGAATCCAGAGCGCTCGACCAGCCAGGCTGCCGAAACTTTCTTTCGGGCTTCGAGTGCGGGATAGCTGGGCAGGGTTAATCCTCGCGCGGCGGCGCGCTGCTTCAGATCTTCATGCTGTTCTTCCGAAAGCACGGGGTTCTTGAAGAACGAGCCGGCGTTCAGGCAATCCGAGTCTCCGGGAGAGATGAGCATGCCCTTGAGCGCACGGATATGGCGCACAGCCTCGCGCGTTTCGGCGAGATTCGGTGGCGTTTCGCGGTCCTCGAAGTGGCTCTTGAGGTCCGCGTAAGCGATACACGGTTTGCCCTCGGGAATGAGCGCGTAAGTGACGCGGAGAACGATGAATCGTCCGCGGTCCGTGGTGTTAAAGATGCTGGAGCGGTAGCTGAACCCGCAAGCTTCGGGGCACAGCTCGCGCACCTGACCGTCTCTCGCGTCGAGAACTTGCACTGAGTCAATGGTCTCGGACACTTCCTGCCCGTAGGCTCCGACGTTCTGCACCGGCGTGCCGCCCACGCTGCCGGGAATGCCGCTCAGGCATTCGACGCCAGCGCAACGCGCCATTACGGTGTGCGAGACGAACTTATCCCAGGATTCGCCGGCGCCGGCGTCGAACAGAATCCTGCCGTCTTCATCGTGGCTGCTGCGCTGGACTTGGTTAATGCCTTGAATCGCGATTTTCAGCACCAGCCCGGGCCAACCGGCGTCGGCGATCACCAGGTTGCTGCCGCCGCCGAGAACAAATAGAGGGAGATCGCGCGAGCGTGCGTATGAAAACGCCTCCTGCACTTCACCAATGTTGCTGGCCTCGACGAAATACCTCGCCGGGCCTCCGATTTTGATGGTGGTCAGCGGCGCAAGCGGAATGTTTTCGAGCAGGAGCACAAATCATTTTCAAATATACACACGGCTGGAGGCGGGCGCACCGGCTGGCGGGTTACGGGAGTACGGGAGGCCTAAGACTCGGGATTTGTACGACGCTGGAATATCTGGTGCGTGAATTTTCCCACGATCCAGCAGGAATCGCATGACTACACGACCTTCCTGCGAATGAGCAGGTGCTTTCTAGGGCGACCCGGTTTTTCGCCAAAACGAGAGAATGGGCGAGCGTTCGCCGCGTACCCCGCGGCGAAGGACTCTATCCTGAGGCAAGGTTCCTTGTATGGCTCGTCTTCTCCCATTTCTGCTGGCTGCCGGCGTGGAAGGCGGGCGAGCACTGAACCCGAGGTGAAGCACCGACCCACTGACCGCTGCCGAGATCATGGTGCCAGCGGCGGCCAACCAGGATTACCGCGAAGCGGTGCGGAATGAATCGTCTCTTTCAATGAGCCGTCCCTTACTTGTTTACCTCCACGACGTTGGCTGACTGTGAGAAGTCAGTCGCTTTGGTGGACATTCTGGTCAAGTAGGGGGAAAACGGGGTGACTTCGAGCGGCATCTTGTCCGCCGGGCTCAACAGCGTCACGGGCTTGGAAATCATCATTTCAATCTGATTGCTCCACGGATTCAGGTTGACTCGAGCACCGAGCGACAGAGCTGCTATCTGATCGACCTTGTTTTCCAGCTTTGGGGCAGCGGTGGCTACAGTTGCCAGTCGAATCGTATTTTTGCCGGTCAGCGGGTTGCCAAAATGCGGACGAATTAAGTTAGGAAGCACCTGCGCGCGGTCTTGAATCTGACGTAAGAACAATCCCGCGGAGGTTAGTTTATCTTTGTACGGCGAGTTATTGAGCAGTTCAATCGCCTTCTTGTCCGCCGCTTGCTCGTCGAGCGCGCTGCGCTCAAAGTCCATGCGTTGGAATGTAGACGGCTCCGGGAAAAAGAATCGGTCGTTGAAGGCAAACTTGCTATCGATCCTGTGATTCAGAGCAATGTGCGCCAGTTCATGGGAAAGGACCATTGCCAAGGAAGCTTCGTCAGGCAGCACGTCGATTAAACCGCGGCTGATTACGATGGTGTGGCCGATGGTGAACGATTCGAGCGGCGTGGTGAGAAGCACCCGGCAACGTACCTCGGGGATGATGTCTAAGTTATTAGTGATGCTCAGATTGTTGACCACAGTCTGAAGTACTTTGTCGAGAGGCCCCGGAGGAGCTATGAGACCTGTCTTCTGTAGATGATCAATAGCATTGTCTTCGGCGAGCCTCTCCCAGTTACGCTGTGCTTCCAGCGGGGGAGCTTGTGCTCGGACTGCTTCAGCATGGTCATCGGCCACATCGACCCGGACATCTGTGAACTCGGATTGATGTTTAATGTGCACTTCGTCGTAATTCCAGAACTTCGTCTGTGCTTTAAAGCGAGGCTGGATGAACGGCGGAAGATCACGCTTGCGCGATGTTTCTTCGCTGTAAATCTGGGAGGGCAGCCAGATCCCCGGCTGCATGTTCATGCGCCAACTGTCAAAATGAAAATAGGAGTCGTAGTTCGACTTGTTGGAATACGTACCGTTGAAGCGGACGATGTTGAAGTCGTGGTCCTCGACCCAGATGCGCCCTACGAACGATCCCTGGTGAGCCTTTTCCCTGGGTTGCACATCGACGACGATGCATCGCACTTCTCCCAGAAACTCCTGCCTCACAAAAGTGAAGTAGTAGTTATCTTTCTTGAAGTCGCGGTCGATTATCGCCATGTTGGCGAATCCGGCTGGCACGTAATGGCGTGTGAAAGCATTCTTCCCCAGGGTCTCGAACGGTGAAAGGAAGCGGTGCATTTTGTTGCCGGACTTGTCCTTCTGGAATACTTCGTCGCTGGTAGTGTCCTTCAAATCCAGCCGCCCCAGGAAGTAAGTATCAGCAGTGGGCCTGACATTATGTTCCTTGTCTTCCTGCATGTTCTGAATGTAAGTTTCGGCCAACGGGTGATATTGCTTGACGTTGTCGATGAAGGAATGTTCTCGCGCGATCACCTTGTCGATCATTCTGTCGAAGGAGACTGGCGCGAGGACAGTAAGGTTCGCATGTTTGGTCACACCGTAGTTGGCGTAAATGCTTACTGCGGTGTCGTCCCCGCCTATTGCCGTCTGGCTCAGTATGGTGGTCACGGTGAACGTGGCGCTGGTCTCGCCAGCTTTGATCGTCACGCTGGATGGGACCCTGGCCGCGGTCACTGGGTCTGCCGCAAGGGAGACTTCGATGTCTTCTGTGGTGGGGCCAGAGAGGGTGACTCGTCCTTCAACCGAGCTTCCGCCTGCGGCGCTGCGAGCCGCAAGACTGACGGAGTTAAGGCTGTCGGTCGTCTGACCGGAGGCTGAAATGGCGAGCCCGGCCAGTAGTATCAACGATACGACTGGCATGCCTCGAAGAAACTTGAACGGCGTTTTCATAAAACTGTCCCCCTTAGGATGCTAGTTCAAAAATGACGTGGACTATTGCTACTGAATCCACTTGTTGTCCGTTACTCTCGGCGGGTTTAAATTTGATCTTTTCGGCAGCGCGTTCGGCCTGCTCGTCAAGTCCGTGACCCAAACCTTGAACCACGTTGAGTACGCAGACTTGACCGGAAGCGGCAAATCGGACCCGAAGTAAGACTTCTCCCTGGATGCCGAGCTTACGGCCTTCTTCGGTGTAGTCCGGTCTGGCGCGGCCAAGAATCTCCACTGGTTTGCCAGTCTCGCGCAGGGAAGCATGGACTATTGCGGTGGAGACTGATGCGCCTGGTTTTTGATCGAAGCCAGACGGAGCAACAATGCCTGCTTTGCCGTGAGCACCACCTGTACCATTTCCGTACCCTGGACCGCTGGGCATATCGAAAGATCCTAGCGATGCGATCGTTGCCTGGCTCTTTGTGTCGCCATGGCCCTTGACACCGTTGGGATCACCAAATCCGCCGGTCTGAACTTGTTCAGAGGGCAAGGACTTTGGCAAGGTCGGCTTCTCTTTGGCCGGAGCGAACGCTCCAATTTGCACTTGGGGTGCGAGCTTTGGAAGAGGAACCTGTACGTCTGTCAGAATCGGGGCCTTAGCCTTGATCTCCAGTTTGGGCGGTTCCACAAAAGCAGGGCGAATTACGGGAACGGGTTTGGGAATGACAAGCTCGGCAACCACCGTTGGCTGGTATGCCTTAATCTTCAGCTGCGGCCGGGCGGGCAGCGTCGCTGTCGATACCAGAGGTGTGTAGACCAGTCTTTTTGCTGCTACTACCACGCTCCTGGCTGGTTTGATGCCAATATGCACCAGACCGGCAATAAGCGCAACGTGTAAAACGAACGCCATGAACAACGTCGAGTAGTTGATTTTCGGCTGAGGCAACAGCCCCATGGTCATTGTCTGATTCATTAGTAATAAGTCTCCGACTTACTAAACTACCCGCCGTTGTTTGACCGTTGCCCGCTGTATGGCTGCCGGATTCTGCCCGTGGCCAAGCGTCTGCCAGCCAACGTGTTCGTGCTGAACTACCGACGGCTGCGGAGTATGTTCTACAACAGGAGCGGCAAAAACCGGCGGTGGGGAAGAAACCGGCATCGACGGTGTCATCAAACGGGTGAACGCTACTGCCGCGAGCACGGCTACAGCGAGTGCCGTAATATATGGCCTCCGTACAGCCAGATGGACAACGCCTGACACGCTGCCGAGGCCAGGAACGGCGAACAGCATCATACTAATTGTTCCCCTTTCTTCCGAATAGGTGCCACGCATAAGACGTGTTCATAAATACTTTGAGGCCGTTGGCGGTGAGGCCGGAGTTGAATCGGGTTTCATGCATGATGCCGGCACCGAAGTCGGTGTACATTTCCCCGACCGGAACGGCGACCTTTATTCCAGCTCCAGAGATGTATCTGTTCTCCCAGTCATATCCTTGGCTATCATGCCCCAGCGTAATCTCGGCGTAGGAAATGATGGCTCCGCGTTTGAAACGGCGGAGCACGTAGCCTTGGGTTGCGTACCCCTGTTCGATCAAGTCGCCGTGCTCTACTGGAGAAGTATGTCCAATACTGCCCCAACTGGAACCGGGAAAGCGGTTTTTCGGATTCGCAATTGAGTTCCAGCCGAACCAGTCTGAAATAAAGTCCGTTCTGCCGCTTGCGGTGGCAGAACCGAACCTATCCTGGTATGCGTAAGCTGTGCCCGCACTGATGAGGCCGAGGCGAAAAAGTTTGCTGACCTTGATGCCAATGCTGGGCTGAATCTGGTTGTCATAGGTAAAATCGGCACTGTCAATCACGCCGCCAAACTCGATGTAAGGGCCCACAGTCAAGGAGTTATTCCATCCGGAGTAGACCACGGCCGATTGCTGAATGTCCCACTGGGAAATCACGTTGTTCTTTTCCACCGGGCTGTAGGTACCGTTGGCCATCCACATCTGCCCGGGAAGCCCAACCGCATCGAGGATGCTGCCTTGTTGAGCGTGAGGCGGAATTGCCTGTGCCAGAGCTTGCGGGATAAGGCAAAGCAACGCTAGTAGCACTACGACCGTGGTGCCTGCGAGCCCGAAGTTGAAATCTTTTGTCATGCTCTTTTTCATTTCTAGTAGCGCTTCACGGCGAACCACGTGTGAATCCGTTGTTGGCGAACCATTACGCCCCAAAACGCGGCTAGAAACACGCTACAGTCGATAAACCGCACTAGAGGAAAGACCAGACAACTTGTCAACACATCTACGCGGTGGTCACAAACCGCGCAAATGGCGGCCAGTAACACTTGAAAGGCCAATTCACCGATCATGATTTTGCCCACCCAGGTCGGAGTTATGAAAAGCCATAACGGGGTAAGCAGGATTACCGCTGCAAAAAGGACTCCTTCGCCCATCAGCAACTTGTACTCGAGATCGATTCTGCTCAAACCGCGGATCATGCCATACTTCTTGCCGACCTGCCATGCGCCGACGTCCCAGCGATACATCTGCTTGACGTAGCCGCGAAGATTGTTTGGATCCTGGGTGAAAACAAGTGCCTGAGGCTGGTAAACAATCCTGCCTAATTTCTTGCGGTGAACCTGAATGGTGCAGTCCATGTCTTCCACGATGGTGTCGCTGTTCCATTCCAGTTGCGCAAACACGTCGGCTCGAAAACTGGCAGCACACCCGGGAACGACCGTGACCACGCCCATATTGCTTTGGCCGCCTTTGTAAATGGCGTGGGAAATCCAGTACGCCAGGGACCGATAAGCGGTAAGCCAATTGTGCGGCACGCTTAATGCCCGTCCGCACACAGCTGCGACCTCAGGCTTACTGAACTCTGCCATGCAAACGTGGAAGTAATCCTGGTTGACTTCGGTGTCGGCGTCCATTAAGCAGACGACGTTGTAGTTCTGCGTCAGGCTCCAGTGTCCGGTAGCCCGTAGGATGCTCTTCGCCTTTCCAATGTTCTTCTCATTACGGAGGACGTTCACTCCAAGAGAACTGGCAATAACGCCGGTTCCGTCGCTGGAGCCATCGTCCATCACGTAAATGTCGGCCCGGTTGGCACCTGCTGCGAGAATGCTGCGCAAGGTCTTGCCTATGCCCAGCCTTTCATCCTTCGCAGGTACGATGACACAAAACTTCACTTCAACACCTCTAAAATTGTGGGGAGGAGGACACTTGCAATAGTGCAAGGCTTTGACCGAACGCCGGTCGCGCCGTACGACCTCCTGCGGTATTGCTCTGTGTTGGCTGAGTACAGCACGCAAATACTGCCAGGGACACCACTTAGGCTGATCTGGAAGCTGTGGCAGACGCGCGTATCGCTAAACCTCTGTTCGTGGTGGTGTTACTAGTAAGGCGTTACGCCTGTAACTCGAGACACGCGGTGAAATTGTCACTCAAGAGAAAACATTTGCCACCTGGCGTTCGAAAAAACGTGATTTGATTGTGCAGCATGTGAAACAGCGAACACAGCACACTTCGTGGAACAGAGTCGGAAAAGTGCGGAGGTATGGAACTGTTTTTCTCTTTATGGAAGAAGTATTCCCGCAGCCAAACTACGTTGTGGTTACTGTAGTAACGCGGAAAGTAATTATCGCGGTAACTCACATGGCAGAGATTCGTTTGCTACATTTGTCATTGCTCAACCAATCATCCCCGCTCAAACATTGAAGTTAGTGCAACTTCCAGACTACGGCAAGTCTCACCCACCCCCGCCCGCGTGGCTGGGCTCTCGAGGTACAGCCCTCTGGCAGAAGAATTGCACTATCTTGAGGTGAAATCCCAGTGAGCTATGACTAAGCTTTTTCATTTGCGTGCAGCGTTGCTCTGCATTCTCCTGGCGCCGCACAGTCTTGCTCAGACTCCGGCGCTTCGCGTGTTGCCTTGGAATGGCCATTTGGCAGCCGTTTCGCTCACCTTTGACGATTCCAGGGCCGTGCATCTGGATGTCGCGATTCCGGAGTTGAACAAGCGCCACCTGAACGCAACGTTTTTCGTCATCGTTTCGAAACTCACCCGTATAGATGACTGGAAAAGAGCGCAGGCCGAAGGTCACGAGATTGGCAATCATTCCGTGACTCACGAGCACGCCGCCGTTTTAACCCGGGTGAGCGAAGAACTCGAAGTGGAGGATGCCAAGAAATTCCTGGACAGTAACTTCAAATCGAACATAACCATTTTCGCCTACCCATTTGCTGAGTTATCTCCGGGGTTAGTGGAATGGGTCAAGACCTATGACTTTGCGGCGCGAGGCTGGCAGGGAGATAACGTGTCGCCTTACGTCACTGCGGACGCTGAAGCGGACTGGTATAACTTGCCGAGCCAGCCGTCTTATACAGCGTACGATGCAGGGGTCTACCGATCCTGGATCGACAAGGCTTTTGCGATGCACGCGTGGACTACGCTTCAGATTCACGGCATCGGCGACCCTTCGACTGGATTTGAACCGATTCCTACCGGCATCTTTATTACCTTGTTGGATGATCTCAAGGCTGACCAATCCAGAGGTCTTTGGGTAGCTCCATTCGGAACTGTGGCCGCCTACTTGCGCGCCCAGAAGATTGTCGAAGCAGCGTTTCCGCAACTTGAAAACGGCGACAAAAGATTCGTGTGGAAAGTGCCGGCCCCGTTTCCTTCGGGAGTAAAGCTAAAGACTGTGATTGAGGGTGGAACGCACCTCCATGTTTACCAGGACAACCGGGAGCTGCGTCCCAGCAAGGCCGGATTGTACTCGGTTTCCTTCGATTGTGGGGAACTGATTATTAAGAGTGGGCAATGACAAGTGTTACTGCCGAAGTATGCCGTGCACACAAGTGTAACTATGGGAGAGAGACTCTAATGAAGAAGTTAACCGCCATGATATTCATAGTACTTATATCGCTTTCATTCATACAATGCGGTGGCGGAGCGGCTACCTCCGGCGGAGGAACGGCCACGCCCCCGCCAGCCTACACCCCACATCCAAATGGCCTGTGGTCCACGCTTCCCCAGACCATGCCCATTAATCCCATTCATGCTGCTCTGCTGCATACTGGCAAGATTCTCATCGTATCCGGCTCCGGCAATTGCCCGCCGACGCAGGCTGGCTGTCCGCAAGGACCGCAGTATACGCAGGGCGCAGCGCTTCTCGACTTATCTAACAACAACATCGCGACCATGTCCACTACGTGGGACATGTTCTGCAATGGTATGTCGATCATGCAGGATGGCCGCGTTTTAATTAGTGGGGGCACGAAGGGTTACGGAGCGCTGGCCGTGGTGGGCACTCAGGGAGACATCTCTTTCACCGGGCTGCCCAACGCATCGATTTTCGATCCTTCGAGCGAGTCCTTTATCGACATCGCAGCAACGGCACACGGGCGTTGGTACCCGACCCTCACCGAACTTAACGACGGCACCATCATGACCACGTCTGGGCTGAACGAAACCGACGGTACGGTCAACAATACGACTGAAATATGGAACGGGCAGCAATGGAGCGCACAGATTCCGGGGAATCCGAACATTACAAATTTTCCCGGCTTCCAGTTTCCGCTGTATCCCAGGATGCACTTGCTTCCTACGGGACATATTTTCTATTCCGCACCGTCCTCTGCAACCCTCGACTTCAACCCCACCGGCCAGAACTGGACGCTGGTTTCCTGGACCATCTATCCCGGACTGAATGATCCAAACGGTGAACGCACCTATGGGACATCGGTTCTGCTGCCGCTCACGCCACAAAACAATTACAGTCCCAAGGTAATAATCATGGGCGGTGACAACCCTGCGACCAACAGCACCGAGCTTATTGATTTAAGCGCTGCGGGAGCGCAACTTTCAGCCGCCTGCCCGACGTATGCTCCGTGTTGGGTGCCAGGGCCAGCGATGTCTCAAAGCCGCGTTGAAATGGAGGCCACGCTGCTTCCGAATGGCAAGGTGCTGGTGGATGCAGGCTCCGCCAAAGATGAAGACGAGACGACGGCGAGCTTGCAAGCGGAGATTTACGATCCGGTAGCCAACACATTCTCCTCGGCCGGCAGCAACGCGTTCCCCAGGCTCTATCACAATGTCCAGTTGCTCTTGCCCGACGCGACGGTTCTTCTTACAGGAGGGAATCCCGCCCAGGGTGTCTTTGAGAACCATATCGAAATTTATCAGCCGCTCTACCTGTTCAACGCGGATGGGAGTCCGGCGCATAGGCCCCAATCTGCGGTTAACCCGCCGAATTCGATCAGCTATGGTCAGTCATTCACTCTGTCGACCCCGGATGCTTCGACGATCTCATCGGTGGTGCTGATGAAGGCAGGCTCAGTCACACATTCTTTCGATATGGATCAACGATATGTTGGTTTGTCGTTCACCACGGGAGCCTCTGGGAGCCTTAGCGTCACCGCCCCTTCGAACTCAAACATTGCTCCTCCCGGCTACTACATGCTCTTTTTGGTAAACCAGGCCGGCACACCGTCACTCGCGTCATGGGTGCAGGTTTCCGGTCCCGCCGCTCCGATCGCCAACGTTGAGTTGCATCCTGAACGCGTACCCACGCCGGCTTACATATTCCAACGCAAACATGTCACCGAGTCTCCGCTGCCTCTGCGCAAGGAGATGCACATCCACTAAGCTAAGGGAAACCGAAGCGTCACAATCAAGCCCCGGCTGGAGCCGGGGCTTTTCTATCGCGCCAGGATCGCCGCCGGGCTTGCTTCTTCGACTTCTGAGCCATGGCTCGCGCCCCTGTGGGCAAACTCAGGGCAGGCTGGGCTGCTGCATTCTTTCAGCCGCTTTGTCATAGAGACGTAATTGCTACGCCTTGCTGTCGACGCCGAGGCCGGCGGAGGAGTTGCTGCCGACGGAGACGTTGCGAGCAATGTCTCTACGACAGAGCGCGGCAGTGCTCCCCCATGTACTTCCGAGTTTGACCGCCATCCTCGTCCAGCGTAGAGTCTGACCTCGACTCCGTTTTCATTACCTAGGTAAAGAAACACCCGAGCTCAATTCTGCTTCCGCGGCGCTCTTCCGTTCGCGGCCGGCAGAGTACTGGTTCGTCTGGTCGGCCGTCGCTTGAGCCTAACAGCTTGGCTTTTCTGTTGAGATGGTTACGGGTTGAATTTGTGCGCCGATGAAGTGGGTTGAGTTGATCGGGGACCAACCCGGTCAAGAGATCCGAAAGAGTTTGTCCGCCATTCTATCGGGGACGGAAATTCGATGAGAGGCAGGAGAAAAAACCAATGAAGAAGGTAATCCCCCTTGTGCTGCTCGTCCTGAGCGGCACGGCACTGCTCCAGGCGCAGCTTAGGGCGCATAAGAGGAGCGGAACAGAAGTTTCCTTGTCTTCCATTAGTTTGAGTGCTTCTAGCGTCGTCGGAGGAGACCCTCTGATTGGCACAGTCCACCTGACCGCGCCTGCACCCTGGGGAGGAGCGGTAGTGACTCTGGTCGTAGACGATCGCGGCGACTCCAGCGCTCTGAGTGCTCAGTGTGTCGTGCCTGTCGGCGTATTTGTTCCCGAAGGCGCCACCTCCGCCGGTTTCGCCATACAGACCAGCGCCGTCTCGTCGAGCGTTACAGTGAGCATTTCGGGCACGTATGGCGTTACGCGGAGCGTCTCGTTCGTGCTCATGGACGCTGATTCCGCGCCGACCCCAGAGCTGCCGCAATCTCCAGAAAATCAGACAAAGCCGCCAACTTTTGTGGATTACTTCAATGAAGGAAAACTCGACACCACCAAGTGGGTGATATCGACCTACGAGTCCAACAACTACGCAGGAGGCGGCAGTAATGTCACGTTCTCGGCCAGCAACATAGATTTGAGCGGCGGAAACCTGCGTATGGAACTGACGCAACCCACTGCCAGCACCTCGACTGGTGCCGAAATCACGACCAAGCTTAGCTTCGGTTACGGCACCTACGAGTTCTCCATGCGGGCAGGGTCGACCTCGCCAAGCTCCAGCGGATCGGGCACAACCGAGAGCGGGCAGATCAGTTCCACATTCATCATTCATAACCCGCCGCCCAGCTACGCCTCCATCACCGAGATTGACGCCCCGGAAATCGAGGGACTGTCCGCGCGGAATAACCACATTGAGTGGACCGTATGGAAGAACAGCACCGCAACCGATCCAACCCCGGAGTACAACGTGGTGCAGAATCCTGAGGACGGATTCCACCGTTACAAGTTCGTGTGGTCGGCGACTAGCATCACGTTCTATATCGACGGCGTCTTCAAGTCCAAGTGCACGTCGGGGATCCCAACGGTAGCCGCGGTCATCGATATCAACTTCTACGGCACGAATGATACTCAATGGGGCGGTCTCGCAACTGTGGGCGTGACGCGCTACATGTACGTCAACAGCGTCAAGTTCTGGGCAGCGAGCTAGCCTGGAGAGATGGCCGCTCGGGTTCGGGCGGCCTTGATTCTTTTCCCAGGAACTCCTGGTCATATCTCTTCTTCCCCCTCCACGTGTGGATAGGTGCGTTCTCGAAAACTCAAGCATAGAATGTCAACCAAGCGGAGTGGGGAAGAACGAGGGCCCAGGACTTGCACAGATTCAGATCGCGGTTAAGATGCCTTATCTCCACGTGTGCTTTTCTGTTGTTAACCATGGCGGCGACTGCCCAGTCGGTTCCTCCGGAGCTGGTGAATGGGCTCAAATGGCGCCTCCTCGGCCCGTTCCGGGGCGGACGCGCAGTGGCCGCGGCAGGCGTGCCGGGCGACTCGACAACGTTCTATTTTGGCTCGGTGAATGGAGGAGTCTGGAAAACCACCGATGCCGGAGTTGTCTGGACGCCGATCTTCGACGGCCAACCCGTCGCCTCGATCGGCGCGCTCGCAGTGGCTCTCTCCGATCCTAAGATTATTTATACCGGAACCGGCGAAACCGACATTCGCGAGGATCTCTCTTCCGGCAACGGTGTCTACAAATCCACCGATGGCGGCGCAACCTGGAACCACATCGGCTTGGAGGACACGCGGCAGATCAGCAAAATTGTGATCGATCCGCACGATGCAAACGTGGTTTATGCCGGCGCTCTGGGGCACGCTTATGGTCCGAACGAACAGCGCGGCGTCTTCAAATCCGTCGATGGAGGAGCGCATTGGGCGCGGGTTCTGGATCTGGGGCCGGAAACCGGCATTTCAGATCTGGCGATTTGCGCTTCTTCCCCGCAGCTCTTGTTTGCCGGAGCTTGGCATACGCGGCGTCCTCCGTGGAGTTTGTATGCTCCCATTGACGGACCCGGCGGTGGCCTTTACCGGTCCGAGGATGCCGGCAAAACGTGGGCTCATCTCGAGGGAAGCGGGTTGCCCGCTGGCGATTGGGGACGGGTTGGCGTCGCCGTTGCGCCGGACGGCAAGCGCGTGTATGCGCTCATCGAGAGCAAAACCGAGGCGCACCAATCCGGCCTTTATCGCTCCGACGATGGAGGCAACACGTGGGCGCTGGCCAACGCCGATACTCGGCTTACCAGTCGCGCATGGTACTTCAATCGCATCACTATCGATCCGCAGCATCCCGATGTGATCTACATGCCCAATGTCGCACTCTACCGATCGGCGGATGGCGGGAAGACAATTTCGGTGGTCCGCGGCGCGCCGGGCGGAGATGATTATCACGAGCTTTGGATCGACCCCCAAAATTCCGCCAGCATGATTCTTGCAACCGACCAGGGAACCACGATTAGCCTCAATCGCGGCCAAACGTGGAGCACCTGGTATAACCAGCCAACCGGGCAGTTCTATCATGTCACCACCGACAACCAGTTTCCCTATGCGGTGTACGGCACGGAGCAGGATAGCGGCAGCGCCGCCGTTCTAAGCCGCACCGACCACGCTCAAGTTACGCCGCGGGACTGGTTCACCGCGGGGCCGAGCGAGAGCGGATACATGGTGGTCGATCCGAAGGATCCGAGCATCATTTATGTGAGCGGGACTTACGGTCCGGTATCGCGCTTCAACCGACGGACCGGCTTGAGCCAGGACATCACTCCATGGCCGGCAGTTGCATGGGCCTCGGAGATTTATGAGCGCAAATTTCGTGCCCCTTGGACTCCCGTGTTGGTTCTTTCCCCGGCTGACTCAACCACGCTCTATCTCGGAACACAATATGTGATGAAGACTGTCGATGGCGGCCTGCACTGGGAGACCATCAGTTCCGATCTCACGGGAGCAACCCACGATGCGGATGACATAAAGGAAAAAAAAGTGCAAGATGCGCCAACCATCGGCCCGCCAACCATCGCTCCGCCAACTCTGGAGAAGGCGAAACGCGCCGGTTATGGGGTCGTGTTCACAATCGCGCCCTCGCCCCTCAACTCCGATCTGATATGGACGGGAAGCGACACCGGATTGATTCACCTGACACGCGACGGCGGAAAGAGCTGGAAAGAGGTCACCCCGCCCGGATTGAGCGACTGGAGCAAGATTTCGCTGATCGAAGCTTCGCACTTCGATCCTGCCGTCGCCTATGCCGCCGTCGATCGCGGACGCCTCGACGATCGGACGCCCTACATCTATCGAACGCGTGACTACGGAGCGAGCTGGCAACCGGTCACAAGCGGCATTACTGCTCCCGCATTCTTGCGCGCTGTTCGCGAAGACCCGCAGAGCAAAGGGCTTCTTTTCGCCGGAACCGAATTTGGAGTCTATGTATCGTGGGACGATGGGGACCACTGGCAGTCTCTGCAACTGAATCTGCCGGTCACCGGGGTCCGCGATCTCACGATTCACGGCGATGATCTGGTGATCGCCACCTTTGGCCGGTCTTTCTGGGTTCTCGATAACATCACGCCACTGCGCCAGGCCCTGCAGGCGAAGAGAGCGAACGGTCCATTCCTTTACAGTCCGGCCACAGCTGTTCGCATTGATAACGACTCTTTTCCAGGAACACCACTCCCACCCGAGGAACCGGCGGCAGAGAATCCTCCCAGTGGCGCGGTGATGGATTATTTCCTCCCATCTGCGGCAAGCGGCGTTCGACTGGAAATTTTCGATGCACAAAATAATCTGGTCAGAACGTTTTCGTCGAGCGATCGTTCTTCCGAGGATCGTTCCTCAAAGGATCATTCCTTAAAAGATCAGGGCAACCGGAAGCATCCGCCGCTTCCCGTCGCCGAGCGCTGGTTCCCCAAACCTGAAGTGCTCGAAAAAACTGCGGGAATACACCGTTTCGTTTGGAACCTTACATGGGGCAGCTCCGGCGGCCCGAGTGCGGACGAAGAAGCCGAGTACCGTAATCCTGCCGGACCGAGGGCCGTGCCGGGAATCTACAAAGTTCGCCTCACCGTCGACGGAACGGCGCAAGACCAGTCTTTGAAAGTGGTCATCGACCCGCGCTCCCCGGCTACTCCCGAGATCCTCACGCAGCAGTTGCAGTTGGGCCGGCAGATCTTTGGCGAAACCATTGAGGCGCGCCGCGCGCTGGCGGAGATCAACTCAGTTCAGAAACAACTGGCTGACATTCAACAGAAGCTAGGGCCGCAGAAGGCAGGCCCGCAAAGCGCGCAACTCCAGCCGGCGCTGGCGGAAGCTCAATCCGAAATCGGCAGGATTTTGACGAATAAGGAACACACACCGGCGCAAGACCTCGGCCTGCAGAGTGCCTACACGGGCCTGGCGTCAGCGTTGCGGGTAGTCGAAAGCGGAGATCGTGCCGTGCCCTCGCAGGTGATTGCGGTATACCGGGAGTCAAGCCAACAGGTAAGAGCGCGGATCGCTGAGTGGACCCACTTCAAGCAAGTAAAATTGGATCAACTCAACCGGCAACTGCGCAAGGCCAGCCTTGCTCCCATCGTGATCGCAGAAATCGAGCAGGTGGAATTCGTGATATCGCGCTAGACCGCGCAGAGTCGGAGCCTGGGGTGCCGAGCCAGCTCCAGGACCACATCAGAAACGACGTCGCTGTGAGGTCGATCGCCGGTTCGGTAGTGCTGAAGGACTGCACGTTTCTAAACACCCACTTGTGACGCATCAAACGCGCCATTGTTTCCGTTGAATTTCCCGAACGGCTCGGCTCCGTTTGCCGGACACTACTGTGGACATAAGGTAGGCTCGAAAGGGCGTTTCGCCGGATTCGTAGCCAACCTGACTGACGCGCACGTAGGCCGATTGCGCCCGAGCGGGCTAGGCGTATGCAACCAGTGCGAATAAAGTGCCGGCAAACAAAACGAGGCGGAAGCGCATCGAAAGAAGGCTGGCAGGCAACATGGCTTGCTCCCGGCCGCTCTGGGAAACGGCCATATTAAATCCATTTAATACGGGGGAAATTTTGCTCCTTTGTTCGTCGTGAGGACCTCATTCCGGGGCCAGCGGCCAGGGATTCAAGTCTACACCGCGAATCCCAGTTTTGGCTTGATCCTGGTTGTCCTTGGCATCGGACTAGGTAGCTGCGTACACTTTATAGTGCAAGGCCTTTCACCTTTTCTGAAACGCCTTACCGTCTCATCCTCGAGTATGGGCTGAATTCCGCGCCAGTCCGCTTGTTTGGAGAAATGGCAGTTGAGGTGCAGAGGATCGGTAGCGTAGGTGTAATGTGCTGAGGGACGCCGTCGAAAACTCGTTGCCAGGTCAACTCTTCAGTCATTTCGGATTGCAGGAGAACCCCTTCGGTGTGACCCCCGACATACGGTTCTTGTATCAGAGCCACACTCATCGTGAAGCACTGACCTCACTGATCAACGGTATTGATTTTGGTTTCGGGTTTCAGGTGCTTGTCGGGCAGCCAGGCATGGGCAAGACCTCCCTGTTGTTCAGCCTTCTGGAGAGATTTCGAACCGACGCCCATACGGCATTTGTGTTTCAGCCGCAGAATGAACCGCACGACCTGTTGCAGTCGGTGCTGTACGAACTGGGTACGAGTTCGACGGAGACGAGCCTGCATAAATTGTTCGAGCAGGTCAACGAAGTGCTCTACCGCGCGGCGAGAGACCGCAAACGCGTAATCCTGGTGGTCGATGAAGCGCAAAACCTCGAATACGTCGTACTGGAAGCGTTGCGGCAACTTTCGAACTTCGAGACGCCAGACGCCAAGCTGCTGCAGGTGGTTCTGGCAGGACAACCGCAGTTAGCGGAGAAACTGGCGGCGGGGGCCCATGAGCAGTTGCGGCAGCGGATTTCTGCCATCAGCCGGCTGAGGCCCCTTGCACTGGAGGAAACTGCGGCGTACATCCATCACCGGCTCGCAACGGCGGGATACAGCCGAGCCGACCTGTTCACCGAAGGCGGAGTACAACTGATCTGGAATCACAGCAAGGGCGTTCCCCGCAACATCAACACGTTATGCTTCGGCGCAATGATGTTGGGGTTCGCAGAACGCACGAAATCGATCGACGAGCGCATTCTAGAGGAAGCAGCGCGCGCTCTGGATCTCAACAGCGCTCTGGCTGACGTCTTTGCGATGGAGCCGCCGGCCTCACTCGTGCGTCGTAGCGGCAGGGTTCAGCCAAGCCAGAAAACGACGCCGACAGAAACGGACTATGCCAGCGCTGTTGCGAACGAGGAGCCGGTTGCGGATGCGGGCAACATTCCGCACGAAGCAGGAACGATAACGGCGTCCCCTCGCGTTGTTGATCGAAATACAACCGACGCGAGTGACTACGTCCCGCCCGCGGTTGCCGAAGCCCTCGCGCGCATCACCCAAGCCCTGGAAGAGCAGAGGCTACTGTTGACGGCAAGATCGGGCGAGCCATCGCAACCGCTCTCTGTGCCGCCGGTGATCCCGTTGTACTACAGTGCGGAGGAAGCCACCAAGACTCCTGCGCGCTTGGAAAGCGCTCCCGCGACTCTATCCGCGATCGAAAGCAGCACGATTCCAGACGACGCGGCAGCGAAACTGGAAACGAATTCAGTACTCAAGATCGCTGAAACAGAGGTACCAGCCGAGCCGAATTCGGCCACCGATATTGTTCCTCAACAGGAAGGGAATTACGGTATAAAGCGGAATCATATCGCGGATCCTCCGGCCATGACCCGCTCCGCGCCGGCTGCGAAAAAAAGCTTCACAAGCCGTGTCGCGTGGACGAAGGCTCTGTCTCTTACGGCGTTCGCCGGGATGCTGGCGTTGATGCTCCTCGAGAAGTTTCCCTTGCATCTGGGGACCGTCAAGGCAGGGTTGCCGGGTCTATCCACCGTTGCGCAAAGCGCTCAGCCGGCAGGTTTTTCCGTACCCACCCAATTGCCTGCTTCGCTAATGGTTGGACCGAGCTCACCGGGCACAAGCACGACCGCAGATTTCCACCGTCCGCCGGCCCATAGTGCGGGCCGCTCCCAGGAGGTGGTAGTCCAGAGGTTTTCAACGGATCTAGGCGTCACCTCGAAGAACTCGAACAACCGGCAAGAACTAAGGCGCATTTTCTTCAATGAAGACAGCGACTTGGTTGACTCGCAATATCGCCCATGGTTGCAGCAACTTGCCGACCAACTGGCAAAAGATCCCACGGCTACTGTTACTCTCGAGGGGCACACAGACGGCCTCGGTCGGGAGACCCACAATTTGGACCTCTCGAGCCGCCGAGCTAT
>CAWEDF010000053.1:0-52332 GCA_963807655.1 uncultured Acidobacteriaceae bacterium | reverse complement strand
GCGCGCCGAAGGGATCTATGCACTCCGCCGACGCAACCACAGCTGAGGGTGCCCCATCCTTGCGCGTTCTTTGCGCAAGAGCCTGCCCTGAGCCTGCCGAAGGGGTGGGACTAACGACTGCCCGCAGCACCGGGTAAAGCGACACAAATCCATGCGGGCCTTAAGCCCCCGAGGACGAGCGCCGCCCATCAAAACAAAATCTCGCTATCGCCGAAAAATCGCCTTGTCATCCCGAGAAGCGGAGTCCTCGGCAAAGCCGAGGACTCCCGACGAAGAGCCTGCCGAAGGGATCCGTGGAACTTGCCGACTGGACGACAGCCAACTTTGCGCCACCACGAATGCGGCTGCCGAGCTTTTGGGTTTCGCAGGAGGGTACCACTGACGCCGAAGACTGGGTCAATGAGTGAAATGGCGATATTACGCCAACTATGGAGCCTTGCTGGGCACGGGCTTGGACGCGGCCGCTGCCTGGGACAAAACATATGCTTGAATCGACTTTACCTCGTCAGGCTTCAGCGCGTCGTTGAACGAAGGCATGCCGCCGTATTCGAGATCGCCGCCCAGCACGATCGACTGGAATTGGTGATGTGTGTCCGCGCTGGCATAGCGCAGGTCAGGAATGCTGGAGCCTGAGACAGCGCCCACTCCATGGCAGAAGAAACAGTAGCGGTGAAATAAAATGCTGCCTTCGCGGATCGAAGCGGCGGTGGCGTTCATGTGGATCGCGGGGGACGGTGGCCGGGTGTGTCCGAACGGCGGAACTTCCAGCTTTGCATTGGCGCCAAGGGAGAAAGTTAGTACACGGCCAAAACCCCGCTTCACCGGGCCGCTGCCGGGGCCATTGACTAGTCCCGCAGATCCTCCCAGCCAACCATCAGCGTCACGTACTGAACTCCGTCGCGAAGGTAGGTGACCGGCGGAGCCATGATGCCTGTCCCCGCGTCGAACTCCCAAAGCTTCTTGCCATCCGTGGCGCGATAGGCGCAGAAGATTCCATCCGATCTGCCTTGAAAAACGAGGTTGCCCCCAGTCGCCAGTACGCCGCCACTTTCGACCAGTGGCAGATCGGCACGCCACGCTTCATGCTGCCCGACCGGATTCCAGGCGATTAGATGGCCGGTCATGGGCGGAGAAGCGAATGCTTTTTGCCTGACTGGTCCATCGTAGGCGGTATCGTCACCGCGATTCCAAAGCTTGGGGTTCGACTTCCAGTTTTTGTCCGGAGCGCTAACGAAGACTGAGTTTTCTCTGGCTGGGATGTAGACCAGGCCAGCGGCGGGATGAAACGCCATGGGGTACCAGTTGTGTCCACCACTGGGCGATGGGGATACAAGTACGGCCTGCCAGCCATCGTGAGCGGTCGGCGATTCCTGTGGGCGTCCAGTTTTAGGATCAACACCAGTGGCCCAAGTGATGCCATTGACGAACGCTTTTGCGGAGATGAACTGGCCGGTCTGGCGATCGAGCACGTAGAAGAATCCGTTCTTCGAGGCTTGCATAATGACCTGGCGCGTACCGCCGCCGATCGGCAAATCCGCGAGCATCAAAGGTTGCGTGGCGTCGTAGTCCCAATTATCGCCGGGCGTAACCTGATAGTGCCAAACCACCTCGCCGTCGCTCGCGCGCAGCGCCAGGATGGAAGCGAGGTACAAGTTGTCGCCACCGCCGGGGCTGCGGAGATCGCGGTACCAGGCGATTCCGTTTCCGGTGCCGGTGTAGACCAAATCGAGGTTAGGGTCGTAGACGATGGAGTCCCACGCCGTACCTCCGCCCCCCGCAATCCACCACTGGCCGTGCCAAGTTTTCGCGGCGGCCTCCATGGCCTTGGACTCGAAGCCTTTGGCAGGATCCCCGGGAACGGTAAAGGTACGCCAGAGGAGCTTGCCGGTCTCGGCCTCGTAAGCCGAGATATAACCCCTCACGCCAAATTCTGACCCGGCGTTGCCGATCAGGACTTTTCCTTTGGCGATTCGCGGAGCCCCCGTAATCGCATAAGGCTTGGATTGGTCAACCGTGGTAACATCCCAAACGGGTTTGCCGGACTTGGCATTCAGGGCGATCAGGCGCCCGTCGAGTGTGCCGAGATAAACCTTGTCGTTGTAAAGGGCTACTCCGCGATTGACAACGTCGCAGCAGATGGTTCGAACCCGTGCACGGGGCACCTGGGGATCGAAGGTCCAAAGAATCTCACCCGTTCTTGCGTTCAGTGCGTACGCGACGCTCCACTCTCCGGTCGTAAAAATCACGCCATTCGAGACTAGTGGTGTTGCTTCCAAGCCCCGAGTGGTACCGAGTTCGCGATCCCACAGCAACCCGAGTTGGCCAATATTCTGCTCGTTGATCTGGCTCAAAGGGCTGAAGCGTTGTTCGTCGTTGGTCCCCCCGTACATTGTCCAATCGACTCCTACCGCGACGGCCGTTGTCGGAGGGGATTTCTTACAGGCTCCCATCGAGAAGACTAGTAATACGGCAAATAACGGCGACACGCCGAGGCGAATCTTCATGAGATCTCCCTTGATTCCGCAACAAGATGCACGACAGCAGATCCGGATACCCCCCAGCGAAAACGCGCCAAGCCCGAAGCCACGGTCCAACGTACCGCCTTGGCAGTGTCGCAGAGCTTGAAGTCCGAGTCGGCTTCCTACGAATCGCCAGAGGACGAGCCAAATACCAAGCTGCTTTTGCACGAGAAAGCTAGCGTAGGAAGTCGGCGTTTGATTCCCATGCCGGCCAATAATGCCATGAGGAGTCTCAACTGTCGAGAACAGGCCTTTACACTCAAAACCCCTCGCAAGAGTAGGTGAGCGAGATTGTCGACCGAACTTTGGGGGCTCAAATATCTTCCGGTTTGCCGACTACTCGCTCTTCTCTACCGTAGCATCCGAACCTTCATTTTTCTGGCGATCAGGGCGAAGTCCTCTCTCGAAACCTCGAAAACTCCTCGCCGGAACGCCATTCCCCAATGCGATCCGCGACCCTGCGTGAAGGACAATTTGTCTCGCAGCTCAGACATCGGTGCCGTCTCAGTGGTGCGCCGATATGCGACATCTCGCCGAAATGGCCGAAACACTTTTCCCTGAGAAACCCGGTACGCCTCACCTGCTTTCACCTTTCCGATTGCGATGAATGCTTGCACGGCGTCTCCGTCCGTCATTTTGCTTCGCGGCGAGTAGTAGGCAATCCAGTCGCCCGTGCTCAGTTTTAGTATGGGATCAAGTCTGCCGTGGCTTAGTTGTGCAAATCCGCCCGCAACGCCAGCTTTTATGTGCTCTCCGGAAGCGACGCCAATCCAATATCGACTCATGCCAGGTTCGCGCGATTACCCTACGGTGACATTATCTTCCAATTGCGTAACTGTTGAGAACAGGCCGTTACACTCAAAACCCTCTCTGAGCGTAACGCCGATTTGTCGACAATTGGAGATGATTGCGTGCCGAGTTGGAGCTCTAATAACTTCAGGTCAGGGGATGGGTTCCGGCGGGGCGAGCTAACCGATAAAGAACTTTACGATCTCTTTGACAAGGTCGAAGATCGCCTCCCCCACGCCCTCGAGCATCCCGGAGTAAATCATGAGAAACAAAACTGAGCCGGCGACCACCAAGCCGCACGCATACATGACGCGCACGGGAGTTCTGGCTTGAGCCATACTCGAAACCTCCACAATAGAACGTTCGGGAAAACTGGTCGATTCTCCCGGACCGGGGCCATTATATAAAGCAATACATTCAGTTTTCGCCGCAAGTATACACCTAAACATGGGGATGCGTTTAGCCGTGGTCTTAACTTTTTATGCGCGAAAGATGCCATGGAAGCGGGTTCAGCCGCGGGATTCGGGGGACGCGGTCCCCGATTCAGTCTGTCATCCTGAGTGCCCGCGTTTTCGCATCGCGGGCGAAGGATCCCAGTCGGCACGGACGCATCGCGCAAGCCCTTAAGACGCGAGCTTTCCGACGAGCCCTGCACCGTCGAACCCCTCGATGTGAACGGTGATCCAGCGATTCGCGGCGTGGCGTCCCTTCAGGTGCAGCTTCTGATAATTGTCGGTAAGAGCTTCGGTGAACTCTCCCTCAGGGCCGCTGCGAATCAAGTTGAGCGTGATCGCTTGCAGCGTCTTGTCGACAAACGATTGCATGAAAGCGAGTTTCTTCTCTGAGGCCAAATCGCGCAAGATGCGGTTGCGTTCGCGCGCGATCTGCGCCGGCACTTGGTTGGGCACGCTGGCGGCCGGCGTGCCGGGACGCGCGGAGTAAGTGAAGACGTGCAGATAAGTGAAGGGCAACTCTGCAATGAGGCGGCGAGTGGCTTCAAATTCGGCGTCGGTTTCGCCAGGGAATCCGGCCATGACGTCGGCGCCGATGGCGGCGGTAGGCATGGCGGTGCGAATCTTTTCAATCTTCTCGCGATAGTGCCACGGCCGGTACTTGCGATGCATGCGACGCAGCACCGCGTCACTGCCGGATTGCAGCGGTACATGGGCGTGCTTCGCAATGCGCGGCGAAGAGGCCACCAGCCCGATAAGTTCGTCCGACCAATCCATCGGTTCGACAGACGATATGCGCAGCTTTTCGAGTTGTGTCTGGTCGAGAATGCTGCGGATGAGAGACTCGAAGACAGGCTTCGGGCCTCGGCCTTCGGGCTTCGAGGCGTGCACGGACTGGATCGTGCCGAGGCCCGAAGCCCAAAGCCCGGAGCCCGCAGCCAGATCGCGCCCCCAGCGTCCCAGATTAATACCGCTGATCACTACTTCGCGATAGCCCGCGGCGACCAACGAGTTCACCTCGCGAATGATCCGGGGCAGCGGCAACGACCGGCTGCGGCCGCGGACGCTCGGGATCACACAGAAGGAGCAGCGGTTGTCGCATCCATCCTGCACTTTGAGGTTGGGGCGCGTGCGGTCGCTCTCATGAGAGCCGGCATCGAACACAGGAGCGGCAAGCAGTTTGGTGTGGGCAAAGATATCGGAAACGAAAAGCGGCCGTTGATCATTCGCCGCTGTTCGTTGGCCGGAAAGCACGAGCGTGTCGAGATGGACGAAGGCTCCCGGCCTTGTAGTGGCATCATCCAGCACAATTTCAGCCAGTTGATGTTTGTGCGAGTTCCCGATCACGCAGCTCACGCCGGGCAGCGCAGAAATCTCCTGCGGAGCGCGCTGCGCATAGCACCCGGTAACGATGATTCTTGCCATTGGATTCTGCCGCCGCACCCGCCGGATGGCGGCGCGGGCATCCTGATCCGCCGAATTCGTGACGGTGCAGGTGTTCAAAATGACCAGGTCGGCTTGGGCGGCGGAGGCGCGGGCGAGGCCGCGCGTTTCGAACTGGCGCTCGAGGGCGGCGCCGTCGGCCTGGGTGGCGCGGCATCCGAAGTTTTCCACGTGATAAGTGGGCACGGGACTATCGTAGCGCATAGCGCGGTCTTGCGGTTGTGGAGACCGCGTTGGCCGGGCAGACCATCGCTGCGGCCGAAGCGCACGCAGCTTCAGCGCCGCACAGGGTCACCCATGGAAGTCAGGAGGCGACGCTTCTCTTCTGCGTGAAACATTCCCGGCAGAGGACGGGACGTCCCTGCGTCGGGCGGAACGGAACGGTAGTGTCCTTGCCGCACTGGGAGCAGGTGGCACGCGTTTCGACGCGCGTGTAGTGCTGTGCAGTGCGCGGAGGTGGCACGGCAGTGAGGACGGCCGTGCGCTTGGACTTGCAGGTCTTACAGCGTTTGGGCTCGTTCTTGAATCGTTTGTCGTGGAAAAACAGTTGTTCCCCGGCGGTAAAGACGAAATCGGCGCCGCAGTCGATGCAGGTCAGTACCTTGTCCTGAAATTCCATTGAGGATGGCTCCCTTGTGCCCGTGCTTGCGCCTGCCACACGCGGGGAAGGGCGGTGGCGCACAGCAAACACAGGTCGTGTACATCCCCCTCAAACTGCCCCTGGACTCGGCCCGCCACGCACCTTGGACGGCGCGTGGATACAACTCCGCACAATGCCGAAATGAATAAAGAATACTTGAGTAATCCCTTTGTGCAACTCTCTCCGGTAGGGGCCAGATGGAGCAGGGTCACCCCGGGACGGGGCGACCCTTTAATGCCTTAATACCTCTAGTCTTGCTCCTTGCGAACTTTCTTGCGAGCGCGTTTCCGGGCCAGCGCGGCTTTTACGCGCTTCTTTTCACCGGGTTTCAGGTAAAAGGAGTGGCGCTTGACCTCTTTGATAATGTCTTCCTGCTGCACTTTGCGCTTGAAGCGGCGCAGCGCATTTTCGAGGGATTCCCCCTCTTGCAGCCTAATTTCCGCCAAACAGACACACCCCCAAACCCGTCCGGTAGGACGCAATAGTTATTACAAGGATTGGACGGGAAGTCAAGTAGAACTGGGAGGAACTTGGAAGGGGGGCGTTGGAGGGAAAGGCCTGTTACTTGCAGGAAATGGACTTGATTTCAGGGGATCCCGTCGATCTCCGCGGAAGCTTCGTAGGTGACGTCGCATTCCTTCAGACCGGCGGGCTGATTTTGGAGCTTCCTGTGCCGCGAGGCGCGAGCAAAGGAGCACCGCACAGCCCAGCCTTACCGTGTTGTCGGGAATCCGCATAGGTCATCGCTCAATCACGGAGAATGCATTGCCATGGGGTTTCAAGATGTGCGTCTGCGGCGTTCTCCGCTAGCGGCTGAGCAGCCGCACTTCTTAGCATGCGCCACAATCTAGTTCTTGAACTGAGGTTTCTTGACGGCCGTTTTCTTGGTGAACCTGGGACGGATGAAAGAGTCCCTGCTAGACTGAGTCAGTATCAGATTCCCTCGTTTCTGCATCCAACATAACTGTGTATCCGCAATTAGTGCATTTCGGACGGTTTTTCCTGCCGACTTACGGCTTCCTGGTTTCCTTGGGAGTGCTGATCGGCCTGTGGATCAGTGTGCGCAATTCCGAGCGCCTGGGGATGGACGGCGAAAAGGCCTGGAACCTGGGGATTCTAGTGGTGCTGTGCGGCATCGTCGGCGCAAAGGTGCTCTATGTGATAAACGAATGGAGCACTTACGCTGCGCACCCATCAGATATTTTCAGCATTGCCACGCTGCAGGCCGGGGGAGTCTTTTCCGGCGGATTGATTGCTGCGTTTCTGGCGGCGTGGTGGTATGTGCGCCGGCATCATCTGCCCGCGCTTCGAACTTGCGATGCCTTCGCGCCGGGGCTGGCGCTGGGACACGCGATCGGCCGCATCGGCTGTTTTGCCGCGGGATGCTGCTACGGAAAAGAGACGCATCATTTCTGGGGCGTGGTGTTTCGCAATCCACTGGCGAATCAGATTACGGGCACTCCGCTGAACGTGCCGCTGGAGCCGACGCAGTTGTTCGAGTCGGCGGTAGAGTTCGCGAATTTCTTTTTCCTGATGTGGCTGCTGAAGCACAGGAAATTCGATGGCCAGATATTCGGCGCGTTCCTCTTCATCTATGGCGTAGCGCGGTTCTTTCTCGAATATCTCCGGGACGATCCGGGACGCGGGTCGGTGTTCAATGGCGCGATGACGGGCACGCAGTTGATCGCGATCGGGCTAGTCATCGGCGGCGGCCTGATCTGGTGGTTGCGGCCGGGGGCGAAGAACGTGACGGCGCAGCCGGTGGGAGCTACGCGGTAACTCACGGAAATTATTGTAAGACTGCGATATTGCAGCCACATGCGCCTTTCACACGGGGCAAGCGCTTTCACACACTCAACACTCGCCATCCCAGTGAAACCCCGTTGGCGACAAAGTCCAGCGGCGACAGGGCTCCAACGTGCATAGCCAGCATCCGGCTAAAGAGCCGCGGATCCGAACCGAAAGCCCGCATCACCTGCTGGCGAAAAAAAGTCTTCCCATCGAGCGCGAGCATGAGCCGGGCCATCAGCGCGGGACGCCTTGCCAATGCGCGGTGCTCCTGCTGATAACGTCGCAGATTACCCGTTGCGAAGCACTCAGCCAACACCTGCGCCTGGCGAAAGGCAAGGCACAAACCTTCTCCGGTAATGGAATCGACCGCACCCGAAGCGTCACCGACCAGGGCAACATGGCGTCGATACACCTGTCGTAACTTCCGGGTTGAGGAGATGGCGCCCCGCTCTAGGGAGGCCATCTCGGCCCCATCCAGACGCAAAGCAACCTCCGGGAATGCCGGCAGTGCGGCGTTCAAACGGAGATGCGGATCGCCCGAAACCAGCACAACGCAGATTTCATCCGCCGCCGTCGGAGTGATATAAATCTGGCACCCGGGGCCCCAGTGAAGTTCCATGCAATCGCTCCAAGGCGAAACGCGGTAATGCCGGCGGAAGGCGAATCGGGCTCGATTATGGCGGTACCGGTCAAGGCCGGCCCAGCGCCGGACCAGCGAGTGACCGCCATCCGCACCGATCACCCAGCGGGCGCGCACGTTCTGCTTGCCGAGCAGGGCGCCTTCCGGATGCAGGCCCGTCACTGGAGTCTGCCAAAGCAGAGAGGCTCCAACGCGCTCAGCCCTGGCCACCATGAGGCGATGCAAGACAGTCCGGCGCACGCCGATGCCAGCGCCGTTGGGAAAATTCGCTTCCACGCGCAAGCCGCTGCTGACAAAGGCGATTCCACGAAAAGGATGCGAGTCTTCCTCGGGAACGGAGATTCCCAACTGCGCGAGTACTGCGCGCCCGTCGGGCATCAGGCCTTCGCCGCACGGCTTGTCGATCGGCGGTCGGGCCCCGTCCACCACCACCACCTCAAGACCTTGCTGACGCGCCGCGATGGCCGCCGCCAAGCCGGCCGGACCGCCGCCAATTACCAAAACATCGGTCGCAATTTCCATGCAATGTGTTCCAACCACCGCGTGCGTGCCAGAGTCTTTGTTCTCGACACAAGGCAACCTCCGGTGCGCGCTCAGGCGGCGACAGCCCTCCGCGCCAGCCCCAGAGCCTTAGACCAGAAGGCCCCAGGATGGTGCGCGAAATCGACAAGCTCGTGGACAGCCAGGACAAACTCAGTGACCTGCGCCGGAGTAACTACGAGAGGCGGTGCGACCTTCAGCACCATGAAGTCATTCCCACAAATTTGCGTCAGAATGCCATGGCGGAAGAGACGCATCACCAGGATCTGCCCGAACATTGCCGGATGGATCTGAGCGAACGCTTCGAACGGCGCTCGCAGGCCGAGTCGTCGCGGAGCCGCGAACTCAATGCCCAGCAGGAGTCCGCGGCCGCGGATCTCTTTTACCATCTCATAACCGCCGAGTGTTTCGGTTAATCTCTGTTGCAGATCGGAACCCACCCCGGCCGCGTGATCGCCCAGCCTTTCGCCTTCAAGAACATCCAGAGCCGCCAATCCGGCGCGCATGGATAAGCTGTTTTCGCTGAAGGTGGACGCGTGCACGATCGAACGCTTGAAGGAACTAAACACCGAGCTATGGACGTCCTCCGTCATGAGCACCGCACTTACCGGCACCAGGCCCCCGCTCAGAGCTTTTGCCAGCACGACAATATCCGGCGTAATCCCAAAGTGATGTGACCCCAGAAACGGTCCGGTGCGAAACATTCCCGTCTGCACCTCGTCAGCCACCAACAAGGACCCATAGCGGCGGCACAGAGCCTGCGCACCTTTCAGATAGTCTGGCTCAGGGACACGAATACCGCCCTCCGCTTGAATCGGTTCGACAAAGAACGCGGCATAGCGCCGGGTCGCCAGCTCCTTCTCGAGCGCCGTGAGATCGCCGAATGGTACGAATGTTGTATCCGGAAGAAGCGGTCCGAAGCCCTTGCGCCAATAGTCGCCGTTCATCAGCGACAACGCCCCGCAGGTCAGGCCATGGAAAGCGCGGTCGCAGGCGAGCAGCCCAACGCGGCGGGTGTGCGCTCGCGCGAACTTGATCGCCGTCTCCACGCCTTCACTGCCCGAACTCGCAAAGAACACTTTGCTAAATTGGCCGCCCGCCAGTTGGCAGAGACGCCCCGCCAGTTCGCCCGCCAACTCCGGCACGTTGCTTTGCAGCATCACAGGTCCCGACCGGTCTAATTCCTCTTTGAGGGCGTTGATAATAGCCGGGTGGTTATGGCCGGTGTTGTGGACGCAATAGCCGGATAGAAAATCGAGGATGCGCCGACCGTCGTCGGTAGACAGCTCCGCTCCTACGCAGCGTTCGTAGTTGACGTTCATTTCGAGCAAACTGAGCAGCTTGACCCATTGAGGATTCACGTGGTCGGCATAAGCGTCGGTGGCGAGCGGTTGGGCGATTGGCATAGATTCTGATATAGAGTCAGGAAAGGCTTGGCCAGACTTTGGCTCTTCCTGAAGTTTTGGATGGTTCGAAACAGCCTGTTGAAAGGGCGTCTTTGGCCGATTTCTTGATGGTTGGATGCGGCGATGCGAAGGGCAGGTTGCCACTGCCGAGACGATGTTGCTCCTTCGGACACTTCGGCGAACTCTTTCGGCATCTAAGCGTATGCTCCATCAGCTCGCGGAGGCCGACTTGAAAACATCCCGATTCGCTCTGGCTCTATGCTGTTTGCTACTCCAGGCCGCATTTTTCGCTCAAGCTCAGTCATCTGACGCTACCCTGACCGCGAATTCCGTATTCAAGAACAACTGCGCGAAGTGCCACGGAAAAACCGGTCAGGGCCGCCACTTCGCTGGGCCGTCGCTCGTCTCCGATAAAGCCCGCGACGCCTCCAACGAAGATCTGCAAGCCATCATCTTCAACGGCAAAGGCCGCATGCCCAAGTTTGCCGGCAAACTCACATCGGAAGAAATCAGCACGCTGGTGCGGCAAATTGAAGCTCTGAATGGGAAGTGAGGAGATAGCCTGTAGTATCCTTCGCAGCGAATGATCGCATCATTCCCCATTCTTATCTCCGTGGCGGCTGAAGATGCAGGCAAGCGGCTCGATCAGTTCCTCGCTATAGTCTTCGACCGCGTCAGCCGGGCGCGGGTGCAAGAGATGATCGCTGCAGGCAAAATACTGGTGAACGATTCTCCGGCCAAGGCTTCTCTGAAGCTGCGCGGCGGGGAGCGCATCAGCGTGTTGGGCGAGGCAAAGCGGGCGTCGCTCAAGGCGGTCGCTGAGGAGATTCCTCTCGACATTGTTTATGAAGACGACGATCTCGCGGTGATCAACAAACCTGCGGGAATGATGGTTCACGCGGGAGCGGGCGCGACCGACGATGCTCGCAATCGCGGGACGCTGGTGAACGCCCTGCTGCATCATCTGGGGAGTTTGTCGGGTGTGGGCGGGGAGTTGCGGCCGGGGATTGTCCATCGTCTGGACAAAGAAACCAGCGGATTGATTGTGGTGGCAAAGAACGATGCCGCGCACCGCAAGCTGAGCGCACAGTTTGCGGCCCGCGAAGTGAAGAAGAAATATGTGGCGCTGGTGCATGGGTGGGTGAAAAAAGATTCGGGGACGCTGGCGCAGAGCATCAGCCGCGACCGAGTGCGGCGCACGCGGATGACCACGCGCGTCGAGGGCGGGCGGGCGGCGGTGACGCATTATCGGGTGGTGCGGCGTCTCGATACGAAGTTTGGGAAGTTCACATTACTCGATGTAAAGATCGATACCGGGCGGACGCACCAGATTCGAGTGCATGTGGCGGGGATGGGGCATCCCGTCGTTGGAGATACGATGTATGGGGCTCCGACGCGGGCGCGGGGGAAATCAGCGGTCATCGTTTTGAGGCGGAATTTTCTGCATGCAGCGGAGTTGGAGTTCCGGCATCCGCGAACCGCGGAGACGATTTCACTCAAGAGCGAATTGCCGGTGGAGTTGCGGGAGTTTTTGGGGAAGGTGGAAAATCAAGAGCCTTAACGCGGAGTCTCGCGGAGGAAAGACCGCGGAGTGCGACGAGAACGCATTGGCAAAGCGGTTGCAGATATAATAAAAAACAAAATGGGGAGCTTTCTCACGAGACACATCTTCAGAAGTTCAGTTCGGTGGGCGGCGGTCTTGCTGCTGGTGACGGGGTTGCGCGAGTTCAGGATGATGCAGGCCGCGGCATCGCAATCGCCACCGGCGCAGACCCCGGCCGCGGCGCAGAATGCTGCTGGTCAGAACCCTGCCGATCAGAAATCCGGAGAACAAGGCACGAACGGAGACGTTCCGCGCATCAAGGTGGGCACCAACGAAGTGAATGTGGTGTTCACGGTGACGGACAAGCATGGAAAGCGCATTACCGATCTGAAGCAGGCCGACTTCCGCTTTGTGGATGACAACAAGCCCGCGGCCGAGATTCGCAGCTTCCACGCGGAAACGAATTTGCCGCTGCAGGTGGGTTTGCTGATCGACGCCAGCAACTCCGTGCGGGACCGGTTCAAGTTCGAGCAGGAATCGGCGATTGAGTTCTTGAACCAGACGGTGCGGCGCGGCTATGACCAGGCGATGGTCGTGGGGTTCGATGCGACGCCGGAAGTGACGCAGGATTTCACCGACGACACGGAGAAGCTGGGTAAAGGGGTGCGCATGCTGCGTCCGGGCGGAGGAACGGCGCTGTACGATGCGCTGTACTACGCGGGCCGGGACAAGCTGCTGAAGAAGGCGCAGAACGGGCCGACGCGGCGGGCCATCATTCTGCTGAGCGACGGGGAAGACAACCTGAGCCACGTGACGCGCGAGGAGGCGATTGAGATGGCGCAGCGCGCGGAAGCGATCGTGTACACGATCAGCACGAACGTGAGCGGCACCAAGGGAGCGGGCGACAAAGTGATGGAACGCATAGCGGATGCGACCGGTGGGCGGGCGTTTTTTCCCTTCCAGATTCGCGATGTGGCCAACGCATTTGCCGAGATTCAAGACGAACTGCGCAGCCAATATGCCGTGTCGTATAAGCCGGCAGACTTGAAGTCTGACGGGCACTTCCGCACGATTGAGATCGTAGCGCTTGACCGTAAGAGCTTCCGGGTGAGAGCGCGGCGGGGATACTACGCGCCGGTGCAGTAAGAAAACCAGCTTCGCTCCGGCTTTCGGGACTCCGGCTTTTCGTTGCTGGGTTCATTAGCAAGTTCTTCTCGCAGGCAATTACGAATGCCCGGATATTCGGGGACACCACTTCCGAAGAAATTGGGGATTAAGGCACGCCTTCGCGTGCAATTGGTGAATGCTCCGGCGGAAGTAAGTGCGGAATTGCGCGAGGCGCTCGCGGAATGCCTCGCGGTGAAGCAAGCAGATGCCCTCGATTTTGTAATGCTTTTCACCAAGTCCCGCGCGGAACTGACAAGCGAGTTCGTGCGGATGGAGAAACGTCTGGCTCCGGCGGGAATGTTGTGGATAAGTTGGCCGAAAAAGAGTTCGGGCGTGGCGACCGACCTCCACGAAAATGTGATTCGGGAAATTGGGCTCGACGCGGGCTTGGTGGATGTGAAGGTATGCGCGGTGACGGAAGTGTGGTCTGGGCTGAAGTTCGTGCGGCGCGTTAAGGATCGAAAGAAATAAGTCTCGCTCCTCAAGGTTTCCGGCCGGTTAGCCGGAAACGCTGAGGTCGTTTCGCCTCCATAAAGTCGTCATTCCAAAATCTAGTTCAGGCTCGTGTCCCGAACCAGGTGTCCCACGAGAAAGAGGATCGCCAACAACAAGAGAACATGAATCAACACGCTGGACACGTGGAACATCATAAAGCCGCCCGCCCACAGAACGAGCAGCCACATCGAGATCACGAGGAACGGTCCGAGCCTCATCTTTAGCCTCCGGAAAGCCACAAGTGCACCGAGCCTGACAGCGATCCAGAAAATACTCCCTGTTTATAGTGCGGACAGGCTCAGCAAGGTATCCGCAAAAGGCTGTAAGGCTTTGGCGGCGGGGTAGTAGACTGCAGAAGGAATGAAGGGCTAACTCTTCATATTCACAGATAGCAAATGACCTGATCGCTTCCTGCAAGGCTGTCGTTCGGCCGCATTGACTGGCGATTAAGTCAAAAACATTCAGGCCGCCGCTACGGGCGGCTTTTTTATACTGCCAAAACCCTGGAGCGAGGAGTCGGCCATGGTGCGGGTGGGATTGATTGGATTCGGACTGGCGGGGCAGGCATTTCATGCGCCCGTGATCCGCGGCGTGCCGGGGATGGAGCTGGCCTGCATTCTGGAGCGCAAGGGAGCGCGGGCGCGGGAAAAATATCCTGACGTACGGGTGGCGCGGACTCTTGAGGAATTGCTGGCGGATAAAACAATCCAGCTCTGCGTGGTCGCAACGCCGAACGATTCGCACTTCGAACTGGCGCGGGCGTGCCTGTTGGCGGGACGGGATGTCTTAGTCGACAAGCCGTTTGCGCCGACGTTGAAGGCATCCGAAGCACTAGTGCAGCTGGCGGCCGAGTGCGGGCGGTTGATCACGGTGTATCTGGAACGGCGGTGGGATGGGGATTTTGGGACGGTGAAAGAGATTGTGCAGTCGGGCCGTCTGGGAACCGTCGTGGAGTATGAGTGCCGCTTTGACCGGTTTCGGCCAGAGCCGAAGGCGAATGCGTGGCGCGAACGCGCGGATCAGCCCGGAGCAGGCATTTTGTTTGACCTGGGGCCGCATGTAATCGATCAGGCGCTGGTGCTGTTTGGAGAGCCGCGGGCGATTACGGCGTCGGCATTCTGCGAGCGCGAGACGTCGCAGGTGGATGATTCGTTCGATGTTTGTCTGGAGTATCCCGTGCTGCGGGCGATGGCGCGGGCGCGGATCATCGCGTTTGCACCGGGTCCGCATTTCCTGATTCACGGGACGAAGGGATCCTTTATTAAATATGGAGTGGATCCGCAGGAGGCCCGGCTGCGCGGAGGGGATTTTCCGCAGGGTACGGACTGGGGCGCCGATTGGGGCGAAGAATCTGAAAGTTTGTGGGGAACGCTGAGCTTGGTGGGCGAGCCGAGTGTGAAAGTAAAGACGGAGCGCGGAGACTACCGCGGGTTCTACGCAAATGTGCGTGATGCGATCGAGAAGAAGGCGGCGTTGGAGGTCACACCGCAGCAGGCGCTGCGCACCATGTGGGCAATCATGCTGGCGCACAAGAGCAGCCGGGAACGGCGGACGGTAGCGTGGGACGAAGCGGCGGAATGAGTGTGAGGGCGATGTCGCCAGACACTGCTCGGAAATCCAAAGTGGCGGAGCTGTTGTGTTCCGCCGCTTCTTGTTCCGTACGCTGCCAAATTCGGCGAGCTAGCGGCTAGTGGTGTTCGCCGCCTCCATGCGATCCGCCACCGCCGTGAGAAGCGCCGCCAAGCGCCGCTGCGGAATGAGTTGCACCACGAGGGGCGCCACCACGCGCCATCGCTGCATGGCCGCCACTGCGGCTGCCGTTGCCACGTACTGCCGATCCGCCGCGTCCACGATTGGCTGCGGAGTAACGTCCCCCGCCGTTTCCGCGGCCGCCGACGTATCTTCCTCCTCCACCACCGCTGAAGCGATGCTCACCCCAGCCGTGGCCATAGCCCCAATTCGACCACGGACCTACGCCCAGGAAGATTCCGTTATAGAAATAACCCGGACCATAGAAACCCATGGGCGCGCAGCCATACGGTGAATAGTCGTAGTAGCCGTAGGAACATCTAGGTGGATTTACGCCTATGCCGATGACAACCTGTGCGCGGGCAGTCGGCACCAAGGCCTGGGGCACGAGCAAGGCGAATGTACCGGCCAGAAGCAGACTGCGCATTGCCAGCCGGTGAGCCCAGGGGGCCACGCTTTTGAATTGCCGCATTTTGTATCCTCCATAATTTTCGCGTTTCGAATCGAAAGTTATATATCCAGTATCGTCCCCTTGCTCATAGATAACTGGTCAATAGGAACCGGAATTCCTAGATAAGACCATCCCAATCTCTCGCGGACGCCGGCAGAATTGTCGAGAGCGAATTCAGCTCGGCGCGAAACTACGCACAAAAGAGTCCGGGAGCGTGGGACAGCGGCGTGGAAGGAAACTGGCGAGTAAGGGCCCGAGTTTGCTCGGGAAATCGTGATTTCTCGGCCAACCAACATCCTGATAGAATTTGCCCGACATCCTCTCCGTTCAGAGAAGCAGTCTAAGTACTCCGAAAGGAAATATCTCGTCATGAAAAAGCTATTCAGAGGCCTATTGTTTCTGGCGCTCGCCGTGTCATCGCTAGCAGCGCAGAAACCTAATACCGATAAGAAAACTTCCTCCGCCGGGTTGCCGCCGCTGATTGACCGCGAGCTGATCTTCGGCAATCCCGAAATCTCAGGCGCGCAACTGTCGCCCGACGGAAAGTATCTTTCTTTTCAAAAGCCGTGGAAAGACACACGTAACATCTACGTCAAGGGCGTGGACGAGCCTTTCAGCGCTGCGCGGTTGCTCACTGCCGAACTCAAGCGCCCCATCGCGGGCTATTTCTGGAGCCGCGACAGCAAATACATTCTTTACGTGAAAGACAACGACGGCGACGAGAACTACAACGTCTACTCCGTCGATCCTGCGGCCAAGCCTGCGGCGGGTGCGGATGCTCCCGCCTCGCGCGATCTGACCGGACTCAAAGGCATTCGGGTGCAGCTTGTGGATGTGCCTAAAAACAATCCCGACACCATCTACATCGGCTTGAACGACCGCGACAAGGCCTGGCATGACTTGTACAAACTGAAGCTTTCGACCGGGGAGAAAACGCTGGTGCGCAAGAACACGGAGCGCATAGTCGGCTGGGATTTCGATCTGCAAGGCAACCTGCGCCTGGCTTCGCGGTCGGCCGAGAACGGCGACACGGAAATTCTGCGCGTCGATTCCGACAAATTCACTCAGATTTATTCCTGCAACGTCTTCGAATCCTGCAGCACACTCCGCTTCCAGAAAGACGGCAAGCGCGCCTACATGGACACCAACAAGGGCGCCGACATGGACCTGAGCGCCTTGATGCTGTTCGATCCGGCAACGGGAAAGACCGAGATGATGGAATCCGATCCGCTCAAGAAAGTGGATTTCGGCGGGGCAGTCTTCTCCGAGGCGACCGACGAATTGGCGATGACCACTTACGACGACGACCGCGTGCGCCGCTACTTCAAAGACAAAAGCTTTGAGGCCGACTTCAAATGGCTCACGAGCAAGTTGCCCGGCAAGGAAGTCAGCCGGACGTCGTCAACGCTCAACGAGCAGCTCTGGCTGGTGAACGCCAATAGCGACACCGAGCCGGGCGAAACCTATCTCTTTGACCGAAAGACCCACAACCTCACGCTGCAGTACAGGGTGCGCGAAAAACTTCCCCGCGAATCTCTTGCGCACATGACGCCGGTCAGCTACAAGTCATCCGATGGGCTGGAGATCCCGGCCTACCTCACCCTGCCCAAAGGCATTCCGGGCAAGAACCTGCCCACGATCATGTTCCCCCACGGCGGACCATGGGGCCGTGACTTCTGGGGCTACAACGGATACGCGCAGTTCTTTGCCAATCGCGGCTACGCCGTGTTGAGCATGAACTTCCGCGGCTCGACCGGATACGGCAAGAAATTTCTCGATGCCGGCAACAAACAATGGGGCCTCAAGATGCAGGACGACGTCACCTGGGGCGTGAAGTACCTGGTCGCTGAAGGCATCGCCGATCCCAAGCGGGTAGGCATCTTCGGCGGCAGCTACGGCGGCTATGCCACGCTGGCTGGCGTCACTGTTACACCCGATCTCTACGCCGCAGCGGTCGAGCTGTTCGGTCCGTCGAACCTGATCACGCTCATGGAATCGATCCCGCCATACTGGGAGGCCGGCCGCCAGATGTTTTACCAACGCATGGGCAATCCGACGACGCCGGAAGGCAAAGCTCTGCTGATCGCGGCCTCTCCGCTCACCTCTGCCGGCAAGATCAAGACGCCGCTGATGATTGCGCAAGGCGCCAATGACGCCCGAGTCAACCATGCTGAGTCGGAGCAGATTGTGATCGCTTTGCGCGACCGCGGCTTCCCTGTCGAATACTTGCTGATTCCCGACGAGGGCCATGGCTTTGCCCGTCCCGTAAACAATATGGCCTCGGTGATGGCTACGGAGAAATTCTTCGCGCAGTATCTCGGCGGACGTTACCAGGAAGGCGGAACGCCGGAAGTAGTGGCCCGTCTGAAGGAGATCACAGTCGATCCTAAGACCGTGGTGCTGGCCAAGAAAGTGGACGCGAGTTCGGTAAGCGCGCCCAAGCCGGCCATGGACCTGCAACCTGGCACGTACAAGTATCAGGCGAAAATTGAAGCCGGCGGCCAGCAGATGTCGCTTACCATATCGACCACCATCGCGGAAGACAGCGGCGCCTGGACCGCCACCGATGTGATGGAGACGCCGAACGGAACGGCAACTGAAATATCAACCCTGGAAAAAGGAACGTTGATCGAGCGCAAGCTCAATCTGAAACAGGGACCGGTCGCGGTCGACCTGAACTTCGCCGGAGACAAGGCGCTCGGCAATATGAACATGAACGGAAAGGACCAGCCCATTTCAGTCGATCTGGGCGGACCGCTGTTTGCCGATGCCGCCGCCTCGAAACAATCTATCTCGTGCCTGCCGCTGACCGAAGGCTACAGCACCACATTCCGGAACTTTGACGTTCAAAAACAAAAGGTGAAGCTGATGCAGCTGAAAGTTTCCGGCATCGACAAAGTGACGGTTCCGGCCGGAACTTTTGACGCCTACAAAGTGGAGATATCCTCGGCCGATGGCGGCGACGACAAGGAAACGATTTGGATAGCCCGCGATTCCCACAAAGCAGTCAAGGAATCCGCGGTGCTGGCCTCGATGGGCGGAGCCATACTGATACAGGAGTTGATGCCATAAGCATCGCCCAGCTCGCGAGACACAACATAAATAGAAGAGCTGACTTTGACAGTTGCTTGTTCTGGCTGGAGAATAGGCGCGAGGTGACCTATGATTCGCCATCGCCTTGTGTCGTTGCTCGCTGTATTTCTATTGACCCTCACCGCCGCGGCGCAGCAGCCGGCTGGGGCGCGTGTCATCGACCTGAAGGCGTCCGACGGTACGATTCTCAAAGCAACCTACTTCGCCGCAGCCAAGTCCGGCCCCGGCGTCTTGCTGTTGCACCAGTGCAACCGCCAACGCAAGGTATGGGACGACCTGGCCGGGCAGTTGGCGGCAGCCGGGATCAACGTACTCACCTTCGATCTGCGCGGCTTCGGCGAAAGCGGTGGCGCGCGATTTGACAAGTTGACGCCGCAGGAAAACGCACAACAGGCGGAGAAATGGCCTGGCGACATTCACACCGCCTTTCACTATCTGCTCTCGCAGCCAGGCGTGACGCGCGATGTGATCGGCGTGGGCGGGGCGAGTTGTGGCGTCAACAATTCCATCCAGACCGCGCTTCGTCATCCGGCAGAGGTTAAGTCATTGGTACTGTTGTCGGGCGGGACTGACCTGGCCGGGCGCCGGTTTCTCCACCAGGAGTCGCAACCGCCTGCACTCTTCGCGATGGCCGACGACGACGAATTCCGCCCCACGGTGGAGGTCGTGCCCTGGCTCTTCAGTGTCGACTCCAATCCCGGCAAGAAGTTCGTGCACTACGCCAAAGGCGGACATGGCGCCGACATGTTCGCGGTTCACCCTGAATTGCGGGCTGTGATCGTGGATTGGTACGTGACCACCCTGATTACGACGCCAGGCCGGGCGCCGGCTGAAAAGAACAGCGATCCGGCTTTGCCCTCGGCGGAAATCCTGAATCAAATCGAGATGCCCGGCGGAGTGGAAAAAACCGCTCAGAAGCTGGCAGAGGCGCGCCGCAGCGATCCTAAGGCAGTAATTTTTTCGGAGACGATCGTGAACTTAATGGGCTACGAGCATCTTCGAGCGGGCGACACTAAAGCTGCAGTGGAGATCATGAAGCTCAATGTCACCGCGTTTCCGGAATCGCCCAACACCTACGACAGTCTCTCCGACGCGTACCTGGCGGACGGTCAAAAGGAATTGGCGCGGCAGAACGCCAAGAAGGCAATCGAGTTCCTGGCGAACGACACCACTGATGAGCCGGCGCGCCGCGATGCAATTCGCGACAGCGCCCAACAGAAACTCAAGCAGTTAGGCGAAGCGCAGCCATAAGCTCACGGCTGCACCTTGCAGAGCGAAATAATGTCGTTGGCAATCTGAATCGCCCCATCTTCGACATCCGGCACCGGATGCGGCGCATCGGCGACACAAGCCTGTGCCTTGTGGCTGCTGATCTGGTCATACCACAGCAAGCGCTCTGGCACGGCGGAGCTGGTGTCCAGGCCCCCGTAGACATTGTTGACGTACGTCTTGGGAAAGGCGAGCACGATGCCGGGCGCATCGATGCTGTCGGAAAGGAAAAGAGTTGAAGCAATCGGACTCGGGTGTCCGTTCACGGCATTGCTGCAAAGCGGCTTGGCGTAGACGATATCGAGCATCTTAGCGGTGGCGGTTCCATAGCAATAGCGAAGCTGGCCATTGCCACAGGTAGTAGCAGCCGAGCCCTGGTTGCACATGCATCCATAGTCCATGCGCGCCAGCGCCGGACCGCTGGTGACTTCCACCATGGAAAAAATCCCGCCGAGGCCGTAGTTCGAGAGCGCATAGGCGATGGCCGCGCCGCCTCCACTGTTTCCCCTGGCGCACAAAGGCTTGTTGACATTGTTCAGCACGTTGGTGTAAACCCACTGCGCGAGAGTGGCGTAACGGCAAGCCAGGCGGCGCATTCCGCCGGGACCGGTCATCCAGCCGTAGGGCTCAGTCTTGGTGAAGGGCATGCCAAACGAAACCTGCACCGTGGTAAAGCCTGCATCCAGAACATTCTGCACCGCGGTCTGGCCGAAGTTGAATGAAGTGTCGTACAAGCCGCTGCCTCCAGCGCCGACGCCGTACATAACCACTCCGTTAGAGGTTCCCGTAGGCGTGTTTATCTTGACGTACACATTCCAGTTGTTGACACTTTCGCAGCTAATGGTCATCTGCTGGCAGCTTGCGCCGGAGATTCCGCCGCCCGGGCAGGCAATGGATTTCACATTGCTCACGGTTCCCAGCGGATCGGCCGACAGCACGGTCACGGTAGCCGACGCGGACTTGGTCTTATCCGCCTTCGACGTGGCAGTAACGTTGTAGCTAACAGGATTCGGCAGCGCAGCAGCAGCGAAATAGAGCTACGTCGCGGGATCAACTGTATCGAAAGTGACGTTTCCGTTGGCGACGCCGTTCACCGTCCATGTGACGCCCTGATTGGTGCTGCCGGTCAACGTCGCCTTAAGTTGCTGGTTGGCGCTGAATGCCAATGGTGAATGAAGCCGGGGTAAGAGTTACGGTGATGCTATTGGCTTGGTCGGATGCTTGTGCCAGGCATGGATTCCGACCGTCCGCAAGAATTGTGAAGAGACCGCAGAGCAAGATATAGGTACGTAAATTGGGTCGCATACGTGTCCTGTCGTGGCGAGATGCCCTCTCGCGTCGAGGGCTAAACTTTAGCATGGATCAGCGCGCCAAGCTACCACACCAGCTGTGGCGGAATGCGATTTTGACAATCTCTTGACAACTGCCCGCTCCGGACGTGGGAGAATTGCGCGCGTCAAGCCTTCCCTGCAATTCAGGCTTCGTCTGCAAAAAGGAGCGGTTCATGAATCTTCGCGTCAGCCTTCCACGATTTGCTTTCACTCTGCTTCTCACCGCGACGCCGTCGTTGTGTGCCGCGCAGGCCTATACGGTCACAGATCTCGGCGTGCTCTCCGGCGACGATTACAGTGTTGCCCGCGGAATCAATGCAACCGGTCAGGTCGCGGGCGCGGTAGGCAGCACCAAAAACAACACCAGCGCTGTTTCCCTATACAGCAACGGCCAACTGAGCAGTCTCGGCACTCTGGGCGGCACCAGCGGCATCGGCAACGCAATTAACGCGTCGGGACAGATCGCAGGGTATTCCCAAAACGCTTCCCAGACATATCGCGCTTTCCTCTCCATCAGCGGTGTCTTGACAGACATTGGAGATTTGGGCGGCGGGTCAGCCGTGGCGTACGGCCTGAACGATGCGGGACAGGTGGTGGGTTCCGCCGTCACTGCGGACGGCAGCAATCATCCGTTTATTTACAGCAGCGGCGTGATGACCGACCTGGGAACTCTGGGATCGCCGAATGGCAACTCGTGGTGGAACAGTGCGCAGGGCGTGAATAAATCCGGTGAAGTGGTGGGAACGTCCTATGACGCGCACGGTAACTTCTTTGGCTTCACCTGGAAAAACGGAGTCATGACCAAGCTCGGCACTCTGGGCGGCTCCTGGAGCGAAGGTTGGGGCATCAATAACAAAGGGCAGACCACCGGCATCGGGTACACAAAAAACAATCTCTCGGCGCATGCCTTTCTCGACATCGCGGGCAAGATGACGGATCTGGGAACACTCTCCGGTTCGCTCTTCACGAGCTGGGGACTATCGATCAACGACTCAGGCGTCGTTGTCGGCTATTCCGACTATCAGGGCACGTATCACGCCTTCGTATACAGCGGCGGCAAGATGAAGGATCTCAACAAGCAGATATCACCGGGCTCGGGGTGGGTGCTGCTCCAGGCTTTCGGCATCAACAATTCCGGGCAGATCGTCGGCACCGGCACGCTCAAGGGCGCGGAGCATGGATTCCTGCTGACTCCGAAGAGATAGACCTGGAGAGTAAATCAAGTCTGTAAATAAGCCACGTTGCTGATCGACGTGGCTTTTTGTCTTGTGCGCAAGAGTCGGCATCACGACAACAAGGCCGGGTGCCTCGGCGAATTCCTGCCTGGCCTTTCCGGCCGCAGCGAGAACGCCGTAGTTCCGCGCATCACTTTCTGGAACGCAACCTGGAACTGCTGCATTTCGTCATGCGTGCCGACGGTGATGCGGACCCAGGTCGGCATCACCGGCCAGATGCGCCCGATAAAAACCTTCTGCTGCGCCATGGCGTCGATCACCTCTTTGCCCGGGCGCTTGGTTTCGAGCAGGAAACAGTTCGACTCAGACGGCGTGTAGGAGTAGCCGTTACGGTCGAGCCACTGAAAAGTTTCCTGACGGATTCTTGCATTGATGCGCTTGCGTTCCGGAACCAAGCCGGGATCCTTGATGCTGGCCGAGGCAGCGACGATGGCGGTAACGGGCATGAAGTTCCAGCCCGCTCGGTTCATGATTTTATCGAGCAGGTCGGGCCGGGCGATGGCGAATCCGCAGCGCAATCCGGCCATCCCATACGCTTTCGAGAAGGTTCGCAGCACCACCACATCCTTCCCCGCCTTGACGAACTCGAGCGCAGAAGGTGTGTCGCAAAAATGGAGATAGGCCTCATCGACCATCACGATGGAACTCTTGGGTTTGTTTTCGACAAGGTACTCGACGTCGGAATGCGGCGTGAGCGTGCCTGTGGGATTATTGGGATTGCAGATGTAGAACAGTCCAGCATCGGGCGCAGCGGCGATCATGGCCTTAACGTCGTGAGCGTAAGTCTTGGTGAGCGGAACTTTCACGATGCGAGCTTCGGCAGCCTCGGCCGAGAACATGCCGCCTTCATAACCGGGATCGGCAGTGACGTAGCTTTTTTTCGGTGAAGTGAAAGCAATAACTGTGAATCTCAACGCAGGGCTGGAACCAGGAAAAACTCGGACATACTCGGGGCTGAGGCCTTCGAGTTGAGCGAATGTATGCCCGAGGTCGTCAGCAAGATTGAAGAGGTAGCGTCCACCAAGAGGGATGATGGCGGAAATGGCGTCGCGCGCAGATTGGCTGGGCCCAAGCGGATTCTCGTTCGAGTCGATCATGACCCCATCCTTGGGAAGTGGCCCCCGGGCGGCGGCGGCAAGCATGGGCTCGGTGACGATCTGGAAGGCCGCCGCGGCTGAAGCAGCGGCGGATAAATGCAGGAACGAGCGGCGCGAAAAAGACGAGAGATTTTGTGACGGCATGCCGAAACTCCGTTTCATCCAGAGTCTACAGGCTAAATGTTTTTCGGCTTGCCGGATAGCGGACTACTAGTGTGGCTGTTGCTGCGTGGGCATAGCTGGGGTGGACCGGACCTGTCCTGAGCGAAGCCGAAGGAACTCCTGCCCGCTGCTTTTGACTTTGCTCTTGATTTCGTTTTTAGCCTTTAATTTGGAGCTACCGCGGCAACGGTTCCCGCGGCGTGGCGTAGTACCCCGCCCGGGATTGGATTTTGTAGTTCTCTCTAGCTTTGATTTCCAGTTTGCGATAGCTGCCGTCAAGCTTCGTGTTCGTGGACACATACCCAAGGTTGTACTGGCTGCGAAGTTCGGCGGCAATCTGGTTGAAGGCCTCCTTCAGTTTGTCGAACTTATTGCCCACGTTGATGACGCGGCCTCCGGTAGCTTCGGTAAGCTTGCGCATTTCTCCCTCACCGGAGTAGCCCACCTGGAAAGAGCCGTAGAAACCGCGATCGGCGCAGAGCAGTACGTAAACAATGGCGTCGGCCTTTTGCGCAGCCTCGATGGCGTCTTTGATCTTGAGCTGGCTGCCTTCGTCCTCGCCGTCGGTGAGCAGGATCATAGCCTTGCGCCCAACTTCTTTGGCGAGCATATCGTGAGCGGAAAGATAAACCGCGTCGTAGAGGACGGTCCCCCGCGCCGTGCCAGCAGTCGGGACGGGATTGCCCGCGCCGGGCAGGGGATTCACGTAGCCGGTGTTAATTTTGACCTTGTTCAGCGCGGCCTGCAGGCGGCGAACGTCACGGGTGAAGTCCTGCACCAGTGAGGCATCGATATTGAAGTCGATGACGTAGGCCTCGTCCTTGTCGGTGAGAACCTGGCGAAGGAACGCGCCGCCCACTTCCTTCTCCATGTCGAGCACGCGCAACTGGCTGCCGGAAGAATCGATCAAGATGCCCAGGGTGAGAGGCAGATTCGATTCGGCGGCAAAGTATTTGATGGTCTGCGGCTTCCCGTCCTCGAGAACCGTGAAGTCGTCTTTTGTCAGGTTGGGAATGAGCGCGCCGTGCTTGTCTTTGACGTTGAAGAAGAGTCCGACGAGGTTGACGCTGACTTTAAGGGTCTCTATGGACGTTTGCTCGTCTTCGGGCTTCTGGGTATCGGCGGGTTTCTGAGCTGTAGGCGTTTGGGTTGCAGGGGCCTTGGGGATAACAGGAATCTGGGCCGGGGCCAATGGAGCAACTGCCAGAAAGAATAGTATGGGAGCAATGGCAAAAACCGGGGTGAGCCTTTGGTAAGCGAATAATCTGAACATGCCAGGAATCCCTCGCAGGACTTTTGTTAGTCTAATCCTTGGAGTTAGATGCACCAAATGGGCGGGTCCAGGCATCCGATTGAAAGAGATTATTTTTCTGGAATTTTTGACAGGTGACTCGCCGAGTGCCTTGGGGCAGAGTAGAAACGGATTACGGGAAGATCGGACGGTGTTTGTGAACCTCGAATCTGCGGCGGATAACAGGAAAAAGCAACGGTATTGCGGGGTAAATTGGCTCGCGTCGGCGCTGGTCCTGGGATGCCTGTGGGCTGTTGTCCCCATGACTGCGGGGCAATCTTCCCCAAGCCAGCCGCCCCAGAATATCCCCGATGCGCCGTCATCCGCACAGCCGCCCACGGAGAAACCCGAGCCGTCGCCGATTCCCAGGCCGGAAGAAAAAGAAAAGAAGCCAGTCGATCGCGACCCCTGGACAAACCAACCCATCAATAAGCCTCCCGCACCGCAGCCGGGCGCGTCCAACAGTGAAGGAACTTCCGCACCCCCGCCGATGCCGCCAGTCAAGACGGTTCCTCCAGGGAGTTCGGCGAAACAGGCGCAGAGTGCCCAGGATCAGCTCTACACGCTAAAAATAAGTCCTACCTTTGTAGAGGTCCCCGTTACGGTGAAAAACAAGGATGGCCGCATGGTGGACGGCCTGCTCTCGACCGACTTCACCGTGAAGGAAAACGGGACGGTGCAGAAGCTAAGCTTTTTCAGCGCCGATCCCTTCGCCCTTTCGGTCGCCATTGTGCTCGACACGGGCATGTCGGATGGGGATCTTCAGAAGGTCAACCAAAGCTTTTCGGCGCTGGCGGGTGCCTTCGCTCCCTACGATGAAGTCGCGCTGTATACCTACAGCAGCACGGTCAGTGAAGTCAGCGACTTTACCGGAGCGACGCAGAGGTTGACCGCAGTATTGAACCGCATGAAGACGGTACACGGGGAGAATGGCCCGCCATTTTTGGGCGGACCCATGGCAGATGGACCGATCATCAATGGGGTTCCGGTGGGAAGTCCCACGGAGCCGGTGTATACGCCGCCGAAAGAAGCGCACGTGCTGAACGACGCCATCCTGCAGGCGGCGCTCGGCCTGCGCAAACGCGAGCGCACGCGGCGCAAGATCATTTTCGTGATTAGCGACGGACGGGAATATGGCAGCAAGGCCAGCTATGGCGATGTGAAAAAAGTGCTGCTGACCAACGAGATCCAGGTGCAGGCCATCGTGGTGGGAAGCGCGGCCCTTCCGGTCTACGACAAATTGGAACGGCTGCACGTGCCGCGGCAGGGTTATTTCGACATCCTGCCCAAGTACGCGTCGGCCACCGGCGGTGCCCAATACCGCGAGCTTTCCCGCAATGCAATTGAAGATACTTACGCCCGAGCCATGGGCGAGGCCCGCAACCAGTACACCCTGGGATACACGCCCGTCCGTCCCAAGACGCCGACCGCCGTGGCCTACCGCAACATCGAAGTTCTGGTGAACCGTCCTGGACTCAAGGTCTATGCCAAGGATGGCTACTATCCCGTGGTGGCAGCCCGGTAAAACAACGACACGAATGATTTTTTGATTGTTGATTGCTGATCAAAAAACCCTCGGCAGTTTCGTTCACCCCAGATTTTCAATCAACAATCAGCAATCAACAATCGTCAATGTCTCTCCTCACTTCTGTTCCAGTACGTCTGCCCTGTGGTGGCGCCCGGCCATGCGGGATTCACGCTCAGGGTGAACGGCACTGGCTTTGTTTCCGGAGCGGTGGTGGATTGGAACGGCAGTCCGCTGGCGACCACTTTCGTCAGCAGCAGGCGCCCAGCATCCTGGAGGGTTGCCCAAGGGCGAGGTTTGAGTTCCTTTTCCGGCTTTCGTAACAGCTACAGTTTTCTTATTGAAATCGCAAACCGCGATAGTAGAACCCTGCCTCTCTTCGGAGAGGATACTGTCGTCTGACATTCGCCTGATCCGAAGGCTTCCGATAATCAGACCCCAGGAAATTGACATCATGCGTTTGGCAGTTTAGCTGCCGCTGTCCAGGGAGTGTATGTCGGATATCGTCAGGATCGGAACCCTCGAAGGCTTCGCCTTTCTGCTCATTCTGCTTGGCATTATCGTGTTGGGCGTTCTACGGAGTGGGGGGTCACCTGAGTAACCTGCCTCCAATCCGGCACGTGTGATATAAAAACCCCAAGCCCCATCAGGGATATTTTTGCGCGGAAGCGCTCGTAAGCGCAAAACCCGCGCTTTTTTGAGGAAAGTCTTGAGTTTCATCAACTTCGCAGCCCGCGAGATTAACTGCAAGATCGTGTACTACGGCGCCGGACTAGGCGGCAAAACCACGAACCTGCAGATCATCTACCAGAAGACCGCGGAACAGCAGAAGGGCAAGATGATCTCGCTCGCCACCGAGACCGAGCGCACTCTGTTCTTCGATTTCCTGCCGCTCGACCTGGGCAATGTGCGCGGCTTCAAGACGCGAATCCATCTTTACACCGTCCCCGGCCAGGTCTTCTACGACGCCAGCCGCAAGCTGATTCTGCGCGGCGTCGATGGCATCGTCTTCGTCGCCGACTCCCAGGAACAGCGCATGGACGCCAACGTCGAAGCCCTCGACAACCTCATGTCGAACCTGAAAGAACACGGATACGACTTCAACAAGATTCCCTACGTCCTGCAACTCAACAAGCGGGACCTGCCCAATATCCTTCCCACCGAAACACTCAGCAAAGAGTTGCGCAAGAAAAACGAAGCCGTAGTCGAAGCAGTAGCCTTCCAGGGCGTAGGCGTCTTCGAAACCCTGAAAGAAATCGCCAAGCAGGTGTTGACGGAACTAAAAGCCGGCGGCTAGGGAAGGCAGTTCTCAGTTCCCACAGATCCATATGGGGTGCCTCATTTCTCGCGTCTTTTGCGAGAAGTGGGGACTTCCTGACTAGCTCTGGAACACTCCGCGGAACATCCTTCGAACAGCCGCCCTCTCCATCTCTTCTTTCGCGACCCGCGTTTCCGCTTCCTCGTCGCAAGATGCTTGAATGTCGATTGGACCTTTGGCGGGGGGCTGGCAGGCATCCACCAGCAAATGCCAAGCCTCCCGATACTTCTCATATTTCTGCCCCTTCATGCCCGGCTTGAAAAACACATTCGCATCCCGATCCCCCACCACCGCATAGGGAATGATGTACCAATCATCCGTCGGAATAATGTAAATCGCGAAAAAATCCACCATCCCCGCACCGTACCCGCGCCGTCCCCGAGCCCCACGCTTCATATTGATGCTCATGCAGTAACTGCCTGTCGAACACTGATAAAGCGTGCACTTCACCTGCACCCGCAGGATCGGCCCCGTGCCATTCTCCACGCCCACGTCGTAAGGCCCCAGCCCTCCATAAGGACTCGACACCCTCAGCCCATAACTCATAGCCAGCACCATAAAGTAAAGCTCGGCCCAGGCTCCCCGCTCCTTGGTTCCCTTAATCCGGCATCCCAGAATTTTCCGGTGTTTCATAGTTCGTCTCACTCTCTTTGCCCCAAACAGAAATCGCGGCCAAAAGGCCGCGACGTTTGCACCACTCGAATTGTCATCCCCGAGGATTGTCATCCTGAGCGAAGGAAATGCTTCGCGAAAGCGAAGCATTTACGCAGCCGAAGGATCCCTATCCCCTCTGCAGCAGCATCGGCCCCGCAAGGCGTTCCTATCCCCGCACTCACAGAGCGCTTGCACCATCACATTCATGTTAAGAGTTACCAACCGGAGTGAAGGACCGCTCTTTCCAGCCAGCATTTCCAAATCTCGACTTTATAATACCATTATATCATGCCGCATAGGGCAGATGCGACATATTAGCCAACTTTATATTTCCTTTCCTATCAACGACCTAACTCAAATCTTCGCCTTCTCTTCCTCTTGACAACAATTTTGAGCCATTTTGTATAACTAATGGTTAATATCGCCTTCCGTAGCGCCCAAGTTATGGCAGCAGTTCGAGTTAGGCAGACCCACCGTTGCACAGCCACGAACAGGCCGCCCCATTTGACCTTTGGAAGGTGTTTTGAGTGTAACCGCCTGATTTCAGAAGTTGAGTACTCTTGTTTGGGAGTTCGAGAGCGCGGTCTATTTGTTCAGGCGGGCCGTCCAACTCATCACTACTGACATTGGAGTCAATGCCGCTTTTAGCTGCGTGTTGATCAAGAATCTCTGACCGTCTTTGCTTACGTCGTAGTCGAACTGTTCCGAGGTTGCTATCATTTCGCGAGGGTTCGCCTGAAACAGTGCAACTGGGGTTCCCGCGTTGAAACTGGCACCCATGGTCACGGGCGTGGCCATAATCTTGCCGTCCGGCGCGAGATAGAACAACTCTTTTCCATCACTTCGCCATCTCGGCTGTTCCCCGCCTAAATTCGACACTTGCCACTTCCCATGCGCCGCTGGAAATGAAGTTACGTAAATTTCCCATCGTCCGCTTTCATTCGAAGCATACGCAACCCATTTTCCGTCCGGAGAGAAGCGGGCTACTTTGGGAGTGGAGGCTGCTTTCAGGAACGCAGTGGCCGTGAGTTCCGGAAACGTTACGAACCACACGTCGGTGCCACGCTCATAGAGCAGATACTTCCCGTCGCGCGACCAGTCCGTGGGATACCGGTCGGCGCCGTCCTGCGGGATCAATTGCTCTTCTTGGGCCCCGTCCGCATTTTTCAGGTACAAGTTGAACTTTTGCGCACGGTCTGAGCAAAACACCAGCCTGGCAGCATCCGGACTCCAAACCGGCGACGAATCAATGGCAGGATCGAACGTCAGCCGTTTGCTACTCCCGTTCTCCAGATCGTAAGTCCATAGATCGGTATTCGTGCTCGCGGGATCCATGGCGTCGGCCGCAACGAACTTTCCATTGGGCGATAAGGCGATGTTGCCGTAAATGCCGGGTGGGGTTGCAACTCCAACTTGCTGCCCCTTGCGCTCAAACCAGAGTAGTTGCGACGCTCCTGTATCGCCGGTTCTCTGGGCGAACAGCACGCCGCTCTCCGAACTCGCGAACACCGCCCTCTGAATTCGCGGCAAGTACTGAATGTCTGTGAGAATGGGACTCGGTTCTCCGCTCAGTTCAAGCTTCTTGGCGTCGAACCGTTGGGCAAAAAGAGTTTGATCGCGGTAAAAAAGCAAATAACCCGGTTCGGCATAGGCGACATTCGCTTTCGCCTGGGTGACCAGGCGCTTCTCGCTCAAGTTCAGGGAACCCACATAGATGGTAGAGAGAATTTTCCGGCCGGAAAGATCCATGGCCAGATAAAGAAAGTGAATTCCGTCTGGCAGGAAGACGGGCCAACGATGGCTGTCCTCTCCCCGTACCCTGTCTGGAAATGTAACTTGCGTTGGCGTACCTCCCGACGCAGCGATTCGGTACAGGCCGACTCCCAACTGTCCGCTCGGAGTAAACAGGATGACTCCATCTTTGTTCCACGCACCGCCGCGGCCGGTCGGTGCCTCGCAGAGCGTTTGCGGCGGCCCGCCTGATAGATACAGCTTCTTCAATTTCCCGTCCGCGAAAAATCCAAGTGACTTGCCGTCGGGAGACCAGAATGGGAAGTTCGCTCCCTCGGTGTTGGGGATCGCCGTTGCCTGCGGGGAGCCGGGTTCGTAGATCCACAGGAGGTTTTTTCGCTCGGAATCTCGCCCAACGATTGCGGCAGTATGGCCATTGGGAGACACAGCCACGTCTCGAGCCGAGAACGGAAGAGGTGCAGAAAAATACTCGGCTCGCTCAGCAGGGCGGCCAGCGCGCCACCAGATCATGGATGCCATCAGGAGGAGGGCGAGTACGCATGCCACAGCTGCCAGAATGGCTTCCCGTTTCGTTCTTCCGTACTCTGCGGGCTTGGCAGTTGGGGTTTTGCCTTCCGCAATCCACTTCAGCTGCAGCCTCAGGTCATGCGCTGTCTGGAAGCGGTCGTCAGGATTCTTGGCCAGGCAGGTTGCCACAACTTGCTCGAACACAGGTGGCGTGAGGGGATGAGTCGCGGTGATTGGCTCAGGTTCTTTCTCGAGGATGGCGCTGGCAACGCTGATCTGGCTGCGGCCCGCGAACGGCCTGTTGCCAGTGACCATCTCGTAGAGAATTGCGCCGAGCGCAAACAGATCCGACCGAGCGTCAGCCTCTTTGCCTTCGAGTTGTTCCGGGGCCATGTACTGGATGGTGCCGATGATTGCTCCCGCCGTGGTCAACGGAGACATTGGACTGGCCTCGGTCATCGTGCGGGCTGCGGACAACAGAGGCGGGTCGGATCCTGAGACACCCAGGCTCGGGCTGGTCGCCTTCGCCAAACCGAAATCCATCAGCTTGGCGCCTGCCTGCGTGAGCATGATGTTCCCCGGTTTGAGATCGCGGTGCACTATGCCTTGCCGATGCGCAGCGGTAAGCGCCTCCGCAATGGCAATCGCAATCTTCAGGACTTCAGGAAGCGCCAATTCCCCTTTGCGCAGTCTTTCCGCCAGCGTTTCGCCTTCGAGAAACTCCATCACCAGATAGTCGGTTCCGTCCTGTGAGCCGATATCGTAGAGATGGCAGATGTGGGGATGGTTCAGCGCAGAAATTGCCCTGGCTTCGCGCTCCATACGCTGTTTGAGTTCGGGCGACGAGGAAAGATGGGAAGCAAGAACTTTGACCGCTACCGTTCGATTGAGGCGGACATCGCGGGCGCGATACACCTCGCCCATGCCGCCCATTCCCAGCGGCGATTGGATCTCATACGGGCCAAACTTGGTGCCGGCAGCCAGTGCCATCAGTGCGCCAGATTATACTCTGTCAGCCAAGAGAACCACGGTTCTGCATCCAAAATCGGGCAAGAATGGAAATCAGTCTGTCCGATCATTGGGCTGAAATCGAACTGAACCTATCCGTTCGGCACCGATCAGTTTAGCGGGATAACAAGCCTGCCAGGGAGCGGCGCGCGAGTGGCTGGCGATAAATCGGGATTACGCTCAGATTGCCAGAACCTGGCCGTCACAGGGCAGCTACACCGGTGGGGTGACCGACATATCGGGCCCGCCTTCGTTTGCGCCCGCGCCCCCTCTGTGCTAACGTCCCATTGTTTCCAGATTAAGAATCCAGATTAAGATCTAAAGATCAAGATTCCGGTCGCGGTGAAGTCCTGATCGTATGACGGCAGGCCACGTCTCAAGCCCGCGATGACCCTACTCTCTTGTCATTCCGAGGAGCGAATGCGACGAGGAACCTCGGTTCTTCTTCGTGGCGAGAAAGAGCCAAGATCCCTCGCTTCGCTCGGGATGACAACGGCAAAAGTCGGGATGACAGCGGTAAAGGTCGGGATGACAGCGGTAAAAGCCTTCCTCATCTTCGCATCCATCCTCGCCCTGGCCGCTCCGCTGACCGCCAAATCCTGGCACGTTTCCAACTTTCAGGACACCATCACCGTCAACCCCGACGGCAGCGCCCTGGTCAACGAAACCATTACGCTAAACTTCGTCGGCGAATGGCACGGCATTCACCGGACGATTCCCATCGAATATCCCGGACCAGACGGCACCAACTACCGGCTCTACGTTGACCTCATCAGCATCACCGACGAAAACGGCGCCAAGCTCAAATACGACTCCTCGACCTCTGGAGCGTATCGCGATCTGAAAATCTACATCCCAAACGCCGTCAACACCACGCGCACGGTCGAGATCGCCTACCGCGTGCACAACGGCACCCGCTTTTTCGACAGCAAGGACCCAGACAGCCACGACGAATTTTATTGGAACGTCACGGGCAACGACTGGCAGGTTCCCATCGATCATGCCGCGGCCAGCGTACACTTCCCCGCTTCCGCTAGCGAATCGCTGCGGGCGCAGGCGTTCACCGGCGTCTACGGCTCGACCGAGCACAACGCAACCGCGACCGTAAACGGCTCTGACGTTGAATTCGAAACCAACAATCCTCTGCCCATGCGCGGCGGCCTGACCATCGATGTTTACATTCCCAAAGGCATTCTCAAAGAGCCAGGACGGCTCAGAAAGTTCTTCTGGTTCATCGGCGGCAACCCCGCGCTTTTCCTGCCGCTGGTCACGTTCGCCGTGATGTTAGTTCTGTGGTGGTACAAAGGCCGCGATCCCGACCCCGGCATGTCGGTCGCTCCCATGTACGAGCCGCCGGAGGGCATTTCTCCCGCGGAAGCAGGAACCATGCTCGACGACCGAATTCACCCGCGAGACATTACATCGACCATCGTCGATCTTGCGGTGCGCGGCTACATCAAGATAGAAGAAACTGACGACAAAGGCCTCCTCTTCCACCACAAGGATTACATCTTCCATCTGCTCAAGCCCATGTCGCAGTGGGGCGACAAGGGCGTGGTGCCGCATGAGCGCGTCATGCTGGCGAATATCTTTCTGAATGACGTGCAGGAAACCCGCCTCTCCAGCCTGAAGAACCGTTTCTACACGGCCGTGCCCGTGGTCCGCGCAGATATTATGTCGGCGCTCAAGCAGAAGGGAATTTACGCGCTCGATCCCGAGTCCGCCAATGGCTACAGCGTAGGGGCCGCGGTCTGCATCCTCATCCCGTTCGCTGTCCTTCAATTCCTGGGATGGGTGAATTTTTTCAGTTCAGTCCCAGTGGTCATCGTGTCCGTGCTAATCGCGGCCATGATCTGGTTCCTCTTTGCCCGAGTGATGACGGCGAAGACTCTCAAAGGATCGCGCGTTCACACCGCCGTCCTCGGATTTCAGGAATTCATGAATCGCGTAGACGGCGAGCGGTTGAAGACCATGCCGCCCAACACCTTCGAAAAATTTCTCCCCTATGCGATGGCTCTGGGCGTGGAACATCACTGGGCGCAAGCCTTCGCGGGAATCGTGAAAGATCCGCCGTCCTGGTACGTAGGGCCGGGATATGGATACGGGACGGGCTTCAATCCTATTTTATTTTCGTCGTCAATGCACGGCATGGCGACGGATATGCACCAGGTATTCGTGTCGGCGCCGCGGGCCAGTTCGTCGGGATCGGGATGGAGCGGCGGTGGCGGCGGTGGTGGAGGCTTTTCCGGCGGCGGCTTCGGCGGCGGCGGCGGCAGCGCGTTCTAATACGGCTCGATCAACCTCAAAACAAAGTCAAAAGCGTTCGACAGCAGTGCCCGACCCACGCGAGCAAATTCTGGTGCGCCCGGAGAGACTCGAACTCCCAACCCTCTGCTCCGAAGGCAGATGCTCTATCCAGTTGAGCTACGGGCGCCAGGGTGTATTTTACGGCAAAGCTGGGGCGCTTGGGTTTCGATCTTGTTTTCTAAAGTTGCGGCGGGTACGGTTGATCTTAGAAGGGTGAAAGGGGCCGCTCCCTTAGAGAGACTGGGCCCCTTCTTGTTGAAATTATGTCTTGACGTTTGTCTTAGTTTTCTCCGGCGGTTGCGTTGCTTCCCCAGAGGGCGTTGCTGCCCCACAGCGCGTTTGATCCCCAGAGCGCATTTGAACCCCAGAGGGCGTTGCTGCCCCAGAGAGCGTTGCTGCCCCAGAGAGCGTTGGAACCCCATAGTGCGTTGGCGCCTGTGACCGTGCCGCCGGATGATGCTGCGGTTCCGGCTACGAACTGCGTTGTACCCCACACCGCGGCATTCGACCATGTGGCCGAAGTATTCCAAACCGAGGAGGGATCGTCTGACAGATAAACTTCGTTTGTGGTCGCATTGAACGACGCGATGGGAGACATCGCCGTGCCCCTCGCTACGACGGTGCTGTTGAGGGCGGCTTCGATATCCACGTAACCTGCGCCTACGGTGAAGACGTCATATTGGTCGGTGTAGGTGATGCCCGTAGCAGGGTCGGTCGTGCTGCTGAACTGAGGGAAGTTCTTGTAGGCCGTCAGCATGAGTCGCGCCTTGACTTGATCGGGAGTGAGGCTTGGAGACTTCTGCAACAGATCGGCTACTACTCCGCTGAGGACGCCCGCGGCCATACTGGTTCCGCTCAACGTGAAGTAGGCGGATGAAGATGCGCTGCTGCCTCCTTTCACGTAGTAACTGTAAGGCACGCGATTGCTGGGATACTGGTTATAGAGCGTGGAGCCTGGCGACTCGAGCGAAGTTAGCAAGTTGCCGGGGGCAACAAGGTCGGGCTTCACGACCGCATCCACCACCGAGGGCCCTTTCGAACTGTAACTGGCGATCAGGTCATCGGTGCGGGTGGGCGTGCCCATCGGCTTCATGGCGCCTACGGTAATCACATAAGGATCGTTGCCGGGGGAAGTAACGGTGGCGTAACCATCGGTGGGCTGATAGCGGCCATTGTTGCCCGCGGCCACCACTACTACGATGCCGCTCTTCCATGCCTTTTCTACCGCCAGGCACAGCGGGTCTAACTTGTAAGTTTCGTACACGGCGCGTCCCAGAGAAAGATTGATCACGCGAATGTTGTAGGTCGATTTCAGTGCGATCGCCTGGTTGATGGCGGCGATCACCACGCTATCGGTGGATGCTCCATTCTGATCGAGCACGCGCAGGTTGACGATCTTTGCGCCGGGCGCGATTCCCTTGAAGGTCTTGCTGAATGATGCTCCAGTGGAAGTGAGACCGTCTCCGGCGATCAAGCCTGCGATGTGAGTGCCGTGTCCATACTGGTCACTGGGGCTCGAATTTCCCGGCACGAAGGACTGTTGATAAACCACGCGTGAGATTGGCAGAATTCCCGTGTAAAGATCCGGGTGATTGCTTACGCCGCTGTCGATCAGCGCCACCCCGATGCCGGCGCCGGTATAGTTTGACTGCCAGGCGAACTCGGCGTTCACTGCGCCCGCGGCATTATTGAGTGTTGGCGACAAGGGCCGGTCGAGGCTGATGTAGACGACGTTGGACTGGTTTGATAAGCTCTGGATGCCATTGCCATCCAGCAACGCGACTACGCCATTGACCAGAGGCAACTGACCGAGAATCGTTCCCCCAAGTTTGACGATGTCGTTTAGCAGACAATCCACAAAGCCGAACAGTCCACTGCAATTCAACTGCGTGCCCGGCGCGTACTGGACAATCACCTGTGCCTGCTGCGTGGAGTTGTAGCTTCGCAGCTCGGGCGACACTTTCGAATCGTTGGCGTAGGCCAGCGTTCCTGTGACGATTAGCAACAGAACTAGAAGTCGTTTCATATCCCCTCAGCGCGGACCCAGTGCGCCCGCACACAGTCGGAAGTGCAGGGCGAGTGCCAAAGTGGGAAGGAGTTTGCGCTTTTGATTCAGTGGGTTAGGTTGGATTGGCCTTGCGGGTGTGGGACAGGTTGTCCTGGGGCGTGGGGGCGGGGACAAATTGTCGCACAGGCGGAACCCCAGCCGCTTATATAAGTATTTATATACAACCAAACTTAACTCTGTTACGCTTGCAGCTGTGATTGACGGCTCTCCCCCCGATGTAGTCTTCGAGGGAAACTCGCGAGAAGTCATTAGGTCGTTTCCCAAGGACATTCGGTCTGACCTGGGAGCTGACCTAGACCGCGTGCAGAACGGAGAGAAGCCGCTGGACTCAGCCCCGATGGCTCCTGTTCTGCCGGGGGTGTTCGAGTTGCGGGACGAAGACCGCGACTTTTGGTATCGGGTGCTGTACAAGCAGATCGAGGGCGTGGTCTACGTTCTTCACTGCTTCAGGAAGAAGACCAACAAGACTCCATCGAACGACATCCGGATTGCGCGAGAACGCCTTTCCGCTCTAAAGGAACGGCTGGCAGAACAGAGACAGAAAAAGAACTAAGCAATACCAAATTAGGGTCCTCCGGACCCCCAACAGGAGCAAGATCAATGTCGCAGAAGTTGTTCGAGGATCTCGGGTTCTCACCTCAGGAAGCAGCTGCTTTGAAGCTGAAGGCGGACCTCAACACTAAGATCGTGAAAGCGGCTGCGGGTTATACTCAACGGGAATTACAGAACAAGTTGCGAACCTCGCAGCCCCGGGTCAGCGATCTGTTGCGAGGTAAGATGGCCAAGTTCAGCCTGGACACGTTGGTGGTGTACGCCGAGCTCCTGGGGCTTCGCACTGAGATCAAGACTACGGGCCTGAGAAAAAATGCTCGCACCCGCGGCGCTGCCGCGGGCTTGCACACTGTGCGTTAGGGCTACGCGATGGATTCTGTGTGTGCCCTTCAAGCGGGCCCTGTTCCACCCGCTTGTTTCGCTTGTGCGGCGCTTCCACGGTTGTGCCTGCGGTTGTGGGACTGAATGGGAGGGCTCACCTCAGGCGCTGAAGCGCGGGCTCGTTTTCAGCGAATTAGCGGCACGAGTGGAACTCGTGCCCTTCCCGGCTTGTCCCTTTCCAAATTCAGGCCGGGTCAAAGAGCACAGCAACGTCAAAGGCTAGCGCTGCAGGCTTCTGAGGAATCCCACCCTCGGCGGCTCTGAGGACAGGAAATCAAAGTCAAAATCAAAGGCTAGCGCTGCAGGCTTCTGAGGATTCCCATCCTCGGCGGTTCTGGGGACAGGAAATCAAAGTCAAGTCAAAATCAAGATCAAAGTCAAAGGCAATGGACAGGAGTGTCCGTTCCACACGTGCACAGCGTGCACGATGGTAACCATGCGGGGCCGTTTTGGGCGGACATTGGGGCTGGCTTGGGCAAGAATCTAAGGGGAATCCCATGTCTTGGGCGCGACAAATTGGCGCACGGGCTTATGTTGCCGGAATAGCGGCTGTTGCCCTCGTTTGCTTTGTCTCGGCGTTTTTCTTCTGGCACTCGACTGATCCCGTTAAATTCGTCTGCTATCTGGTGGCAGTAATTCTGGCGTCGTCCCTGAAGGTGAGCCTGCCGGGCATTGAAGGAACGCTATCGGTAAATTTTCTGTTCACGCTGATCGGCATTCTGGAAATGAGTCTGCCGGAGACGCTGCTGCTCGGACTGGTGAGCACATTTGCGCAATTCTACTGGCGGCCGGCGCGGCGCCTGAAGATGGTGCAACTGGTCTTCAATCTGTCGCAGGTAACGGTGAGCAGCGCGGCCGCATACGTTGCCTACAAACTAGTGTCGACTTTTGTGCTGCATGGTCCGGGACCACTTGCCCTTCTGGTGGCGGCGATCACCCATTTCGCGTGCAATACCACGGCGATGTCGACCATCATCGGGCTGACGGAAGATAAGCCGGTGTCGAAGGTTTGGACCGAGAGCTATCTCTGGTCGTTCCCCTATTACATGGTTGGAGCGGCCATTGCGGGGCTGGTCAGCTTTTTGAACCGACACATCGGATGGCAGGCTTCTCTTTTGGTTTTGCCGCCGATCTATCTTATGTACCGTTCGTACCGTCTCTACCTGGGCAAACTGGAAGCGGAAAAGCAGCACGCGGAAAAAGTTTCCGGCCTTCACTTGCGGACCATCGAGGCGCTTGCCCTGGCCATCGAGGCCAAGGATCAAACCACGGGCGAGCACCTGCAACGCGTGCGCGTTTACGCCATGGAACTGGCTCGCGATCTGGGATTGTCGGAGGACGAAACCGAAGCCCTGCGCGCCGCTTCTGTGCTTCACGACATCGGCAAGCTGGCGGTGCCGGAACATATTATTTCGAAGCCCGGCAAGCTTACGCCGGAAGAATTCGAGAAGATGAAGATCCATCCCATTGTGGGGGCGGAGATTCTGGAGCAGGTGGATTTTCCTTATCCCGTGGTGCCGATCGTTCGCGCGCATCACGAGAAATGGAACGGCAGCGGCTATCCGAACGGGCTGGAAGGCGAAGCCATACCGATCGGCGCGCGCATTCTTGCCGCCGTCGATTGCCTGGACGCGCTGGCTTCCGACCGGCAATACCGAAAGGCGCTGCCGTTGGACGAGGCCATGGCGAAGGTTGCTTCGGAAGCAGGCATCAGTTTCGATCCGCGGGTGGTTAGCTTGCTCGAGCGGCGTTATGTGGAACTGGAGAAACTCGCCAATGAGCAGCCTGTTCAGGCGCCACCGAAATTGTCGACCGACGTTAAGGTGGAGCGGGGATTGGCTCCTGACGCGGGTTTCGCGGAATCGGAAACACCTTCGGTCTACGAGACGCCGGCCAATAACCATCTCGACGTCATGGCCGTGGCCCGGCAGGAAGCGCAGGCGCTCTCGGAGTTCGGGGTGAAGCTAGGCACGGGGCTCAATCTGGAAGACACGCTCTCGTTGCTGGCAGTGCGCGTGAAGCGACTGGTACCCCATGACTCCATGGCTGTGTATGTGGTCAGGGATAAAGTGCTGGTGCCGGAGTTTGTGAGCGGGGAAAATTTCCGGCTGTTCTTCTCTTTGAGGATTCCTATCGGCGAAGGTCTTTCGGGGTGGGTCGCGCAAAACTCCAAGCCGATTTTGAATGGCAATCCGTCGGTTGAGCCGGGGTATCTCAATGATCCGAGCAGGTTCAGCACGCTTCGTTCAGCGCTGGCTGTGCCACTGGAAGGAGGCGTGAGCGTGGTTGGCGTGCTCGCGCTGTATCGTGCCGGCGCGGATGCGTTTACCCGGGATGATCTTAGTGTGCTGCAGGCCATGGGAACGGGGTTAGGGCTGGCCATTGAGAATGTTTTGCAGCACTCGGGGAAAAACTCCGTTGTCAGGACGTCGGTTCTTGCTTCGGCGGCGCGAGCCGGGGCCGATTGAGGATCGCCTTTCGCAGAAGGGCTCTTAACCGCTAAGATCGCGAAGAACATCCGCTAAGGACGCGTAGAAGAGCCCTCGCTGCACGCTTCACGGATGCCCACTTCTCGTAAAAAACGCGAGAAGTGAGGCGCCCTCAGTTGTGGTCGCGCATTTGAAGAGCGTCCCGTTCTATTCCATTTCAAAACTCAGGTAGGTTAGTCCGTCGGAGCGTTCTACCTGGACTACTACGGGGTCACCGGTTTTCAGCTTTGAGACGGCTGCGCGTAACGCTTCCATGGAATCGATGGGAGTGGTGTTGACGGCGTGGATGACGTCGCCGGTTTGCAGGCCGGTGTCTTGGAGAATGAGGTCGGCAGCGCGGCCGAGGACGATTACGCCGGAAGGAATGCGCAGCGAACCGAACTGATTGCGCAGGTCGCTGCTGAGATCGATGGCGAGAATGCCCAGGCGGGGGACGAGACTCTTGTCGGCGTTGGCAGCGTCGAAGAGTTGATCCATATGGTCGCGGTGTTCGATGGCGGGAATGTAGAGAGTTTTTTTCTGGTTGCCGCGCAGGATTTCCAGCTGCAGCACCTGATCGAGGCGGTGAAGATAAAGGGCGGAAGAAAGCTGGGGAAGGGTTTCGATGCGGCGCTCGTCGGCCATGAGGACGATATCCCGAATCTGCAGGCCAGCGGCGGCGGCGGGGCCATCGGGCTTGACGTCGGCGACGATGACTCCCCAGTGTTGCGCGAGCTGGAGGCCGTCGGCCAGCGTGGGGGTAATTTCCTGAGCCACTGCGCCGATTTCCACGCGATGAACGTGGCCGTACTGGCGCAGGCTGTGATAGACGAAATCCACGACGCGCGCGGGGATGGCGAAGCCCAGGCCCTCGCTGCCGCCTCCTTGGGAAAGAATGAAAGTGTTGAGGCCGAGGACCGATCCATTCATGTCGACCAGCGGTCCGCCGCTATTGCCGGGGTTGATGGGAGCGTCGGTTTGGATGTAGGTGACCGGCTTTTCGGGATCGGCCTGGCGAGCAACGGCGCTGACAACTCCCATGGTGACGGAGTTTTGCAAGCCCTCGGGGCTGCCGATGGCGAAGACCATCTGACCGACGCGGGGACGCTGTTGGGTAAGGGGGAGCGTGGGTAGATCTTTTTCGTCGATTTTAAGGAGGGCGAGATCGGTTTCTTTGTGCGTACCCACCAGGCGGGCCTGGAAGACTCGGCGTTTGCCGGCAGCGACGGAGCGGCCATTGTCAGTGGGCAGGGGCAGAGCTACGCGGATGCGCTGCGCGCCTTCGACGACGTGATTGTTGGTCATGATGTAACCGTCGGAGTCAACGATGACTCCAGAGCCGACAGCGTGCTGGCGCACGATGAGCGCGGTCTGGGCGCGGCTTTCTTCGTGCAGCGGGCCGAAGCCGGTTACGATAATCTGGACTACCGCGGGAGACACTTTGGCGGCTAGACCTTCCATAGCATTGTTGATCTGCATGAGAGCCGCGGCTGCGGTTGCGGATTCGTCCGGCTTGGGCTGCGGTTTTGCTGGGGCAGGCTTCCTCTCTTTTTCTGTGGCGGGGGCGGGAGTTGGGTTGCTGGATGGCTGCTGGGCGATCAGGCATGCAGCCGTGGTCAGAATGAGTGCGGCTAGCTGACAAGTTCGACGCTGCGCGTGGTGGAAGAAGAATGAAGCGGGCATGGCTGGCTCTCCTGAGAGAAGAAGCTTACATCAAGCGCTAACGCGTGGGGTTCGGTTGTAGATCAGAGGCCGGGGTTCACCGGGGACACTATTTTCTTCTTTCGCGGGGAATTCGGAGGGACGCGCAGCCGGCTTCTTTCTTAGTACTGTTGATCGGGTCGCAGCACGTGCCCATCATGCTGTGACCATCTTCGCCGACCAGCTCTTTACGAAGGCTCCGAAGCGGTCGAGCGCGTTGGAAAAATTGTCTCCAGCGGCGGCAAAGCCGAGGCGGAAATGCGAGGGCGCATCGAAGCAATCGCCGGGGGCCAGCAGGATTCCACGCCCGGTGGCGGCCTGGCAAAACGGGCGGGCGCTTTCTCCGCTCACCAGCCAGGGGAACGTGGTCATGCCGCCTTGCGGCGGAATCCAGCCGAGTACGTCGCGATGGTCCGCCATGAAGCGCTCGAGGAGCTTGAGGTTTCGGGTGGAGACTTCCTGGGTCTTGCCGAGGACCACGTCACGTTTGCGGATTGCGATTTCCGAAAGAATTTCTCCGGTGGTGGTGTTGCAGATCGAGAAGTAGGCGCGCGCGGTCCAGTATTGCTGGCGGCGCTGGGCGTCGTGCTCGATCATCCATCCCGTGCGGACGCCGGGAAGCGAAAATGCCTTCGAGAGGTCGGCGATCACGGTGGCGTGGGGCAGGCGCGCCGCCGATTTCGTTGGCCTTCCGTGGCAGATGGGATGGTAGACCTCCTCACTCACCAGCTGGATTCCGCGCTTGGCGGTGAAGTCGTGCAGGGCTTCCATTTCGCCGTCGCCGATGGTCGCACCCGTAGGGTGGTGCGGGCTGTTGACCAGGATGAGCTTAGTCTTGGAGTCGACGAGCCGCTTGATCTCGTCGGGGTCGATGCGGAAGCCGTTCTCGCGGCGCAGGCGATAGAAGCGGGTTTCCAGGCCGAGCGATTCCGGGAGCGCCGAGAAAGGAGCGTATCCAGGCCGCGGGATGATTACGTTTGCGCCGGGCTCGGCGGCGCGCCACATCAGGGCCACGAGCGCCTCGGAGGCGCCGGTAAAGATTTGGACGGCCTCTACCGGGACACGCTGCATTTCGGCGATCGCCTCGCGCAGACTGTCGGCGCCGGCGGGGCGGCTGTAGACCAAGTTGTGGTGCAGGAAGCGGTGGCGCGTTTCGTCGTCGGCGAGGGCGAGGATGTCGTTTACCGTCCAGCGCGGTCCGGTGCTCGCAGCGAGGTCGAATTCGATGCCGTGTTCGTACTGGTCGAGCCAGGCATCGAGCAGGAAGGGCTTGAGTTGCATGCGAGCGCCTCGAGGTTGGTACCTGTTATTGATTCTGCGAGTCGGGGCACGGATGGTTTTTTAGTTTATGTAGCGATGAGAATCGAGCCCCTACGGTTTGCTGCAAACCGACGCGTCGAACAGCACGACAGTTAGGGCAGCCCTAGTTCTGGTGACACAAAGGTAGGCGGGCGCCCCTGCAGACGAACAACAGGTCCCTCCACGGCGCTCGCTTTCGCTCCGCTTCGGTCGGGATGACGCTCAGAGTCGAAGGCAACTGCGGGATCAACTTCAAAAGCAAGGTCAAGGAGTTTCGGACAGCAGTGACCGACCCACACGATCAAGAAATCGTGTTCCCCAGCCCACTTGTCCAAATCGCCCGTCCTCGAACGTCACTATAGTGGCGGAGGAGATTGGCCGCCTACAATCCATGACGGAGGTTTTTCCAATGAAATACTTTTTGATGGCGTACGTGAATGAGGCCGCTTGGCCCAAGATGACGAAGGCTGAGCAGGAGCAGGGGGCGGCGGCTTATATGGCGTATGGAGAAGCGCTGAAGAAGGCGGGCGTACTCGCGGGCAGCAACCGTCTGCAACCGACTTCGACAGCAACTACGGTGCGCATTGCGAACGGCAAGTCGCAAGTGCTGGATGGTCCTTATGCGGATTCGAAGGAGCAATTCGGCGGCTACTTTATTATCGACGTGCCCGATCTGGATGCTGCGATCTCGTGGGCGGCGCGCTGCCCGGCTGCAGGTCATGGCGTGGTTGAGGTGCGTCCCGTGTGGGACATGGCGGGGGCGAGCAGCACGGCGGCGTAGGAGTATGAACACGAACGAAGGCGACGAGCAGGCACGCAGCACGGCGGAGGCGGTCGCGCGCCGCAGCTATGGCAAGCTCGTCGCCTTTCTTGCGGCGCGTACGCGGGACGTGGCTTCCGCCGAGGACGCGCTTTCAGAGGCATTCGCTGCCGCGCTGGCGGATTGGCCGCGGAATGGATGTCCGGCGAATCCGGAAGCCTGGCTGATGACAGTCGCGCGGCGAAAGATCATCGATGTCTTCCGTGGGCAGGCACGCGCACAGATTGCGGGCGAGGAGCTGCAGATCATCGCGGAACGGCTGGAGGCTGCCGGGGATGCGGAGCGATGGGATCATATCCCCGATCAGCGGCTGGCGCTGATGTTTGCCTGCGCGCATCCGGCGATTGAGGCTGGCATTCGCGCACCGTTGATTCTGCAGGTAATTCTGGGATTGGATGCCAAGGCAATCGCGTGGGCGTTTCTCACGTCTCCGGCGGCGATGGGGAAACGGCTCGCGCGTGCCAAGGAAAAGATCCGGCAGGCTGGGATTCCATTTAGTATCCCGGGGCGCGAGGAACTTCCCGACCGGCTTGACTCTGTGTTGAGCGCCATTTACGCCGCCTTCGCCGAAGGCTGGACCGATCCTGGCGGGACCGATGCCGCGCGCCGCGACCTCACCGAAGAAGCGATGTTTCTTGCTCGCCTGGTGACTGAGTTGCTTCCGCAGGAGCCAGAAGCGCTGGGTCTGCTGGCACTCGTGCTGCACGCGGAAGCCCGGCGGCGGGCCCGGCGTACGACGGAGGGCGAGTTCGTGCCGCTGGCTGAGCAGGATCCGAAGTTGTGGGATTCGCAGATGATCGATGCGGCCGAGGCGCTGCTGCGCCGGGCCAGCGCTCGGGGCGCGGTCGGCCGCTATCAGTTGGAAGGAGCGTTGCAATCGGCGCACGTTTATCGCTGCCGCACCGGACACGACAACTGGGCCGAGGTGGTGAAGCTCTACGATGCGCTGTTCGCGCTTTCCGGCTCGCCGGTGGTTGGCATCAATCGCGCGCTGGCGATTGCCGAGATGCGTGGCGCTGGCGCTGGTCTCGGTGCCATGCCAGACGCTGCCGCCGATGCGCGGCTCGCCGAATACCAACCCTACTGGGCGGCACGCGCGGAGTTGCTGGCCAAGACGGGGGCGGCTGCCGAAGCGCGCAGTGCGTATGAGAGAGCGGTTGGGCTGGAGCGCGACCCCGCGGTGCGGCGGTTCCTGCAGAAGCGGCAGGCGGCGCTGGAGGACTGAGCTACTCGAAAGCGGATTGATTCGATACACATAAATATGAAATACTTACACATTGGAAGGTGATCGTGCGCACCAATATTGACATCGATGACCGCTTGATGCGGGAGGCCATGCGGCGTAGCGGGGCTCAAACCAAGAGGGCCGCCGTAGAGGCAGGGCTGCGCTTGCTGGCGGAGACGCACGCTCAGGGGTCGATCCGCCGGTTACGGGGAAAAGTGGTTTGGGAGGGCGACCTCAATCAGTCGCGGCTGACGCGGGTTCGACAGTAGGTAGGCTGGGCGATGGTCATAGTCGACACGACCGTGTGGATCGATTATCTGCGCGGCACCGAGAATCCGGAAACGCGCTGGCTGGACCGGGAACTGCAACGGCAGCGTTTCGGGCTAACCGATCTCATTCTGTGCGAGGTGTTGCAAGGGATTCGTGAGCAAGGCGTTTTCACGCGGGTGAGAACCGACCTGTTGAGGTTTGAGGTTTTTCAGACTGGCGGTACTGAACTGGCCGTTGCCGCGGCTCAGAACTATCGCGACTTGCGCCGGCGTGGTTACACCGTTCACAAGACGATCGATTGTCTCATTGCCACTTTCTGTTTGCAGGCCCGGCACGAACTGCTGCACCGGGATCATGATTTCGATTGCTTTGAGAAGGTCTTGGGGCTGCGGGTGGTGCATGCTGCTGCGGCGTGAATGCCCGGGGATCAACTTCAAGAACAAAGTCAAAAGCGTCGGACAGAGCCTGCCCTGAACTTGCCGAAGGGAGTGTCCGACACACACTAGCAATCCCAGGGGGGAATCTAGGTTCTACCCTTAACTAATTCGGAATCAGGCTTTTATCCCTGATGCATCCGTGATATAACCGCCCCTGAGCAACAAAAAGTGGGTGATCCGCCTGCCAGTGGCGTATTCTGGTGGGGTTGGCTCGGTTTGCGGAGCGGCATAAAATCCGACGATCAGTCTTAGGATCGGTTTCGGAATATCGGGCCGGGAGGATTGAGCCACATGAGATCAAGCGAGGAATTAGGAGGCACTGTGGCCGAAGCACGGACCGGAAAAAGATTTCCGTTGGAATTGCCGATCAAGATTCATGAGGAGAATGCTGGCGGCGGCACCAAGGGGCTGACGGGGAATCTGAGCGCGGCGGGGGTTTACATTCGCGCCGACGCGTCGCTCGAGATTGGGTCGCCGGTGGAGTTTGAGATCACGCTTCCACCCGATGTTACCGGGGGGCAGGAGAACGTCACCATTCAGTGCAAAGGGCGCGTCGTGCGCTCCGACCCGACTGGGACAAGCCCAGACGGTAAAGGAGTGGCCTGCGTGATTGACTCGTATGAGTTTGTGAGGAAGTAGAGGGATTTCCGATTGTCGATTTCCGATTGAATTAAGGACATGGGATGGTTTTCAATTGGCAATCGACAATTGGCAATCGACAATTTGGAATGCAGGGGCTGCGACTCTTAGTGCGGCCGATGGAGTGCCGATACCATGCTCAAACTGATACTGGCCGATAACCAGGCAATCTTCCGCGCCGGCATCGCCAAAGTGCTGGCGGTGGAAGACGAGATGCGCATTGTGGCGCAGGCGCAGACGCCGGAACAGATGTTCATGGCTCTGGACAAATTCCGGGCGGCGGTGCTGATCGCGGCTGCGGGCTTTCACAACGATTTCGCTGCCATCATCCAGGCAGCCAATCGCGCCAAAACCCGCGTGGTGGTGCTGGCCGACACCGGCGAAAGCGCGCAGCGGCATATGGCGAACGGCGCGCATGGCGTGGTCTACCGCAACGTGACCAGCGCGGCCCTGGTGGATTGCGTGCGCAAGGTGGCGCGCGGGGAGACCTGGGTACAGGATGTTGCGGTGCCGAGCGAACTCACCGAAAACGATATGGTCGGATTGCGGGTGCGCGACCGGCTGACGGCGAAAGAGCTGCGCATCGTGGCGCTGATCGTGCAAGGCTACAAGAACAAAGAAATTGCCACACAGCTCGGGACGACGGAGCAGGTCATCAAGAATTACCTGCGCAACGTGTATGACAAAATCGGCGTCTCGGACCGGCTGGAGCTGGCGCTGTTCACCATCCATCACCGGATCTTGAACGAGGCGGCGGCTGCGACTACTGCGGGGCCGGCGCCGCAGGCGCCGGCGGGAGTGATGCCGTAGGGAGTTTGAGTTTAGATAGGCCGCCCTGCTTGGGCGGCCTTTTTTGCTTGCGCGAGTACTTAGTACCAAGTACCGAGCTAATGGATTCGCTGGGTACCAGGTACTCGGTACTGTTTTCTAGATTTTCTCCGCCACCGACTTCGCTTGAGTGAATAAATACAGGTAATCCGGGCCGCCGGATTTCGAGTCGGTGCCTGACATGTTGAAGCCCCCGAAGGGGTGCGCTCCGACCATCGCTCCCGTGCACTTGCGGTTGATGTAGAGGTTGCCGACATGGAAGTCGCGTTTCGCGCGATCGATCTTGTCGCGTGACTTGGTGTAGATTGCGCCAGTGAGGCCGAACTCGGTGTCGTTGGCGATTTCGAGCGCGTGGTCGAAGCCGCGGGCTTTGATCACCGCGAGCACGGGGCCGAAGATTTCTTCCTGCTCGAGTTTTGATTTGGCGGGGATGTCGGCGAACACCGTGGGGCGGAGGTAGTAGCCTTCTCCGGCTTCGGTGGCGCGCTCGCCGCCGGTCAGAAGGCGTCCATCTTTTTTGCCCTGCTCGATGTATCCGAGGATCGTCTTCATCGAACCTTCGTTGATCACCGCCCCCATGCCGCTGTTCTCGGCAGGATCGCCGACTGTGATTTTTTCCACCCGTGCTTTTAACTGTGCGAGGAACTTGTCGTAGATGCGCTCATCGACAATGGCGCGGGAGCAGGCCGAGCACTTCTGGCCCTGGAAGCCGAATGCGGCCTGGGCGACGCCTTCGACAGCGGAGTCGATATCGGCGTCGGCGTCGACGATGATGGCGTCTTTGCCGCCCATTTCGAGGATGGTGCGCTTGATCCAGACCTGGCCGGGAGCTTGGGTGGCGGCAGTTTTGTTGATGTGCAGTCCGACTTCGCGCGAGCCGGTGAAGGCGATGTAGCGCGTTTTGGGATGCGCGACGATCGCATCGCCGAAGCTTGCGCCCGCGCCGGGGCAGAAGTTCACTACGCCTTCGGGCATGCCGGCTTCTTCGAGCAGTTCGATAAATTTGGCGGCGATGGTGGGGGAATCGCTCGAAGGCTTCAGGATCACAGTGTTGCCGCTGACGATGGAAGCGACGACGAGGCCGGCCATAATGGCGCAGGGAAAATTCCACGGTGGAATTACCGCGCCCACGCCTAGCGGGATGTAAGTGAGCGAATCGTGCTCGCCGGGCAATTGCACGGGCGTTTCGACCTTGGCGAAACGGAGCGCTTCGCGGGCGTAGAACTCGCAGAAGTCGATGGTTTCGGAGATGTCGGCGTCGGCTTCGCCCCAGTTTTTGCTGACTTCGAAGACGAGCCAGGCCATGTAATCCATTTTGCGCTGGCGCATGAGGTCGGCGGTGCGGAACAGCAGACTGGCGCGCTCTTCGACGGTCGTGTTCTTCCAAGTTTCGAATGCTTTCAACGCTGCCTTCATGGCCGGCTCCACGTGCTCTTTGCCTGCCTTCTGGTGTATGCCGACGATCTGCGACGGCTTCGAAGGATTCAGCGATTTGATCTTGTCGGTGGTCTTGATGCGTTGGCCGCCGATGATGAGGTCATACTCGCGGCCAAGTTGTCCGCGGACGCGCTCGATGGCGGCGCGCATCTTGCGGGCGTTGTCTTCTTTCGTAAAATCGAAAAACGGCTCGTTGATGAACGGGCTCTGATGCGCGGTCGCGCGGGGGCGGAGGGGGAGTTCGGCGATTGCCATGGGGGAATCCTTTCAATCTTAGAGCTAAGACAGTAGGATATGCATCATTATTTTACACCCTAGGCCGAGGGTGATCGGTAGAATGGGGCGAGTCTACACGTCATGGGCAAGCGCGTGATTTTGGCTGTTACAAAGCTCGTGTGCGGCCTCGCAGGGGTGGTTTTCTTATTCTGTCCAATCAGGACCAGCACCCAAATTCTAATAAATGTCGGTGCGCTAACTATCGCCCTGATTTGCGGTGTCATAATTTACAACCTTGACGACAGCGACAGCCGCAATTCGGGTTATTGGCCCCAAGACCCAACGAAGTCGGCACTTTATCGCGACCCGAACCCCAAGGAGCGCGACCGCCCGGAGTCCTCAGGATCAGCACCGTAGGATCAAAGCCCCACCTTAGCGTCGCAAAGGGCGCGACGTAAGGATGGGGATCCGCTCGGGTGTTAGACTCGAACGTTTTCATCGTGCGATCCTGAGGTAATCAGATGGAGATTCAGAAAGTAGGAGTCATTGGCGCGGGGACCATGGGCAACGGCATTGCCCATGTCTTTGCGCGCAGCGGATATTCCGTGGTTCTATGCGATGTAGAGCAGCGGTTTCTGGATCGCGGGGTGGCGATCATCACGAAGAATCTGGATCGTGAGGTCGCGAAGAACAAGATCAGTGCCGAAGACAAGGCTGCCGCGCTGAAGAAGATCGAGCCAGTGACGGACCGCGCCAGACTTGCCGACTGCGACTTCATCGTGGAAGCGGCTACGGAGAAGTTTGAGATCAAGACGGAGATTTTTCGCGATCTTGACCGGCTGGCGCGGCCCGAAGTTATTCTGGCTTCGAATACTTCTTCGATCTCGATCACCAAGTTGGCGGCGCTTACGAAGCGGCCTGACAAAGTGATTGGGATGCACTTCTTTAATCCGGTGCCGGTGATGAAGTTGGTGGAAGTGATCCGCGGGCTGGCTACTTCGCAGGAGACGTTCTCTGAAACTCGCGAGCAGGCCGTCAAGCTCGACAAGACTCCGGTCGAGGTGAACGACGCACCCGGATTCGTTTCAAACCGCGTGCTGATGCCGCTACTGAACGAAGCCATGTATGCCGTGATGGAGGGCGTGGCCACCCCTGAGGCCGTCGATGAAGTGTTCAAGCTGGGGATGGCGCATCCCATGGGGCCGCTGACGCTGGCCGACTTCATTGGGCTCGACGTTTGCCTCGACATTATGCGCGTGATGCTCGATGGGTTGGGCGATCCCAAGTACCGGCCTTGTCCGCTGCTCATCAAGATGGTGGATGCGGGGTGGCTGGGGCGGAAGAGCGGGCGGGGGTTTTATAAGTATTGATGATTGCCGATTGTTGATTGCTGATTGCTGACTGAAAGGCACATGATTTTTGGCGTGGCTTGCCTTTGATTTTCAATCATCAATCAACAATCATCAATCAACAATGAAATCTGAGCCTCGACCGCAAGCCCGCAGCGACGTGCCGTTCTACGTGCTGGCCGCTGTCGCAGGCATCGGAACCGGATGGGCAGACGTGACCTTCAACGACCTGCTTTTTACCGCGCTGCTGGTGCTGATGGCGTGCATGCTGCTGGGGCTTCTGCGGCCGCGTTGGCCTTGGCGCTGGGTGGTGGTGGTCGGAGCATTCATCCCGCTGAGCGAACTTGCGGCTTACCTCATCCTGACAGTGAAGCCTACGCGGGCGCAGGTGTATGGATCGTTTCTGGCGGCGCTGCCGGGCATTGCCGGGGCTTACGGCGGATCGCTGATGCGCGGTGTTCTGGATAATCTGCGGCAGGGGAACTAGAGCAGTGGTCAGTGGTCGGTGGCTGCGCCGCTTCGCTTATGGGGCTTGCAGACTATAATTCTCCCGCTATGTCTTTCCTTCGCTTCCTCATGCTGCTTTCCCTCGTTTGCTGGATCGGCGGGCTTATCTTTTTTGCTTTCGTGCTGGCGCCCACGGCGTTTTCCGTTCTGCCCAATACTCATCTTGCCGGCAACGTAGTCGGGCGCGCTTTGGGTAAGCTGCACTGGATCGGAATCGTTTCCGGAGTCGTCTATCTGATCAGTTCCCTGCTCTACAGCCGCCTTAGCGACGGCAACGCTCATGCGTTTGCGGCGCGACACGTGTTGCTGTGCGCTATGCTGGCGCTTACGTTGATCTCGCAGTTCGGCATCATTCCTCGCATGGACGTTTTGCGGGCGTCGCCGGGCGACGTGGGTTCGGCGGCGATCGACAATCCTCAACGCGTTCAATTCGATGCGCTGCATGTTTGGTCTACGCGAGTGGAAGGCGCAGTGCTGCTGCTGGGGTTGGTGGTGATTTATCTGACTGGCCGCAGCTGCTAGCTCCTAGCTTCTAGCTTCTAGCCGAACCTTCTCGCTTCTCGATTGGGCAATAATCACTTCATCATTTATCCTGAAATGTTTGACCTTGCTCGCGGATCACACTGCCCCGCATGGGATCCAGCTAGAAGCTAGAAGCTTTCTTTATGAAAACCGGCATTATTGGCCTGCCTCAGGTGGGCAAGACATCGCTGTTTCGGATTCTTACCAAGGCGCATCTTTCGGATCAGTCTCGCGCCAACCCGCGCGAGGCGCACATTGGCGTCGCCAAGGTTCCCGACGACCGGCTGGACCGGCTGGCTGCGCTTTACAATCCGAAGAAACTCACGCACACGTCGGTGGAGTACGTCGATGTGGGCGCGATCGGGCAGGAGGCGTTGAAAGACAGCGCTTACTCCGCGCATCTGCGCAATGTGGATGCGCTGGCCCATGTGGTGCGGGTTTTCGATGATCCGGCGATTCCGCTGGTGGGCGAGATTGATCCGCTGCGCGACATTAAGAACGTGGAATTCGATCTGCTGGTCAGCGATCTTGGGCAAATCGAAAAACGGCTGGAGCGGCTGGAAAAAGATCTTAAGAAAATGAAGACGCCGGAACTCGAAAAAGAATTCGAGCTGCTGAAGCGCGCCAAGGCCCAGGTGGAATCCGATAAGCCGCTGCGCGAAATGGAAATGACCGCAGAGGACAAGAAGCGCATCAAGGGCTTCATGTTCCTCAGCGAGAAGCCGATTCTCTACGTGCTGAACATCGGCGAGTCGAGCGAACTGGGCAAAGAGCTGGAAGAAGCGGTGAGCAAGTACAAACTCACGGAGATCGCCGCCCGTCCGAATGCCGCGGCCACGGCGATCTGCGGCAAGGTGGAAGCCGAGCTGGCCGAGATGAGCGATGCCGACGCGGCGGAATTCTTGTCAAGCTACGGTCTGAAAGAGAGCGGCCTGGTGCGTCTGATTCGCACAACGTACAAACTACTGGGCGTGATTTCGTTTTTCACCGCTGGTGAAGACGAGTGCCGCGCCTGGCAGGTTCCCGCGCATTCGCGCGCACAGGGGGCGGCGGGGGCGATTCATTCGGATCTGGAAAAACATTTTATCCGGGCTGAGACCATTCGTTGGGATCAGTTGCTGGAAGCGGGCTCCGAAGCTAACGCCAGAGCGAAGGGCACGCTGCGGCTCGAAGGCAAAGATTACATCGTCCAAGACGGCGACGTGATGCACATCAGGCACTCGGGATAAATCATAAATTCACCTGAGAGGCACCCTTATGAACTGTCGTCCGGAGCGGAGCGAGAGATCCTGGTTCTGCCTGAGGCGGCAGCACTCATAGCGGAGGCAAAAACCAAGATCCCTCGCGTTCGTTCGGGATGACAATTCGTAAGGGTGCCTCTGTGGTGAAGCCTCTCTGATATCATCCTCGCCAACCGCAGATGAACCCGATCTACATCA
>CAWEDF010000052.1:0-112838 GCA_963807655.1 uncultured Acidobacteriaceae bacterium | reverse complement strand
GCATCCTGCTCGGCCTCACCGCGGCCGCGGCCAACGTTTTTGGCGGGGCGATCATCGTGCAGCGCCATTGGGAGCGGCGCTACCTTCGCTACTTCGTCGCGCTGGGCGCGGGATTTATGCTGGCCACGGCTTTGGTTGAGATGGTCCCAGAGAGCCTGGAACTTCGCGGTCGGAGCGCGGCTTTTCTGATTCTGCTGGGCTATCTCATCATCCATTTTTTCGAGCACACGGTTACCCCGCACTTCCACTTTGGCGAGGAAACGCACCACGATGAGTTCATGCACTCCCACAAGGGATACTCCGTGCTGCTCGGCCTGATCATCCACACGTTTTTTGACGGCATCGCGATCGCGTCCGGATTTCTGGTGTCGAACGCTCTGGGCTGGATCATTTTTTTCGCTATCTTCCTGCACAAGATCCCCGAAGGCTTCACCGTGAGTTCGGTCATGCTGGCCAGCGGGCGCAGCCGGGCCACGGCCTGGGGAGCGTCCGTGATACTGGGCGGCGCTACTCTGGCGGGTGTTCTGACCATGGCGCTCTTCCGCCAACATGTCGATGCAGGGTTGCCGCTCGCTGCAGGAGTCACGATCTATGTGGCCGCTTCGGATTTGATTCCGGAAGTCAACAAGGAGCCGGCGATGAAGATGGCGCTGCTGGTATTCGTGGGCGCTGGAATGTTCTTTTTGCTGGAAACTCTGTTTCATGTGCACTGAGGATGGTTCTCGGTTCTCAGTTCTCGGAGAAAGACTTGCTCCGATCCGATCGTGATCAGTTCAATTCTTTCTCTTATGTTGCGGCAGGGGAAGGAGGTGTAGTCCGGGAATCTTTCTGAAGTCCTTCGCATCCGAGGTCACTACAATGTCCTCCTTCCCAGCCGTCGCGGCCGCGAAACAGTCAGCGTAAGGCAAGCCGTAACCGGCCTTGAGCTGGGCGGCCCGGGTCGTGACCGCCTCCCCTGCATCGAGAACTGTGAGGGGCAGCAATTTAACCCGGTCCATGATTTTGGCGGTTTCTGCGAAGCCCTCGGCCTTGGCTATGGTGTAGTAAACCTCGCCCCAGTTAACCACGGACATCCGGAGCGGCTGTTCGGCATCACGGGCATCCTTGAAGAGCTGGTTCACGGTACCGGCGCCCGGCCCACCGGTGAGAAAGCGGTAGAGCGCGTTGGCATCGAGCACGTGCGGCTTCATCGCAGATCTCGATCCTTGCCCCGCCCCACACGGTCGGGCAGTCCGCGCCCGGCGAGCACTCCCTTCATGCCATCGATGAACTCATCCGTGACCGGCTGGATAAACAGACGGCCTTGTTCTTCCAGAAATGCCACGCGAGTCCCTTCGTCGATTCGGAAGCGTCGTCGAATATCCACCGGGATCACGACTTGGCCTTTGGCTTTGACCGTTGCGTATTCGATCGCCATAGTCTGACATTATACGATTTAGTTGTACTTAATTCAAGTGGTTAGAAGTTTATGGATGGGTTCTACTCTGTTGAGGAACTCGGCCTAAGTCGCTGAAGCCCCTCAGCGGCTGAACCGGCGCGCTGAGGTGGCAGTCCCTTATGGCAAGACTGACGTCGTGCCCTTCCCGTTTGATGCTCCACCCGGGAGCAGCGCTGGCGCAGGCAGAAAGCACGTCCTCGTCGCTGCGCTCCTCGGAATGACAAAGTGGTAGGAGGAGCGAGTTTGGCGGCAAGAGTGACCTCGTACCTTTCCCGATCCATCGAGATGCGGGCGAGAACTGCGTTTAATCCACCGTATGCTTGGCCGTGTATCCGTCCCTGGCGACGACGTCGATCTTCTGTTCCTTACCCTTCTGATCTTTCACTTTGAGCGGACCACCGTCGGGGGCTACGATCTGCACTTTCAGTTTGCGGTAGGTGCCGTCGAGTTTGCTGTTGGTGGGATGATAGGCCAGCGAATACTGATTCCGAATGTCGTTGGCAATATCCTGAAAGTCCTCGCCATACTCAGCCTGAAACCGCGGAAAGTAAGCGCGGCCGCCGGTCATGGCGGCGAAGGTGCGCATTTCGTTGTCGGCCTGCAGGTAATCCATCTCGCTTTTGTAAATGCCGGCGCCGCGGGGAGGCGTGCGGCCACGGGTCGCATACATCTCCCGGATGATCCATCCCACGCTGATGGGGAAAATCGTGACATCTTTCGTGTCCTTGATTTTCTTTGTGATCTTGTCCAGCGTGAGCTTGCTGAAGGTATCGATTCCGGTGGTGACGAGGATGACGTACTTCTTCCCTTCCACTCGATCCAGGCGATCCAGCGTGTCATACAAGGCGTCGAACAGATTGGTCTCGGAGAATCCGGGCACCCGCAGCGTATTCAACGCTCCGCTGACGGCTCGCTTGTCCTGGGTAAAGTCCACCAGAATATGGGGCTGCATGTCGTAGTAGGTGACGGCAACCCAGTCGTCCTTCGTGAGGGTGTTGGCAAAAGAATACGAAGCCTGCAGGGCCTGCACCATGAACGAGTAATTGGTGGCCCCGAACTCCACCAGCAGCACCGCTGTGATGGGCGCCTTAGTCACGTTGAAGTTGGTGATCTGTTGCGGCGATCCATCTTCAAACAGCCGGAAATTCTCTTTCTTCAGGCCGGGGACAAACTGTCCGTTCTTGGTGGTCACCAGCACGTCCACATTTACCAGGGGGACGTTCACCTTGATGGAATAGTCGGGCATGCCCTCGACTTTAGCGGATGAAACCGGCCGCGGCGGGGGCGGAGGAGCTTCCGCGGGATTTTTCCTGGGGATCGAGTAGGGACCGACGCTATCGGTGGGGCCGCCCGCTTCGGCTGGAACCTCTTGCTTGGGCTTGCCGTTATTCTGCGTGTTGCTTTGCGTGGTGTCCTGCGGCGGAGCTTGCGACTGATCCTGCGCGAAGACTGCAGTGACGCCTGAAATCAGGAGCAGCGAAACCGCCAGAGACGTCAGTACCGAGTGCCCGGTTGCCAGTAACGAGAAGAAAAGGCTAAGCTTCGACAGATTTGACTCGGTACCAGGTACCCAGTACTTTTTCATGACCATCCACTCGGCAAACATATAAACCCCTCTGCAGGAGATAAGTCTCTACCGAGCCAAAATCCCCCTGTGCTAGTATAGACGCAGGTATTCGCCATTGGGATGTTTTGCCCGGCTCCCAGTATTCCCCTCCTGGCAACGACTTACAATCTGGCGGAGTCTAATCCAGCAAGTGCGGGACCTGTACCGTCCTGCTGAGCATCGTTCATGAAAAAACTGGCTTTCGCGTTCTTCGTCATTGTTGCTTGCCTGGTTTTCCCCTCTTCCACGCCTGCCCAAACGACGCCCGCACAAACGGCGCCCTCGGCGCGAACGGCGCAAAACCCTCAAACCATTCCCGTCAGCCAGATTCACGCCGGCATGCGCGGAGTTGCCTACACGGTGTTTGAAGGGGTGAAGCCTGAGGCCATGGAAGTCGAAGCGCTGGGCGTGCTGCGCAACATGAATGGACCCAAGGGCAACATTATTCTGGTGCGCCTGCACGGGCAGAAGGTGGAATACACCGGCGTAGTCGCCGGCATGAGCGGCAGTCCGGTTTATTTCGACGGCAAACTCTCCGGAGCCCTCGCCTTCCGTATCGGAGAATTCTCCAAAGAACCGATCGCGGGCGTTACGCCTATCGCAGACATGCTGGAAATCAGCGCGCTCGACGGCTCACCGGCGGAGGAGACCAGCGCGGTCAAGCCCTCGGTGAATGCTGTCGCAGGCAAGACCGCGGCCCCAGGCGAGGCCTCTGCCCTCCCCGCCGCGGGTCAGGATTATGCGAATTACCTCAAGCCCATCGAGACTCCGCTGGTCTTCAACGGATTCTCCGAACAGGCCGTTCGTCTTTTCGCAGGACAGTTTGCCTCGGCGGGAGTCGTTCCGGTTATGGGCGCGGGTTCGGTCAGCAACGACAAGCAACCGGAGCCGCTCGAGGCCGGCTCCGCCATCAGCGCCATCCTGGTGCGTGGCGACATGGATATCGCTGGCACCTGCACCGTCACCTACGTGGATGCGCAGCGCCTGCTGGCTTGCGGACATCCGCTGATGCAATTCGGCTCCGTTGACCTGCCCATGAATAAGGCCGAGGTTCTGGCCACGCTGCCCTCGCCGCTCAACGCTTTCAAGATTGTGAACACCACCGAGGCTGTCGGCACATTCGTCCAGGATCGCCACACCGGCATTCTCGGCGTCTTCGACCGCCAGCCGCAGATGATTCCAGTCGCCCTGACCATCCACAGTGCCGCCGGATCGAAGCAGCTCCATTACGAGGTGCTGAATAATCCCAAGCTGACGCCTGTAGCCCTGATGGTGACGGTCTTCAACGCCCTGCACGGCGTCAACGAGTTCGGCGAAGAGATCACCTACCGGCTCACTGGAAGCATCGGGGTAAAAGGATTTCCCGAAGTCACGATGCGCAACATGTTCGCGCCGACCGAGGGCGCCCAGCCCGCAGCCATGCAGGCTGCACTCTCGCTAGGCGAGCGCTTTGGACGCATCTACGACAATCCCTACAACGCTCCCGCCATCGCCGGCGTAAAGCTCGATTTCGACCTGGTCCGCGAACGCCGCTGGGCGCGCCTCGAAAGCGCCCGCACCGACGTGACCGAAGCCCGCCCGGGTGACGACATCATGCTCGAAACCGTGCTCGCGCCCTACCGCGGCGAGCGCATTGTGCGGCAGATTCCGTTGAAGATTCCAACTTCAGCAAGTAAAGGAACTTTGCGCATTCTGGTAAGCGACGGCGACACTCTCGACCGCATCGGACATGGAAGTGCAGCTTTCGGCCGCAAGCTCGATCTTGCCTCCACTATCGCGCTGCTGAATAAAGAGCACTCCAATAACCGCGTCTACGTCTCCCTTCTCGAAGCCGACCCCGAAGCCCGAGTAGCCGACAAGGTTATGCCAACCCTGCCCATCTCAATCATGAACGTAATGGACGGCATGCGCGGCAACCAGGAAATGATAGTAAGCGGCGAATCCAACGTAGACGAAACCGCAACCGCCCCGCTCGACTACGTAGTGTCCGGAGCGCACTTGCTGACCATCACTGTGAAATAAGCAGGGCTGAAGTAAACAAGTCTTGAAGTAAATTAGGATTGTCATCCCGAGCAAAGCGAGGGATGACACTTTGCAATAAGATCGGCCCACAATCAAAACAACGCCATCGCAGCTTTCTCCATGTGCTTGAATCCATCGGTGGTTACGGCAGCCAGCACCATCAGCGTCCCGTTGTAGCCCACATGCGCCAAAAAGCTTGCGCCCACGGACTTGGTCATCGCCCGCACCGCAGTCAGCACCACTCCGACCAAAAAGACGATCAGCACGGCTCCCCATGAATACCCGTATTGCACAAGGTGCATCAGTCCAAAAGGCAAAGCGGTAAGAAGAATTCCCCAGCCCGCGCCCAGCCGTCGCGCCACCACCGGATAAAGGAATCCGCGAAAGAAAAGTTCTTCCATCAAAGGGCCGAGCGTGACGGCGAATGCAGCGGTCAGATACGCATCGAAAGGCTTGTCGAAGAATTGATCGAAAGGAGTGTTCTTCGGCATGGGCAGGAATCGTGCCAACAGGTCGAAGCCGAGCATGAGAACTCCCACGCCCGCAAAACTCACTCCGGCGATCCCCGGCCAATTCCAGCGAATCGCCGGCCAGAATCGCGCGCGGTATTTACCCTGCACCAGCATGATCATGTAAACCACCACAATCACATATCCCAGCAGTTGGGAAAGCAGCGCCAGCGCGGGCTTCCGCGCAACTTCGACCCAACTCTCATGCGGATAAACGAAGAGGTGGGCCCCAAGAACAACCAGAATTGGCGCGATGAAAAGCGTAAGCAGCAGCGTAAGCCCGGCAATCTGCAGCACATCCCACCCGCTCCAGACAGGATCCTCGCCGGCTTTCGGTGCAAGGGAAGTCGGTTGAGCCGCAGGAAACGGCACGGCAACAAAGGGAGCAGGCGTTTGCGGATCGCCGGTCAGCGGCGGCGGCTCAAACTGCGGATTCTCGGGTGATGACAAGACTATCTCTTCTCTCGATCGCAAAACATAAGATTAGCATTGTTACTCCTGGATTAGTTGCGATGGCTTAGTTGCGATCTCCCAGCCCGTGTTTCTTGCCGCAGAGCTTGCACTGCGTGGGTTTCTCGGTGTTGTCCACGATGTGATGCACCGGCTTGAGAGTGCGGAGGTAGGCGAACATCGCGTTGAAGTCATCGTCCGTCATATTGCGAAACATCCACCAGGGCATGGCCAGCTTTAGCTTACGAGCGCGAACCGAACCGGTGCGCATGTCCGGACAATAGTGCCTCGTCGTAATAACCGATGCCGGACGGATCGGGCGTCAGGTTGGCGGAGTTTACCCCCTCCTCCATCGGATTTCCGCCTGCCATCTGCATTCCAGGGATTGGCTTAAATTTGGGATCACGGGGCGTGTGGCAGTCGCCGCAAGTTGCCATCTCGACCAGGTATGCGCCGTACCTGGCGGGAGTGGTTTTGTCCGGCTCCGGCACCGGCTCGGTCACCGGTCGCGGCGCCGTTTGAACCAGACGGGCAAAGAGAAACGGAATCTTGTCCGCAGGCAGTTCGCTGTGCGCCGCCGGAGGCTGCGGAGGAAGACCACAATGGAAGCCAAATCCTCGTCAGACAAGTCGCGGAAATGTTCGTAGGGCATCACCGGAAACAGCGTGCTTCCATCAGCGGCGATGCCTTCGCGGATGGCCCGGGCGATGGCATCATCGCTCCACTTGCCGATGCCGGTTTCCGGATCGGAAGTGATATTGGGGACGACCAGACGAATACTGCCTTCTTCAAATAAGACCTTGCCGGAGCCCTCTTTGGCAGCCAGCACCGGCGGCTCTGCCTTCGTCGTCGATGCTTCGAGTGGCACCCCATGCAATGCATGACGCCATGCACCAGATATTCCCCGCGCCGCATGCGCGCTGGCGTCGCATCAAACTTGCGCGAGGTCAGTGCGCGCTTCTTCGCGCCGATCACCGGCCGCCAGCCCACGGTGAAAGTTATGGCCAGCGCGGCGAGTACCAACAGAACCAGAAATCTGTAGCCGGCAATTTTTGCCAGCAGTCTTCCCCAGCTCCTAGCCATGTTGTGTCTCCATTGTCACTGTTGGATCGTCAGTGTCCAGACGGGTATGTGCCAACGGAGGCAAATTATCGGCTGCTTCGCCGCGGGACGCAAGCCTATTCCTTATCTATCGTCGCTTCCTCGTTGTCATCCTGAGGCAGCGGAGTTCCACGCCCTAGGGCGGGGAACTCCCCACGAAGGACCTATGCAACTCGCCGCATGGCAGGCTGAGGTATCGGGGGCAGACCTTGACAGCGGTTGTCATATTTGACAACGTAAGGGGAGGGGCATGCGGTTTGAGTGTGGCGCGGGCACTCCTGCCCGCGAAATCTAACCACTAGCAGAAATGCGATTTGCGGCTAGACGCTCCGCTTGCCGTTGCCTGAAAAATATCCCGCGAGCGCCTGGCCTGTGTAGGACTTCTTCACCCGCGCCACCTGCTCGGGCGTGCCCTGGGCCACGAGGCGGCCGCCTTCTTCGCCGCCCTCGGGGCCGAGGTCGATGATCCAGTCGGCGTTGCGGATCACGTCCAGATTGTGTTCGATGATGACGATCGAATTGCCCAGGTCGGTCAACCGGTGCAGCACGTCGAGCAGCTTCTTCACGTCGTCGAAGTGCAGGCCGGTGGTGGGCTCGTCGAGAAGGTAAAGAGTCTTGCCCGTCTGCCGCTTGCTCAACTCGCGCGCCAGCTTGATGCGCTGCGCTTCACCACCGGAAAGCGTGACCGCAGATTGACCGAGATGAATGTAGCCGAGGCCCACGTCGACCAGCGTTTGCAGCTTCTGCTTCACCTGCGGAATATTTTCGAGAATGGGCAGCGCGTCGGAGACTGGCATCTCCAGCAGGTCGGCGATGGAATTGCCGTTGTACTTCACAGCCAGCGTCTCGTGATTGTAGCGTCGTCCGCCGCAGACCTCGCAGAGCACGTACACATCCGGCAGAAAATTCATCTCGATGCGGCGCTGGCCTTCGCCCTGGCAGGCCTCGCAACGTCCGCCGGACACGTTGAAGGAAAAACGTCCGGGCTTGTAACCACGCTCGCGCGCTTCGGGAAGCATGGCGTAGATATCACGAATCGCAGTGAAGACTCCCGTATAGGTTGCTGGATTCGAGCGCGGCGTGCGCCCGATCGGCGACTGATCGATGCGAATGACCTTGTCGATGTTCTCCGCGCCGACGATCGCCTTGTGCTCGCCAGACTTCTCGCGCGAGCGGTAAAGCTGGCGCGCCAGCGCGCGATAGAGAATGTCGTTGACCAGGGTCTACTTGCCCGAGCCGGAAACTCCGGTCACGACGGTCATCACGCCGAGAGGGAAGGTCACATCGAGATTCTTGAGATTGTTTTCCTTCGCGCCGAGAATGGTCAGCGCCACGCCGTTCTTCTGCCGCCGCTCGGGACGCATCGCGATCTGTACTCGGCCGGAGATGTAAGCACCGGTCAGCGAATTCGGCTCGCGCATGATTTCTTCCGGCGTTCCGTGCGCGACCAGGCCGCCACCGTGGCGTCCGGCGCCCGGGCCGAGGTCGATGACGTAATCGGCGCGGCGGATGGTTTCTTCATCGTGCTCGACGACCAGCACGGTGTTGCCCAGGTCGCGCAGATTTTCGAGCGCGTTTAGCAGGCGGCCGTTGTCGCGATGATGCAGGCCGATCGAAGGCTCGTCGAGCACGTAGAGCACGCCGCGCAGCTTCGATCCAATCTGCGTCGCAAGCCGGATGCGCTGCCCTTCGCCGCCCGAAAGAGTTGCTGCCGAGCGGTCAAGCGAAATGTAGTTCAGTCCCACAGCATTCAGGAACTGCAAGCGCTCTACGATTTCATGCATGACGCGGCCAGCGATCTTCTCCTCGCGGCCAGCGAGCTTAATGCTGCGAGCGACTTCGAGTGCCTTGGAAATGGGCAGCGCGGTGAAATCGGCGATCGACATGCCGTTGACCCTCACTGCGAGACTCTCTGGACGCAGCCGCTTGCCGCCGCATGCGGGGCATTCTGTCGCCGACATGTGATCCATCAGCCAGTCGCGGTAGCCTTCCGACGTGGACTCCTCGAGATTCTGCTTCAAGTATCCAAAAATTCCGCGGAAGCCTGTCTTGCCGCGGCCGGACTCGCCGTTCAATAGCAGGTCCTGAATTTGTTCGGGAAACTTTTCAAACGGTTTGTTCAGATCGATGCCGTGCGCCGCCGCCGTTATTTGCAAAGCATGAATCAGTCCCTGCGAGGCCGAACCCGGCCCCAGTCCGCTATCGAGCAATGGCTTCGACCAATCGGTGATCACCTTCGCGGGATCGAAATCGTAGCGGCTGCCGAGGCCATGGCACTCGGGGCACGCGCCGTACATGCTGTTGAACGAAAATGAACGCGGCTCGAGCTGCGGCACGCTGATGCCGCAATCCGGACAGGCCAGCTTCTCGGAATAAAGTTGCTCATCGCCGCCGACGACGGCGATCTGCACCAGACCGCCGGCCAGCTTCATCGCCAAGCCGACAGACATTTCCAGGCGATGCTCGATGCCCGGCTTCACCAGCAGGCGATCGATCACCACTTCGATGGTGTGGTTCTTGCGCTTGTCGAGATTGAGGTCGTCATCGAGGTTCCCGATCTCGCCGTCGACGCGGGCGCGGGTGTAGCCGTGCTTGAGCAGAGTCTCCATTTCTTTTTTGAATTCGCCCTTGCGCCCGCGGACGATTGGAGCCAGAACCATTACACGGTCCTCAGGAGTGAGCAGCATCACGCGCTGCACGATCTGCTCAGCGGACTGGCGGCTGATGGGGCGTCCGCACCTGGGGCAGTGGGGCACTCCGATGGAGGCGAACAATAAGCGAATATAATCGTATATCTCGGTGATGGTGCCGACGGTCGAGCGCGGGCTGCGGCTGGTGGTCTTCTGCTCGATCGAGATGGAGGGGCTAAGTCCATCGATTGCATCGACATCCGGGCGTTCCATCTGGTCGAGAAACTGCCGGGCGTAGGTGGAGAGCGTCTCCACGTAGCGGCGCTGCCCCTCGGCATAAATCGTGTCAAAGGCGAGCGAGGACTTGCCCGAGCCGCTGAGCCCGGTCACCACGGTGAGGGTGTTGCGCGGAATCTCAACGTCGATGTTCTTGAGGTTATGCTGGCGCGCTCCGCGCACCGATATCCTGGTAATAGCCATTTGGAGACTGTCTGAAAATCCGGGCTGGATTGCCCTTCCGTAATGTCGACAGGTCTACAGACTTGTCCGACAGTAGGAGTGCGCAGCTCTACTCCGTATCTTATTCGTCACTAGCGGCGGGCGTCAACGCAGGTAGATTGAAGAAGCCGCATAGACGAAAGTTGGGCTGGCAGCATCTGATTACTGTAATTCAATAAGGGTGGTTGACTGTGATTTCGCTCTTCATGCCTTTGATTCTGTGCCTTACCGTAGCCGCTTCGGTCGGCATCGGCGTATTGTCGGCTTACCTGGCGGTCTTCGGCATTCTGGAGGCCTGCGGGCGGGCCGCGGAGCTGCAGCAGCGGCCCTCGGAAGCGCGTCCGCGGCTGGTTCTCGTTGCTACGCAGAACCACGCTGGCGGCGACTAGAACGAGACCGTCTAGAAACCCTCTCATCTCACGGGAAAACGCACTCCGCAGTAGTGGATCAGTTTGGAAAAATACGTCCCGCTTTAGCATTCCGACCGTGGCATCATAAAGCCATGATCGGCAAGGGCAAACGTCCGCGTGATTCTGAACCAATTCGCCGCGTGGACCGTCGCCGTTTCAAAACCCAAATTCCCCCGCCAGAAACTGAAGTCCCCAAAGCTGACCGGGAGCGCCGCGCCTAAGAGCATTTCGGAGTGCATGGCAGCCATCGGGCGCAAGGGCGGTCAGATCGGCGGGAAGCGCCGTCTCAAGACCATGACTAAGGCGCAGCGTTCCAAGGTCGCTGCAAAGGCCGCGAAAGCCCGCTGAAAAAAAGATCGCCAGTCGCGTTAGTTATGGTTTCCGGGAGGGTTCTTGCCCGCCTACATCCTGACCTTTCGGTGGGTTCTCACGTTGGAATATTTTATTTTTCGGCGGCTTATTCTTCGTTTGCTTTTTGGTCGGTTTGCTGCTCATCGTATCCTCCTCCTATTTGATCTCCCGCACGCTCTGGCCTTTGTCCAAGTTGATCGCAACAACGAGGCGCGGTTCGGTGACATTTGCCCCCATCACAACCGTAGGCTCGTTGCGAAAAATATTGACAAAGCCTTTCTTGGTATCCATTTCCATGTAATCGCCTTCGTATTCTTCTGTCGGCCTCTGCTGCCCGAATGCAAAACGCCCAAACTTCGCCATTTATCGCACTCCTTGGGTTATTTGATTGCCCGTGAAACCCTAATCGGTTCCGGTCACGAAAGGCCCTACCGATGTGCAGCTTCCGTCGATTCCTTGACGCGAACACCATGAGCGTCTACGCTAGTCATTAATGCGTTTGGCGATACCAATTATTCGGGCTGTGCTTGCGGTCGCTGTCGCGACGTATGCTTTCGACTGCGGCGCCGCGACGACGCCAGAACAGGCGATGCAGTGCTGCAATGCAATGCATTGCTCGTCGCACCGTCACCATGGTCAGGATTGCTGCAAGACTATGCCGACGACGCACGGCCCTTTTGTGCAGCTTTCACCTGGCCACGGCGTTTCCGCTCCGGACATGGTATTCGCAGTTGCACCGGCGTCTGGCGAATGTTTTGAGTTAGATTTCTCTGCCCGGACCCTCGCGGCGCAATGCCACGCCCCACCCATCCCTTACTGTCCGGCCTCCAGTCCTCTTCGCATCTGATCCGACCTCCAGTCGTTTCCCGGCTTCGCGCGTTCGTGTGCTTGGAATCGCTGTCTCTGCTGGAGGAAGAAACTCGTGAAATTTCGGATGACTATTGGGTACGGGAGCGGCCTATGGCTAGCGCTCGTCCTGTTTTGCGTTTCAACCGCTACGGGGCAGGGGCCAGCCCCGGAAACGGCCCCGCCGCTATTTCCGGGCGGCGGATTGATATCCTACAACTCCGTCTTCGCCACGCGCGGCCTAACGCAGGGAATGTCTGGCGGCAGCATACCTGTGACAGCCCGCCCTACCTTCTCGCATGAAGCGGACTTCAACTTCACCTGGGGGTTTTTCCACGATTTTGATCTGACTGTCCTCACTCCCGTAATCACAAATCACTTTGACGTGCGGGGCACGCCAATCGATGGCGGAACTGGCCTTGGCGACGCCATGGTGCTAGTAAAGTACCGTTTCTATCGGCGAGATTCACAGCGAGGAACTACCCAAGCATCGGTCACGCTCGGTCCCAAGATTCCGACAGGGCGCACAGACTTGTCCGACAGAGACGGCATCCGGCTGCCTTCAGGCTTGCAGCCCGGCTCGGGTTCTACCGATTTGTTCGTAGCGGGGAATTGGACTTACACCGGGCTTTTCAACATCAAGCGTCTGGTCGCTGACGAGGATTTCCATTCCCTCTTGCGCTCGCAAGGAACGCAGGCAACGCGCCTTGGCAGTGATCTCGAATCGCGTTTCTGGCTCTCATACCGCCCTTATGAGTCCAAGAACGGAGACCGGGAATGGTTTGTTGGTCCTGTGCTTACCTGGCTGCATTCTGAGGATGAGCGCATCTTGGACGCCAGCCAGAGGGGAAGCGGTGGCGACGTGTTGCTGGCCGGAATCACGACCTACGTGGGCGTGCGCCCTGGACTGCATGTTTGGTTGGGGATGGATTGGGACGCTGCGCACTCGACCGGCGCATCGTTTATGCCTGTGCGGCGTCACATCAGTTTCGGAATCACGCAGCAATTTCGGCTGCACTTTTGAGAAAGGAGGAAACAATGAACACAAAGAGAGTCGCCTTGCTTGTTCTGCTCGGTTCGATGGTTGTCGTGCCTGTGGCTCAAGCGCAAATCAAGCATATTGAAATGCGCGTCGAAGGTATGACGTGAAATTTTTGAGCCTACGGTGTGAAACAACACCTAGGACGCCAGTCTGGCGTTCAAACAGTAGAAGTGAGCTTGCTGGATGGAAAAGTCGATGTCACCCCCAAAGAAGATGGGCAGATTGACCCCGCTCAACTTCTAAAGGCGACCTACGACAGCGGTGTGACCGCTGCGGAAATGGATATGACCGCACGCGGAAAAATTGTGAAGGACTCTTCCGGCAACCTTGCCTTGCAGGTAGAGCCGAATCGGTCATTTGCATTCGCACCGAATGAATTGTCGAAAGGGCTGGAATCGCTTGCGGGCAGTCAGACGATGGTCACAATTCGTGGCCAGTTGTACAAGAAGCCCGCGGGAAAAAAGAAAGCGGACCTTACGGCTCCGTTGAAACTGGTGATCCTGGAAGTGCAGAAGAAGGAATAGATGCTGAAAAAACGTCTGTTATTGGTGAGCCTCGCTGCGGTTGTGCTCGCCGGATGCACTCAGCATTCGACGAGCCGGCCTCAGCCCAAACAAGATGTAATCGCAGCAGGTGAGGTTGGTTCACGCCTGCCTGAGTTCTCCGTAAAGGATTTGCAAGGCCGCGAGATTTCCACGGCCGACTTACACGGCAAAGTCGTGCTGATCGATTTTTGGGCCACATGGTGCCAACCATGCAAGAAAGAGATGCCCGGCTATCAGAAGCTCCTAGACCGTTATGGCTCCCGCGGATTCGCAGTAGTCGGATTCAAGCTCGACACCATGAGAGATATGGAAGATCCGCTCCTGTTTGCGAAGAGAATCAGAGTCCGCTATCCGCTGGCGGTCGCTGCTGATGACTTGAAGCAGCAAATTTGGCGGCATTGAAGGGATTCCGACAACGATGCTATATGACCGGCGGGGGATACTGCGCAAGAAGGTCATTGGGTTCGAATACACTGATGTCTTTGAGTCGGAGCTAAAGCCACTTCTTTAAGGAGTCAGGCTGCGTATGTCCGTGGATGAGCAGGTCGCCTCTCCTGAGGTGTTGCGGCGCGTTATTCGGATTCAGACCCTGACGCTGCTGTGGATGAGTGTGGAAGTAGCCGCTTCGTTGGGAGCAGCTTGGAAGGCCCGCAGTCCAGCACTGCTAGCCTTTGGGGGTGACAGCGCTGTTGAACTCATCTCGGCCGCGGTAGTGCGGCGCCGTTTTCGTGTTCAAGTGCGGCAAGAGCAGGCGGAATCCCGCGCGGCCCGCATTGCCGGGGTCTTACTTCTTGCGTTGGCGGCGTTTGTGGTCGTCGCGTCTGCCGTGACGCTGGTTGGACGCGCCGAGCCCAAACAGAGTTCTCTGGGGATTGCAGTGTTGATTGTCGCCTCAATGTTCATGCCATGGCTTGCGAAAGAGAAACGGCGGTTGTCGTCGGTAATGGGTAGCGCAGCACTGAGAGCAGATGCGGCTGAGTCAGCACTTTGTGGGTACCTTTCCCTGATCGCTTTGGCGGGATTGGCAGTAAACGCGATTTGGCATGTCGCATGGGCCGATCCGGTTGCCGCGCTCTGTCTGGTTCCTTTCATCCTGTGGGAAGGCTGGGAGGCCGTGGAAGGGTAAGGAGGATGTCCCCGACGCAATGTTTCGTATTCATAGACATGAATCTCAAGAAGGTCTTGCGCGTGCCATGGCAGGCAACAACAGAATCAACGCCCGGGTGAAAGCACGACAGGCGGGACGGCGGCAGTGCGTGGCGAGGATTACCCGGAATGCGCATGGCCCACCGGAAGTGGGAGAATGGTTCCGCCCGCGCTGACCGGTGGGAGAGGGACCGTGAGGCCACTGGCAACCGCGGGGATTATCATTCGGTGGAAACTGGCTGTCAAGATGCAGGATCCTGCATAGCGCACGCGTGGGGGCGTGGAATGAACGCTTTCAATGAATGATCAACGGCCCTTACGCTCAAGCTGAGCGATGTGGCGCTTTGCAGCTGTGAATCAGTATCCCCACAGTCACGCGGTGCGCCTGGTGGCGATGCGGAGAGTTGCTTGATCGATTGAGGCAGGCCGTCGCCCTCTACTTGGATTGAACTTCGATTGCCTCCCCAAGATTGATTGGCCTGGTGCCTTGATTGCCCACTTCAACCTTCTGTCCCTTCTTCAGGTAGGCTCCAATCACGCCGGGCTTTGACCAATCCAACTCCCATCCGTCCTCGATCGCCAGCAGGGTATAGGAGCCCGGCACCACGCCATGCAACACAAAAGTCCCGTCTAAATCGCCTTGGTCACGACGGAACAGGTCACGGTTCACTGCCGGATCTCTCGGCGCCAAAACCACCATGGCTCCGGCGAAGGCCTTGCCTGCCTTCTTGGCGATTCCTTGCACTTCCACGTTCCCGCCCACGAGAGTAAGTGAAACCGAAGGCGATGAGCCTGCCGCCACGGTTAGCGAGTGACCTGAGGCCTCGGCCCCTTCGGCTGAAATGTGGGCGATTGAATAGGGCTTTCCGCCCCACACCACGACTTCAAAGCGGCCGACCGGGATCTGGTTGAGTTCCGCTGTTCCCTTGGCATCGAGTTGAGAGGTCGCAATCATTCTGCCTCCGGAGCGCAAACCAACCGCAAGGCGCGGTGGGAGTGTGGGTTCTTCTGGAATCTGTATTGAGACTTTGACGCTACTGAAGGCGTCGCTCCTGGATAAGTCAATCTCCTCTCCATCTTTGGTGATTTCGACGCCGCTCATCTGCAGGCCCTGGCCTGGTCCGACAAGACGGACGTCGTAGCGGCCAGCGGGAATACCTGTGACTTCCACCAGTCCCGGAGAAACGCCGCGAGTCGCATCGGTCTGGAAATGGGTGTAGCCCTCAAAGGCGCGCTGCCCAAACTGGGGAACAGGAAAACCGTTGTTCCCGGGGTCGGGCACACGAAACAGCAGGCGCAGAGACGGAACCGGATTGAGGTGGAGATCCGCCTGCACTCGCTCGCCGCCGCGGATCGGAATGGGCAGCGCACTGTCCACGTCGGTGACATCCGGGTAGTAGGTGACAGGATAGGCGACGTCGAGGGATCGATCGAGGGGTGGTGTAGTCTCGGCTTGGCCCTGGGCCTCCACTCGATCCAAATCTGAATGAGGATGAACGGCGTACCAAGGTTTGCCGTTTGCCGACAGGAAATAGATTCCGGGCCTCAGCGGAGTCATCTCATACTCTCCCAGATCGTTTGTCTGAGCGGAGTTGGACTGGCGGATTTGGTCGACGCCTGAACTGTGGTCGTCGTAGTACAACATGACCGTGGCGTGGCGAACCGGGTCGCCAACTTCGTCGAGGACCTTGCCCGCGATTACCGCATCGGGAGCGAGCTGAAGCACCAGGTTTTCCGTGTCGAGTCCGGCGCCGGTCACAATCGCTGTGGAATACTGATCATGCTGATCATAGCCAGCCGTGATAAATCCGCGCCTGGCGGCAGTCAGCGAGTACTTTGCTGCGGGTAGCCCGGTGAACTCATATTTGCCGTCTTCCGAAGCGATTATGGACTGAAACTTCTGCGGGTCCTTCTCGGCTCTGATCGTCACTCGCGCCCGGGCCAGAGGATGCCGGTCGGTTTTGCTCACGACGGTTCCGGAGATTGTGTAGCCTCCCTCACGAATCTGTGCCGAAGGGACGTTTGCATTCTGCGGCGCGGCCTCCGCTTGCGATCCATACAGAGAAAGAAACAGCGCCATCTGGAAGAACAGCCAGCACGAGCGGATCGAATTTGAGCGCGCGGCCATGTTTCTCTAAGCTTTACTCCTATTCCGCCCGGGAAATAACCTCCAATTGCAGGCTCACCTTTTGACCGGGGGAGAAGTGGACGACCCGACCTTTGGTTTCATAAACCTTCATCGCATCCGCGTCGCGATAGGGAAGATCGCGCTGCGGATTCTTGAAGGCCAGCACACGATAATTGCCGGGCGTCACCATCCGATAGGCGAATGCTCCTTCGCGAGATGCAGAGATCTCCAGAAACTGCCCGGAGCTTTCGGGTGAAGGAACACAATATACGTAACCTGACGGCGACCGGCGACCGGAGTCGACAGGGCTGTTGGGAGCCGCCGAACCGAACAGTGCGCCAGACGACGTGCCGGACGATATGCCGAGCAGGGTGCCTTCGATTTCGGCACTATCGTCGCGCAGGGTGATGTCGATCTCGGTACTCGCGCCCGGCACCACAACCAAAGGTTCGCGGAGCAAATCCACTCCGCCCATGGTTGCGGACGCGACATACCCACGCTGCGCATGGATTCGTAACCAGTATCGTCCGGGGGCAAGGTTTTCAAGCACCATGGAATTGTCATTCGGCCCCGTCGGCTCGCGCAGGGATCCATCTCGACGCTGCGCGAAGTCATCCGCATTCTCAGCCCGAAGATCTAAATCGAGCCGGAGCTTGGGCGTGGAAAATGTTTTGCCTCGGCTGTTCCAGGTGCCTGTGGCGTTCCACTCGGCGGCAGTGAATTCTTCCTTAACATTCACCGGAATCGAAATGTTTGGAGCGAAAACCATGCCAGCGCCTTCCGCTGGCCCGCCAGCCACTGCCAGGTTAACGGCGCCGGTAGCAGAGGAATTTTGTCCGAAGATTTCCGCTTCTACCAGATATTTTCCATTCGGCAGCTGTCCCTCTATCGTCTGCTTTTCCCTGTTATAGCCGAGCGAGTAGCCAGGGCTGCGCTGGCCTTGCGGCGATACAGAGGTGTTTGGGCCGAAATTCGGCTCGGGAATGACGACCGGAATCTTTACCGAATAGTAGGGCTGGCCAACAAGAGAGATATTCGCATGAAAAGTTTGCCCGGCCGTGAGCTGAATGGCGGAGGCCGAAACAAAATCGCCGGCGCCTGGGTAATACACCGGCGGAAAACCGTAGGGCTGGCCGCCCGGAACCATGGTTTCCGCATCCATCCACTCATGCGTCACCAGCTTGTAGGCTCCGGGGAGAAGTTCGGCGAAACGGAACTCGCCATTCGAGTTGGTGCGCTCTACGTTCCTCGGCACCCAGCGCGGCATGCCTTCCGTTACCTGACGCGAGAATATCTGCACCGTAACGCCAGTGGCGGGCTCGGTGGCCGAAAAAGTGATTCGCCCCTGGATGACTCCCTCGGGCAATAGAGAAATCGCGACCTCGGTACCCGGCGATACTTCGACCTGCGCTCTCGCACCAGGATCATCCAGAAACCCTGGTTTGCGCGCTGTAAGCCAAGGAAAGCTGCCGGCGGCTGACAGGCCGCCGGGTAGGGCGAATTCGAAATGCCCCTCGCTATCGGTCAGGGTTGCGTAGCGGTTGTCGGTAGAGAAGACCAGAGCACGGCCAATGGGATTGTGGGTAATTGCGTTCGTGACTGTGCCGTGAACAATCTGGTGCTGGTTATCAAGGGCTTCAGTCTGCGCAGCAGCCTGCCATACAGAGAGGGGAACAACCGACAGCATGACGAACAAACTAAATAGCCTGTGTCGAATCAGCCGATAAGCACGGGCCAACCGAAGCACGCGTTGCATCCAGAGACCTCCGGCGGTTCGTAGGAAAATCACAGCTGCCCCAAGCTCCCCGTAAGGTGGCTGATTCCCGGCGATTGACGGGATCAGTTTAGCTTCTTTCCAGCCCGAACCGTCAATCACCGTTTCGAGCGCGCCGGCCGCGACCGCGTGTTAGCATTTTTCTGGTAGTTCTCCGGCAGGACGCACATGGCCCACACTCGCAACATCCCGATTTCACTGCTTGCTACGATGCTGCTGGGTGCGGTTCTAGCTGCCTCCGCTCCTGCGTCTGAGCCGTCGCCCTGGCTCGAAATTCGCTCGACGCACTACACCGTCATTACCGATGCTGGGGAAAAGAAGGGCAAGGAAGTCGCGCTGCGATTCGAACAGATGCGGGCCGTCTTCGCGACCCTGTTGATGAGAGACCGCCTCAACGAGCCCGTGCCGCTGACCATTCTTGCCTTCAGGAACGACAAGAGCTACTACCAGAGCGCGCCGCTGCGCCAGGGCCAACCCATCGATGTTCCCGGCTTTTTTCTTCCCGGTGAAGACAAGAATTTCATCGTGCTGAACCTATTTGAGGAAGAATCCTGGCGCGCCGTCGCCCATGATTTCGCACACCTGCTGTTGAACTACAACTATCCTCCGGCGGCGGGATGGTTCGACGAAGGCCTGGCCGAATACTTCAGCTCGATCCGCGTGGATGACAAGAAGTACGAGATCGGCGGTGACCCTGAACTGCGTTCCGCCATCATCCAGGACCTGCCGCAGAACCAGCAGGAAGGTCGCAATCCGCCGAAGTCGCTCACCGAGCTTCTGGGTGGCCAGGTCTGGCTGGCGCTGCCCGACCTGCTCACCATGAAGCATGACACGTCAAGCTACATCGAGGGCACGCACCACACGCTGTTTTACGCCCAGTCGTGGATGGTGATGCACTACCTGATGCACGAGAAAAAACTGCCGCAGACGGGGACGTATTTCGATTTGACCGAGAACCAGCACGTACCCGTGGACGCAGCCATTGAGAAGGCCTACGGCGTGACGGCGGCGCAGTTCGAGCAGGAAGTGAAAGAATATTTCCACTCGCTCACGCCGCTGTTCGCCGCGCTCGACGCTTCCCGGCAAGCCGGTTCCAAACCTAATCCGCCGCAGGTCTACCAGTTTCCTGAGATCGTGGCGCCGGAGGACCGTGTGATTGCCGCCAATGCCTTCCGCGAGGCCGATGCTCGCGCCGTAACGGCTGAGGTCGAGATCAGAATTCCAGAACGCCGCGAAGCCGGCTTGAAGGAATTGGAAGCGCTAGTCAGGGCTCCCGAAACTGCGCCCAATAAGATTGAACCGAAGGACGACAAGAAGAATCCGCTGCTGGTGACCGCCGTCGGCAACGAGGTTGCTCACCGCGTTCTGGCCTGGGACCACATCCAGCGCAAGGAGTTCGATGCCGCCGCCGAAGAACTAGCCGACGCCGCCGCGCTGAACCAGAACGATACGTGGATCCGCTACTACCTTTCTGTGCTGAAGTACCGCATAGCGCAGTCAAAGCACATCGACATCATTGGCTCGCCCACCATGGTGCAGGATCTGCGCGCTGTGCTCGAGTGGTATCCCGAATTCGCCGACGCCTACGACCTGCTGGCAACTGTGCACATGAAAGGTGGAGTCCAGGTGGCCGCGATGCAGGCTGAACGCGCCGCCATACAGCTCAGTCCGCGCAACCAGCAGTACGTTTACAACATGGCGGAGATCTACATCACCGACAAAAAGTGGGAAGCCGCAGTAACCTTGCTGGAGCGGTTGAAGGCCAGCGGCAATCCGCAGATCGCGGCTGCGGCCCGCGATCGGCTAGGAACCATCCCGAACGAGCAGAAATATGGCATCTCGGCGGCCGCCGCGGCTGCGGCTTCGAAGCTTTCGACACAGCCTTCGCCCTTCGACGTGCTGGAACAGGATGCCGCCAAGCGCGCCGCCGCTGATAAAGCACCGTCCACAGGCACGGCGGATAAGCGCCCCGCAAAGTTCTTGCAGGGACGGCTGGTGGGCGTGGACTGCTCTCAGTCCCCGGCAGCAGTTCTCACGGTGACCTCCGGTGGAGCAGTTTTGAAGCTGCGCACCGCCGACTACAAGTCGCTGCCGCTCATCGGAGCCGACGCGTTTTCGTGCGCCTGGAACGACCGCGCGGTTTCGGTGAACTACAAGGCTGGTGGGGCGGCGGATGGGGATTTGGTTTCGGTGGAAGTGCGGTGAGGTTCAGGAATGGATTTTAATGTCCCGTCTGTCCCCGAGTTCGTCGTCCCCGAGTTCGTCCAACGAATGGAAGACTTTTTCCCGGAGCGCACCATGCACTCTATACCTTTCCAAAACAGATTTGCACTCGTGTTGGTCAGCTTCAGCATCGCATTGGCGATTGCTTTTCCTCTGGCTTCTTGCGCCCAGGAGGTGCCGAGGTATCAGGTTGACCCGCTGTGGCCTCTGGAGCTGCCAAACAACTGGATCATCGGGCAAGTCGGCGGCTTAGCTGTAGATCGGGAGGACCACATCTGGGTTTTGCAACGACCCGCTTCGAACACGGTTGACGAACTCGGCGCCTCACTTAAACCTCCACGTTCTCTGTGCTGCATCGCAGCGCCTCCGGTTTTGGAATTCGACACGCAAGGGCATTTGCTCAACTCGTGGGGCGGACCTGGCCAAGGATTTGATTGGCCGACGACAGAGCACGGAATTTATGTGGACAAGGATGGGAACGTCTGGATCGGCGGGAACGGCCCGGCCGACCGCCATGTCCTCAAGTTCAAGAGTGATGGACATTTTCTGCTGCAGATCGGTCACCCTTCATCCGATCCGCCGAACAGTCTGCGCACGGACATATTGGGGCGGCCAGCCGGTATCGAAGTGGATTCGGAAGCACACGAGGTGTACATCGCCGATGGTTATCTGAACAAGAGAGTGATTGTCTTCGACTCGGGCACCGGCGCGTTTAAGAGACTATGGGGAGCCTATGGAAACCCTCCGAATGATGCCGACCCCGGGCCGTACGATCCTGCTGCACCACGCGATCAGCAGTTTCGCAATCCGGTACACTGCGTCCACATTTCGCGAGATGGACTTGTCTATGTCTGCGATCGCGTCAACGACCGCATCCAAGTGTTCACCAAGCAAGGGAAATTCGTTAAGGAGCTCACTCTGCGCCCGGAAACACTGGGCATGGGTTCTACTTGGCAGTTCGCGTTTTCGACCGACGAGCGCCAAACGTTTCTGTTGGTAGCCGACGGTGAAAACAACGTCATTTGGACCATCCGGCGAGAGGACGGAGTCGTTCAGGGCCAAACCGGGCACAACGGCCGCAATGCCGGGCAGTTCCACTGGCTTCACCAGCTCGTTTCTGATTCTCGCGGCGATCTCTATACAGGGGAAGTTGACACTGGCAAAAGGCTTCAGAAATTCGTTCTGGTGAACCGTGGGAAACCTCAGAAGTAAATTGCAATTCAATCTTCGATGGCACTCAGCGTCGGCGTAAGTTCGGCTCTCTGTCGTCCCTACGGGACTTGATTCCTAATTATTGAGATTACCCGGACTTAAGTCCGGGGCTATCATATGCCGCCCCTCCGGGCCTGGAGTCACAAAACCAAAAACCCTCCCGCCGGGCGGGAGGGTTCGCGATCCGGGATGATCGAGGTTAGGCGCGGACTACGTTGCCCGCCTGAAAGCCTTTGGGACCTTTCAGCAGATCGAACTCCACGGTCTCACCCTCGTTGAGCGAGCGGTAACCGTTCTCTTGAATCGCGGAGAAATGTACGAAGACGTCCTCTCCCGTGGAGCGCTGGATGAACCCATATCCCTTCGCCCCGTTGAACCACTTCACTGTTCCCTTCTCTCTCACAGAAAAACTCCTTTCCTCTGATCATTAAGAATTAGTTCCCTGGATTTCCCGCATTGTTGCTCCGCGTGAACGGAACGCCCCCTCGAGAAAGCCGGTGAACGCGGTTGCGTCTCTTTATGCTGTGCCGAAGAAATTGCCCCAAAGCAAAAGACTCCTCGGTTCGGCGGCGCATGAAGAAAATGCGGCGCGAACTTCCGGAGCCCGACCCTCGGCGCTGATTTCTACTGCCCTGCTCAAGACATCAACCTGGTTTGCAAACTCATGTCCCGGCAATAGGCCGGTTTATGAGCCCACCGATAATAAGGAGGATTAAATCGTTTCGCAAGAAAAATTAGTGGTTTTGGGCAAAAAATAACGCCTGGCCACATTAAGGCTTTAACAAGGTATAAGAAACGGCGCTTTCGCCCCTAGACCTTCGTTCCCACGGGCCGTCGAAACCGGCGCAACCCTTTGATAAGATTAGAGAAGATGCCTGTATCCGATCAGACCAGAGCTACCGTCGAAACACCCACGGAAAACACGCCGGCCCCGCAACTGCGCCCTCACCGCGCCCGGTCAGGGATGGCGGTCTCCACCGCCAGATACCTGCTGCGGACCGATGTGCACACTTTTGCCTTTTCGGTGGCGGCCAATTCGATCCTGTCGTTTTTCCCTTTTGTAGTGCTTTTGATGACGCTGATCCGGCGCGTTTTTCACTCGCGCGTGATGTATGACGTGTTGGTCGAGTTGCTGCGCGACTACCTTCCCGCCGGGCAGGAATTCGTGATCCGCAACCTGAACGCCATGGTGAATTCGCGCCAGCGCGTGCAGGTTGTGTCGCTTATCATCCTGCTGGTGACCTCGACCGGCGTATTTATGCCGCTGGAGGTTGCGCTCAACCGCGTCTGGCGCTTCCCCAGCAACCGCTCCTACTTCGGCAATCAGTTAATCTCGCTCGGCCTGGCCCTCAGTTGCGGGGTGCTGGCTCTGCTTTCCGTTGCCGCAACCGCGGGTAATGTGGCGCTGATGGGATCGCTGCTGCACGGCCACGGCTCCGGGTTTATTCGCCTGGTGGGATTTTTCGTGATGAAGGCTTTCGCCATCACCGCCAGCGTCGCCATCTTCTTTCTAATCTACTGGGTTCTGCCCAACGGCAAGGTTCCGGCGCGCGCCGTGCTGCCCAGCGCCATCATTATGGGTCTGCTCTCGGAGGCATTGAAGTACGGCTACATCCTGGCTTTGCCCTGGCTCGATTTCGCCGAAGTCTACGGGCCTTTCGCTCTGTCGGTGAGCATGATGTTCTGGGCCTTCCTGACGGGGCTGCTGTTGCTGGCTGGGGCCAACCTGAGTGCTGAAGAGCATCTGCGGCACGGGCTTGTGAGCTTACCCGTCGTCTCCCCGTAGTGCGGCCGACTAGCTCGCCCAGATCGGGAATAACCTTTTAATTCACAGGCTGGTTGTGACATCCGTCACCGTGGCCATCGCTGGACGCCGATTAGGATAGGGCCGGTTTCCCAGATTCCCCCCGAGCAGACATTGTTTACGAGGTGGTCGCATGACCGGGATTGGCTGGCGTCTGCTCGCCGTGTTTTTCCTGATCTTGGTAGCTCCTACGTTTCTGCGCGGGCAGGAAGCCGCTGAGGACCTTTTGCCGTTCCTCGCCGCCATCTCTACCGCGAGCCCGATGCCGCTGCGCTACTCCGCGCCGATCGCACCCGTCTGGATTCCTCCTCCTGGCCAGCCCAAGACTTACCCGGTCGGTGATTATCCGGCCGGTCGTTATCCGGCCGGTCGCTATCCGGTCGATCGCTATCCGGTTGCCCCCGGCACCAGGATTTTTCCGCAACTGGTTCGCGCCGCGGGGATTATTTTCTCTGGTCGTGTCATATCCATCGGACGTGCGCCGTCCTCCCCCGGCCAAGCGCGGGCATCCACCACCATCACCTTCCAGGTTGAACGTGCCATGCGTGGCGCCTCGCCGGGCAAGAACCTGACCATCCACGAGTGGGCCGGACTTTGGACCAGCGGCGAACGCTACCGCGTCGGCGAACACGTGTTGCTCTTTCTGTATCCTCCGGGCAAGTTGGGCCTCACCAGCCCGGTGGCAGGGGCCATGGGCAGATTCGCGACGGATTCTCAAGGCAGGATCGTGTTGAACGCGCGGCACGTGGCAGCCCTGGCGGACGATCCAATTCTGGGTGGAAAAACCGTGATCCCTTACGCCGACTTCATCCAGGCCATACGGCGTTCGGGCGGGGAGGAATGAGCCAGACGTGACCTTACTTAAGAGCATGGCCGTGCGCTCATTCCTCTTCCGGCTGGCATCGGCCCTGGCCATCGTCCTCTTTTTTGCCGCACTCGCCCGTTCCGGCGGCCCCGAGTATGTGGCAGGGCCAAGCTATTTCAACTCCGGGACCATGGGCCAGCCCATCACCTGGTCCCTCGGGCAGGTGAACTACTACACCGACCAGGGTGATCTTAGTCCCATCCTGCCCAACGCCTCGGCCAAGGCTTTTGTCGCCAGCGCGTTCAGCCAGTGGACTTCCGTCTCTACTGCGGCTCTCACCGCCACGAACGCGGGCCAGCTCGCCGAAGACGTTACCGGCAGTAACATCGCCGTCAACTCCAGCGGAGCGGTCACTGCTCCCGCCGATATCACTCCCTCGGCCACGCAAACTCCGGTTGGAATCGTTTATGACTATGACGGCTCGGTCACTGACGCGTTGCTTGGTGCGGGCGCGGGGGATCCCTCGCAATGCTTCTGGAATGCCGTCTATGGCGGCGTTGACAACTTCGGCGCAGGCGCAAATTTTCTTCACGCGCTGATAGTCATCAACGGCCAGTGCGCGCTGCAGTCGTCGCAACTCACTGACGTCGAATACCGGCTGGTGCGAGTGCTCGGCCACGTGATCGGCCTAGGGTGGTCGCAGATGAATCTCAACGTGATCACCGGCCATCCGCATCCCACGGCCGCTGACTACGCTGGCTTTCCTATCATGCACTTCATGGACCCGGTTACCTGTGTGCCGATCACGGTCTGCTATGCCAACCCTTATCAGCTTGCGCCCGACGATATAGCCGCGCTGTCGCGCCTCTATCCCGCCGGCCCATCGCCCACGACCGCCCGCATTTACGGCTCCGTTTATTTTGTGGATCACAAGGGCACCGAAGCCCAACCGATGCAGGGCGTGAACGTGATCGCGCGCTGGATTGATCCTTCCACCAACCTGCCCTCGGATCAGTTCGGAGCTTCATCGATTTCCGGGTTTCTCTTCAGCGGCAACGCCGGCAATCCCGTCACTGGGTTAAGCGATCCGCTGGGAAATCCCTATAATGAGTTCGGATCATCCGATCCAACCCTTGAAGGATTCTTCGATCTCAGTGGATTGCCGATTCCGGATGGCGCGAGTACTGCGCAGTATCAGCTTTCGGTCGAGGCTCTCGATCCGTTGTGGTCGGCCGGCGTGTATCCCTACGGACCGGCGCAAGTCGCACCCTCGGGAACTTTCCAGGGCATCCTCGTGACTGTGAACGCAGGCGGCGGGATCGAGAAGGATATTCCTCTGTCCGGCAGCGCCCAGCCCGTCACCCCCTGGGCCGCGGCCGAGACTTGGAGCGCTCCGGCGCCGGTTCCATCCCCAGGCGATTGGGTTGGATCTCTGAGCGGCTACGGAGATGTGGGCTACTTCTTGATCGCTGCGCAAGCTAACCGCACTCTGTCGGTAGCGGTAACGGCTCTGGATGAAACCAGCGCCCCCAGCGAGTCGAAAACCGAACCCGTGGTCGGCATCTGGACCCTGGGCGATCCGGAAGGCACGGCGCCGCCGGCTTTTACCCCGGCCCCATTCAATTCGGCCACTTTCGGCATGAGCCGCCTCGACGCGCAAGTCTTGATCTCAAACAGCTTCATCATCGGCATCGCCGATCTGCGCGGCGACGGCCGCCCCGATTACCACTACCACGCTCACATGCTCTACGGAGACTCGGCGATCCCGCCGCGCCTGCCGGTCAGCGGTGGCGCAACCACTTTGCAAGGCACGGGCTTTGCGCCCGGGCTTGCTGTTACCGCGGGCACCTTAAGCGTGCCCCTGCTGGCGACCAACGCCAGCCAGATGCTGCTCGCCGTTCCTGCGCAAAGTGACGGACTGCAAACCATCACCATCAACGATCCGGTTAGCGGCGCATTCTCGATCATGACCAATGTGCTCACCTTCGGAGCCGCTTCTACCGACCATCTCATCTTGGTACTGGGATCGAATCCTCCCACGCCGGTTGGAACTCAAGCCACCAACCCCGTGACGGTGCGCGTGCTCGCTTCTGATGGCGTGACCCCGGTGGACGGCGCAACCGTAGGATGGACCACGACCAACGGCGCAACGCTCTCAATCTGCGGGGGCGCGTCCAGTTGCTCCCAGATCAGCGACGAAAGCGGAATCGCGTCGACGCGGGTTACGCCCGCCGCCGCTGGAAATGCGGTGATCACCGCGACTCTCGCCCCCGGCGTCTACAGCCCGGCTCAGTCGGTGGCTGCCACGATGACGGCCACTTCTTCGTCGTCGGATATTGGAGTGACCACCCCTTATCTCTGGATCGCCCAGGGAGCGTCGATAAGCGCGCCGCTTACGGCGCGCGTGGTAAGCCTGGGCGCCCCGCAGAGGGGCGTCACCGTAAACTTCATGGTCGCGCAGGGGTCCGGAACGCTCAGCGCCGCGAGCGCTGTGACCAACAGCCAGGGCTATGCGTCGGTCACGCTCACGCTGACAAACTTTTCCAGCAGCGTACAACTCAACGCCTGCGTCGCGCCCGGAAACAATCCTTGCCAAAACATCTACGGGAACGCGGTGGCTGCCGCACTATTGAACCTGCAAGCCGTGGCCGGGGCGGGCCAGGTGGTTGCGGGAACGGCGTTTCAGCCTCTGATGGTCCGCGTGACCGACTCCTCGACGCCGCCCAACGCAGTCCTTGGGGCGAGCGTCTTGTTTCAATCCACCGTGTTGCGTCCGGCGGGAGGCAATCAAACGCTGGCGCCTGCGGATCCCATCGTTACTCAAACGGGAACGCCCGTGATCCTCAGCTCTAGTCAGAATACAATTGCGAGTGATGCCAACGGCCTGGCGAGTTTCGTTCCCTCAGTGGGATCGTTCACGGGCCTGTTGGAGATTGAGATTCAGGTCTCGGCCGGAACTACAGCCGTACTCGAGGACGAACTGGAGAGCATTCCGGCCAGCAGCAGCGGGAACACTTCTTCCACCTTTAGCCAGTGGCACGGAAGTGTTTCCGCTCCGCGTGGGCCACCTTTCTTCGCGGGGCCATGAAGTTGAGCCCCAAGTCATTTGTTTATCACTGTCTTGTTTGTCATTCCGAGTCTTCGCGAAGCGAAGGCGAGGAACCTGCTGTCTGCCAGGCCCCAGCAAACAGCAGATTCCTCCCTTTCGGTCGGAATGACCAGATAATTGGGGGGCGATTTTACTTCGACTCAGCAGTGCGCCGCCGCGGCTTTTGCCTCGCCGCGACCGCGCGAATAATCAGCTTGCGACGCCTTCCTGCCGGCACGGGCACCTTGGCGCGGTTGAGGGCCACGTTAATGAGGGCGAGCACTTCCGGATCGTCAAGCACTTTGCCGTCCGGTTCGCCCGCATTGTACAGCCGGATGTTCCGTACTACGTTGCCGCTGCCCTGCAGGCGCTTCGCAGGATCAGGCAGGCCCGCGCCTTGCAGAAAGCACAGCGTCACGCGCCCCGGAGGCAAAACGAGCGAGAAGATTGCCTCCGAGGGGCCGCTCCGTCGGGCTGAAGCCGATCACCAGCCAGTTGTAGTTGTCGTAGACCATCTCGATGGCGCCCGGGACGAGCGTGCGCATTTTTGCCAGTGCGCGGCGAGCGAATGTCGCAACCTCCGGGTCGTATTTCGCCAGAAAGGATTCGAGTTGTGCTTGCGCGTCGGCTGGCGGTCGCATTGCAGAGGGAGTGGCGGGTGGTGATTTTGTTTTTCGCATAGAACTCGTCGCTTATGTTGTCATTTCGACCCTGAGCCAAGCTCAGGAGAGAAACCTGCTTCCTGCTGGAGCCGGCCGACAGCAGGTTCCTCCCTTCGGTCGGAATGACAAACAAGAGTTAAGGGCTGAAGCCCGAAAGCCGAAGCCCGAAGCCCGCTATTTCTTCGTCCACTGATCCACCCAGGCATTCACCGTCTCATACCACAGCCGCGAATTCTGCGGCTTTAGCACCCAGTGGCCTTCGTCCGGGAAATACAGCATCTTTGATGGGACGCCTTCCATCTGCAGCGTGGTGAAAAGCTGCAAGCCTTCGCTCACGTCGAGGCGGTAGTCGCGCTGGCCATGAATAACGAGAGTCGGCGTCTTGAAATTCTTGGCGTACTGGTGCGGCGACCACTTCTGATACATCGCGCGGTTGTCGTAGGGCGTGCCTTTGAACTCCCAATCGTTGAACCAGAGTTCTTCGGTGGTGCCCCAGGCGGACTCGGCGTTGAACATGCCGTCGTGCGACACCAGGCACTTGAAGCGGTCGGTGTGGCCGAGGATCCAGTTGATGGCATATCCGCCGTAGCTGGCGCCCAGTGCGCACTCCCGGGTCTTATCAATAAAAGCGTAATGCTCTTCTGCGTAGTCGAGACCCTTCATCAGGTCTTCAAACGGAGCGCCGCCCCAGTCGCCGTTGATAGCGTCGATGAACTTCTGCCCGTAGCCGGTCGAACCGTGGAAGTTGATCATGATGACCACGTATCCTGGGCCTGGGCCTGATGAGGTTGGTGCGGCGAAGAGTTCGGGATTCCAGCGGTAGCTCCAATCGTCTCCCCAGGCGCCCTGCGGCCCGCCGTGGATGAGGAACTTCACGGGATATTTCTTGCTGGGGTCGAAGTTCGGCGGCTTGACAAGAGAAGCCCTCAACCTTGTCGCCATTAGCGCCCTTGAAATCGAAAAAATATTCAAGATGTACATGGCGACTTGGGACAAAACCTCATTGTTTATGTGGGTTAGGGGATGCCGGATTTCCCTGAAATCATGTCCGCACGCCGGTTCGTTCGCGGATGGAGTTAGCCATCAACCGCGTATGCCTTGCCGGACAGCGCTGAAGATCTCTTTGGGTGCTTCAGGCTGCTCTTGGTAAAGATAAGCCAATTCACCATTAGGGGCGACCGATCGATCGTCGTTTGAGCCTCGAGCCAGCCGATGAACGGTAATCCCGAACTGGAAATTTCCAGCTCCCGTATCCAGTGGCTGACCGTTGGTGTCGGAAGTGAAATCAGATCGTCTTGGCGTCCGCTGCCCACGTAAACGAATCCCACCCAATGATCCCAACTCTCCGTCAGATTCTTCTTCTCCCCCGTCTTGCGGTCGTACAGCATCAAGCGGAAGCGGTCGCTCTCGTATCCCGGACGCTGCTGGGCGCGGTAGGCGATGTAGCGGCCATCGGGCGAATAGAGCGGCGTCGAGTCGCTCGCGGGATTGTCGGCGGTGATGTTCTTCGCTTGGATAGATCCGGCCGGGCCTCCGCTGACCGGGACGATCCAGAGATCGTTGTTGGTGGAAGCGGCTGCATTCTTGTCGTGATTCGAGGTGTAGCAAATCTCCTGCCCGTCGGGCGAGAAGGCATAGTTGTCCTGCCCGCCCAGAGAGAACACGGGCGCATCGTAGTCGCCGGGCGTCAGGTCGCGGGGAATCGTCGAACCGGGACGGACGCCGTTCCCGTGTGCGTCTACGCCGTCGCCAAAAACCCCCTGAAGAAGAATGCTCTGGACGAAAATGTGGCTGCGCTTGCCTGCCTTGTAGGCATTCCAATGGCGATACAGAAGGCGGTCGAAAATCAGCGCCTTGACATTCGACTTCTCACTCGCTTCGAGTTTCTTCGCGTTGCAGGCAGTCTCTTCGCGAGGCGCGCCGTCGCATTCGGGATAGACATCGGAAGTGAAAAGAATGTTCTTGCCATCCGGCGACCAGAGCTCGCCCCCAGCTTCCGTCGCAATCGAAGTTAGTTTGTGTACTCCTAGTACTGTTCCTGCTGCACCATCGAAATCCGCAATCCAAACCTGCGATCCGCTTTCTTTCGTCGAGATAAACGCAAACCGCTTGCCATCCGGCGCCCAGCGCGGGCGGTCCCCATCCTGATCGGCGATGATCTCGCGGTCTTTTTCGTTCGACCCGCCTCCGGCTGTGGGCACGATCCAGATGTGCGGCGTCTTGGTGTTGGCCTCGAGATTCACATCGACCACGCTGAAGATCACCCACTTGCCGTCCGGCGAGACTTCCGGCTCGCCCACGCGCTTGAGTTTCATCATGTCTTCGAAAGTAAAGGGATGCTTGGCCTGAGCGAACGTTGAGTATGTAAAAGCGATAAGAGCGAGAAACGCGAAAAAGAAACGGCACATGGGTACTCCTGGGAACCAATTCGCAGAGACGTAGCTTGCTACGTCTTTTCCGGCAGCATCGGCGCCGCCGGCAAGACGTTGCAAGCAACGTCTCTACGTCAAACGGGAAAGTGTAGCAGGATTTGAGGAGAACCGGCGGGACGCCGGCGCTACTGCACGGCAACCCCTCCAGCCCCGCTTTATTCGATAAAATAGATTCATGAAGAGTATTTCCCGTCCCGGCTCATTTCTTACTGCCCTGGCTGCCTGTCTGCTCGCCGCCTTGCCCGCTCTCGCGCAGGAAGGTCCGCTCGAGAACAGCCCGGCCAAAGGCATCACGACCGAGGAAATCATCAAGCACTTTGGCGACAAGGAAAAAGAATTCAAATTGGCGCGGGACCAGTACACCTACCGCCAGTCGGTGAAGATGCAAACCGTCGACGGCGACACCGTGGACGGCGAATACTACGAAGTGTTCGACGTGCTCTATGACGAGAAGGGCAAGCGCATCGAGAATGTCGTATTCGCACCGGTAAATACTCTGACCAAAATCGGAGTAACACACGAGGATCTGGAGGACGTGCGGCACCGGGTACCTTTCGTTCTGACTTCCGAAGAGATTCCCGAATACAGCATTCTCTACGTGGGGCAGCAGCAGGAGGACGAACTGCACTGCTACGTGTTTGACGTCGCGCCGAAGCAGATTGTCGGCAAGAAACGGTATTTTCAGGGCCGGCTCTGGGTTGACGACCACGACTTCCAGATCGTCAAGACATACGGGAAAACCGTGCCAGATATCAAGCCGGGGAAAAACGATGAACAATTGTTCCCGAAATTCACTACGTGGCGGCAGCAAGTCGACGGTCAATACTGGTTTCCGGCTTTCAGCCGGGGAGATGAGGAACTTCACTTCAAGAGCGGAGACGTCCACATTCGCCAGATCGTGAAGTTCGAAGACTACAAGCGCTTCGGGTCAAGCGTAAAGATTCTATATCAGGGCCAGGAAGTGCAGAAGGCGGAACCGAAGGATCAGAAGGCTCCGGAGCAGAGTCCGGAGCAGAAGAAGCCGGAGGCCGCGCCGAATGCGCAGCCGCCGCAGAAGTAGCAATAACTTTGTTGGCTATCAGCCGGCAGCCAGAACCATGATCCCTTGCTTTGCTCGGGATGACAGCGCTGGAGTAGGTTCGACCTCAGGGCGCGTTCGTCTTGACTGATAGCCGATGCCTGATGGCTGACGGCTTAGTAGAACAAATACTTACGCCACTTATCGTCCGACCGTCCCATCAAGCGCATGATATGCCGGCTGGTGTGCAGGTTGAAGGCGCGGGGTTCGCGCATCAGCTTCATGCCGACTTCGAGAGGAAACTGGTTGCCCTTGCGGCGATTGCAGGGATGGCAGCAGGCCACGAGATTTTCCCAGGTGGACGAGCCGCCGCGAGAGCGGGGGATCACGTGGTCCAGCGTCAACTCGCCGGAGGGGAGCACGGTGGCGCAATACTGGCAGGTGTTGCGGTCGCGCAGCAGGATGTTCTTTCGCGACAAGGCGCGGCTCTGGTGCGGGATGCGGCGGTATTCCAGCAACCGGATCACCGAGGGCACGCGCATGGCGATGCGCGCGGCATGCAGGAAGTGTCCATTTTCTTCTTCCGTCATGGCTACGCCCTTGAGCACGAGCACCAGAGCGCGCCGCGCCGCACAAACGTTAATGGGTTCGTAGGACGCATTCAGGACGAGCACCGGCGCGTGCAGCGCGTTGCCGTTGCTGTCGCGATGCATCGCCGCCGCCGCAAACAGGCCGGCGGCGTGCCTGCCTGTTGGCCCTGCCTCGGATTCAATCCTGCGTGACATAACCTAGATTCCCACCGCCTTGGCCATTGGAACGCGCTCCGATCCGATCCTTTCATCTGTGTCGCGGTCGTCGCCGCCGGGTCCAATCTCCACATGCTGCGCCGAAATCTTCAAGGTGCGCGCCACAGTCGCGACCCAAACCTTGGTTGCGCCGGCGCGGCGTAAAACCCGCGCGCATTCCGAAACGGTCGTGCCCGTGGTGTAAACATCATCCACCACCAGCACTTCGCGGCCCTTCACCAATTCACGCTGCGCCACACCGAAAGCACCCCGCAGGTTCTCGCGGCGCTGATGGCTGGTGAGTCCGATTTGCGATGCGGTTTCGCGCGTTCTCTCGAGCGCCCCTTCGCACAAACGCAAGCGATCCCGGCACCGGGTTGATTTTCATCGCAACGCGCGCAATCATTTCTGCCTGGTTGAAGCCGCGCTGGCGAAGCTTGGTACGGTGCAGAGGGACGGGGACTAAAACCAGGGAGTCCGCCGGAAACTCCGGTGCGAGCGTTGCAATCGCCTCGGCCAACATGCGTCCTAGAACGTTCGCCGCCGGGCGCACGCCGCCAAACTTTAGCAGGTGAATCAGTTCCCGCAGCCCGCTTTCATAGCTGCCGTAAGCCGCCGCCCGCGCGAAGGCCGGTTCAACGCGACGGCAGAGCCCGCATCGGGGCTCGCTCGAAGCACTAGCAACCGCGTAAGGGGAAAACAAACGCTCGCCGCAAGTTGCGCAGACTCCGCCCGTGATGGGGCGCATGGCATCGAGGCATTCCTGGCAAACCGGAAGACGCGAAATCCTGACGAGTGGTGTGCCGCAGATACGGCAATCCGAGGGAAACAAAACGGCGAAGAGACTTTCGGCGATCTGGCCGGTCCAGACTCGTTCGATCCAGACTCGTCGATCCAACCTCGGCCGACCCCACCCGCGTCGCTGAGGGGTTGACCGCTTGCGGAAGCAATAGAAGGGCCTGCCACTCCAGCTTTGGCCTGGCTAGCCCGAATTCTGTCCCCACTACTGCTGAAGACGGCCTCCGTGTTGCCCGCAGGGTTGTTGCCTGGGCGGGCGACCTTGCAATTGCCTGCTGGAATAGAGTATAAGGCGGCCCGGTTCGCTAGGCAACGTTACGGTCGGGTCGAGGGGCCGAAGTTGCCATCTTCTTTACCGCTTCCGGAATTCGCTGTTTCACCGGCACGAACAGCAAACGATAGTCCCGCCGGAAGCATTCTGCGCAGCGCACCGGCTTCAGCAGAAAAATCGGCAGCAGCCAACGTTCGGGAATCGTGCGGCGCCGCGAACGAAAAGCCGCATTGCTGCCGCAATCGTTACAGTGGAATTCAAGGAACCGCTGGAACCAGGGCTGGTCGGGGGATTTTGTTACCACGTTACACCTCGGAATGACGAACTACGAAGGGGCACGAACCGATTGGTCTTATTCTACCCCTGGAGTCGGGGCACAAGCCAAGTCCGAACAGTCCATCTTCAACGAGTGCCCGGCCGAAACGCGCATCGCACTTGTAATCCGGCCCATCCGCGTGCTAACGTGCGCCGTTTAGTCTTTTGAATGCATTACGGCACGAACTTGCTTTCATCTCACGCTCTACGAGGATTCCACTTATGAGTAGCCCAGTCCCCGGATCAGGAACTGGCGTCAAGAAACACGTCCCTTTCGTGCCCGAACACATGGAGATGAAAGAGTTCACTCTCCGCGCCGTTCTGCTTGGCCTACTGATGACGATCGTCCTGGGCGCGGCTAACGCTTACCTGGGACTGCGCGCCGGTATCACGATCGCGGCAACGTATCCCGCAGCGGTGATTGCGATGGCGGCGATGCGGGCGTGGAAGGGATCGCTGCTCGAAGAAAATATTGCGCGTACCGCGGGTTCCATCGGAGAATCGGTCGCCGCAGGAGCGATCTTCACGCTGCCTGCGTTTCTGCTGGCCAAGGCATGGCCTTCTTTCCGTCCTGCGGACGCGTACTGGAAATCGACGGCACTGATCATGGTGGGCAGCATTCTAGGCGTTCTGTTCATTTCCCTGGTGCGGCGCGGTATGGTGGAGGATCCAGAGCTGCCCTTTCCCGAATCGTTGGCCGCATCGGAGATTCACAAGGCAGGACAACGGGGCGCGCAGGCCGCGAAATATCTTTTCTGGAATATCGGCATTGGTGGAGTGGTGTACATCCTGGGGAAATTCGGCTTGTACGCCGCCGACACCGACCTTCATGTCGGCGTCGGCAGCCTGGGACACAGCCAGGTTCGCCTCGGTTCAACGGGAAGCACTCACGTCCTACCGACGGGTGGAACCAGCGTTTTTGCCGCGCCCAGCGTGAGTCCGGCCTATCTCGGCGTGGGCTACATCATTGGCGTGAAGCTCGCCTCAATTCAGTTTGCCGGCAGCGTGCTGGCCTGGGGGCTGATGGTTCCCTTGATGATTTTTTTTCTGGGACCGCAACTGAAGGCCTACATCCCGGCCGATACTCCCGACAACTGGGCAACGATGGCGGACGCAGTGTGGAGATATATTGTGCGTCCGATTGCGGTCGGCGGAATGCTGGTCGGCGCCGCCTACACTTTGTTCAAAATGCGTGCCAGCTTGACTGCTGGAATTGGCAAGGCATTCGCGGACCTGCGTCAGACGTCCGCCGAACAAGCCAAGCTGGCCCGCACGGAACGCTACATGAGTTCGAAGACCGTCTTCGGTCTGATTGCCGTGATGTTCGTGCTGATGTGTTTGCTCTATATGAAAATATCGGGCCTGTATTGGCCCGCGATCCTGGCAGCGGTTGTCATGATCCTGGTGGGATTTTTCTTCGCCACCGTGTCCGGCAATCTGGTTGGATTCATTGGCTCATCCAACAATCCGATTTCCGGCTTGACGCTCTCGACGCTGCTGATTGCGGCTCTGTTGATGGTGGCCTTGGGAGTAACGGGCCCCTCGGGAGTGGCTGCAGTTCTGGGAGTAGCGGCCGTGGTCTGCGTTTCGTCAGCAGTGGCCGGCGAGCTTTTGCAGGACTTCAAGGTTGGCTACATTTTAGGCGGAACTCCGCAGAAGATTCAGGCCGCTGAGTTGATCGCGGTCGTCGTGGCCAGTCTTGTGATGTATTTCCCCTTGATGCTGCTGCACGAAGGCAGCATCAAAGCCGGCGGCGTGGGATTTGGCGGCGCCGAGCTTCCCGCGCCCCAGGCCGGTCTAATGGCCACTTTGGCCTTGGGCATTGTGGGCCACGACATGCCGTGGCCGCTGGTGGTGGTGGGAATTTTTTTCGGCATTGCGCTGATCATGATGCAAGTAAAGAGTCCGATGCTGGTGGCGGTCGGAATGTATTTGCCGTTCGGAACGACATTCGCAATTTTTGTAGGCGGAGTTTTTCGCTCGCTCGGTGACTGGGTCGCGAACCGGCGCGGATTCAACAGCGCGCAGAAAGCACGCGTAGAAAATGCCGGAGTTCTGGTCGCTTCCGGACTAATCGCCGGGGAAGCCTTGTTGGGCCTGGTTTGGGCGGGATTGCAGTTTGTTCCGTCGTGGGGCGCGCCCAACCATCCACCGCAAATCTTCAGCGATCCGTCATACCTGGTGGGAGGAATGATTGTGCTGGCTGGCCTGGCGGCTTTGATGATCTTCATCCCTGCTTCTGCTGCGGGAGATCCAAACGAACCAGCACCACCGACGGCGATGATGTAAGCAGGAATTAGAATGCAGAAGTAAGAAGTCAGAATGCAGAAGTCGGATCCGATATTAGTTCTGCACTCTGCCTTCTGACTTCTGCATTCCTCTTTGCTGGCTCGCTATGTCGATCTCCGAAAATGTTGCTGCGGTGTGTGAACGTATCACCGCTGCCGCGCGCCGCGCTGGACGCAACCCCAACGACGTTGCACTGATGGCCGTCAGCAAGACCCAGCCGCCCGAGCGTATTCGCGAAGCTTATGAAGCGGGACAGCACCTGTTCGGCGAGAATCGCGTCCAGGAGTTCGCAGCCAAAGCCGGAGAGCTGGGGGATTTGCTAACTGCCGAATGGCACATGATCGGACACCTGCAGTCCAACAAAGCGGCAAAGACCGCAGAGCTTTTCCGCGCCGTCGATTCCGTAGATTCGCTAAAGCTGGCAGAGAAACTGGATGCGGCCGCTGCTGCACTTGGCAAGAAGCTGGAGGTGCTCATCGAGATCAACGTTGGAGGCGAAGAGGCAAAAAGCGGTGTGGCGCTGGATTCGCCCGAGCTGGAAGAATTGCTGCTGCCGCGCATCGGCTAGAGGCGTTGGTGTTCCGCGGACTAATGACGGTGCCTCCGTTCACCGACGATCCCGAGGAAGCGCGTCCCTACTTTCGCAAGCTGCGCGAATTGCGCGATGCAATCGCCGCGCGCAAGCTGCCGGGCGTTGCCATGGACGAACTCTCCATGGGCATGTCGCACGATTTCGAAGTGGCGATTGAAGAGGGATCGACTTGCGTACGCGTGGGCACGGCCATCTTCGGCGCAAGATCAAAAGCTTAAACACAGAGGACACCGAGGAGCATACAGACCATGAAGCTCCTGGACCAGCTTTGCGCGGGAATCATTTTCATCCTCGCAATCGTGGACTGCCTGCTCGTGCCAAGAACTTACACGGGTAGGATCTAGATCTTCGGGACTAGCCTGGCCCTGTTGTTCAGTGCGATGCTGAACCTGCTGCGCATTCGCAACGGACGCGGAGTAAAGGGCCTGAGATTGTTTTGCATCACTGCGAATGTCACGATGCTTGTATTCGCAATCGCACTGATAGCGAGCATCGGAAAATCGCGCACGTTGCAGCACCCGCAAATACCTCTGGTGGGAGCCCTGCTGCTAGCCGAGACAGCATTCTCGTTGAGAAGGAACTCGTGATTCCCATTCAGGAATCGCGCGGCAGTGTGACGTTTGCCGTCAAGGTCCGCCCCCGCGCCAGGAAAAACGCGATCACCGGCGAACTTGGCGACGCGATCAAGCTTTCGCTAACCTCTCCGCCCGTGGAAGGCCGCGCCAACGGCGCCTGCATCGATTTCTTCGCAAAACTTTTGAAGGTACCGCAATCTTCCGTTACCATTGCCTCCGGCCAGACCAGCCGCCAAAAAGTCATTCGAGTGGCCGGGCTTTCAGCCGAAGAAGTCAGGAAGCGCATTGGGTAGTGCCGCCGTCTCGACGGCACTCAGCCGGCCTGTAAAGGATTCGAGTTACCAGGAGCCTCATTTGAGCTTTTCCGAACGCCTACAAGAAATTCGCACCGGCTTCGAGCGGCCCTTCTGGGTCGCCAACATCAGCGAACTTTTTGAGCGGCTCTCTTACTACGCCGTTTTTGCGGTGCTGGCGCGCTACCTGCACGAGGGCCTGAACTTCGATGTGGAACGTGCCAGCAGCCTGACCGGGATGTTTGGCGGCTGGGTCTGGTTTCTTGCCATTGGTGGCGGCGCGCTCGCAGACCGGCTCGGCTTCCGGCGCGCGCTTTCGATAGCGTATCTGATCTTAAGCTTTGCCTATTTCCTCCTGGGCTCGTTAGGCTCCCCTTGGCTCGCTCCCTTGCGCAATAGCGTGCCGCTGGTAGCCCTGGTGGCGTTCGTGCTGGTCCTTCCCGCGCTCGGCGTTGCCTTGGTAAAGCCTTGCGTGGTCGGCACTACTGCTCGTGCTTCGAAAGAAAATGTCCGCTCGGTCGGATATTCGATCTACTACACGCTGGTCAATGTCGGCAGCACGGCGGGACCGTTGCTCGCGTCCTGGGCGCAGGAGCACGGAAGGGTGGAAAATGTATTCCGCATCGCCGCGTTGAGCGTGTTTCTCATGCTCTTCGTCGTGCTGCTCTTCTTCAAGGAGCCGCACCGCGCCGAAGAAGGCCAGGCTCCAAGCCTCAGCCAGGTGGGGAAGAACTTCCTTACCGTGCTCTCGAACCCGCGGTTCATGATTTTCCTGCTGATTTTCACCGGATACTGGGTGGTCTTCTGGCAGGAATTCATCGCGCTGCCCCTGTACATTTCCGCCTACATCGACCCCAAGGCGGACACGGCGCGAATCCTGGCGACCGATCCAATCGTGGTTATCCTATTCACGATGGTCATTGGGATTCTGACCAAGCGCATGCAGGCGTTTCATGCCATCATTCTGGGCACTTTGATCTCAAGCCTGGCCTGGATTCTTCTGATTGTGCATCCCTCGGTCTGGATGGCGGTCGCGACCCTGGCTGTGGTGGCGATCGGCGAGATCGTGCAACAGCCGCGCTACTACGATTACATCTCGCGACTCGCTCCCGAGGGGCAGCAGGGCACCTATATGGGTTTCGCGTTTCTTCCTCTCGGCATCGGATCGTTTGTCGCCGGCAGGTTCAGCGGGTGGCTGATGCATCACTTTGGCGAGGAAATGCACCGGCCCGAATTCGTCTGGTGGTCGGTGGTCGCCGTTGGCGTCGCTACAACCCTGTTGCTGTGGATATATGACCGGATCCTGCGAGTGAAATCACCCCGCACCTTGACTTGAACTCCGGCATCTGGAATCACTCGCTCCCAGCAAGTGAATTGAGGGAGGGCTCTTTGCGACATTGGCCAAAGGGAAATTTTTCTAAGGAGGGACAAAAGCAGAGATAGTCCCTCTCGTAACTCGACATCGTCCCGAGCGCTATCGATACTAAAATCGACAGAGTGCTTACACCACGAATGCAATGGCCCCGGCTTCGCTGGGGCCATTGGTATCTTGGGGGGCATCTGCTCGTTCAGAAATAACTCAGCCAGGCATCGCTACGCCGCCGCCTCAACTCAGCAAACCAGCGGCACAGCGGATAAAGCATGATCACGACCACCGCCCACACCAGATAAATAATCGGCAAAGAGTATCCCCACCCAGGCGGCTTGGTAATGGGAAAATTACCAAGGTCCGGCGACTCGAACATCCAATGCATCTGCCCGTATCGGGCATAACATACCGCGATCGCGAGCAGATGGATGAGAGGTATGTGCAGAAGGTAGTAGAACATGGGCACTTTGCCGATGATGAGCGCGGGCCGCAACCATCGCGGGGTTCCGCCATCGACCGCCCACAAGAAAAGCAGCGCGGGGCCCAGCGTCATCAGAAGGTACAGTAGCGATGGCGGATACTTTGTAGTATTCAAGAACGAAAGCACGGTAAAGGCTGCGGACCTTTGCGTGCTCCAGGGCAGCGGATCGCCGTAAAGATTAATCCCGCGCAAAACGACGAAAGCCGCGGCCAGGCCAATGCCCAGCAGCAATAGAAATGCCTTGCGGCGTGCCGACGGCCAACTGTAGATCTGTCCCAACCCGTATCCTGCCGCTGTAACACCGATCCAGGGAATGAGGACATACGTCACAAAAATGATGCGCCCCGGATTGTTAAGAATGAAATTGGGCGAGTGCAGGATGGACCAGAGCGGGTTGGACGATTGTACGGAGTCGAACAGATTATGGGTCGCGATCATCACCACGCCGAACGTCGTCACGACAGGAGCCGGCAAATAAACCAGCGCCGAGAGTACGATCATCGCCCAACCCAGGGCCCACAAAACGAGGAGCAGCGTCAAGTGGTAGTCGAAGTTAAACTGCCACCCGAGACAGCGCGTTATCGTTAGTTCCAGAAAGATCAGCCAGAGACCGCGCGTCAACAGGAACCGCGACAACTCCCGCTTGGATTTCCTGCCCAGCGAGAGATAGGCGCCGGCGCCGGTCAGCAGGAAGAAAACGGGCGCACAGAAATGCGTAATCCAGCGCGTAAAGAACAGCGGGATCGTCGTGGTGGCGGGATCGGTGGGGTTGAAGCCGGAATTACCGAAGAAATCCCGTACATGGTCGAGAGCCATCAGAATCATGATCACGCCGCGAACCACATCGATCGATTCAATGCGGACGCGTTTCGCAACCACAGACGCAACCACGGGCTCGGCGATCGCAGCCATATGGCCTCACAGTGTAACAAGGAGTCAGCCGCAGATAAATTGGCTTTTGAAAATGCGCCCTCCACCCCGATTCGCCCAAATCCTTCGCATTGTTTACAATAGACGTTTGCCCATGGACCTGGCCGCCATCCAATCTGCGCTGCGCGAACGCAACATCGACGCGTGGCTGTTTTACGACCACCATCATCGCGATCCAATTGCCTACCGCGTGCTCGGCTTGCCCGCGAATCTTATGGTTACCCGGCGCTGGTTCTACCTTGTACCGGCGCAGGGCGAGCCCGTGAAGCTGGTCCATAAGATCGAAGCCGGCCAGCTCGATTCCCTGCCCGGCAGTAAGCGCCAGTATTCCGGATGGCAGGAACTTTTCGACAGCCTCAAAGCGATGTTAGCGGCCTACCGCGACATCGCCATGCAGTATTCGCCGAACAACATTGTCTTTACCATTTCCCTGGTCGATGCCGGGACCGTCGAATTGCTGCGCGGTCTGGGCAAGAACGTGGTCAGCTCGGCCGACCTGGTCGCGCAGTTCGAAGCCACCTGGAGCGAAGAACAAATCAAGACTCACTTTGCCGCCCGCGACAGCGTCGATTCAATTGTGGCCGCGGCCTTCCAGGAAATCGGGCAGCGAACGCGCAACGGTGGCACCACCGAGCATGCGATCCAAAGCTGGTTCATGGAAGCGTTTCGCCGTGAGAACCTGCTCACCGACGATCCGCCAATCGTGGCCGTAAACGCGAATGCCGGCAACCCGCACTATGAGCCGCGCGCCGATCGTCCGGTTCCCATTCGCGAAGGCGATCTGGTGCTGCTGGATGTGTGGGGCAAGAAGGACGTTCCGGGCGCCGTGTACTACGACATCACCTGGATGGGATTTGTGGGCAAAGCGCCCTCTGACCGCATGCGCGAAGTGTTTGAGATTGTGCGCGACGCGCGCGACGCCGGGGTGAAGACCGTGACCGAGGCAATCAGCGCCGGCCGGCGCATCGCCGGATGGGAAGTGGATCGCGCCACCCGCAACCACATCAAGCAGAAAGGCTACGGCGATTATTTCATTCACCGCACCGGCCATTCCATCGGCACTGACGTCCATTCCAACGGGGCCAACATGGACGATCTGGAAATCCACGACGAGCGCCAGATTCTGCCCAACTCTTGCTTCTCCATCGAGCCCGGCATTTACCTGCCGGAGTTCGGCGTGCGCAGCGAGATCAACATGCTGGTTCGGCCCAAGTCGGCGGAAGTGACCGGCAAGATTCAACGCGAGATTGTGACCATCTGATGGCGAATCCAACTACAGCCAAAACCAAGGCGGTCGAGCCGGCACAGCCCGTCAGCATGATGGCCGTAATCGCGCCTGCCGTGGGCTGGCTGATTCCCGGCGCGGGTCACATCATCCAGAGGCGCTGGATTCGGGGCGTTCTGCTGCTGGCCTCCATCGGAACTCTGTTCGTGCTCGGCCTGATGATGCAGGGCCACATCTACAAGGCGAATGGCGGCGACATCCTCGACATTCTCGGATTCATCGGCGATCTCGGCGCCGGTGGAATGTACATTGTGACCCTCGCCATGAACTGGGGCCAGGGTGCGATCGCTTTCGCCATCGCCGACTATGGAACCAAATTCATGATTGTCGCTGGACTGCTGAACTTCATCGCGGTGGCCGACGCCTACCACATCGCCATCGGTAAAAAACAATGAACCAGCTATCAGCCATCAGCGGTCGGCCGTCAGCTAAGACTTCGACCCCGGTCGTGGCATCATGACGATTCAACTTACCCACTTCAGTGCGGCTTTTGTCTTCGCCCTCTTCGCTTCCATCGTCTTCGGCATCACCCACCGCGAAACGACGCGCGACATGATCAGCTACGGTTTGTATTGCTTCGCGCTGTTCCTTGGCGGCGTGTTCGTGGCAGGCTGGGCCATGTGGCTGGTGCGGAGATAGCTCTCAGCCGTCAGGGCGGTAGCGGAGTACCGTAGGAAAGATTCCGTTCCGACACTTCTGCAAGTTGATTCCGGTTTAGATGACGGCTGATCGCTGACGGCTGTTTCACCCTTCCCACACGAACGCATCGAACACTCGCTTCGAATCGAAATTCAGCCGACGGTACAAAGCAACCGCACCAGCGTTAGCCTCGGTCACGGTCAGCGAGAGCATCACGAAGCCGCGTTGGCGGAGGTTGGCAGAGGTCGCCGCCAGCAAAGATTCGCCGATGCCGCGCGAGCGGTATTCGGGAAGCACGCAGACCTGCGTCACGTGGCCAACATCATGGCGCACGCGCGAACACAGGATCAGCCCTATAAGATTTTTTGCCTTGCGATCCACGGCGGCGAATGACGATTCCGCATCGAACACCCCGCATCCTGGAAAGCGCACAATGTTATTCAGAAAACGCAGCGAACCGCTCAGCGTATGGTACTGGTCGTTGATCTGGGCGTCGACGTGGCCGCGGTAAGCCGCAGTAATCACCGCCGCGGCAGGCTGGTAGTCCGCTTCGGTCCAACGTTGAATTTCCACCTCCGGATGCTTCGCCGCCGCCCGCGGAACGTTGTTGCTCAACTCGAGAACCATGAACAGCCGCGGATGGCGCTGGAATCCCTGATCGAGAAACGGCCGGGCAACGCTCCCCGCCTCATGCGCCAGCAACTGGGCTTCGACCCGATGGATTCCAGGCGACTGCTGCAGCGTCTCGATCACATGCGTCAGCAGCTTGATTTCTACTTCGCTCGGGTTGGCAAGGCGGCCGCCGTTCGCCACGAAAAGGTCGCCGACCACTCCCTTGCTGCCTTCATAGACAAAGAAGCTGTAGCCGAAGATGCGCCCGCGTTCGATGGCGGCGTATCCCGGCAGGATTTTCGCATCGACATAGCGCAGAATCATCTCCGCCGACCCGTTGTAGTCCCAGGAGAGCAGCCTCGCCCAGGCTCGCGTCTCATCGTCGAGCAGAGGGCGTAGATCCACCGAAGAAAAATGTCTGAGGTCGAGAATCTCCACGAGGCTCCTGCAAAGTCGGCCTCAAAAAGGCTGCGGCCTCGTTCGCAACGGCAGAATTCAGAGTTTAGTGCGTTGCGAGAGTTGAGGCAAACAGGCGGAATACAGGGCAGCAACCAACGGGCAGCGGCAACCCTGTGGAGTCGGCATCGGCGAGCAGGCCGGGGTGAGCAGACCTTCAGGCCAGCGTTAGAGGACAGGCACCTGGATCGGGCTTCGGCCCCTGAGTTACTCAAGCGCATTATTCTCCGACTGCTAGTGCGCAGAAGCCGCTCCCGCGGCGGCCACCCAGTAATAGTCCACGCGCTGCGCGGGATAGCGTCCAAGATAAGAAACGCGTCGGCCTGTCACCAGCTTCGCAATTTCCACCTGCGAATTCTCCGGCGCCACTAATAAATGCTCTCCCTGCGGAACGCTGCCCCAGTCGTAGTTGAAGGTCGGCTGGTTGCGATAAAAAGTCAAGCCGTATTCCAGTTCGCGCCGAACATGGTAGACGGCCAGCGGCAGCGGATGAGTTTCCATCCCGGCAATTTCACGCGCCAATGGCCGGGCCGAGTATGTTTGGTCCAGAGCCACGGATCCCAGTCTCAACACCACTCCCACAACCAGCAGAACCGGAATCACCGTGACGAACCGCAGCATGCGGAGACCTGTCTTCCGAACCAGCGTGAGCGCAATTCCGGCACACAGCACGAATGCGACGCCGAGCGCCACCAGCATGGGTTGTCCTCCCGGGAACCGATGCTGCGTGATCAGGTAGGCGATCAATAGAGCCGGAACAATCGGAGCCGCCGCCACGAGCGCGTGCAGGACCACCAGCCACATCGCAGGCGGCTCTACCTCGCTGTGCTGCAAATGTTGCCGCAGATAACTTACCAACAACAGCGCGCCCGCCGGAATTGCGGGCAGAATATAGCCCGGCAACTTCGATTGCGAGATCGAGAAAAACACTACGGGCACAACCAGCCAGCAGCACGCGAAAATGCTGAATTGTTTTTCGAAATCCATGCCGGCAGCGTCCACCGGCCTTCGTTGAGTCCACCCTGGGCGCACCGCCTGAAACAGGGGCGCAATCACGAAGACCGTCCACGGAACCAGAGCCAGCGCCGTCACTGGCAGGTAATACCAGAAAGGCTCGCTATGGTGATAAAGATTCTCCGAGAACCGGCCGAGATTTTGCTGGACGATGAATTCGCGAAAGAACTCGGGATTACGCATCTGCACAGCGACGTACCACGGCAGAGCGATGACGCAGAACCAAAAAATGCCCGGCAGCCACAAGGACTTCAGCACCAGCCGCAATTCCCGAACCGCACTCGCATAGAGGACGATCACCAGCGCAGCGAGAAACGGTGCGACCGGCCCCTTCGCCAGCATTCCCAACGCCATGAAGCCGTAGAACGCTGCAAGGTAAATTCTCTTGCCACTTTCCCGCCAGGCCCACCAGCCGAGCATTCCGATCGTGAAAGCCGCAGCCAGTGCCATGTCCATCGATGCAGCGCGCGCATAGCCGACGATCCCCGCGGCAGAAGCTGTGATCAGCGCGCCATCCAGCTCAAATCCAGGACGAAGGCGGCGCAGAAAAAAATAAACAGCTACTACGAGCAGAGTGGCATCGAGCGCCGAAGGCAGCCGTGCGGCCCAGTCGCTCACTCCAAAGACCGAGTACGCCAGCATGGCCTGCCAGTAATAAAGCGGCGGCTTTTCCAGCCAGGGCCGCCCTCCGAGCACGGGCGTGATCCAGTCGTGCCGCTCCAGCATTTCGCGCGCCACCTGCGCATAGCGCGGCTCATCGGCCCCAATCAGCCCGAACTGTCCCAGCCCGTACACAAATAAAAACGCGCAGAAGCCCGCCAGCAACAGCGAGTCGGTGCGCGTGCGATTCGTCATGGGAGGACGGAAGGTTTCAAGTCAAGGTTTCAAGATTTCAGACGTTCCAATGTTTCAAGATTGAATTCTTCCGATGTAACCTTACCTGCGATCACTCTTGACACCTTGACTGCTGATTCATTGTACGGAGGAACCGCGGCGCAGCATTTCCAGAACCGGGCGCACCGCCTGGGCCAACGGACCATCTAGCGAGCAACCGCTGGCGCACTCATGGCCGCCGCCGCCAAAGCGCTCGGCCACGCGCGCCACGTTGAGCTTGCCCTTGCTGCGCAGGCTCGCGCGAACACGCCCGCCGGGCAACTCGCGGAAGAACGCCGCCACCTCAACCTCGCCGATCGAAAGCACGTAATTCACCAGGCCTTCGCAGTCTTCTTCTTTCGCCTCACAACGTTCCATTTGCTCCTGCGTCACCCAGGTCCAGCCCACATGGCCTTCTGTGTTGAGGTTGCGCAGCGCTTCGCCGAGCAGCCTCATCTTGGCCACGGAGTGCGCAAAATAAATGCTGCGCGCGCAATGCGAAGGGTCGGCGCCCGCCAGCACCAGCTCGCGCGCCAGAGCAAACGTATGCGCGTTGGTCCCTTGAAACATGAATGAACCTGTGTCGGTCATCAGCGCGGTGTAAAGGCAGGTAGCAATCTCCGCAGAGAACGGCGTTCCCGCCTCGCGCGCCAAACGAAAAACCATTTCACCCGTGGCCACGGCATGCGGATCGATCCAGTTCACGTGCGCGAACGGCCGCCCGCTGACGTGATGATCGATGTTAATCAGGAAGCGGTCCTCCAGTCCCTCCAGCCGCGTGCGGTGAAGGCTGTCACACTCCAGAATGATCGCCGCCTCATAACTGCCGGCAACGCGATCCGCCTGCAACACCTGATCGGCGAACGGCAAGGCGCGATAAATACGCGGCACGCCATCGTGCAGCACCACGTCGGCCTGCTTCCCCATGGCGCGCAAAACCTGGCAGCACGCCAGCGCCGATCCGATAGCGTCGCCATCCGGCCGTGCGTGCGACGTAAGCACGAATCGGTCCCGCTGCTCGATTTGCTGCAGAACATCCCGCAACATAATTTCTACGCCTTCTTCTGGCCCGCTCCCGCACGAGCCTTCATTCTCTTTTTCGCCCGCGCCAACAGCTCTTCCACCCGCGCGTTCTCCCGCTCCGAACGGTCCAGCCGGAAATACAATTCCGGCGCGTGTTTTCGCCGCAGGCGCTCCACTAGTTCATGCCGTATGTATTCTTTGGCGGCGAGCAAGCCCTCGAGACTACGCTCCGCTTCCTGGTCATCTCCGTCTACATCCACCAGAACCTGCGCCGATCGGCCATCATCGGCCACATGCACCGCCGTTACCCTCACCAGCCCTATACGCGGATCAGCCAGTTCCCCTTCCACCAGGGTTTCGATCTCCTCGCGCAAGGCCTCGCCCAACCGCCCGCGATGATATTTGACCGCGCGCTTCTCCACCTTTTCCCTCGACGTAAAACGCATGAGAATATCAGAAAATCGCGTGCAGGTGTTGGCCCTGAAGTGCTATTGTCGCGCACAAAAGAGGGATACGGGTAAGTACAGAGGTAACAATGCGATAGCCGTTACGCCTTTCGTGTGCGGCTCACGTTCGTACGGCTGGTCCGTCTTTCCCAAAGCGTAGGCACGCCTGTGTATCATTCGGACTTAGGAGAAGCACATGAGGAAGCAGAACGGGCTTTTGCTGGTGGCACTGCTAGTGGTAACGATGGCTGCCGTCGCGCAACAGCCAACAATCACGCGCCTGGACGGCAGCCAGATTCGGTCCACCGATATCGATGCCACCCTCACACGCGTGATGCATGCCGCCGAGGTTACGGGAGTAGGCCTGGCGATTTTCGATAAAAGCGACGTTGTCTACCTCAAAACCTATGGCGTGCGCGACAAAGAGAAGAACCTCCCGCTGACTCAAGATTCAGTCATGACCGGTGCTTCATTCACAAAAGTGGCGTTCGCCTATCTGGTGATGCAACTCGTCGATGAAAAACTTATCGACCTTGATAAGCCCGTCTATCAGTATTTGCCCAGACCTTTGCCGGAGTATTCGACGTACCAGGATCTGGCAGGTGATCCGCGTTACAAGCGAATCACGGCAAGAATGCTGTTGAGCCATACTAGCGGATTTCCCAATTGGCGATGGCTGAATGAGAACCGCAAATTGAACATCAATTTTGAGCCTGGATCGCGGTTCGCCTATTCAGGCGAAGGCATCGACCTTCTTCAGCTAGTTGTGGAGACCGTCATGCACAAGTCCCTACAAGATTTGATGACAGCTCGTGTCTTTGAACCACTCGGGATGACCCGCTCAAGCATGGTCTGGGAGAGCCGATTTGAGAGCGATTCTGCCAACGCCTACGACGAGTGGGGGCGCTCCCTTGGTCCTAGTGGGCCAGCGAAAGCGGACGCTGCCGGGTCGCTCCGGACCACCGTCGGCGACTTTGCGCGCTTCATACAGGCCGTGTTGCAGGGCAAGCTACTAAGTAAACAGACCCGCGAGTTGATGCTCAGCCCGCAGATCCAGATTCTATCCAAACACGAGTTTCCAACCCTGGCCAGCGAGACCACCGACGAAAACAAACCAATTCGCCTCAGCTACGGCCTGGCGTGGGGCCTGTATTGGACTGCCTATGGCAAGGCCTTTTTCAAAGAAGGCCACGACGAAGGTTGGCGAAACTATACAGTCTGCTTCGATGATCGCAAGACGGGCATCCTCATCATGACTAACAGCTCAAACGGTGAGGGCATCTACAAAGAACTGCTGGAAACCTTGCTCAAGAACAATTTCACTCCCCTCGAGTGGGGGGGTTCACTCCTTACGATAAGTTTGCCGCCGCGCGAGCCGTTGAAAGAACACAAGGTGGTTGCCGTCGATTCCAAGGTGCTAGATCGATACGTCGGCCGCTATGGAGATCCGCCAAATCTCATCCTAACCATCCGGCGCAAAAGGGACCACCTCTCCATACAGGAGAACGACGAGCCGAAACAGGAGTTGTTTCCTGAGAGCGAGAAGGATTTCTTTTCGAAGGTCGCTGACGACGTATTCAGCTTCGAAGTCGACAACCAGGGCCGAGCAATCACAATGACCCTACACACGGGCGGCAAGGACTTGGCGCTCAAGCGGATCGACTGAGAACACAATTCCCCGGTACGCTAAAGATATTCCACAAACGAATCGGCCACGTCAGCCCCATGGTTGTTGGCGATTCGCGTTGCCGCACGCTCGACGTTCTTCATCAATCCATCCAGATAGTCGCGCGAAGCCGAGATGCTAACCACGCCAATGGTGGCGCGATTCCAAAGGCTGCTCGGATCAAGCTCGGCAACAGAAACATTGAAGCTGGCCCGCAGCCGGTCCTTCAGGCTACGCACCACCTGCCGTTTGTCTTTAAGCGATTGCGCCGCTTCGATGTGAAGTTCGAGCGTAAGAAAGGCGATCATGCAGTAGCCAGTGGCTAGTGGTCAGTAAACCCCAGGGATCGCACTGGTTTCAACTGGCCACTGACCACTGGCCACTGTTTTCAAGCAATTACTTCCGCGGCAATCCGTTCCGTGGCAAACGCTTCGATCACATCGCCGACTTTAATGTCGCCGTAGTTCGAGATCGATATGCCGCATTCCATGCCGTTCGTAACCTGGCTGGCATCGTCCTTGAAGCGCCGCAGCGATCCCACCTTGCCCTTGAAGACCTGCACGTTGTCGCGCAGCAGGCGGACTTCAGAGTCGCGTTTGATCAAGCCGTCGCTCACGCGGCAACCCGCGACGGTCCCAACTTTCGGGATGCGGAAAACATTCAGCACTTCGGCGCGGCCTTGATAATGTTCCTTGAAAGTGGGCTCAAGCAAGCCGCTCATGGCGCGCTTGATCTCATCCTGCAATTCGTAAATGATCGAGTGCAGGCGGATGTCCACTTTTTCCTGCTCGGCGATTTCCTGCGCCTTCCGCTCCGGCCTTACGTTGAAGCCAATGATGATCGCATTCGACGCCGAGGCGAGCAGAACGTCGGTCTCGGTAATCGCACCCACGCCCGAGCGCAGCAGTTTCAGCCGAACTTTCTCGTTCGAGAGCTTGGTCAGCAGGTCGGTAATCACTTCCACCGAGCCCTGCACATCGCCCTTGAGGATTACGTTCAGTTCTTTGGTGCCGGCGGCCTTGATCTGCTCCGCCAGCCCTTCCAGCGACACGCGGGAACTCTTGGCCAGCGCCGCCTCGCGCGACTTCTGCTCGCGGTATTCTGAAATGCCGCGGGCCTTGTCGCGATCCGCCACCACCACAAACTGATCGCCCGCCTGCGGCAGCGCTTCCATACCAATTATTTCCACCGGAGTCGAAGGCGGAGCCGTCTGCAACTGCGCGCCGCGATCGTCAAACATCGCGCGCACCTTGCCGTAAACGTTTCCCACCACAAAATTATCGCCTGCGTTCAGCGTTCCGTTCTGCACCAGCACGGTAGCCACAGGACCGCGCCCGCGATCCAACTTCGCTTCGAGCACCACTCCGGTCGCCGCGCGCTCTGGAGTCGCTTTCAATTCGCCCAGGTCGGCCACCAGGCAAATCATTTCCATCAGCAGATTTAGATTTGTTTTCTTCTTTGCCGAAACGTCGACGAACACCGTCTTGCCTCCCCACTCTTCCGGCACCAGGCCGCGGTCGGCAAGTTGTTTCTTCACGCGGTCCGGCAATGCATCCGGCTTATCGATTTTGTTCACCGCCACAATGATGGGAACTTCGGCGGCGTGCGCGTGATCGATGGCTTCTACGGTCTGCGGCATGACGCCATCGTCGGCCGCCACCACCAGCACCACGATGTCGGTGGCCTTTGCGCCGCGCGACCGCATGCGCGTAAACGCTTCGTGACCGGGGGTATCGAGGAACACAATCTCGCGCCCGAACGCCGGCGAATCCTTGTCGGTAATCCGTACCTTGTAGGCGCCGATGTGCTGCGTAATCCCACCCGCCTCGCCTTCCGCCACGTTGGTGAGGCGAATCGAGTCTAGCAGCGTCGTCTTGCCATGATCCACGTGGCCCATGATCGTAACCACAGGCGGACGTATCCCGGTTTCCGGAACCAACTCTTCGCTGGCCGCCGCGGCGTCAACTTCCTTTGCAGTCTGCTCTTCGAACGTGATTACGTTCGTATCCGCGCCGAAGAAGCGCGCCATTTCACTCGCCAGTTCCGCGTCCAGCGTCTGGTTGATTGTGGCGAACACACCCTTGGCCAGCAACCGCGAAATCAGATCCTTGGCGCGAATCTCCAGTTTCTCTGCCAGATCCTTGACGCTGATTCCCTCCGTGATCGTGATGCTGCGCGTGATCGGCAGCGGCTCATTCGACACCACCATGCGCGGTGGCGGCGTATAGCCCTTCATCGGGCCTTCCTTCACGCCGCGCGGAACGTAGCGTTGACCAGGCCGTCGCGCTGGCCCTCCCGGACGGCTGCCCGGCCGCGTGGTTCCGGGAGGCGGAAGCGCCGGACCCACGCCCAGCGGGCGCGCTCCGGCCGGCGACTGCCGCGTAGGATGCATCGGCCTGCGCTCGCCCGGACGTAGTGGCGGACGAGGCGCGCCTGGAGGTCCGCCCGCAACCGGCGGACGGCGCTGAAAAATGGGCTGACCGGGCACGGGGCGCCCAGGCACGGGACGCGCTGCGCCACCGATCGGCATCCCGGGCTGCACCGGCGGTGGCGCCGGACGCAGCGGAGCCTTGTACACCGGCCGCGGTCCGGTTTGCGGAACGATCATGCGCGGCACCGGAGAAAGCGGAGCGGCCGGAGGCGGCGGCGCGGCCGGACGCGCCGCAATCGGACCCGCCAGCGGAGCACTCGCTGAAATTATCGGAGGCGCTGCCGCGGGAGGAACCTGTGCCACTGGCGGCGCAGGACGCGCCGGCGCTGCACTCACATGTGAAAATGCTGCTGGAGGCGCGACAACCGGGTGCGCGGGAACCACCGGAGCCGCTGGCGACGCACCCGGAGACGCCACTACTGGCCTGGTCACCACTGGGGTGATCACAGGCCGACTAACCACGGGTGGCGCAACCACTACGGGTTTTTCCGCCGGAGCATTCGTCACCGACGGTCCCGCTGGACGCGGCGGCGCCGCAGCTTCCTTCTTTTGCGTAATCGCTCTCAGCACATCCCCGGGACGGGAAATGTGCGACAGATCAATTTTTGTCTTGATTTCTTCTTCGCCGCGACCCGCCCGCGAACTCGACCTGCCAGCCGGGGACGAACCTTCCGCCGAGGAGCGGAGGTACACACGTACCTTTTCCGCTTCGTGCTCTTCCAGAGAACTGGAGTGCGTCTTCTTCTCGGTCACCCCTACCAACGGAAGCGTATCCAGAATAGCTTTGCTCTTGACTTCCAGCTCTCGGGCTAGATCGTTAATTCGAACCTTACTCATCCGGCCTTTCGTTTCTCCGCGTTTTAGTTAGGTCATCATCGACCTCACGGAGTCGCTTTCTTCGGTCCCACGCTTTCGAACTCATGCCAGCGTGCCATCATTATTCCCCGGTTTCGGAAGCGGATTCTTCGTTCGGAGCATCCCGCTCCCCGGAATCCCCCGCCTGCTCTTCGTGCTCGTCCGCGGCCAGCGTCTCTGCTTCGACCGTGCCTTCTTCACTCACCGCAACTTCCTCGCTAGCCACCACGTCTTCGGCCGGCGCCGCTTCTTCCACCGCCGCAGGAATTTCTGCGGTGATGTCGTCTGGACCTGCCACACCAGGCTCCGCCACAGCAGCCTCCGCCGCAGTAGCCTCGCCTTCAGCCGCCATTTCACCTTCAGCCCCGACTTCAGCCGCGACACCCTGCTCCAGACTGGCAAAGTAATTATTCACCGCGAGACTGATTTTTTCCACCGTCTTCGGCCCAATGCCCTCAATCGCCTCAAGCTGCTCCGGCGTCATGTCGGCCAGGGCTTCTACCGTTGTTACGCCCGCAGCCCCCAACTTCTCCACCAGCCCATCGCCCAAGCCGGGCACCTTCTCCAGCGGCGTAGCAGTCTGCGGCATAATGTCCGCCATCTGCTGCTCCACTTCCTGCCGCTTTTCTTCTTCGCTCTTGATGTCGATCTTCCAGCCCAGCAGCTTCGCCGCCAGCCGGACATTCTGCCCCTTCTTGCCGATCGCAAGCGATAGCTGGCTGTCGTCTACCACAACTTCGAGGTGCTTGCCCCCGGAGTCGACCACAGTAACCTTGCTGACTTTCGCCGGCTGCAGCGCCTTCTCGGCGAAGGTCACCGCGTCTTCGTGATACTCGATGATGTCAATCTTTTCCCCGTGCAGTTCGCGGATGATCGACTGCACCCGCATCCCTTTCATGCCCACGCAAGCGCCCACCGCATCCACGTCCTTGTCTTTGGACATGACGGCGATCTTCGTGCGCTCTCCAGCTTCGCGCGCAATCGCGCGGATCACCACTGTCCCGTCGTAAATCTCTGGCACTTCGGTCTGGAACAAGTGCTGCACTAGATCTGGCACGGCGCGGGAAACCACTACGCCCGGCCCTTTCGATGCTCTCTCCACGCGAGCAATGACCACCCGCACCCGCTCGCCGATCGCGAACGATTCCAGCCGCGACTGCTCCTTGCGCGGCATGCGCGCTTCCGCCTTGCCGATATCGAAAATCACATCCGGACCTTCCACCCGCTTCACGGTAGCGTTCACCACTTCGCCCACGCGTCCGATGTACTCGTTGTAAACCGTGTCGCGCTCGGCTTCGCGCACCTTCTGGAAGATCACCTGCTTCGCCAGTTGCGCCGCAATACGCCCGAGGATCCCTTCCGTAACTTTCGGAATCCGCAGCTCCCCGCCAACTTCCAGATTAGGATCGCTCTTGCGCGCATCTTCCAGCGTGATCTGCAGCAGCGGATCCTCCACCTGCTCCGGAGTCTCCACCACCGTCTTGACGGCAAATGCATTGATCTTGCCGGTTTCCTTGTCCAGCTCCGCGCGCAGATTTTCCTGCGTCTTGTAGTATTTGCGCGTAGCCATCACAATGGCGTCTTCCACCGCGCTAACCACAATCTGCGGATCAATCCCCTTCTCCCGGCTCAACGCATCGATCGTGTTGTAAAGCTCACTAGCCATAAATAAACCATTTAGACATCGAGCGATTGAGTGATCGGGCGATTGAAAACCAACAACGATTCCGCTCGCAGGATCGCGCAATCACCAAATCGCTCAATCACTCAATCACCCAATTCTTCTAGATTTCCGGCACCAGATTCGCCTTCTCTACATTGGCGAATTCGATCCCGATCTTCTGCCCTTGTTCCGCCGCTGCGCCCATCTTCCTGCGCGACTTGTGGCTCGACACGCTCAAGTCCAGCGTAAGCCGTCCGTCGCGAAAACTTTCCAGCCGCCCTTCGAAGTACCGGTTATTGTTCACCAGATTCTTCGTCGTCAGCTTCACCCGGCTGCCGACAAAGCGCTCAAACTCACGCTCCTTCGTCAGCTTCCGGTCCAACCCGGGCGATGATACTTCCAGCGTGTAGCTGGTCGGAATCGCATCCTCAACATCGAGAATCGTGCCAAACTCGCGGCTGAAGTTAGCGCAATCTCCATGCGTAACCCCCGCCAGCACATCGCCACTCGCCGCTCCAGGTTTGTCCAGAAACACGCGCAGCATGCGGGCTTTGCCGCTGCCGCGAAACTCGACGTCGACCACTTCCAGCCCGCTGGAAGCCGCTACCCGCTCCGCAATCTCGCGTACTCGATCAAGCTCAAGTGCCATGCATCCAATAACTTACAACCCAGCCCACCCAACGGATTCCTCCGAAACTAAAAAGTGGGCTTGCGCCCACTGGTGTGCTCCGCCAAATCCTGGTACTACACAACAGTTCTCAGTTCTCTAATATACGCCGGAGGAGGGATAAAAGACAAACCGCACTTGACCCTTCTATCTGCGCACTACGGGAGAGTTGGACTTCAATCCCGGGCGCGCCTAGGATGCGAAGATCATGGAAGAATCCAAGATACGAGATCACATCAAAGCGTTGATCGAAAAGGCGGAGGTTGAAGCAACCCCACAAGAGTATGGTGAGGTTTGCAGGGGACGTCAGGTATTATTACGCTCCTCTACGGTTCTGGAAGCAAGCAGATCGCATCTTTCGAACGCGCCGTGGCGGAGGAGCAGTAAAGGACCTTGAACCTCTGGCCGGACCAGCAACGGGGGGCGGTTACGCAACTGGCGGCCGGAACGCTTATCAACGTGCTCGCTGAATTGGACGCCGGGCTGATTGGCAGCCTCAAGCAGCAGGCGGCAGCGGAAGTGTTGACGGATTTTGTCGCTCTTTCACGCGCCGCGCTCGCCGAAAAGGGCGAGGATGCGAAGAACGTCTCGGCGGTGTTGGTTGCAGCGGCTTTCGAGGACACAATCCGCCGTCTGGGAGCGGCACACGCAGGAACCAGGGCGGCGAAAAGTTGGCAGATGTCCTAGTCACGCTAAAGAAGTCGGGAGTGCTCCAAGGAGCTCAGGTGGGTATCGCGCAATCATACTTGAAGTTTCGGAACGACGCCCTGCATGCAGACTGGGAGCAAATCGAGCGCGAAGCTGTCCACTCCGTCCTAGGATTTGTTGAGCAACTCGTGCTGAAACACTTCCAATAAGCTTGCGGGGCTGCCACTGCTGATGTTCGCTCTGGCGCCATTTCACGGGCCCACCTTCCCTGGCCCAATGATTGCCCGCCCCGGAAACACCTCCGGCACGATCTTGCCTTCATCCACTACCAAGATCCCTCCCACGACTAAATACCGCACGCCTACGCTAGGCTCCATGGGCTTCTCGAAAGTCGCCCGATCACTGATCGTGCCCGCATCGAACACTACAATGTCGGCGTCAGCGCCCTCCTGCAATCTGCCTTTCTGCCGCGCCGCGGGCGTCGACCGCTCCAGCATCTGCGCTGGCATTAGAGTCATCTTGCGGATCGCATCCATCAGCGTAACCGTCCCCTTCTCGCGCACGTACTGCTTCAAGACCCGCGAGTAAGTCCCCGCGCTGCGAGGATGACCCGTCGCGCCATCGCTCGCAATCATCACCAGAGGATGAGGAATCACTTTGTCCACCACTTCCTGCGTGTTGGCGAAAATCAGCACCCATCGCGTCGTGTTTGAATTATGCAGCTCGTCGAAACGCTGCCGGGTGAGGTGCTCACCGGTGTCCGGCAGGACGAGATCGCCATAGTCGATTCCAAGTTTCTCCCGCCAGCCCGGATTAAATAATGCCGAGTTCACCGCCGTCATGCCCGCAATGTAGGGATATGCTTCCGTCGTAACATCCAGGCCGCGGGCGCGGGCCCCTTCCACCATCGCGAGACACTCCAGCGAATCGCGCAGGCAAGTGCTGTTGATGTGGACAACGTGCAGCGCCGCGCCCGTGATCGCTGCCGCTCCAATCACTTCGCTGACCGCCTCAATAGCCGACCCCGGTTCCACTCGGCCCGCGCTGCGCACGTGGGTGTAAACCGGCAGCCCGCGCTCGGCCGCCAGACGAAACATGTCAAGCACCTCCAGTCGCGTCGCGCCAGGCGTGTACTGAATACCCATCCCGATGGCCAAGCCGCCAGCGTCTAGCTCCGCGCGCAGGCGTGCACGAATGGCGTCATCTGCTGCCGGGGAGGCCGCCTCATCGGTTGCCGGCCCGCTCTTCGGCAGGATCTCAGGAATGCCGGCGTGAGGGCCGATGACTTCCGCCGGCAGCGGCGCACCGAACACCGCAGCCCGCGCCGCCACGTGGCTGGCCGAAGTGCCGTAGTGAATCAGCGAGCGCCCTTCTTTGGATTTCAAGAACTGAACAACATCGGGCGCACCAATCTCCAATTCCAACGCCGTGGTCACTCCATCCAGTGCTTTGACGCGCTGGCTCTCCATCTCCTGCCCATGCTGGTGCAGATCAATGAACCCGGGAGCCACCACCAGGCCTCCGGCATGAACCAAGCGCCGTCCGCTCAGAGCTTCAGACGATACGCGGACAATCTTCCCGTCGCGAACGCCGATGTTGCGCACCGCATCCAGCCCGGTCTCGGGATCAAGGACACGTCCGCCTTCGATCACCAGATCGTACTGCTGTGCCGCCGCGATGCTGGTTAACCATATGAGGAGTGAGAGACAGAAAATCAGTCGCCGCATTATTGCTCCGACAAGACTATCGATGATACCAGCCTCGCTCCGTAGCGCCTCCGTCCCCGGCGGCTGTGAGCCTGAGCGAAGCCGAAGGGGCGGGCCTCCTCGCCCGCCGCCCCGCCGAGGAGCGTAACACGCCTCCCCACTCGCCTGCCCCGTTGTTCCGCGGTTGCATTTGCCTCAACCCCGCGCTCTCTCTAGAATAAAGATTCACCCCCACCCAGGGAGAATTTCTAAAACTTATGATTCATTTTCCCGTACCCGAAGCTCTCACCTTCGACGACGTTCTCCTCTTACCCGCACGCTCGGACGTAATTCCCGCGACTGCAAACACACAGACCCAGTTCACCCGCAACATCAGCTTGAACATTCCGATCGTCAGTGCTGCCATGGACACCGTCACCGAATCCCACATGGCGATCGCGCTCGCCCAGCAGGGCGGCATCGGCATCATCCATCGCAACCTCACCATCGAGCAGCAGGCCAACGAAGTCGACAAGGTGAAGCGCTCCGAAAGCGGCATGATCGTTGATCCGGTCACCATGTCTCCCACCGATAAAGTCAGCGACGCGCTGGAAGTCATGCGCAAATACAAGATTTCTGGAGTTCCCATCACGCAGGATGGCAAGCTCGTCGGCATCCTCACCAACCGCGATCTGCGCTTCGAGACCCGCTTCGACATCCCCATCGACCGCGTGATGACCAAGAAAAATCTGATCACCGTTCCCGTCGGCACCACGCTCGAAGATGCCGAAGAAATTCTCCACGAGCACCGCGTGGAAAAATTGCTCGTCGTCGACGACAAATACAACCTCAAGGGACTGATCACCGTAAAAGACATCCAGAAGAAGCTGAAATACCCCAACGCGGCGAAGGATCCTCAAGGACGCCTGCGCGTAGGCGCAGCCATCGGCGCCACCGGAGATTTCCTCGAGCGCGCCCAGGAATTAGCCGAAGCAAAAGTAGACGTGCTCGCCATCGACAGCGCCCACGGCCACTCCACCAAGGTCCTCGACGCAGTGAAGCTCATCAAGTCGAAACTCCCCGGCATGGAATTGCTGGCCGGCAACGTCGCCACCTTCGACGGCGCCTGCGAACTGGCCCGCGCCGGAGCCGACGGCATCAAGGTCGGCATCGGTCCCGGTTCCATCTGCACCACGCGCGTGGTCACCGGCGCCGGCGTGCCCCAGATCACCGCCATCGCCGAAGCCTTCCGCGCCACCAAAGATGCTGGCGTTCCCATCATCGCCGACGGCGGCATCAAGTATTCCGGCGACGTCACCAAGGCGCTGGCCGCCGGCGCAAGCGCGGTCATGATCGGCTCGCTCTTCGCCGGCACCGATGAAAGTCCCGGCGAACTGATCCTCTATCAGGGCCGCTCCTTCAAGTCGTATCGCGGCATGGGCTCGATCGGCGCGATGGCACAGGGTTCCAGCGAACGCTACTTTCAAAACACCGAAGGCGATTCTTCCGCGGCAGTCTCCGCCAACGACGGCGATTCCAACCGCCTCGGCAAACTCGTTCCCGAAGGCATTGAAGGACGCGTGCCCTATCGCGGCTCCGTCGCCATGATCGTCCATCAGATGGTTGGCGGACTGCGGTCAGGCATGGGCTACTGCGGCTGCGCCACCATCGCCGAACTTCTGCAGAAAACGCGCTTCGTGCGCATCAGCGGCGCCGGACTCCGTGAAAGCCACGTCCATGACGTCATGATCACCCGCGAGGCTCCCAACTATGGTGTCGAGTAACGCGTGCGCCTGAATTCCGATCGCCACGCCGTTCTGAAGGCCTGGATCGCCGCGATCCTCTGGCTCATCCTCATCGCCATTGAATCCAGCGCCATGCTCTCTGCCCAAAACACCAGCCGCTTTCTCTATCCTCTTTTGCATTTCCTCTTCGGCATGGACTGGGATCGCTTTGAAATTTGGCACTTCTTCATTCGCAAATCGGGTCACGTCGTCGGCTATGGCATGCTGAGCTTCTTGCTTTTTCGCGCCTGGCGCGCCACTTTGCCCGCGATGAGCGATGTGAAGTGGACGCAACGCTGGGCAACCATCGCAGTTCTGGGCACTGCCCTCGTCGCCAGCCTCGACGAGTGGCACCAGAGCCTGATCCCTTCACGCACGGGCACCATTCGGGATGTTGTTCTCGACACGTGCGCGGGAATCGGAGCGCAGCTGATTATTTTTCTGTGGTGGATGCGGAGAAGAAAAAGCGACGGAAATCGCGACTCCATTCAGTCGATTCCCGGCTAACCTGCGAAGTGCGGTTAGCAAGTTAATTCGAAAATGCTCCGCTTGAAGTAACCGTCAAATTATCATTCAACGGTTATGGGTGCGCGACCGCTCGCGACCTGCAAAATTCCCGCCGCAGCCAACGCCATCGCCGCCGAAAGATAAAACGGAATCGCAGCCCCGAAATGCTTCCACAATTCTCCAGTGATCACGCTCGCGGCTAAAGTAGCCACGCTGGTCACAAAGAAATAAATACCGAGAGCGCGGCCGCGCACATTCTCGCCCACAGTCTCCACTACCAGGGCCTTCAGCACAGGCTGCGTTAGGGCGTTATAGAGACCATAAACCGCCATCGCAATCCAGATCGCCAACGTGGAGGGCGCGCGGCCGAAAACAAAATAAACCGCGGCAAAAATCACGTACCCCGCGGAGCCAACCATTCGCCGCGAAACGCGATCGCTAAACCATCCCGCGGGCCAGGAAGCCAGCGTGTACGTGATGTTGAAAACCAGCCCCAGCAGCGGCGCGAGCGCCACCCGGATGCCAACATTCTGCGCCCGCAACACCAGAAACATATCGCTCGAGTTGCCAAGAGAAAAAAGTGTTACCGCGGCAAGGACGACATAGAAACTTGCGGGAAGCTTTATGTTCTTGTTTTTCGCCCACGTCGAGGCAGCCGGCGAATTTGTCTTCGAAGCAGCCTCCGGCTTGGTTTGCCGGCGCCCGGTCTCGCGAATCCCCAGCAGCGCGACCAGTACGCACAGCGCTCCCGGAACCGCGGCCGCCCAGAACACGCTTCGGATGCCGAAACGCGCGAGAAGAGCCAGGGCGGCCAAAGGGCCGACAATAGCTCCAGCGGAGTCCATCGACTGAATCAGGCCATACGCCGAACCCAGCCGCTCTTTCGGCACCGACTCGGCGACCATCACGTCGCGCGGCGCGCCGCGCATGCCTTTGGCGAGACGATCCGTGAAGCGAATCAGCAGAATTTGCGGCCAGGCAGTGACCAGCGCAAGCAAAGGCTTGACCGCGTTGGCGACGAAATATCCAGCGACCACCACCGGCTTGCGGCGCTGGATGTGGTCGGCAAGATATCCGGAGAAGAGTTTGGCAAACGACGCCACGCTCTCGGCAATGCCCTCGATCAATCCCAACTGCGCCGGCCCCGCGCCCAGCGAAGCCAGAAAAGCCGGCAGTACCCAATAAGCCATCTCGCTGGCAGTGTCATTTAGAAGCGATGTGATGCCGAAGACGTAGATGTTACGGGCGGCAGAAGGCTCACGCTCGGCAGGCGAAGGCATGAAGAAGTTTTACCACGGAGGCAGGGATACACGGAGAAATGCAAGAAAATCTGAGGTCTTATGATGGATTTTGCATCGCGTCCCAACACTGAGAACTGAGAACTCCTTCAGTACATCGCGTCGTACTTAGTAACTACCCACTGACCGCTCTTGTTCTCAGTAGTGACGGTGAAGAGTTCCTTGTAGGTGCTGGCCTGGCCTGGGCTGTTGAGGCGCTTGCCGCGGTAGTGAAGGATGGTGAGGGGCGGGTTGCTTTCCCACTCCGCCAACTCCCAGGAAAGCAGTGGATGCTTCGCCTCGGAATCGCAGATGAAGTGGGCATACTTCTTGCGGTAGTCGTGCTCCCACTTGGAGAGCAGATCGTCGCAATGGCCGTCGCGCAGCTCGCCCAGAAATTTGTTGGCGCTGTGCTCAATGGTGCGGTCGCGCAGGGGATTCATTCTGATGCTGACCGGCAGGCCGGTCAAGCGGATCGTGGTCTTCGGACCGCGCCAGCACTGGTCCCTGATTGCTCAGCCAATGTATGTAGCCGAGAAATCCGAACACCAGCACCGCCGCAACGCCGACAGCAATGCCCATCTGTATGCGAGTGAAGCCCATCCTGAGAAGAGTTTATCGGGATGGCAACTTACGGCAAGATTACCAGCGGTGAGCGCGGGAGGACATGTACGAGTGGGGAGTGTTAGGGCGCTGCCAAAAGCAGGTTCCTCCCTTGGGCTTGCGCCCAAGTCGGAATGACAAAGCCTAAAGAAAAAGGGCACCGCTTGCGCCGTGCCTTTGAAACATATCGGACTATTCTTTCTTATCTTCAGCTTCTTCCTTGACCGGCTCGATGCCGCCATCGTGCTGGGCTTGCGCTTCGGCGTCTTCCATGGCTTTCTTGGCTTCGGCGACTTTCTTGGCGCGGTTTTCGGCGCGCTTCTCGCGCTTCTCGTCCAGCACCTTTTCGCTGCCCAGCAGTTCGAGGAAGGCCTTGTCGGCGCCGTCGCCCTTATTCCATCCGGTGCGGATGACGCGCGTGTAGCCGCCTTCGCGGTCACCAAAGCGCGGACCGATGGTGTCGAAAAGCTTCACGAGCGCCTCGTCGGTCATAAGGTAAGCCCCAGCCAGACGCCGGGCGGCGAGGTCGCCGCGCTTGCCGAGCGTGATCATCTTCTCGACGATCGGCTTGGCGGCCTTGGCCTTGGGAATGGTGGTCTCGACGCGTTCTTCTACGATCACCGACGTGACCAGGTTCCGCAGCAGCGAGCGCCGGTGCGCGGTGTTCCGTCCGAGTTTGTAGCCTGCAACTTTGTGACGCATGGTAGAACCTCAGTGGCCAGTGGTCAGTGGCCAGTATTCAGTCTCGTATTTTAAAGTCAGCGGCTAGCGGTTTGTCTTCACTGACCACTGACCACTAGCCACTGACCACTGTTCTTACAGCTGATCGTCCGGTCCGTAGGCCGAAGCCGGCAGGACTAGATTTGACGTCGGACCGGGCACGGCGTTGCCGTGCTCGTCGATTTTCATGCCGAGGCTCAGACCCATCGAGGAAAGAATTTCCTTGATCTCGTTCAGCGACTTGCGGCCGAAGTTCTTGGTCTTGAGCATTTCCGATTCCGTCTTCTGCACCAGCTCGCCGATGGTCTGAATGTTCGCGTTCTTCAGGCAGTTGTAGCTGCGCACTGACAGTTCGAGTTCCTCGACGGACCGGTTCAGATTTTCGTTGTGAATCTCGGGCTTGCGGTCGTCCGACGACGAAACGCCGGTTTCGATTTCTTCCTCGAAGTTGATGAAGATGTTCATGTGGTCCTTGATCAGCTTCGCGGCCAGGCCGATCGAATCGGCCGGCGTGATGGAGCCGTTGGTCCACACTTCGAGAGTGAGCTTGTCGTAGTCGGTGATCTGGCCGAGACGCGCGGCTTCGACGGTGTAGTTGCACTTGCGCACCGGCGAGTGCACGGAATCGATGGGAATGAATCCGAGGCCGAGATCTTCGTCGAAATTCTTGTCGGCGGAAGTGTAACCGCGGCCGCGCTTCAGGCGCATTTCCATGTCGAGCTTGCCGCCTTCGCTGACCGTGGCGATGTAGACGTCCTTGTCGAGAACTTCGACGTCGCCGTCGGCTTCGATCATCCCGCTGGTGACCACGCCAGGCTGATCGGCGCGCAGGTAGATGGCTTTCGGCGCATCACCGGCGAGCTTGAACGGAATCTGTTTCAGGTTGAGGATGATGTCGGTCGCGTCTTCGACAACGCCGGGGATCGACTGAAATTCGTGGAGCACGCCTTCCATCTTCACCGCGGTGACGGCGGCGCCTTCAATGGAACTCAGTAGCACGCGCCGCAGAGCGTTGCCCACGGTGGTGCCGAAGCCGCGCTCAAAAGGCTGCGCCCAGAAAATTCCGTACTTGTCGGTGAGGGTGGAAGTGTCAACTGCGAGACGTTTCGGTTTCTGAAAACCTTTCCAAAGCATTTGTTTCTCCTTCGGCCGTTTGGCTCAGTCGTGGCTCCCTGAATAGTCCGGATTCAGGTCAAGCGCCAGGACAGGCTGATCTGGCTCGAAATTGTGGACCGAAGATTGAGCGATTTGGCAATCGGGCGATTGAGTGATTGAAAATCGCCCAATGACCCGATAACTCAATTGCTCAATGTCTTATTTGCTGTATAACTCTACGATCAACTGCTCGTTCACCGGCAGTTGAATATCTTCGCGCTTGGGCAACGAGAGCACCCGCCCCGTGTAGTTGTCGCGATTCACTTCCAGCCAGTTAGGCTGCGTGCCGTGGCTGGCGAATTCCTTCGCCATTTCCAGAATGACTAGTTTCTTGCTGTTCTCGCGGATGGAAATCTCCTCGCCCGCGCTCACTTCGTACGAAGGAATGTTGACCTTGCGATTGTTGACGGCGACATGCCCGTGGCGCACTAACTGCCGCGCCTGGCGCCGCGATTGCGCAAAGCCCAGGCGGAAGACCACGTTGTCCAAACGCCGCTCCAGTTGCTGCAAGAGCAGTTCGCCGGTCACCCCGCGGGTACGCGCGGCCTTCTCAAAATAGTTACGGAACTGGCCTTCGAGCGTGAAGTAGATGCGTTTCGCTTTCTGCTTCTCGCGCAACTGCAGACCGTAGCCTACGATTTTGGCCTTGCGGTCTTTCCCATGTTGTCCGGGAGCGAAGTTGCGCTTCTCGATGGGACACTTATCGCTGAAACACTTTGCGCCTTTGAGGAAAAGCTTCATGCCCTCGCGGCGGCATAGACGGCAGACTGCATCGGTATAACGTGCCAAGTTGTTCTCCTTTTAGATGACCGGTTTACGGGTTTGGCTTCACCCTTCGTCCCGGACGAAAATCAGTGGCTAGGGGTCAAGGGTTCAGTGGCAGAACCGCTTGCTGTTCGCCCTGATCCACTGACCACTAGTCCACTTGCCTTTACACTCTTCTTCGCTTCGGCGGACGGCATCCATTGTGCGGGATGGGCGTCACGTCGCGAATGGAGCGCACTTCAATGCCCGACGACGCCAAAGCACGTACTGCCGACTCGCGGCCGGAACCGGGGCCGCTCACGCGCACGTCCACGCTGCGGACGCCGTGATCGCGCGCCATATTGGCCGCGTTCGAGGCTGCCTGCTGCGCGGCGAACGGGGTGCCTTTGCGCGATCCGCGGAAGCCCAGCGATCCCGAACTCTTCCACGACAGAACGTTGCCGTTCATGTCGGTGATGGTCACGATCGTGTTGTTGAAGGACGCCTGCACGTAGCACAGTCCATGCGGAACGTGCTTGCGCTCCTTCTTCTTGAACGTCTTCTTCTTGCCTTTTTTCTCCGGTGCGGCCGTGCCGCCCGCTGCTGCTGGTTTAGCCATAATTAGTGTCCAGTGGTCAGTGGTCAGTGGTCAGTTTGTCAGTGGTTTCGCTGGCCACTGGTCACTGAACACTGAGACACTGCTTTTTAGGTCTTCGACGTCGCCTTCTTCTTGGTCGATACCGTTCCCTTGCGCGGGCCTTTGCGGGTGCGCGCGTTGGTGTGGGTGCGTTGTCCGCGGACCGGCAGGTTGCGGCGGTGACGGAAGCCGCGATAGGAGCCGATTTCGATGAGCCGCTTGATGTTCATCGAAACTTCCTTGCGCAGATCGCCCTCCACCATCCCCTGCTGCTCGATCACGGTGCGGATGCGGTTGACTTCTTCTTCGCTGAGGTCCTGGACCTTCTTCATGGGGTCCACCTTGGCCTCGTCCAGAATGCTGCCGGCGCGCGGATGCCCGATGCCGTAGATGTAGGTCAGCGCGATGTTGATGTGCTTCTGGCGCGGTAAGTCGACGCCTGCGATACGTGCCATAGCTTGTCCTTAGACTCCCTTAAACTCCCGGCGGCAGGGCTTAGCTTAACTGTTTTAACCCTGGCGCTGTTTGTGTTTCGTGTTGACGCAGATCACCCGCACCACACCCTTGCGGTGGATGACCTTGCACTTGTCACAGATTTTCTTTACCGATGCTCGTACTTTCATATCAGTTCTCAGTTCCCAGTTCTCAGTTCTCAGTCGAAAACCCTCGATTTTGACTGAGTTGAGAACATCATCCTTACAATCTCATTTATAGCGATACACAATTCGTCCGCGATTCAGGTCGTAGGGCGAGAGTTCCACCGCAACCTTGTCGCCAGGTAGTATGCGGATGAAATTCTTGCGCATCTTGCCGGAAACATGCGCCAGTACCTGGTGTTTGTTCTCGAGTTCCACCTTGAACATGGCGTTGGGCAGCGGTTCCAGGACCACTGCCATCACTTCAATCGCGTCTTCTTTACTCATTAGCTCCTTAGAACCAGTGGTCAGTGGTCAGTGGCTGGTGGCCAGTACCCCTGCTTCCATAGCACGATTACAGGTGTTCGATAACTGGCCACTGATCACTGACCACTGGCCACTTATTTCGTCAAAATTACCGGCCCGCTTTTCGTCACTGCTACGCAATGCTCGAAATGCGCGCTGAAACTGCCGTCGACCGTGACCGCCGTCCACTTGTCGCCGAGCACCCGCGTTTCCGGCTTGCCGTAGTTCACCATGGGCTCGATGGCGAGCACCATGCCTTCGCGCAACTTGGCGCCATGGCCGCGCGCTCCGAAGTTCGGGACCTGCGGCTCTTCGTGCAGGCGCGTCCCGATGCCATGTCCTACAAACTCACGCACCACGCTGAAACCGTTGGCTTCCACGTGCTCCTGCACCGCCGCTCCCACATCGCCCACCGAGTTGCCGATGAGCGCCTGGTCGATGCCCTTGTAGAGCGACTCCTCGGTCACCGTCAGCAGCTTGCGCAACTCTGGCTTCACCGCGTCGCTGACCGGGACCGTGATCGCGGCGTCGCCATAGTACCCGTCGAGCACCACTCCGCAGTCGATCGAAACGATGTCGCCTTCCTTCAGCGCCCGCTTTTCCGACGGGATGCCGTGCACAATCTCTTCGTTGACCGATGTGCACAGCACGCAAGGATAATCGTAATAGCCCTTGAACGCCGGCTTGGCCCCGAGTTCCGCAATCTTCTTCTCGGCGGCGCGCTCCAGATCCATGGTGGTAATGCCCGGCGCTACCATCGAGCGTACCTCATCGAGAACCTGACGCACAATGCGGCCGCTGTGCCGCATCCGCTCAATCTCCGCCGCCGACTTGCAGACAATCGCCATTCTTAAAGAAGTTTCCAGTTTCTGGTTTTCTAGTTTCCAATACTACTGGTGGAAGCGGAACTAGAAAGTGGAAACCGGAAACTAGAAACCCTCACGCGTGATGGTCCTCTAGAATCCTGACAATCTGCTCCCCAACCTCTTCCACCGTCAGATCGGCATTCACCGAAACCAGTCTTCCCGTACGCTGGTAATAGTCCACCACAGGACGAGTTTGCTCCTGGTAGGCCGCCAAACGGGGCTGAATCACTTCCAACCGGTCGTCATTGCGGGTTACCAGCTTCGTCCCGTCACAATCACAAAGTTCATCTTCACGGGGCGGCTGGAAGTGGACGTTGTAGATCCGCCCACAGGTGGGACAAGAACGGCGTCCAGTGATCCGGAGCAACAATTGATTATAATCCACGTCCATCAGGATCACAATTGGCCAGGCCCGAGTGGGGCGCGAGTTGTCAAAGAGCTTGTCGTCGAGCAATGCATCCAGCCAACCGGCCTGAGCCGCGGTCCGGGGAAAGCCATCCAGCACATAGCCGCGCTTGCAATCCGGCTGGCTCAGCCTGTGCCGGACCATTGCGCAAACCAGGTCGTCGGAAACCAATTCGCCGCGCGCCATGACCGCCTTGGCAGCCATGCCAAGTTCCGTGCCCTGGGCTACGTTGTACCGCAGAATGTCTCCCGTGGAGACCTGCGGAATCAAATACCGCTCCATGATGCGCTTGGCCTGCGTGCCCTTACCGGCGCCCGGCGGTCCAAGCAGCACCACGGGGCCTACATCGCGTGAGGTTTCCTGCGCCATCGAGTTCGTAATTGAGTCAGTGAGCTAAGCCATTGAGTGATTGAAAATCTCCCACAGAGATCACAAATCCATCCCTCCTCAATCAACCAACCTCGCAATCGCACTATCACCCGATCGCACATTCGGTCAAATATCTATGACCAGTTCCGACGGCCGCGGATGCGGCCGCTGCGCGGCGTGAATCCGTCGTAATGGCGCATGATTAACTGCGCCTCGATCTGCGTCACCGTATCCATTGCCACGCCCACCACGATCAGCAGCGACGTTCCGCCGAAATAGAAAGTAACTCCTAAGCCGTTGGTCACCCACACCGGAAGCTGCTCAAAGATCCTGCCTCCCAGCCAGAAGGGCAAATGGTTCAGGTGAATGCCGGCCATCATCCATTCGGGGATAAAGGAGATGATGATCAGATACAGCGCGCCCACCAGCGTAATACGGGTCAAGACTTCGTTGATGTAATCGGCAGTGCGCTTGCCCGGACGAATCCCCGGAATAAATCCGCCATACTTCCGCATATTGTCGGCGACTTCGCTGGGATTGAATACGATCGATACATAGAAGTACGCGAAGAAAATAATGCCCAGCGCATACAACAGCTGTGTAGAGTGGCTCGCCCCAGCCCAGCATTCGAATCATGTCGCCGAAGTAGCGGCTGTTTTTCAAGCTATACCCGAGCATCTGCGGCAAACCCAGAATCGAAGACGCGAAGATCACTGGCATGACGCCGCCTGCGTTCACGCGCAAAGGCAAGTGCGTGGATTGCCCGCCCATCACTTTTCGTCCCACCACGCGCTTCGCGTATTGCACTGGGATGCGTCGCTCGCAGCGCTCGACGTATACGATGAACGCCACCACCGCGACCATGAAGACAACCAGGCCAACCATCAGCACCGGCGTAATCGCTCCCCAGGTTCCATTCTTCGCTTTGTCAAAAAGATCCTGCACGCCGCGGGGCAGGCCCACCACAATGCCGGCAAAGATCAGCAAAGACATGCCGTTGCCGATGCCGCGGTCGGTGATCTGTTCGCCCAACCACATGATGAATGCGCTGCCCGTGGTCAGCGTCAGCATCGTCATCAGGATGAACCCGGGACCGGGATGCAGCACGAAGTCTCCGGCTTTCTCGAGGCCGATGGCGATCCCGAACGACTGCACCGCGCTGAGAATCACGGTAATGTAACGGGTCCATTGCGTAATTTTCTTGCGTCCCAGCTCGCCTTCTTTTTGCAGCTTGGCGAGCGGCTCATACACCACGGTCAAAAGCTGCAGAATGATCGATGCCGTGATGTACGGCATGATGCCCAAGGCAAAGATGGTCATTTTGCGCAGGCTGCCGCCGGAAAACAGATCCACGAAACCCAGAAGCGATCCGCCGCTTCGATTGAACGCATCCTCGAGTTTGAGGAAGTTGACGCCCGGGGTGGGAAGATGCCCGCCCAGCCGGTAGACCGCCAGCATGGCCAGCGTGAACAGAACCCGCTTGCGCAGATCAGGGATGCGGAAGATGTTCGCCAGCTTGTCAAAGAGTGGAAACGCCCCTGTTTCAGCCATTACTGCAAGACCTCAACCTTGCCGCCTGCCTTGATGATTTTTTCCTGCGCCGACTTGGAGAACTTGTGCGCGTGCACGGTGAGGGCAACAGTCAGTTCGCCATCGCCGAGAATCTTTACTGGATGCTTGGCCTTGATCACTCCCGCCTTGCGCAAGACTTCGGGCGTGATGGGCGCGGCGTGCAACTCCGCGCCCAGCGCCGCCAGCCGCTCCAGGCTCACGATGTTGAATTCCTTGCGGAAGATGTTGGTAAAACCGCGCTTCGGCATGCGGCGGTGCAGCGGCATCTGGCCGCCTTCAAATCCGCGGATCAGGCGCATACCAGTACGCGAGCGCTGGCCCTTTGTGCCCACGAGTGGAGGTCTTGCCCATACCGGAGCCCATACCGCGCCCCACGCGTTTGCGCTTTTCCGATGCCTTCTTAGGTGCTCGAATGTTGGATAAATTCATTTCTTCACCATTGGGTCTTGGGTGATAGGTCTTGGGTCTTAGGAAGAACCCAACACCTTAGACCTATCACCTAGGACCCCAGTCCTACAGGATCACAACCAGATGCGGAACCTTCGCCACCATGCCGCGAATCGCCGCATTGTCGGGACGCTCGATCACCTGGTTCAGCCGCGTAAATCCCAGCCCCTTCACCACGCGCTTCTGTGTCACCGGCGCGCAAATGGCCGAAACCACCCATTTCAGGTGTATCTTTCCAGCAACCGCTTTCGGTTTTTTCGTCGTCATCACCTAAACCCTCAGTGGCCAGTGGTCCGGGACCAGTGGCCAGTTTCTAGATACTTCGGGTGATACGTCGCGGGTCTTAGGAAACCCAACCCCTAAAACCTATCACCTAAGACCTGTTATAACTCCTGCACCGACTTCCCCCGCATCGCAGCGACGCTCTCGCGACTCTTCAAATGCCGCAGCGCGTCGAAAGTCGCCTTGATCACGTTGTGCGGATTGGTGGTGCCGATCGATTTCGTAAGCACATTCTGGATTCCCACCGAGGTCATCACCGCGCGCACCGCGCCCCCGGCAATCACTCCCGTGCCTTCCGGCGCCGGCTTCAACAAAACTTTGCCGGAGCCATAGCGCCCCAGCACAAGGTGGGGAATCGAAGTCTGCGTCAGGTTGACCTTGATCAGATTCTTCTTGGCCGACTCAATCGCCTTGCGAATCGCCTGCGGAACTTCCTTAGCCTTGCCCGCGCCGTGACCCACCACCGCCGCCGACGGATCGCCCACCACCACCAGCGCGGCAAACGAAAGGTTCTTGCCGCCCTTCACCACCTTGGTGACGCGGTTGATGGCCACGACCTGATCCTTCAACTGGAACGAATTTGCATCGAGCTTCTTAATTACAGTTGGCATTCTTTAAACTCTCGTTTCATTGGGCGATTGTGCGATTGAGTGATTGGGCAATTGAAAGCGAATTGCTTCCCGCGGTTTCAATCACCCGATGACTCAATTGCACAATCGCTCAATTCCTAAAATTGCAATCCCGCTTCGCGGGCCGCGTCGGCGAGCGCCTTCACCCGCCCGTGATAAATATAGCCGCCGCGGTCAAACACCACTTTGCTCACGCCTTTAGCCTTAGCGCGCTCGGCGATAACTTTGCCCAGAGCCTTCGCCGCCGCCACATTACCGCCGGTACGCCGGGCTTTCTTCTCGCCCTCGGCCTTCCCGCCCTCGGCCTTCTTGCCTTCGGCCTTCTTGCCTTCTGCGGAACTCGCCGAAACCAGCGTCGTGCCGTGCAGGTCGTCGATGACCTGCACGTAAATGTGATTCAGCGAACGGTAAACATTCAGCCGCGGACGCTCGGCGGTCCCCTGCATCTTCTTGCGGATGCGGTCGTGAATGTGATCGCGCTTCTGGTTCTTCGATTTCTTCGTAAACATAAGATCTGTCCTTGGTCGTTAGTCGTTGGTCGTTAGCCAAAGACCCGACACTTCAAAACAACTGCCGCCATCATCGTTTGGCCAACGACTAACGACGAACGACCAACGACGGTTTGTCTTACTTCGCTCCGGTCTTGCCCACTTTCTTCTTCAGCCGCTCGCCCGCATACCGCACACCTTTATTCTTGTAGGGGTCGGGCGGACGCAGCGATCGCATTTCCGCCGCCACCTGGCCCACCTGTTGCCGATCGATTCCCGTGAGCGCAATCTTAGTCTGCTTGGGATCAACCGAGGCCTCAACGCCGGTCGGCAACGGGTATTCGATGGGATGCGAATATCCCAGGCTGAACACCACCGTCCCTTTGCCCTTCATCTCGGCGCGGTAGCCGATGCCGACGATTTCCAGGTCGCGCGTCCATCCCTTGGTCACGCCTTCGACGGCGTTGTTCACAAGGGCGCGCGCCAGTCCATGCAAAGCAGCCTGCGAATCGTTCTCGCGCAGGGCGACGAGGTTCCCGTCCTTCTGCTCCACCTTGATGCCCGCGGGAAGAGCCGTGTCCAGCTTGCCCTTCGGCCCCTGCACCAGTACCGTGTTACCTTCGATTTTGACCGTCACCCCTTTGGGGATCGGGATCGGCTTTTTTCCAATTCGTGACATAAGAGCTTCTAGCTTCTAGCTCCTGAATTCTAGCCAGGAGCTTCATCAGTGATTTACCTTTTCGTTCCGTCCACTTACATCAACGCAGCGTGACTAGCTAGCAGCTAGAAGCCAGTAGCTAGAAGCTGCTTTACCAGATCTCGCACAACAACTCGCCGCCTACGCCTTCCTTGCGCGCCTGGCGCCCGGTCATCACCCCGCGCGGCGTCGTGAGGATGTTGATCCCCATACCGCCCAGCACGCGTGGAATCTCGCTGCGGCGCACGTAGACGCGGCAACCCGGACGCGACACGCGCTCCGCTTTTGAAATCGCCGCCTCGTTGTGCGCGCCGTATTTCAAGTAAATCCGGATGACCTTGTGACCCTCTTCCTCGGTGGCCTTGAAGTTCGAAATGTAGCCCTCTTCCTTCAGGATGCGGGCAATCTCCACCTTCAGCCGGGAAGCCGGAACGTCCACCTTCTGGTGCCGCGCCTGCAGCGCGTTGCGCACCCTCGTCAACATATCTGCGACCGGATCGGTCAACCTCATCGTTTGCTTCTCCTCTCGCCACCCGTTCGCTCCGCGTTCAGCGGAGAACCTGCGGCAGCTTCTTCGTCTTGGCCAACGACCAACACTAACGACCAACGACGCACTTACCAGGACGACTTCGACACTCCCGGAATCTCCCCTTGCAGCGCCAGTTGCCGGAAAGCACAAGCGGCACAAGCCGAACTTGCGCAGATAAGCCCGCGGCCGCCCGCACCGCTTGCAGCGGTTGTGCCGGCGCGTGGAAAACTTCGGAGTCTTCTCCTTGTTATTGCGCGCCGTTTCAAACTTCTTCTCGATCTTCGCGTCCTTCACTCGTTTCGCTGTAGTCATGAAATCCTTAAAGAGTCTTTGTTGTCGCACCTACAACTTTGTAACCTTGAAACTCTAAAACCTTATTGTGTCCGGAATGGCATGCCAAGATGCTTCAACAGCATGCGCGCCTGATTGTCTGTCGCCGCCGTCGTGACAATCGTGACGTTCATTCCCTTTTGCTTGTCGACCTTCTCGTAAGCAATCTCCGGGAAGATCAACTGGTCGTGCAAGCCGAGTGTGTAGTTGCCACGGCCGTCGAACGACTTGGTGGAAACTCCCTTGAAGTCGCGCACCCGCGGCAGAACGATGTTCACCAGTCGGTCGAAAAACTCATACATGCGGTCGCCGCGCAGCGTCACCATGGTTCCGATGGCCTGCCCTTCACGCACCTTGAAAGCCGCAATCGATTTCTTCGCCTTGGTGATGATCGGCTTCTGCCCGGTGATCTGTCCCAGTTCGTTCACCGCCGGATCGAGCACTTTGGAGTTCTGCGTGGCTTCGCCCATACCCATGTTCACCACGATCTTGTTGAGGCGCGGAACCGCCATCGTGTTCTTAAGCTCAAGCTCTTTCAGCAGAGCCGGAGCAACTTCCTTCTCGAACTTCGAGCGCAACCGCGGCCGCTCCTTGGCGCTGTGATGCGCCTGTGCCGGAGCCTTCTGCTCCTGCGCCGATTCCTTCGATCCCTTCTTATCTTTATCTTTGCCATCGCGTCTCAACCCCTAAATTGGGCAATTTGTGTGATCGGGTCATTTGGCAATTGAAAATCAAAAACTTAGTTTCGTCAGATTTTCAATTGCTCAATCGCCCGATCGCCCAATCACTCAATCATTTATCCAGCGTCGTTCCGCACTTCCTGCACACCCGCACTTTCCGGTCGCCGCGCTCTTCGTGCCCGATGCGCACCGGCCCGCATGTCGGGCAAACCAGCTGCACGTTGGAAATCGCAATCCGGCTCTCCTGCTCGGCAATGCCGCCCTTGATGTTGCGCTGCGGGTTGGAGCGCACGTGCTTTTTCACGATCATCACATGCTCGACCAGAAGCTTGCTGTCGTCGGGAAACACGCGCAACACGCGTCCTTCCTTGCCCTTGTCCCGCCCCGTGATGACTTTCACGGTATCGTTGCGGCGGATGTCCACTCGCTTGTGTTCTGTGCTGACAGTTCGCATAAATCCTCATTTAGCGATTGGGCGATTGAGTCATTGAGCGATTGAAAGCCATCTGTCTGTAGTTTTGATTTTCAATCGCACAATCACTCAATCGCACAATCACTCAATCCTTTCAAATGCCTAAATCACCTCAGGTGCCAAGGAGACGATCTTCAAAAACTTCTTCTCGCGCAACTCGCGGGCCACGGGACCAAACACGCGTGTCCCCACCGGTTCGCCGGCATCGTTGATCAGCACCGCGGCATTCTGATCGAAGCGGATGTAAGTTCCGTCGCGACTCCGATGCTCCTTGCGCGTACGCACAATCACCGCCTTCACCACTTTGCCCTTCTGCACCTGCCCGTCGGGAGCGGCTTCCTTCACCGCCGCGGTGATTATGTCGCCGAGGCCGGCATTCAGCCCGGTCGCTCCGCCGAGCGGCAAAATCATCTGCAGCTTGCGGGCGCCGGAGTTGTCGGCCACCTCCAGCATGCTTCTCATCATCACAGCCATGGCAATCTCCCGTTCACTCTTTCAATCCCCGAGCGAGACGCCTGTTATCTCGCGAAGCATCCATGCAAGCCCGCGCAACCTTAGTCATTGTCATTTCCGAACCGGGCGCCAAGCCCGGTGAGGAACCTGCTTTGAGGCGCGTTCGGCTCGCTTCCTTAATTACTTAACGTCCTGCTCCAGCACGATCTCCGGCACCAGCGCGGTCTTGCGCACAATGTCTTTCAGCTTCCAGCGCTTCAACTTCGACAGCGGTCGCGTCTCTTCAATCCGCACCACATCGCCGACGTGCGCTTCGTTCTTCTCGTCGTGTGCATAAAACTTCTTGTTGCGCGCCACCACACGCCCGTAGAAGGGATGCGCCTTCTTCCGCGTCACCTTGACTACGATGGTCTTTTGCATGCGGTTGGCGACCACTTCTCCCACCACTTCCTTGCGCCGGCCCTGCACCTGCTCGCTCGGCGGCGTTGCGGACTTTTTGGCTGCGGCTTCCGCCATTAGCGTTTCTCCGTTACGGCGGCGCGCGTGCGCTCGCCTAAAATTGTCTTGACGCGCGCAATGTCCTTGCGCAGCCCGCGAATCTTCTTCAAACTCTCGGTCTGGCCCATGTTCAACTGAAATTTCAGCTTGAACAACTGGTCCGCGAGATCCTGCCCCTGGTGCTGGAGCTCGGCGTCGGTTAAGTTGCGAATCTTGTCGGATTTCATAAAATCAGTTTCCAGTTTCCGGTCTCTAATGCGCCGCCGTCTCGCGCTTGACCAAAGCCGTCCGCAGCGGCAGTTTGTGCGACGCCAGCCGCATGGCCTCGGTCGCATCCACGATCGTGACCCCTTCCATCTCAAACAGAATCTTTCCCGGACGCACCACCGCGACCCAGTGATCGGGCGCGCCCTTGCCCTTGCCCATACGGGTTTCGGCGGGCTTCTTGGTCACCGGCTTGTCGGGAAACACGCGGATCCATATCTTTCCCCCGCGCTTCACGAAACGCGTCATGGCCACGCGGCTGGCTTCAATCTGCCGGTCGGTGATCCACCCGGGCTCCAGCACCTTCAGCCCGAAATCGCCAAACGCCAGCGTGCTGCCGCGCCAGGCCTTCCCCGTCATGCGCCCGCGCTGCTGCTTACGGTACTTCACTTTCTTTGGCATCAACATAAGTCAACTCTTAGCTCTTAGCCTTTGGCTCTCGGCCCGAATCTCTTGCTCTCCACGGCGAAACTGCTGGCGCCGTTTTTGATCTTACTGACCACTGGCCACTGACCACTGGCCACTGATTTAAAACGCTCCCACGCCGGTCTGCTGCTCCCGCTTCTTTGTCGGAAGAATCTCGCCCTTATAAACCCAAACCTTCACGCCGATCACACCGTAAGTTGTCCTGCGCTTCCGAAAATCCATATTCAATGTCGGCGCGCAAAGTGTGCAGCGGTAAACGTCCCTGCAGATACCATTCCGAACGAGCGATTTCGTTTCCGTTTAACCGTCCGCTCACCCGCACCTTGATACCCTTGCACCCGAAACGCAGCGCCGAATCCACCGCCTTGCGCATGGCGCGGCGGAAACCCACGCGTTTTTCCAGCTGCAAAGCAATCGCTTCCGACACCAGCTGCGCATCGAGTTCAGGCTTGTGCACTTCCTGGATATCGACAAACACTTCGCGCGACGTGCGCTTCTGCAAGTCGCCCTTCAGCTTGTCGATTTCAGCGCCCTTGCGCCCGATAATAATTCCCGGCCGCGCGGTCTTAATAATGATGCGCAGCTTGTTGCCGGGGCGCTCAATCTCGATCGAACTCACGCCCGCCGACTTCAGCTTGTCCTTCAGCTCGTTCTTCAGTTTGATGTCTTCAAACAGCAGCTTGTCGTAATCGCGCTCCACAAACCAGCGCGACTTCCACGGCTTGGTATAGCCGAGGCGAAAACCATAAGGATGGACTTTTTGTCCCATTGCTTCTCCTAAATCAATCAGAAACTCTTGTCATTCCGATCCCGCGCAAAGCGCGGGTGAGGAACCTGCTGTTGCCTCTTACTTCACAGCCGCCTTCTTCTTACCAACCTTGCCACCACCCGCTGCCTTCTTAGCCACCGGCGCGCGCCGCTTAGCCGGAGCCGCCGTACCACCGGCAACCCGAGCCGCGCCACCTCCGCGCTCCGCCAGCACCAGCGTGATATGCGCAATGCGCCGCTGATAACGGTAAGCCCGTCCCTGCGGCGCCGGACGAATCCGCTTCATCCTCGGACCGTCGTTCGCAATCGCGCTCTTCACATACAAGTTGTCCAGCTCAACGTCCAGATTCTTCTCGGCGCTGAGAAAATTCGCATTGTCGAGCGCCGACTGCAGCAGCTTGCCCACGTGCGCCGCCACCCGCTTCTTGGTAAACAGCAGTGTGTTCCGCGCCTCTTCCACCTTGCGCCCTTTGATCAACTCCAGCACCAGACGCGCCTTCTGCGGCGAGACTCGCAAGTAACGCATTTCCGCTCGGAATTCCATATTCTCGTCTCTGTTTCTTAAGCCTTTTGGTCTTCGCTCTCTTAACCTTGGTTAAGCTGAGGGCTGGGGCCTAAACCCTTTTATGCCTTCGGCGCCGGCGCCGCTGCCGGCGCCGCCGGCGTTATCGCTCCCGGACCTCCCGGAATGCCCGCCGGCTTCGCCGCTACTTCAGTCGCCGCCCGCATCGAGTGGCCCTTGAAATTGCGCGTGAAGCTGAATTCGCCCAACTTGTGCCCCACCATGTTCTCGGTGACGTACACCGGAATAAATTTCTTACCGTTGTGCACCGCGATGGTATGCCCCACCATCTCGGGAACCACGGTGGAACGCCGCGACCAGGTACGCAAAACTTTTTTCTCATTGCGCGAATTCATGCCCTCGACCCGCGCCATCAGGAACCCATCCACGAACGCGCCCTTCTTGGTTGAACGTGCCATAAATTCAGCTCTCAGCTTTCAGCCGTCAGCCCTCACCAACGCTCTCTCAAACTTTGTCATTCCGAACGCGCGCAAAGCGCGCGTGAGGAACCTGCTCCTGCTAACGGCCAACGACTAACGGCCAACGACTACTTCGTCCGCCGGTTCACAATAAATTTATCCGTCCGCTTGTTGTTCCGCGTCTTATACCCGCGCGTCGGCTGTCCCCAAGGCGTTACCGGATGCCGTCCGCCCGAAGTCTTGCCTTCACCGCCGCCATGCGGATGGTCGACTGGATTCATCGAAACGCCGCGGTTATGGGGACGCTTTCCCAGCCAGCGCGAGCGTCCCGCCTTGCCGATGGTGACGTTCTCATGATCGAGATTGCCCACCTGGCCGATCGTCGCCATGCAGTCCTGCGAAACCTTCCGAGTCTCGCCCGAAGGCAGCTTGACCAGCGCGTATTCTTCTTCTTTGGCAATCAACTGCGCCGCTCCGCCCGCGGACCGCACCATCTGGCCACCCTTGCCCGGCTTCAGTTCCAGGTTATGAATCTGCGTGCCGGGAGGAATATTTCGCAGCGGCAGCGCGTTGCCCACCAGAATGTCCGCCTCGGGACCGCTGACCACCTTCTGCCCCACCTTCAACCCTTCCGGCTGAATGATGTAACGCTTCTCGCCATCGGCATACGCCAGCAGCGCAATGCGCGACGAACGGTTGGGATCGTATTCGATGGTCACCACGGTAGCCGGAATTCCCGTCTTGTCGCGCTTGAAATCGATGATACGCAGCTTGCGCTTATGTCCGCCGCCGATAAACCGCATCGTCATGTCGCCCGAGTTGCGGCGCCCGCCGGTGCGAGGTTTAGGTTCAATCAGCGGCTTATGCGGATGCTGCGTCGTAATGTCGTCGTTGACGATCGTCGTGCGATAGCGCAACGTCTGCGTCGTAGGTCGATATGTTTTAATCGCCATATTAATCTCTTTGTCATTCCGAACCGGCGTACTTTGCCGGTGAGGAATCCGCTTCCCGCCTTACAGATTCTGCGCGTACTCCGGCATCTTTTCGCCGGCCCGCAGTCGTACATACGCCTTCTTCCAGTCCGGACGGTAGCCGGCAAACTTCCCCCGCCGCCGTTCTTTCCCCGGATACGTCGCCGTCCGCACGGAAAACACTTTCACCTTGAAAATCGTCTGCACCGCTTGCTTGATTTCCGTCTTCGTCGCCTTGGGCGCAACCTGAAAGACCAGCGTGTTCTGGTTCTCCTTGATCGCCAAGCCTTTTTCTGTGATCACCGGACGCCGAATGATCTGGTATGCGGATTTCATATTGATTAGGCCCTAGGCCACCTCCGCCGCTTTTTCGTGCCGCACCCGCTTCCGCGGAGCCGCCGACGCCTTCTTCGCGCCTTCATCTTCTTCCTTCGCCGCCTTGCGCTGCCGCTTGGGCAACGTATCCTTCAGCGTGCGTTGCAGCTTCTCGATGGCGGGGTGCGAAAAAATCACGCGGTCATATTTCAACAAGTGATAAGGATGAACTTCGTTGCCCGCGATCAACTCGAGGCCCGCAATATTGCGCGTGCTTAACTCCAGGTTACGATTGGCGGCGTTCGGTGCTTCCACGATCAGAACTGTCTTTTCAACCTTGAGCGCATCGAGTGCCGCCCGGAATGCCTTCGTCTTTGCGTCCTTCAGTTCAAATGCGTTCACCACGGTTAGCTTGCCATCGGCAAACTTCGAAGCCAGCGCTGAACGAAGAGCGCCAAGAAGTTTCTGGCGCGGGAAAGCATAATCGTAGGAGCGCGGCTGCGGACCGTGCACGGTCCCGCCGTGCCGCCACAGTGGCGAACGGATCGAGCCGATGCGCGCCCGTCCCGTGCCCTTCTGCTTCCACAGTTTCTTGCCCGAACCGGAAACCTGCCAGCGGGCCTTGGTGGCGTGCGTGCCGCGGTGCTGCCCGGCGCGGTAGTGCTTCACCGCCTCCCACAGCAGATCTTCATTCACCGCGCCGAAAATCTCATCGGCAAGATCAAACGACCCAACTTTGTCGCCGCTCAAATTGTAAATGTCAATAGTTGCCATAAGCCTTGCTCTGTCTGACCACTAGCCACTAGCCACTGACCACTGACCACTGGTTTTATGCTTTTTTCGCTGCTCGCTTAGCCGCCTTCAACGGATCGACCGTAGCCGAACCCGCAAATCCGCGGCGCTCTCTAGGCGGCTTCTTCGCTTTGATGATGACGATGTACCCGCCCTGCGGTCCCGGCACGCTGCCTTCGACCACCAGCAGATTCTCGTCTTTATCTACACCCAAAACTCTCAGGTTGCGCTGCGTCACCCGGGCATGCCCCATGTGTCCCGACATGCGCATTCCCTTGAACACGCGCGAGGGAAACGCGGACGAACCAATCGAACCTGTAATCTGAAACATCGATCCGTGCGACTTCGGACCGCCACCAAAATGATGCCGCTTCACCACACCCTGGAAGCCCTTGCCCTTGCTCACGCCCACGATGTCGACAAACTTCTCGCCTTCGAAAATCTCGACCAGCACCCGGTCGCCGACCTTCACCGTCACGTCGCTGTCGGCGGCGCCATCGGTTTCAAGCGGCACTTCGCGCATGAACTTCACCGGAGGAAGATTATTCTTCGCCAGATGTCCGCGCGCCGGCTTGGTAAGCCGCGACTCCTTCACAAACTCGACGAGCCCGATCTGCGCCGCTTCGTAACCGTCCCGCGTCGCTGACTTGTGCTGCGTAATCACGCAAGGACCAGCCTGCAACACCGTGACCGGGCGCACGTCGCCCTTCGAGTCAAACAGTTGCGTCATGCCAACCTTCTTGCCCAGAATGCCCGTAACTCTCGTTGCCATTTCCATCTCCATTCCCAGCGTGGCGTTTAGCTATTGGCTGGGGAGCTTCTATGCTCATGTGGCAAGCTCGTGTGGGAACGGACGCATTCGTCCGTTCCGCGGGCGCAGCCCGCGCCTGCCCGCACTACTTATGCTCTTTCCCGAAAGCTTTAATCTCCACATCCACACCCGCCGGCAGATCCAGCTTCATCAGCGCGTCCACCGTCTGCTGCGTTGGCTCCAGAATATCGAGCAAACGCTTGTGCGTGCGGATCTCAAACTGCTCCCGCGACTTCTTATCCACGTGCGGCGAACGCAGCACGCAGTATTTGTTCTTCATCGTGGGCAGTGGAATCGGCCCCGCAATCTGTGCTCCAGTTCGGCGCGCGGTTTCCACAATCTCGCCCGTCGACTGGTCCAGGATGCGGTAGTCGTAAGCCTTCAGCCGGATGCGAATTCTTTCTTTTCCAATCACGTTTCACTCTCTTTACCCCTCCCGCTTTCTGCGGGAGGAAAGAACTTGCGGCAGGAAGCAAGCCGCTTTTTGTTACCCTTATGGGGCCGGGTCTTTGACCCGGCCGAACGGTCGAAGCCACCTCGTCCCCACACTTCTCAGTCTACTGCACAATCTCCGCAATCGTTCCCGCGCCCACCGTGTGCCCGCCTTCGCGAATGGCAAACCGCAAGCCTTTCTCCATCGCCACCGGCGTAATCAACTCAATCACCAGTGAGACATTGTCCCCCGGCATCACCATCTCGGTTCCAGAAGGCAATTCCGCCACTCCGGTGACATCCGTCGTCCGCAAATAAAACTGCGGACGGTATCCCTTGAAAAACGGCGTATGCCGCCCGCCTTCTTCCTTGGTCAGGATGTAGACTTCCGCCTTGAACTTGGTATGCGGAGTAATCGACCCCGGCTTCGCCAGCACCATGCCGCGCTCCACATCTTCTTTCGCAATGCCGCGCAGCAGCAGTCCGGCATTGTCGCCCGCCAGCCCCTCGTCCAACTGCTTCTTGAACATTTCGACGCCGGTCACGACCGTCTTGCGCGTGTCGCGGAAGCCCACAATTTCCACTTCCTCGCCCACCTTCACCTTGCCGCGCTCGATACGCCCGGTCACCACCGTGCCGCGTCCCTGAATCGAAAAAATATCTTCAATCGGCATCAGGAACGGCTTGTCGAGTTCGCGCGCCGGCTGCGGCACGCTCTTGTCCACCGCCTCCATCAAAGCGTCAATCTGCTTCTCCCACTTTTCTTCGCCGTTCAGCGCGCCCAGAGCCGACAGCCGGATCACCGGCACGTCGTCGCCGGGAAACTTGTAGCTCTTCAGCAACTCGCGCACTTCCAATTCCACCAGGTCGAGCAGCTCAGGGTCGTCGACAGCGTCACATTTATTCAGCGCGACCACGATGTAAGGCACACCTACTTGCCGCGCCAAGAGCACGTGCTCGCGCGTTTGCGGCATCGGACCATCGGTCGCAGCCACAACCAGAATCGCACCATCCATCTGCGCCGCACCGGTAATCATGTTCTTGATGTAGTCGGCGTGGCCCGGACAATCCACGTGCGCGTAGTGCCGGTTCGCCGTTTCATACTCGACGTGCGCCGTCGCGATGGTGATTCCGCGCGCTTTTTCTTCCGGAGCGTTATCGATGCTGTCGAAAGACCGGAACACAATCTTCGGATTGTGCTTTTGCAAAACTTTCGTGATGGCCGCCGTCAACGTGGTCTTGCCGTGGTCAATGTGACCAATCGTCCCCACGTTGCAGTGCGGCTTATTCCGATCAAATTTCTCTTTCGCCATTTCTCTATCTCCTCGGCATCCCGTTACGCCGGAACCAAATCATCCCCGTCGGCCTCGTAATACGCCCCAACAAATTCCTGCTTCTCCACCAGTTCCTCAACGATCAGCCGGTCAAGTCTTCCGGAAAACTCTGCGAACCGTTCGCGGAACATTTCAAATCCGCGATGCTCGCTCCAGAAGTCCCGAACCCGGTACCGTCCCTCGCTCACCGACTCGCACTTCACTTCCGTAGCGATGTAACCCTTGTCTTGCCGCAGGAACCTGGACCAGATTCCATCCGGCCCAAAAACCACTCCAAACTCGGCCCGCTTACCTTCCCGAACCCAGAACCTGCGGTCGACAACGAACCGCGGCGCTGGCAGTCACTTCGTTGTCCCCTGCACCTTCGCGATGATTTCCTCCGCGACCGACCGCGGAGCCTCCTCATAACGCGCAAAATGCATCGAGTACTCAGCCCGGCCCTGCGTCGACGAACGCATGTGGGTCGCATAACCAAACATCTCAGCCAGCGGAACGATCGCCTTGATCACCTGCGAACCGGCACGATGCTCCATGCCTTCAATGCGTCCACGCCGCGAACTGAGGTCGCCCATGATCACGCCGGCGTAATCCTCCGGCGTAACCACTTCAACCGCCATCACCGGCTCAAGCAACACCGGAGAAGCCTTCCGCGCAGCTTCCTTGAACGCCATCGAACCGGCAATCTTGAACGCCATTTCGTTCGAATCCACGTCGTGATAGCTGCCGTCGTACAGCGTAGCCTTCACGTCGACCATGGGATAGCCCGCCAGAATTCCGCCTTCGAGCGCTTCCTGAATTCCCTGATCGATCGGCTTAATGAATTCCTTCGGCACCGAACCGCCCACAATGTCGTTGACGAATTCATAGCCCGTGCCGGCCGGTTGCGGATCGAGCTTGATCTTCGCGTGCCCGTACTGGCCGCGGCCGCCGGTCTGGCGAATGTATTTGCCTTCCGCCTCGGAGTGCTTGCGAATAGTCTCGCGATACGCCACCTGCGGCTTGCCGACGTTCGCTTCAACCTTGTACTCGCGCATCATGCGGTCGACGATGATTTCCAGATGCAACTCGCCCATGCCGCTGATGATGGTCTGTCCGCTGTCGGGATCGGTGTGAACTTTAAAGGTAGGATCTTCCTGGGCCAGCCGTCCCAGCGCCATACCCATTTTTTCCTGATCGGCCTTGGTCTTGGGCTCGACCGCAACCGAAATCACGGGAACCGCAAACGTAATATTTTCGAGAGCGATCGGATGGTCTTCACTGCAAATCGTGTCGCCCGTGCTTACGCCCTTCAAACCGACCGCGGCGCAAATGTCGCCCGCCAGAATTTCGCTGATTTCTTCGCGCTTATTGGCGTGCATCTTGAGCAGTCGCCCAATGCGCTCACTGCGGCGGCGGCCTGTGTTCAGCACGGAGTCTCCGGTCTTAAGGTGGCCGGAATAAACGCGGATAAACGTCAACTGGCCGACAAACGGATCGGCCATGATCTTGAACGCCAGCGCCGAAAATGGCTCCCTGTCGTCGGCTTTGCGGAAAATCTTTTCCCCATTGTCGGGATTCAGCCCGTGCGTTTCCGGCACATCGAGCGGCGAAGGAAGATAGTCCACCACCGCATCCAAGAGCGGCTGTATGCCTTTGTTCTTGAATGCCGTTCCCACCACCACCGGAAACACTTTCAGCGCAATCGTCGACTTTCGCAGCGACGCACGCAGTTCATCCGCGGTAATCTCTTCGCCTTCCAGAAACTTGTGCAGGATTTCGTCGTCGTTTTCGGCAATGCTCTCAACCAACTGCGCGTGGAACGCTTCGGCTTTCTTCTTCAGTTCGGCGGGAATTTCTTCGGTGACGTACTCGGCGCCCATCGTGTCATCTACCCACACGATCGCCTTCATGTTGATCAGATCAATGACGCCCTTGAACTTGTCTTCCTGGCCGATGGGAATTTGAATCGCGACGGGCTTGGCACTCAGGCGCTTGCGGATGGTGTCGATGGCGTGCTCGAAGTCGGCGCCCATCTTGTCGATTTTATTAATGAAGCAAATTCTCGGGACGCCGTACTTGTCGGCCTGGCGCCAGACTTTTTCCGACTGCGGCTGCACTCCGTGTACCGCGTCAAATACAGCGACTGCGCCGTCGAGCACCCGCAGCGAGCGCTCCACTTCCGCCGTGAAATCCACGTGCCCCGGCGTATCGATAATGTTAATGCGAATGTCGCGCCAGGTGCAGGTCGTCGCCGCGGACGTAATCGTAATCCCGCGCTCCTGCTCCTGCTCCATCCAGTCCATCGTCGCCGTGCCTTCGTGCACCTCTCCGATGCGGTGCGTCTTTCCCGTATAAAACAGGATGCGCTCCGTCGTAGTGGTCTTCCCGGCATCGATGTGGGCCATGATGCCGATATTCCTGCAGCGTTCTAATGGAACTGTTCTAGGCACGACAATTAACTCTTTCTGGGCTCCGCCAACTAGTTAAAATTTGGTGATTGCGTGATCCGGCGATTTGGCGATTGAAAATCCAACATCAGAAATGCCTTACCAATCGCTCAATGACCCGATCGCGCAATCACTCAATTCCACTACCACCGGTAATGCGCAAAAGCCTTATTAGCCTCAGCCATGCGGTGCACATCTTCCTTCTTCTTGATGGCCGCGCCTTTTCCATTGGCGGCGTCCAGCAATTCGTTGCTCAACTTGTCGACCATACCGCGCTCGGCGCGCCCGCGCGCATAGGTCAACAGCCACCGGATCGCCAGCGACGTCCTCCGGTCGGCATTCACTTCCACCGGCACCTGATAGTTGGCGCCACCGACGCGCCGTGTCTTGACCTCAAGCAGCGGCTTCGCATTCTCGACCGCCTTCGTGAACAGTTTCAAAGCTTCATCGCCGCCTTTTTCCTGCACCTTGGTCAGGGCCTCATAAAAAATGCCCTCGGCGGTCGAGCGCTTGCCCTGCCACATCATCGAGTTGATGAACTTCGTCACCAGGTTCGAGCCATAAACGGCATCGGCTGGTACGGTCCGCTTTGTTGTATGTCCTTTACGAGGCATTCCGCTTAGCTCCTAAAGCTTCTAGCTGTTAAAGCCGTTGACCTTACCGGCCACTGATCACCGACCACTGCTCTTAGCCCTTCTTCGCCCGCTTCGCGCCGTACTTCGACCGTCCCTGCTGGCGGCCGGCCACGCCTACCGCATCCAGCGTGCCGCGAATCACGTGATAACGCACGCCCGGCAGATCCTTCACGCGCCCTCCGCGGATCAGCACAATCGAGTGCTCCTGCAGGTTGTGGCCAACCCCGGGGATATAGGTCGTAACTTCAATCCCGTTGGTCAGCCGCACGCGCGCCACCTTGCGCAGCGCCGAGTTCGGCTTCTTCGGCGTCTGCGTGTACACGCGAGTGCAAACTCCGCGCTTCTGCGGACACCCTTGCAGCGCCGGACTCGCGGTCTTGTACCGCGGCCGCTTCCGCCCATCACGCACCAATTGATTAAATGTAGGCACTCTTTGCTGCTCCTTGGCTGCCACTAAGAATCGCGCACTACAAAGTCACACACCGTTTCCGTCATTGCGGGACGGTCACGGCGCTATCGGCTCTCCCGGTGCTGGCTGCGCAACCCGGGCTGGCAGGCGAAATCGCCCTGCCATGCTTCTCGCCGCACACGAATCACGGAGAGAGATTCTTGGGTACCAAATCTAGATTTATGCTGCCGACGGTGGCACCCGGCCAAACCTCCGGAGGTACTCCGTATCGCCAGCTCTGTCCTGCATATCCTTTCGCAGACCACCGTCGCGCCTGACTTCAGGCGCTCCAGCAGCCCTCGTGATAGGGCGAAAGGCAGCGCAGGAACGTTTCAGCGAGGAAGTTTCCGGCGTGAAATGCCACTCCAACCGGAAACGCATTTCTCAAAAGCTCTACCGCAAGCTCCCGCGCAACTCTGCAGAAACTCACAGCCACACCAAGCCTGGATTGACTCGCGGAACCTAACAACTATAACAACTGAGTGGAAACATCGTCAACCCATCTTTTTGCATCCCACTGTCGAACCCGGAGCGATCCGGCCAGCTGCCTCCTGAAATGCTCAACAACGTCCTCGTGACCAGCTTGCTGAATCCGCCTCCAGCCTCTACACTAGCAGTTTTCCATTCCATTGAGCGGCTCGCCCACCGGAAACAACCGTGAGGCGACGTGAGGGTGCATGGGTAGGTTGCGTTTCGGTCAGTGGGTGTGCCTCGTTGCCATCATCTCTTTATTCGTGCTCTTACCAGCTTGCGCCGGCCACAAGCCTCCCGGCCCTTCACCCTTCCCGGCGAAAATCACCCTCAACCCCAACCCGACTTTTTCCATGCAATTGGGCACCACAACGCTGCTCACCGCCAGCGCGCTGAACGACGCCAACTCAGGCATCAGGCCGGTGTTTACTTTTAGCGTGAGCCCTTCAAGTCCTGCAGGAGTGCTCGACATTGCTCCCAACGGCTTCGCCTGCGCCGGCAGTTGGAATGCCCCGGCTTACAATACCTGCACACCCGGCAACACCGGCATGGTTGAGGTCACTGCCTCAGCCTTGGGCGTGAGCAGTGCGCCCACCCTGATTTTTGTTCATGCGCCCATCGACAACGTTCAGATCAGCCTGGTTGCTCCAGTCACTTCGCCGCCCCCCGCGTGCCCCAACCAGCAGGCCCTGCCCTCGGCCTGCAACATTCCATTCAATAAGGGCAATTGCACGACTCAAATAGATTCTCAGGGACAGCCGTTTACCTCCTGCAAATGCCTTTCGCAAAACCAGACGGAGATTCTGCAGGCCACCGCCTTCAGCCAGGGCGTCGACATTACCGCCTCGGTCGGCCCCTTTAACTGGACTCAAGCCAGCGCTGGCGTAGGCATGATCACTCCGATCGTAAACTCCACCTTCAACGTCGCCACCAACCAGGCCTCTGTAGCGCCCGGCAACCCGGGACAAACTCAAGTAATCGCTTCCACCTCAGGAGTCTTCAGCCAGCCTTACAACTTCGAGACCTGCCCGGTGCAGTGCATCGCGCTTCAACTGGACGAAAACGGCCAGTTCACGAACCAAACCAGTTTTGCAGTGGAGAAGGGAACGGCCGAGACCATCATTGCTACGGCTGTCGACGTACAAGGCTGCATCGTACCCAAGCCTCCCCTCACCTGGGTCTCCTCCCAGCCCGCCGCGCTTGTCGCCGGCAGCGCGAACACGGGATGCCCCGCCGGCACAACCTGCGGCGTAACTACGTCCCAGCCGGGCGTGGCCGCCATCACAGCCTCGTGCACGCCGCCAACGTGCAACATCGGTTTCCCGCTGAATCCGGCGAATCTTCCCCCGCCCTACATCCCCCAACCGGTCTATCCCGTCACCGCTATTTCCGGATTGGTAACCGGCGCTCCCACTTCGACCAGCGTACTGGCAACCAGTCAGGACTGTTACAGCGACATCTTGTGCACCGTGGGCTTTTATAACGTCTCTACCTCTACCAATCTTCCCGGAGCCGTAGTTGGACTGCCCACTCCGCCCAATTCTCTAATCTTTGACCCGGCCGGAGACAAAGCTTACATGGGCAGCGAATTCGGTGCTCAGGCCATCACCCTCGCCAACCTCGGAGGATCCAGCAGCCCCTTTACGCCCTTGTCCGCCCCAGGCACCGCTCTAGGCGTTGTAACCGGCAAGGTCCTCGCCGTCTCGCACAACGGCAGCATGGCCGTCTTCTCCGATACGGTTTCCGCTCCCAATCAGGTGTATGTCGTCAATACCAGTGCGGCGTCCACCACGGCCCTCAATATTAATAGTGCAACCGCCGCTGCGTTTTCAACCGACGGCTTGAAAGCCTTTATCCTCGGCGATGGTGGCAACACCTTGGATATCTATTCCGTCCTGCAGTACCTCCAACCACCCATTCCTTTAGGAACGCCCGCGAGTTCGATTGTTTTTAACTCCACCGGTTCGTTCGCCTTGCTCGCTGGTGGAGTGCCTGCCGGAAGCCCCCCCGGCAGCCTCGCCGTCTACAATACCTGCGACAACTCTGCGGTCACCCTGAACCCGGCCTCCACGCCGTTGCCCGCCCCGCCCATCTTCCTGAAGATGTTTCCCGCAGGCAACATCCCCCTGGGCAATTTATTCGGCGGCGTATTCATCCCAACTCTGGAAACCGCCGGCCTCGACGTTTTCTTCGGCCTCGACAACACCGGCATCGACATCATCGCCACAAACTCGTCTCAGGGATCCTTGACTACGCTTTGTCCGCAGCAGACCACACTCGCTCACACTCCATCGCCGCAGATCACATTTTCGCCCGTCCACATCAATATCAACCAGGGCACTTTCCATCCCATCAACTTTTTCCTCTCGCCCGATTCCACCCAGGCCTACATCGTTACCACCGATCAAGGCGTCCTGATCTATAACTTCAGCACCGGATCCGTATCCAGAATCCAGCTCGTGAACAACGCAACTCCGGTTGCAGCGGACATGACCGGGGATGGCACGCTGATCTACGTGGCCGGCTCCGATGGAGTGCTCCACCAGCTCAACACCGTTCTAGGCGTCGACCTCAACCAAACGTCCTTCTTGCCCCTCCCCAACTCTCCCAACAATTTCTGCTTCACAGGATCCGACTGTCATTTAAATCTGGTAGCTGTAAAGCCGTGAGGATCAGCAATTGGGAGGAACGATTGAGGAATTAGAAGAGGTGAGAATGGAGGAGTGAGGGATCGGAGTAATTGGTTGAACTTTACCAAATTACTCAATTACAAAATTACCAAATTTCTTTTCTATGCAGTCTTCCCCAACTCCTCAGCCACGCTATCCAGCACACCATTAACAAATTGCACCGACTCCAGACTGGAGAACTTCCGCGCAATCTCAAGCGCCTCGTTGATCACCACCGCCCGCGGCGTCTCCGGATAGCCTAGAAACTCCGCCACCCCTGCGCGCAACAGGTTGCGATCCACCGCCGCCATGCGCTCCATGCGCCAGTGTTCCGCGTGGCCCTCAATCAGCTTGTCGATTTCCGCGCCGCGGTCAGTCGCCACGCGAAATAAATCGTCCGCAAATCCACGCACTTCGGCGCTGGCCCCGCCATGCTCCGCCCAAAACGTATGCCGAACCTGGTCCACCGTCTGCTTCCCCATGTCCGCTTGAAACAGCATCTGCAAAACCAGTTCGCGGGATTTTCGTCGTGTGCCCATGGAGCCATCAGCCGTCAGCCATCAGCCGTCAGCGGCCGCAGCTTGTGGCTACAGTTCTCAGTTTACAGGAAGGTCTAACAATGCCGTTGCGAAGCATGCAGACTCGAGGTCAGCGCTGGCGATTCCTTCGAATAACGGCTTTGGGAATCTTGGTTTTGCTGACGGCTGATGGCTGACGACCGACGGCTGTCTTTTTGGTTTTGCCGACGGCTGACGGCTGACGGCTGATAGCTCGCTTCAGCGACGCCATCTCCACCGCCGCCAGCGCCGCCTCGAATCCCTTGTTGCCCATCTTCAAACCAGCTCGGTCGATAGCCTGCTCCAGGTTCTCGCAGGTAAGCACGCCAAAAGCATGCGGCACGCCAGTCTCCTGCGCCGACTGCCCGATCCCCCGCGTAACTTCGTTGACGATCACGTCGTAATGCGCCGTGTCGCCCCGCAGCAAGCAACCAAGACAAATGACCGCGTCGTACTTCCCAGTCTCCGCCAGCTTCCGCGCCGCCAGAGGAATCTCAAACGCCCCCGGCACCCGCACCAGATCAATGTCTTTCTTGACGGCGCCGGAGCGCATCAGCCCATCGACCGCGCTCCGCAAAAGCCTCTCGGTAATAAAAGCGTTAAATCGGGAAACAACGATCGCGAAACGCCGGCCCAAACCATTCAGAGTACCTTCGAGCACAGGGAGATCAGGCTCGGGAACAGATTCACCAGCAAAATCCTTCTTGTCTTTCCTCTCCGTGACCAAGTGCCTCCGTGATGGATTTACCCTGTGTTCCTCTGTGCCCTCTGTGGTAAAGATCTTGACGTTACTTCCCCTTGAATTGCGCAGCCCGCTTCTCCAGAAACGCCGCAGTCCCTTCCTTCTTATCCTCAGTGGCGCACGCCACGCCAAATAAAACAGCCTCCAGATACAACCCCTCGCTCAAAGTCATCTCCATGCCCTTGTTCATAGCCTCCATCGCGTACTGCACTGCCAGGGGAGCGTTAGCAATGATCTTCCACGCAATCGCCTCCGCCCGAGGAATCAACTCAGCCGCGACCGTAACTTCATTTACCAACCCAATGCGATGCGCTTCTTGCGCCGTAATCATCTCTCCCGCCAGCACCATCTGCATCGCAATGCCCTTGCCCACCAGCCGCGGCAACCGCTGCGTCCCGCCATAGCCCGGGATAATCCCCAGCTTCACCTCCGGCTGCCCCAACTTGGCATTTTCGCTGGCCAGCCGCATCGTGCAAGCCATGGCAATCTCGCACCCTCCGCCCAAAGCAAATCCATTAATGCAGGCAATCACCGGCTTGCCCAGGTTCTCGATGAGATTCAGAACGTTCTGCCCGCGATGCGTATACTCCTTGCCCCTAACCGCATCGTGCTTGGCCAACTCGCCAATGTCCGCCCCGGCAATAAATGCCTTCTCGCCCGAGCCGGTAAAAATAACGACGCGGATCGCCGCGTCGTTCTTAATGTCATGAAACGCCGCCCGCAGCTCCTCCATGGTAGCCATGTTCAGCGCATTCAAAACCTTCGGCCGGTTCACCGTGACGTAGGCAATCGAGTTTTTCTTTTCCAGAAGAATGTTTTCGAAGTTCATAGAGTCGACCTGCTATAATTGTATAGCATGGGGTGATTCATGTTAGCGATCCGCCTTCCCGACAACATCGAAAAACGCCTCGGCCGTTTGGCCAAGCGCACGGGCCGCACCAAGACTTACTATGCCCGTGAAGCGATCCTTCAACACCTCGAGGATCTCGAAGACATCTACCTCGCCGAAAAGCGGCTGGAAGCCATCCGTTCAGGCCGGACCAAGACCATCCCGCTTGAAGAAGTGATGCGACGCTATGGCCTCAAGAAGACATTGCTTTCGCGCAAATCACGAAACGCCAAGAAAGCCTGACAGGTGTTCTCTGTGTCTCTGTGGTGGATTTTGAAATCGGACTGCTGAAAGCAACCGGTCCTAGCTCTTCCCCCGAGCCACCGCCGCCACATCATCCTTGCTCAAATCGCAGCTGATGCACCGCTGCGTCCACAGCCGGTGTCCAAACACTTTCCCGCATCGCGGACACCGCCACTCCGTGAGCCACCACCCACCCGCCAGATAAACCCCGATCCAGCCCAATAAAATCGCGAAATCAGCGGCCTCGCCCAGCTTGAGCTTCCCAATCATGAAGCCCAGAAATATAAAGCTGAGAAACAGCACCACCACCAGATTCCGCCGCGCCACGTAGCTGTGCCACGCCCGGCGATATCGTTCGACATCCTGCGCGCCGCCTTCGCCCGGCGCCTGGTCGGTTTTTCGGCGTTTGAACATCATCATTCGATCCTAGCTGGTTCGACCGGGAAATTCGATGCTACAGTTTGTTCGCCTTCGGACTATTAGGGTCGGAGTAATCGTAGAACCCTTTCCCAGTTTTCTTCCCATACCACCCCGCCATCACCAGCCGCTTCAGCAGCGCAGGCGAAGCGAACCGCCGCTCCTTGAACTCGTCAAACATCACGTGAGTAATGTAATAAGTCGTATCAAGCCCGACAAAATCCAGCAAAGTAAACGGCCCCATCGGATACCCGCACCCCAGCTTCATCGCGTTATCAATATCTTCAATCGACCCCACACCCTCTTCATAAGCCCGGATCGCATCCAGCAAATAAGGCACCAGCAACCGGTTGACGATGAATCCCGTTTTGTCCGACGTGCGCACCGGAACCTTGCCCAGCTTCTTTCCGAACTCGTAAGCCGTCGCGTAAACGTCGTCAGCAGTGGCGATGGTCCGCACCACTTCCACCAGTTTCATCAGCGGCACCGGATTAAAAAAGTGCAGCCCAATAAACCGCTCCGGCCGCTTCACCGAAGTCAAAAGCTCAGTCACCGAAATCGAAGAAGTATTCGAAGCAAAGATCGCGTCTTTCTTGACCACCCCATCAAGAGACGCATACATCTTCTTCTTCTCATCCACGTTCTCGATAATGGCCTCAATAACAATGTCGCAATCGGCCAGGTCGGCCTTGTTGGTCGTCCCCTTAAGCCGCCCGCGGATCGCATCCTTCTGGGCCCCTGTGATCCCGCCCTTCTCGACCGGCCGCTCAGCAAACTTAGCCAAGGATTTCTCGATCCCGGCAAAGCCCTTGTCGAGGAACTTTTGCTCCACTTCAAGAACAGTCACATCGAATCCAGCCGTAGCACAAACCTGCGCGATGCCAGAACCCATTAAGCCACAACCGAGAATTCCAACTTTTCTAATCTCCATAAATGCCCTTTCGATCAAACAGAGGAAACGGAACTATCGCGAATTTCGGACATCAATCTCAACGGGAACGCCGCGCGCGTTGATCTCGTGAACCAAATCCACAAAGTCAGCAGCCATCTTTTTCGCGCCAGCACCGATCAGATCAAAGTTGAGGATGACGAGCCTGTAGGGAACTTCGACTTTATTAATCTCACCGTTCGCTATGCTGTCGTTGAGCGCATCAAAATTTTTTCCGTGCCAATCTGGCGAGCCAACGGCTCTGAAGAACGCATCATAAACGTCGTCCTTGCTGTTCCACGTCGCCCCGTCCATGATCAACTCCGTCATCACAGCCGCCCTATCTTGACTCTTCTCCGTGTCTCCGTGCCTCCGTGCTGAAGAATTAATTCATGCTCTCCACAATCATCGCAATCCCCTGCCCGCCGCCAATGCAAGCCGTAGCCAGCCCATACTTCTTCTTCCGCCGCCGCAATTCATAAAGCAAAGTAATCACCAGCCGAGTCCCCGTAGCCCCCAGCGGATGCCCCAAAGCAATCGCCCCACCATTAACATTCACTTTGTCGCGATCCAAACCAAGCTCCTTCTCGACCGCGAGATACTGCGCCGCAAACGCCTCATTCACTTCAATCAAATCAATGTAATCCAAAGAAAGCCCAGCCTTCTGCAGCGCCACCTTAGTAGCCGGCACCGGACCGCGCCCCATCACCTTAGGCTCAACTCCAGCAATCCCCCAACTGACAATCCGCCCCAAAGGCTCAATGCTCCGCTTGCGAGCCTCTTCCAAAGACATCAACACCACCGCCGCCCCCCCATCCACAATGCCACTAGCGTTCCCAGCAGTAACAGTTCCGCTCTTCCCAAAAGCCGCCTTCAACTTAGCCAACCCTTCCAAAGTAGTCTGCGGCCTCCGATGATCGTCTTCCGTCAACGATTCCCCCGTAGCCTCGCCCTTAGAATTTCGCAGCGCCACCGGAACCAGTTCCTCCTGAATTCGTCCTTCTTTATAAGCCGCATCCGCCTTCTGCTGCGAGCGCAGCGCAAACTCATCCTGCATAACGCGCGTAATGCCAAATTCCGAACCCAGCAACTCCGCCGTGTTCGCCATATAGAGCCCGCAATAGCTGTCAAGCAAAGCCACCATCAGCGAATCTTCCAGCTTCCCGCCCGGAGCCAACGTAAATCCGTCGCGCCCGCGAATCACAAACGGAGCCTGCGACATGGCCTCCATCCCGCCCGCCAGCACAATCTTCGCTTCGTCGGTCTGGATCATCTGCGCCGCGCTCACAATCGACTGCATCCCCGACCCGCACAGCCGGTTCACCGTCAGCGCCGGAGTCTCAATCGGCAGCCCTGCCCGCAATCCCACATGCCGCGCCCCATACAAAGCATCGCCAGAAGTCTGCTGCGCGTTGCCAAACACCGCATGATCAAACTCTTGCGGATCGATCCCTGCCCGCTCGATCGCCCCCTTGGCCGCAACCGCGCCCAATTCCTGCGCCGTAAAGTCTTTCAACTTCCCGCAATAACGGCCAAAGGGCGTCCGCGCCCCACTGACAATAGCAATATCACCCGGTTTCAACATGATTTTCCTGACAGACCCCGCTCAGAAGGCAATGGAAGTGATAATCAAACTGGTTAGTGTAGCAGCGCAGAAGCAGATTTGACCACCGCTCGACTCGTGTTCGAGTGGTTCTCAGGGGCACTCCGCGGATTCTCTCAGCGATCTCCGCGTTTCAGTTTTTGATTTGACTTCGGCAAGCAGAACCTAAACGCGGAGTCGCGGAGAGAGCGGAGAGTGCACAGCTACGCCACCGCCCCCGCAGCCAGCGCCGCTCCCAGCGCCACAACTTTCCCATGCCCCTGTCCCAGCGAGGTAGCTAAAGCATGTTCAGCGCGGTTAATCACTTCCGTCACAATGTCCACCGGATCATAATTCTCCTTCACTACCGCTTCGGCCAGCCCCGCCGAGAATTCCATGGCAAGGCCTTTTTCCGCCCCATCCTTTGCCGGCAGGTGCACTCCCGCTATGATCTTCCGCAATTTCTCAATCGCCATTATCGCTTCTTTCTCCGCCGTCTCGCCCAAAATGATCGCGATGGTCGTGGTGTCGTAGCGAAACGCCAGGTCATTCGTCCGGATGTTCGCCGCAAACTGTTGCCCAATCTTTTCCATGGCGCCTTCCACCGCAGCCTCGCCGTATTCCTTAATCAGAGCCGCGCTTCGCCCGAACTGCAGCAGCAGCACCGAAAGCGGCGCCGCATTCTGCACCGCGCGCTTGCTTTCCGCCAGCAGCAAATCAAGATAAGACCCACGCTTGAGCAACCCCGACTTCTCTTCCGTCACTGAAAGATTCTTCACCAGCCGCCGCAGCCCCGCGTTATTCAGCGCGATCACCATCTGATCGGCCAGCGTCTTCAGCACCACGGAATCAGTATGCGGCCATACCCGCGGCTTGTTGTGCAGCAACGCCAGCACGCCTACCGAATCCTCGCCATTGCTCAGCGGAAACGCCAGAACCGCCGTCGTTCCCAGGTCCACCAGGAATTCACGCACACTCTTTAACTCCGCAGCCTTCTGTGCATCGGCAATATGAATGGGCTCCCCCGGTGTCGCAGACAACGCCATATCCTGCAGCGCGCACATCACCAGTTTGATCGCCGCGGGATTCCCTTCCTTCACGCCCTTGCCGCAGAACTCCTGCACCGCGGTCGGCGCCGAACCCGGCGTGCGCATCGAAGCGACGCAGCGCGACACCTCCCAGTGCCCGCCAATTTCGTTCACTGCGGTCGTCAGCACGGCCGGAGCCGTCCCCTGGTGATACAGCTTGCGTGTAATCTCCGCGACGCGCGTAACATTGCGCATCTCCGCCGCCGGATCCATCGAAGGCGCGGGAGCCGCCGCCACCACCGCAGCCGGCGCCGGACCGGCAGCCGCCGCAGCCAGCGGAGCCGGTCCGCTGTAGCTCGGCGTCATACCCGCCGCCAGATAAAGCCGCTGCAAATCCTCGTTGCGCTCTTCTTCGCGCGGAAAAAGCTCCTGAATTCTCTGCAGCCTTTCCACCGCTTTGTTGCGCATCCCGTACTGCACCAGGATTTCCGCCTGCAGCATCAGATCCTGCAGCGTCGCCGCTCCCAGCGTCGCCTCCTGCTCGTGCGCAGGCTCGGCCGCAGCTTTGCTCGCCGGCGCAAATCGCGAAGCGATCTCCTGAAACTTGCCTCCGTCAATCTTCCCCTTCAACGTCTCCAGCCGCTTCGCCATTCCGGAATCGTACGGATCCACTTCCCCCGCCCGGTCCAGGCATTCCGCCGCCTTGGCGAAATCTCCCGTGCCGCAGTACACATCGAACAGCTTGAGCAAGGTTTGACAGTAATCGCCCTCCCGGTTCGCCGCGTTGAAGAGTTCGCTGAGGAACTCCAGCATTTCCGGCGACGCGCGCCGCGCCGAAATAGTCTCCTGCATCGTCGCCAAAAACTGCCGGCGCTCGCCCCGCTTCGCCTGGAACTGCCCCAGCTTGCGCGCCAGCGACACCGCGGCCTCATCCTGCTCCGTATCCACTAACTGCCCAATCAGCGCGGTCACCTGCGGCATCCACTTGAGGTTCTGCTCAAACAGTTTCCACACCAACGGCTCCGCTTCGGCGTAGCGGCCCGCCGCCAGCAGGGCTTCGGCATAAATCTCCAGCAGTTGCGCAGAGTTCTTCCCGGCGTTCACCTGCGGCTCAAGAACAAAGATCGCCGCTCCCACCTGCCCCTGCGCCATCAGGTTCCTTCCGTAGGCCAGGGTAATCTCCTCATCTGAGGAATCTTCCTGGTACGCGCGCTCATACCACTGCCCCGGATCGCCCCCTCCCGCCGCCATAAGTTGCGCCACCCGCCTGAAGGCTTGCGCCGCGGCCTTGCTCTCGCCCACCTCCGACGACAATTCCGCCAGCCGTATGAAATTCGCCTGCGCCGGATCCAGCGCCACTACCCGCCCCAGCACCCGCAACGCTCCTTTCTTGTTTTCCAGCTTCGCCAGATCGCTCAGTGCCGATTCGTAGGTGCCCACGGCCAGCTTCTTGTTCGATCCCTCCAGCAACAGACCGAAGCTGAACTTCTGTTCCCAGGTCGGACTCCCATGCCTCGCCAGCTTCTTATAGGTGAGGCTGGCCCGCGTAGCGTCTCCTGCCTTCACCTGTCGCTCAAACAGATCGCCCAGCAACTGCACCGCATCCTCAGTCCGATTTTGCGACAAACACAAATCGGCTGCCAGTTGCCGCGCCGTATCGTTTTCCGGATCGTCGCGCAGGGCCAGCAGATATTCTTCCAACGCTTCGCCGGCCTTCCCCTTCTGCAAGAGTTTTTCCGCGCGCTCCGTACGCCGCGCCACGTCGGCTTGGTTCAGACGTCTTGTGATCTCAGGCATGGTAAGTTCGAGGCAGAGTACTGCTCCCTCGATTCTAGGAGCCGCTCCCACCCCCAGCAATCCGTAAGCCCCACGCGAGATTACGAAAGTCACCGGGACTCAGTGGTTAGTGTTCAGTGTTCAGTGGTCAGTGCGTAGAAAATTCGGGTCACTAGCAATCGCAGCCCGAGAGGAGCGGCTTCTGAAAACGCGGCACGGCACTGCCGGGTGGATGCTGAAGATCGAACAAGTCCCGGAGGGACGGCACGATTTCTCGTCCAAACTCTTTAACCTCGGTCGCCAGAAACCTTAGGTCCGAGGATTGCCCACTGACCACCGACCACTGACCACTCACCACTCACCGACCACCGACCACTGGCCACTGACCACTTGTTTTGATATCGTGCCCCATGCCTCCAGCTCCGGACCCAGTGCACGAACAAGGTCTCCACCATCAACTCACCGCCGGACAAATGACCATGGTAGCCGTAGGCGGCTCCATCGGAACCGGCCTCCTACTAGGCTCTGCCGCAGCCCTCGAACAAGCCGGCCCCAGCGTCATCCTCAGCTACGTAATCGCCGCCTTCATCGCCTACACGGTAGCCATGGCTCTGGGCGAACTCGCCAGCATGCACCCCGCTGCCGGATCATTCGGCCTCTACGGCGAACTCTACCTCAATCAATATTTAGGATTCCTCTGCCGCGCCGGATACTGGGCCGCCATCGCCTTCTCCATCGGAGCCGAACTCGTCGCCTCCGCCACGTATATGGGCTACTGGCTCCCCGCCGTGCCCAGCGAAGTGTGGGTCATCGTATTCTCGGCGCTGCTTCTCCTGGTCAACCTGGGCAGCGTGGGTTCCTACGGACGCTTCGAGTTCTGGTTCTCCATGATCAAGTTAGCGACCATCGTGGCCTTCATCGTCGCCGGCGCCGCTCTACTCGCCGGGGGCCGCGTAGCCCCGCAATTCACCGCACACGGCGGATTCTTCCCCAAAGGTCCAATCGCCCCTCTACTAGCGGTGTTCTGGGCTATCTACGCTTTCGGTGGCATAGAAATGCTGGCTGTCACCACCGGCGAATCGCGCTCCCCGAAAGATTTCCCTCGCGCCACTCGCCTTACCTTCCTTCTGCTGGCCGGCACTTACCTCGGCGCCATCACCGTCCTGGTCGGCGTCATGCCCTGGAATCACACCGGCGTCTCCGAAAGCCCCTTCGTCAGCGTGCTCCGGCTCGCCCACATTCCAGCCGCTGCCTACTTCATGAATTTCGTAGTCCTAACCGCCGCCCTTTCCGGAGCCAATGCCAAACTCTACGCCGCCTCCCGCCTGCTTTTTTCGATGGGCCGTTCCGGATGGGCTCCAGCAGCGCTAGGAAAACTAAGCGCCTCGGGATCGCCGCGCCTCGCCTTGCTGGTTTCTTCCTACGGAATCGTAAGCACGCTAATCATCAACCACTGGGCCCCGAAACAAGCCTTCGTCTACATCATGGGAGCTGCCTTCTCCGGCCTCATCTTCTCCTGGGTCGTCTCCCTGGCAGCCCACATAAGCTTCCGCCGCCGCCTCTCTCCCCAACAACTAGCCGCCCTGCCCATGCGCTCCCCACTGGGAATCTGGGGATCGATAATCGGCTTCGTCCTGGCCTCAGCTACAGTTCTCCACACCCTATTCGCAACCCGCATAAACGCAATCGGCGGCCTGACCTTTCTAGCAGCCCTAACCGCAGCCTACGTACCACTAAAACGCCGCCGCCCAGCGGCGAAGCAATGAAGGTTTACCCTGTGTGACCCCGTGTCCTCTGTGATAAAGATTTTGGCAGCCAGTAACGGCCAGCAGCGCCCATTACCAACGTAAGCCCACCCACTCCTTTTCTGCTGCCCGGCCAACTCCGCTCCTCTACCCTCAACCCAGGGCCAGCCCCGAATCCAGCCCAACGGATCCACTCTTGATTCCATCCACCCTGCTACTGCGTTCCTCAAATCCAGGCAGCTTCATCTTCTATTGTGTAATCGGAATCTGCGCCGGAATCTATCTCTTCGTCCAAGGCTTCCGCCTCCTGCAGCGCCGCCACCTGATCCTCGACACGCCAGTTTCGAAAATCCGCAGCGCATCCATGGGATTGGTCGAACTAAGCGGCCTGGCCGTCGGACCCTACACCGTGATCGCCCCCATCACCGCCCGCCCCTGCTACTACCACCGCACCCTAGCTTGGGAGTGGACGCAGTCCGGCAAAAACAAAAGATGGGTCAAGGTAGCCGCCGAGTCCACCCACGTTCCTTTTTTCCTGGACGACAACACCGCCAAGGTGATGATCGACCCGCGCGGCGCCGATCTCGACCTGCACCGCGACTTCCAGGATGAATTCTGCGATTCCCTCTTCACCACCAAAGAAGACGCCCCCGAGAACGTCCGCAGTTTCCTCCTTCGCCACGGCGTAAGCACCAGAAACAAAATTAAAGTCGAAGAGTTTTGCATCAAGCCCAAAAACGCACTCTTCGTCCTCGGAACGCTCGATGAAAACCCCGGCCTCGAACTTACTCCAGAACCAATTCAAGACGAAGAGACCTCGCTCACCGCCGGAGGCCTTTCATTTCCTCTGATCGCAGTGGAAGGCAGCAACCTCTTCAGCGGCGTCTTGACCGGCGGCCTTCAGCATGATCCAAAATTCGACGCGACGTACGAGAAGGCAATCTCCACCGCATCGGCCCGGGCAACCCGCCTTTCGCCACACCCAGACCCAACCACGGCATTCGACATGACCCAGCCGCAGAAAATCGCCGCCGCCCTGATGAAAGCGGGTATCACAAACCCCGCAGCCTGGGCCACTGCCGGACTGACGCCCTCACCTCTAGCAGTCAATCGCGATCCGACCAGTTCCTCGCACGCCACCCAAGCTCCGCCGCAACCCGCGCCAACCGCGGACTTCGACCCAAATCCCCCAGTGGTACTAATGAAAGGCAAAAACAATCCAACCTTCCTCATCTCCTGGCGCAGCCAGCGCGACCTCGCCCGCTCTCTAGGCTGGAAATGCACCGCCATGATCTGGGGCGGCCCCGCCTTAGCCCTGCTAAGCCTCTACGGCCTGCTAACACTAACCCACTGGCTCTGAGGCACGCATGATTTCTTTAGCGTCGAACAACCCTTGAACCTGCCACCCGGTTCCTACACGATAGTTAAGATAATCCGAGGTGATCCGATGGCGACCCGATGGCTCGCAGCAGTTCTTCTTGGTTGCTCCGGACTTGCCCTGGGACAAGTGACCGGACATTTCTACCTGGAGAAATCCACGTTTGCACTCGGCGAGCCGGTCTTCCTCTACTTTGAAACCACCAACTCCGGGACTAAAGCTCTATACATGCAGCAGGCCGATCCATACTCGTTTTGTTCCGGGTACGAGATCCATCTTTCCAGTGATGCTTCGCCTACCTCGACCTGTGCACACGGCGTAGGAGGCAGTTGCGTCAGCGGTGTCGGCAAGCTGGAACCGGGCAAGAGCCGCATAGAGCGAATCCTGCTGAATTTTGATCGCGACCTCAAGCCGGGAGACTACGACGTCGAAGCCCGCCGCAACCTTTCGTATGCTGCGACAGACGTGGACTATTTCACGGCCCCGAAAGAGAACCTTGAGGAACACAGCCAACTTCATTTTCGTATGGACGAAAACGCCACGGCGAACCCAGCAGAGTTCCAGCGTTGGCTCGATCCGCTTAGATCGGCCGATCCCGATAAGCGCCGCGAGGCGGCACGCACCCTCGCGGCACTGGCGCCGAAATCGCTGGAAAAAACGCTGCTCGGATTTGCTGACAACACGGAATTCCGCCAATTCGCCCCTCTCGCTCTCTACCGCCTCAACACACCGCGCAGCATGACAGCCCTTGCCGATTTGTTCAGTAAGACGGAGCGTGGCACTTACGAAAACATGCAGAGCGCGGATTACCTCGCGGAGAGCGGCGATCCGCAATGGTTTCCCTTGCTCCTGGAGTATGCCCGGAGGAATGCCTCAATCTCGAACTACGTATCCGATGCCGCGCGGAGTGGCGGCGACCAGGCCATTCCTGCCCTTCTCGAGTTGGCCCGCAGTCCGGATGTCGAGTTCACTCGCATCAACGCAGTATCCGCCATTGGCGACACTGGGTCGCGAGCCGCAGTTCCCATTCTTCTCGAATTCCTGAAGAATCCAGATGCGGAAATCTCTGAACGGGCTCTCTCCGGGCTGCAGCGATTGACTCATAGCACGGGAGGTGAAGGGAGCGGCGCCCAATATCTGCAGGATCAATATCGCCGCTGGTCCCAATGGTGGACTCGCGAAGGCAGCTCGGCTCACATCTATAGAACGAAAGACTGCGGTGAACTTCTGCCCTTAGAGTAGCTACTCCTGAACCAACCTCTTAAGCCGCTCGCCGCCAGGACGCCGACGCTGGTCTAGTACAATGCACGTGTGAGCCCAGCCGTTCGCATCGGAATCCTCGGTGACTTCAATCCCGAATTCCCCTCCCACCACGCCACAAACGACGCCCTCCAACACGCCGCCCACAAAATAAAACTGGAAGTAGAGTCCCACTGGATCCCCACCCCGTCGCTAACCACTCCAGACTCAGAAAAGATCCTCGAGACTTTCGACGGACTACTAGCCTCCCCCGGCAGTCCCTACAAAACTTTCGAAGGCATGCTCAAAGGAATCGAGTTCGCCCGCCGCCGCGACTGGCCCTTCTTAGGAACTTGCGGAGGCTTTCAGTACACCCTGATCGAATTCGCCCGCAATGTTCTAGGCATAGCCGACGCCGACAGCGCGGAAAACAATTCCGGATCGAAAAACATTGTCATCTATCCCGTAGCCTGCGCCGTGCCCAACCGCAAAGGCGCAGCCCCCAAACTATCCGGCAAGGTCCCCGAGATCCGCCTCCGTCCCGGCTCCTACCTGCAATCGTTTTATGGAAAAGACAAAGAAGTCGTGACCGAAGAATTCTTCTGCAACTTCGAAATCAATCCCGACTACGAATGGACCACCATGGAAGCCGGCTTCCCCGTAGTAGCCCGCGGCGCCCAGGGAGAAATTCGTGCCATCGAATCCCCCACCCACCGCTTCTTCATCGCGACACTATTCCAGCCCCAACTATCCTCCACCGAAAAGAAGCCGCATCCAGTAATTCTGGCCTTCCTCCAGGCAGCAGCCGACTGGTCTCGCAAAAAACTAGACGACAGCGTCCTCGAATAGCAATGGCTCTTGTCTTAGCAGCGTTCCTCTATGGTAAGACTCTTTCCCGCCATTACCAAAGTTGCTGCCCCCGTCCAAATCCGGCTCCTCACTAAGCGCATCTGGAGCCGCTATGCCTCTCTCGCTAGACTTTTTCGGACGCACAAACTTGGGCGCGGGAATTGGTCGCGCCCCTCTGCGCAGCGAGGAGCCGAACCAACATGTCCGTGCCCCTGTCCGTGTCATCGATCAACTCGTTCCGTATTCCGTTCGCCACACTTGTCGCCTACATCCCGCTCATCGCAACCGTTGTTACCTGTCTCTTCAGCGTAATTCTTGCCCGCGCGACCCTGCGTTATGTGGAAGCCACCGACAAAGGCCTGGCCCTGGCGCGCGAAGAATTCGAGCGCGAATGGACGCCCGATCTGCACATCAAGCTGGAGCGCGTCTCCTCCACCGAAGCCCGTGTCATCGTCACCAACCTGGCTAAGAGTTCCGTCCTGCTGCAGCTGTTGCAGTTGCGCAAGCTGTCGCACGCCGTTCCCTTCGAACTCTGTCGCCTGAATGATCCGTTAGTCGGTGGCATGACTTGGTCGCAGGAAATGGGCGAGCGCATCGTGGCCTGCACGGAAAAAGATTTCGAAGGCCAAATCGCCGCCTCGATGACGTTCTATTGCTCGGGACGAATGTTCCGCACTGATTGGTTTCGCTCGCACATTCAGGTGCGCGACGGCCGAATCCTCGCCCTTGAGCCCAGCACCACGCCTGCCCGCCGCGTGCGTGTGATTGAACGCAAGGGCCCCGAACGCCGCCGCGAGTTTGTACAGGACGTCGCCGCCGACCCCGCCCCCAACCGTCCTGAGAAACCCGACGAAAAATTCTTTGTAACTGGAGCCTGATGAGGGCGAGGACGCGGGTCGGCAGGCCTTCAGTTTAGTTCAAGGCCGGCATCTGGATCGCAAAAGGCGCCCAGCGCCGCAACTATTAGTCAAAGATAACTAAAACCCAGACCAGTTCTCTGAAAAGCACAGGCCGCCACCGTCGATCACGACGGCGACAGCCACTAACCAACTGGCCTTAACCCCTTGGGTAGAGCAAAAAAATGGAGAGACAGACGCAAGCCCGTCCTCCATTTTGGCAGCACGACTCCAAATTTCAAAAGCGGCTCTCAGTGATCTCCGCGGCCGTTCTCAGCGGCCTCCGCGGTAAAAGCTTTTGATCTTCAATCAGCAATCAACAATCTTCAATCAACAATTCCCCACCTACCTCGCCACCAACTCAAACACCGGATAACTCCCCGCAACCTCCACAAAGCTCCCAGCCGGCGAACCCGCCGCCACAGGAAAGTAGCGCTGCACCTCACTCCGAAAGTTATCCAGATAGAACTTCAGAATCTCCGGCTTCTCCGTCTCCACAACCGGACGCAGAAGAAATCTCAACCGCGTACTTCCCTTCTTCAAAGTGACTTCCCCCGCGGCCTCCGCGTTGCGTACCCATTGCGTGCGCCCGCGCGGCGCAACCAGAAAGCGCCTGCGCTCCCACTCCAGCAGATTGACCGGGGTCGAGTAGAGCTTCCCGCTCTTGCGCCCGCGCACCAGCAGCAGATATTTGTTGGGAAAAGGAAGGCCGATCCCGACCAGAAATCCAAATACGCGATTGAAGGTCTTCTCGACCGCGGTAGGCTCGCGGAAAACCGCCAGGCTGGAATTCATGCACTCAATTGTACGCGGCGCCCTCGAGCCTACGTGGCCTTCACAAACCGCAGCGAAGCCGAATTCATGCAGTACCGCAGCCCCGTAGGCTTAGGACCATCGTCAAACACATGCCCCAGGTGCGCATCGCATTCCGTACACGAAACCGCAACCCGCTCCATGCCGATCGAAGCGTCGCGTATCTCCCGCACATTTTCCTGGGCCAGCGGCGCCCAATAGCTCGGCCAGCCCGTCCCGGAATCGAACTTTGTCCCCGAACTGAACAGCGCATTGTCACAACAGATGCAGCGATACATCCCCTTGTCGTGCAGGTTCCAGTATTTCCCGCTGTAGGCGAACTCAGTATCCGCGTGCCGCGTGATTTCAAACTCCCCCCGCGAAAGCTGCTTGCGCCATTCCTCGTCCGTCTTCACCACCTTCGCGATCTTCACCTTAGCAAGCCGCTTGCCGTCGTCCGAAAATTGCACAATCGTAACTTCTCCCGGCTCCGACTTCACCGCCGCCGCATTCACGTGCGGCGTGCTCCACCGCCACAACAGCGCGCCCGCCGTCACCGCGCCCGCGCCCGCCAGAAACACCCGCCGAGAAAAATTGCCGCCTTCCTTCCCGCGATCCAAATCAAACATGACCCCTCCAAAAAGTTCTCAGCTCCCAGTTCTCAGTTCTCAGCAAGAACCTTTTCCGCACGACTGAGAACTGAGAACCGAGAACTGAGAACGCCCTGCTTACTTCCCGCTATACATCTCCGGAAACTCCTTCTTCAAATTCGCCACCTTGGGAGCGTCGTTAAACACGATGTAACCGTCATCGGGATGCCGTTGCGCATAGTTCTGGTGATAACCCTCCGCTGGATAAAAAGCTTGCAGCGCCACCACCTGCGTCACAATCTTGTGCCGGTAAACCTTGGCCTGGTCGAGCTGCGCGATGTAAGCCTCGGCAATCCGCTTCTGCTCCCCATTCCCATAGAAAATTGCCGAACGGTACTGCGTGCCCTCATCCGGCCCCTGCCGGTTCAGCTCCGTAGGATCGTGCGCCACCGAAAAGAACACACGCAGCAACTCTCCATAGGTAACCTGCGACGGATCGTAAACAATCTCCACCGACTCCGCATGTCCGGTCCGCCCGCTGCTCACCGTCTGGTAATCGGGATTCTTCACCGACCCACCCGAATAACCCGAGGTCGCCGTGAGCACGCCCTTCACATGCTGAAACACCGCCTGGATTCCCCAAAAGCATCCCCCCGCCAACACCAAGGTCTGCTTCCCCGGAGCCGTAGCCTTAGCCTCGTCCACCGCCGGAGCCGGCACCGCCGCGCTCCCTCCGCCCCCCGCCTGGCAAGCAACTGTCGCCGCCAGCACCGTCAAAACCATCGCCACCATCCGAACCGAAAATCTAGACATAACCATCCTCCCAGCCATCTTCACCATTAGAGTTACGAACCCAACAGAAGTTTCGGATGTCCCCGGGCGCAATAATGTAGGACCGCCGCCTGGCTGTCCGAGCTCGTGTGGAACGGACACTCCTGTCCGTTGCCTTTGACTTTGCCCTTGACTTTGCCTTTGTCTTGGACTCGAACCACTCCCAACCTAACTGTCCGAAACCACAGCCCCCCGCTCCCCACGCTCAAACAACCGCGCCGTAGCCGCCCCAAAAATAAATCCGCCGACGTGCGCCAGGTAAGCCACGCCGCCAGTCTGCGCATGAGCAACCTGCCCCGCATTAAAAAGCTGGGTGAGAAACCAAAACCCGATCAACAGCGCCGCCGGAATAAATGTGACCTTCACAAAAATAAAGATCACCAGAATCGAGCGAATCCGGTCGCGAGGATACGTAATCAAAAACGCGCCCATTACCGCCGCAATCGCTCCGCTGGCGCCCAGGTTGGGCACGGTGGAATGTGGGCTGGCTGCCACCTGAGCCAGCATCGCCACCATCCCGCCCACCAGATAGAAAACCAGGTACCGCCATCGCCCCATCGCATCTTCGATCTCCGGGCCAAACGCCCACAAGAAAATCATGTTCCCGATGATGTGCGACCAACTGGCGTGCATGAACATTGCCGTCAGAATCGTGATGAAACGATGCCCGGAAACAATCTGGTCAGGGATCGCCGACCACTGCGTCACAAATGCCTCGCCCCCCATCAACTCCCGCACAAAAACGAAGGCATTTACCAGGATGATAAGGATCGTAACAATAGGGACACGTACAGGACGCCGCGACGCATCCCCTAAAGGAATCAGTCCACCCATTTCGCCCTACCCTATTCTGTCGAGCAAATAGTTCTCCGTTTCCAGTTCTCAGTTCTCAGCTCTCAGTTCTCAGAAAAACTGGGCCCTTCGACCCAGAAACTGAGAACTGAGAATTTGGAACTGAGAATTCGGAACTGAGAACTGCTTTACTACGCCGCCAGCCGCGACACATCCTCCGCGGCCCCATGCACCGCCAGCGACATCATCACTCGCGCGACTCCGCTGATGATCATGCTAACGCCCACCAAAGTTCCGATAGCCCAAGCCGAACTCGACGGCCATTGCATGTAAATCATCAACCCCAGCAGTAGGGTAACGATCCCATCAATCAGCACCCAGATCGACCCGCGGATCGGGCGCATCTTCACATACAGAACGATGTCGAGGATGCCTTCAATCAGAAACAGGGAAGCCAGCAGCAACGTGAGCGTCGCCACGCCCAGCAAGGGACGCGCGATCAAGTACACGCCGAAGCACACATACGCGACCCCGACCAGCAGCTTCCAGACCTTGCTCCCCGCGCCATGCGCGCGAAAGGCCAGCATCAGGTGGACGACGCCCGCCAACACAATCAGCCAAGCGACCAACGCGTTAACCGCCACCGCGGCATACAGTGGCAAGCCAACCGCCACCATGCCGAACACAATCAGCAAGACGCCCCACAAAATGGAAACCGTCGAAGCTTTCCGAACCATTTGAACCGGAGTGTTCTGTGCCATATAAGCCTCCTAAATGAAGCGGCATAAGCCTACCTCAAAAGCCGCACAAATTGAAGTACAAGCTTGCGCGGGGGGCGGCGGGCTGGAAGGAATGTCTACTTTCGAGGGGTCAAATGCCTACTAAAGTAGACTTGACAGGCGCGGGGCGTACTTTTTGTGGTACAGGATTGGATACTCGTTTTAGAGCGAAAATTCCCGCGCTTGGCACGTTCAAAAGTGCGAGTATATTTCGCCTTTCATTCGCTACAATTAGGATTTCCACAGAGCGGTCGACTTATTCAGGCTTGCGGGCACAGCCCAACCCATATGACTATGTCAGTTCACTTCCGACAAATGAGAGTCAGACCTATTGTTGTTGACCTGTTCGCGGGGGCAGGCGGCTTGAGCCTTGGCTTCCAGCAAGCAGGTTTTTCGGTGCTTGCCGCTGTGGAACACGATCCCATCCACTGCGCGACGCACGAGTTCAATTTCCCGGGTTGCGCGATAATCTGCCGGAGCGTCTGCGACATCGATGGGGACTACATCCGGTCGCACTCCGAAATAGGAGATTCTGAAATCACTGTTGTAGCGGGAGGACCGCCATGCCAGGGATTCAGCCTGATCGGTAAGAGGGCGCTCGACGACCCGAGGAATAACCTTGTCGGGGAGTTCGTCAGGCTCGTTAGCGAATTGAAGCCCAGGTACTTTGTCTTCGAAAACGTGAAGGGGTTGACCATCGGCCATCACCGAAAGCTGTTGGAGGAGGTTATCGATGGATTCAAGGAAATCGGCTATTCGGTGCGCGAGCCATACCGCGTACTCAACGCGTTGCGTTACGGCGTTCCTCAATCTCGCGAGCGTCTATTCCTGCTCGGCGCAAGGCGAGGGGTTCGTCTCCCCGACTATCCAGACCCGACCCACGAGCCTGATCGCGAGGCGCGAGGTCTCTTCTCGCTGCCATTCACTCCGACTGTCTGGGACGCAATCAGCGATCTGCCAGAAGCCGATAGTTACGACGAACTTCTTCACCGCGATTGGGCGTTCGCGAAGTTTGGTCCGCCCACCGAGTATGCCAAACAGTTACGGAAGGGTTGCCCTACCAAGAACGGGCTGAGGTTGCTCACTTCCAGCCTGAGGACGACACACACGGCGTTGTCCGTCAGACGGTTTAGTGAGACCCAGCCGGGCCGCGTTGAGGAGATCAGCAGGTTCCTGAAACTGGATCAGGACGGATACTGCAACACCCTTCGTTCAGGGACGGCGAGCGACAGGGGCGCATTTACCTCGCCTCGCCCCATTCACCCGCACACGCCGCGGTGTATTACCGTTCGTGAGGCTGCTCGCCTCCACTCGTATCCAGACTGGTTTCGCTTTCATGCGACAAAATGGCACGGGTTCCGACAAATCGGCAACTCGGTACCGCCTCTCCTCGCCCAAGCGATAGCTCGTGAGATCTTAGCGGCGACGAGATCTTCGTTTATAGTGTCAACGGAAGCGCCACGGTTGGGAGACGCGTCGCTACTGACGATGGGCATGTCCGAGGCCGCGTCCCGCTACGGTGTGCCGTCAAATGTGATTCCGAAAAGGAAGAGAAGCGTCGAAGTCGCTTATGCCTAAGGCAAGCGGAAAACCCCCCGCAAAGGAAAAGAAGGCGAATCGCTACCAGGCCATCCTCGTCAGGATTTTCCAAGGCCACTACAAGCCGAACGAGAACACGTTCGATTTCGAACGAAGCGAGATTGAAGTTGTCGCACGCCGACTGAAGATTAAGCTGCCTAAGAATATCGGCGACGTACTCTACTCTCAACGATACAGAGCGGAATTGCCGGGGGAGATACGGTCGATTACTCCCAACGGTCACAAGTGGGTAATTTTGCCCGCCGGGCGGGGTCGGTACAGATTCCAGCTAATACGGGGAAGCAGCCGGGTGCTGCCCCGAATCGATGCTTCTATTATTAAAGAACCGGATGCCACACCGGAAATAATCGCGGCCAACGCCAAGAGCGACGAGCAAGCTCTGCTCGCCAAAGTACGATACAACCGGCTCATCGACATATTTCTCGGCATCACCGCGTACTCCCTGCAAAATCACCTTAGGACGTCCGTTCAAGATATGGGCCAGATCGAGATCGACGAGATTTATGTCGGCGTCAACCGCGAAGGCCAACAATTCATCGTGCCTGTGCAGGGCAAGGGCGGCTCGGATCAGTTGTCGATCATACAGACGATTCAGGACTTGGCGTGTTGCCGCGAGAAGTTCGCGGGTTTAACCTGCCGCCCGGTTTCCGCTCAGTTCATGGAGGATGGCGTGATCGCTATGTTCGAACTCAAGGAACATGAACACATCCCACGGATCGCGGAAGAAAAACACTACAAGTTAGTGCCTGCCGACAAAATCGACGTCAAAGACTTGGAGTCGTATCGAACGAGTTAGACACGATGGACAGAGTCTCGCCCGAAGTGCGGTCAAAGATCATGGGGTCGGTGCGTTCGCGCGGCAACCGAAGCACCGAACAGCGCATGGAAAGACTTCTGCGTCAATATCACCTCAAAGGCTACCGAAAGCAATGGCCGGTTATCGGCAGGCCGGATTTCGCGTGGCCAAAGCTCAAGGTTGCGCTCTTTATCGACGGGTGTTGGTGGCACGGTTGCCCACGATGTAAACGCTGCAAGAAACCGTCGAAGAGCAATGCCGCGTTCTGGCGAGCGAAGGTGGAGTCCAATCGGCGGCGGGATATCAGGGTGTCCCGTCGGCTACGAGAAGAAGGTTGGAAAGTCTTACGCGTATGGGAGTGCGTTGTGGAGCACCCGCGCACCATCTCTCGCCTGATGCGGGCGCTTGCATTCTGATTCTTCTTGACATTCGCCTTCCATTCGCCAACAATGTTCGCATGGCGATCACACGCAGGCAACGCGAAGTTTATGACTTCATCTCCCGCTTTGTGGCGGAGCATGGCTACTCTCCGTCGTTTGAAGAGATTGGCAATGGGCTCAAGCTGAACTCGCTGGCTACCGTGCACAAGCACATCACCAACCTCGAGAAGAAGGGACTGCTTACCCGCGACTACAACCGCAGCCGGTCCATTGACCTGCTGCCGCCCAAGGGACGGCTTAAGCAGGCCATGAGCGTGAACACGGGCCTGGTGCTGCCGCTGCTGGGGCGCATCGCCGCCGGCCAGCCCATTGAGGCCGTGCAGAGCAATGAGACCATCTCGCTGGCCGACTTCGTGCGCTCGAAGGAAGTGTTTGTGCTCGAAGTGCGCGGGGATTCCATGCAGGATGAGGCCATCCTCGACGGCGATTATGTGCTGGTCGAGAGGTTGAAGACGGCGCATAACGGCGACATCGTGGTCGCGCTGGTGGATAAAGACGACGCTACTTTGAAACGCTTCTTTCGCGAAGGCGACAACATCCGCCTGCAGCCTTCGAATGTGACCATGAAGCCGATCATCGTGCCCGCAGCGTCGGTGGAAGTACAGGGTAGGGTGATTGGGGTGCTGCGGAAGTACTAGGGCTTCGGGCTTCGGCTTCCGGCCGTCAAGAGCCTTTAACCGCAAAGAGCGCGAAGAACTGCCGCTAAGGTCGCTACGAAACCCAGACTCTCAATCGCTATGCAACGTCAATGTCGAATCCGACTTCAATTGATTGCCGCGATCATTCTGTGCCTGGGGCTCGCATTTCATGGGCGCGCACAGAGCCAACCGGCGGCGCAGGCGGCACCCGCGAAGGAGAAGGTTGTGACCAGTCATGCGAGTGGAACGTTCGAAGTGAAGTTGACGCCGCAGAAGGACGAAGGCGGGGCTGACGCGGGCCTGGGAAGAATGTCGATCGATAAACAGTTTCACGGCGATCTGGAGGGAACGAGCAAGGGATTCATGCTCTCCTCGGCTGCAACTGTCGTGAAGGGCTCAGGTGGATACGTCGCGATGGAGCGCGTTACCGGGACGCTGAAGGGCCGCTCGGGCAGCTTCGTCCTGCAACACAGCGGCACCATGACGCGGGGCACGCCGCAATTGAGCGTCACGGTTGTGCCGGACTCCGGCACCGGTCAACTGGAGGGTCTTGGGGGAACGATGACCATCAAGATCGACGGGGGGAAGCACTCGTACGACTTCGAGTACACGCTGCTGGAAACGCCGTGAGGTCTAGTGCTTTACAGTCGTCGATCAGTAGAGGTGGAAATCGACTTCGACCGCGATCAGCACGGCGACGGGCTCACCATCTTTTCTACCGGGATCGAATTTCCACTTCGATACTGCTTCCACCGCTTTCTGGTCAAGGCCAAAGCCTAAGGGGCTCAAGATTCGGATGTTCCGAACCTGACCCATTTTGTCCACAACAAGCGACAGCACGACAGTGCCCCGGTACTTCGCCCTGCGCGCCGATTCCGAAAATTCTGGAACCTGCTGGGAGAGAACCCGGGGCGGGCTAACGCCCTTACCAGGGCGGAGGATTGTGCCCTCGGAAACGTTCAATTCCCCGGAGTTCGCTTCGCCGGATTTCGGGGTTTCTTGCGAACTGTAGACGACTCCGGGAATCGCAGAGAACCCCGGCGGGAAACTGCAGGCGTGATATTGTTTTCCAACTTGGCCGGTTGATGCCGCCAGAACGCAAGGCTTCCAATAATCCGGGACGACATTCGCCAGGCGATCCTGGGCGGTCAGAAAAATTCTGGAAAGCGCGGTGTCAAGGTTGTCGCCAGTGATGGCACCTGGATCGAACTTAACTTCGATGCGCACGCTGTTCTCCTTCTCGTTGTTTACCTGAAAGGCCTGTCCGTTATTCACTACGGGCAAGCGATCTGCCTTGATGGTCAAGTGCTGAGCTGACAGGTCGAGCGACTTCACGCGCACGAATCCGTCCACCGTCCAATCGCCTGAAGCGGCAGAGGCGTTAGCAGGTGAACCTGCGGAATCGTAGCTTAGGCGCCCCCCGTGATAGAAGTTGCGGAGGACAAGAGTCTTATGGTCGTACTGGCCGCGGAGATGTTGCTCGAGTTCGCTGCCGGCTTGCACGTGGAACGGAACGATGGAGACGAAACTGAGCACTGCAGTGTTAAGAATCATCACGGCTGGCGCGCACCGAAGCATGACTGAGCATTGTAGCGCAGAGCTTCTGCCTCGGAAGGCACGGACGCCCGGGATCACTCCCGGGCGTTCAATTTCTGATTGCTCGCTGCTGAGTGCTTACCCAACGTGCCGGTCGAGCGCCTGCGCGATGGCTTCTTTGGGCCTGTAGCCTACGATCTGCTCGACGACTTGGCCGCCTTTGAAGACCAGCAGCGTGGGGATGCCGGTGACTTTGTAGCGCATGGGCGTGGAGCTGTTGGCGTCGACATCCATCTTGCCGATTGTGATCTTGCCCTGATAGTCCTTCGCCAGCTCCTCGACGATGGGAGCGATGGCGCGGCAGGGGCCGCACCATGTCGCCCAGAAATCCACCAGCACGGGCTTGTCCGATTTCAAAACATCCTGGTCGAAGTTTGCATCAGTGACTTCGACGATTCCATTGCCTGCCATTTTTGTTTCTCCTCGTTGTAACGTCGCGTTGTCGGCGGACGCTCCCGTGTTTTGGAAACAACGAGTGTCTTTGCCGGGGCCGGACGATCTTAATCAAATGCGATCTTTATGAATACGGTCTATGAAATGCTCCCCATACTGGGGGCAACCTATTATCGTACCACTGGAGTTTGATGCGCGGACGGGGGCGAAGGTCGCAAGAAGGAGCAGAGGTCACTGGGGGGCTTTTTCGGCGGAATTGAGTGATTTTAGATAGCTTACGAGCTGCCAGCGCTGGGGCTCCGGAAGCTTGGACCAGACGGGCATGCCGCGGCGGACGACGCCGTTGGTGAGGATCCAGAAGAGCGTGCCGGGAGTGGCCTGCTGGACGGGATCGGCGCGCAGACTCGGGCCCTTCTTGCCGCCCTCGGCCATTTCGCCGTGGCATTCGGCGCAGTGCTGATCGAAAAGGTTTGCGCCCGCGGCCACGGCATCGGGATCACTTTCGAGCGGATTGCGGCGCGCGGCGGCCTTCCTGGGAGCTTTCGTCAATTCGGCGTAGACGTCTTTTCTGTCGGGCTTGTAGCTTTCTTTTCGTGCGAAGGTCATTGGGACCGCTAGTACAAAGACCAATGCTGCTCCAATCACTGACATGCTTCTAGTCCCCGTCATCGTTATTTGCGGCCTCCGAAGATGCGGCCGACGGTCTCGCCGAAGCTGGAGAACTCGCGGGAGACGCCCCAACGCAGCAGGAAGCGGTGGCTGTTGTCGTTCAAGCCGAAACCGGGCGAGAGGCGCAGTGTCCAATCCGAGGGCAGGTTCCAGGCCACGACCGGCGCGAGGTGTTGCGAGGTGTCGTGCAGGCCGAAGCTGTAGCGGTCGCCGAGGCCGCCGTACATTTCGACTCCGGCGATGAAGTTCTGGCGGCAGAAACTGCAGCGCCTGGCGGAAGCCTTCAGCGCCAACGGACGGCTGGCGCCGATGGCATAGCCGAACTCCCAGGAATGGCCGCCGGTGAGGTTCTTAGCTGCGAGAGTGTTTTCGGCGATGTTCCAGCCCTGGAAAGTTTTGGAAAGCAGGAGCTTGGTTTCGAGTTCGTGATTGTGTTCTTTGCGGGCGAGCGCGTTGGGGACGGCGGAGTCGGATTCAACGTCGTGACCCTCGACTCCTTTCAAGATCTTATCGGCGCCGCTGATCTGTTCGTATTCGATATAGAGCACGGGATTGATGAAGTGCTCGCGCTGGAGCAGGCGAATGCGATTCTCCCAGCGGAAGCCGGTGAAGATGGTGCTGTCGTTGAAGGTGGTCTGGCCGTCGAGGTAGAGTTCGGTGGTCCACCAGGCGGTGGCGCCGTACTCGATCTCGGCCCAGAAGGCGTGAAAGTCGTTGCCGGCGCGCTGCGTGCCGAAAGTTGAGAAGTACTCGACCTCGAGGCTACCGGGCTCTTCAAGATAGTGATCGTAGGTGATGATGTAGGGGTTCTCCTGCGCCTGCGCGGCAATGGAGGATGCGGCGAAGGCGAGAAGCGAGAAGATCAATCTGATGCGCGCGCCGATCCCTGATCTGGCGGCCGAATCGCGCACCAGGATGGCACGAAGCAGATAGGGAGAATTCATGATGAAGGGGTTTAGCGGCGATACTCTTCCTGTTGCAAACGCAAGAGGCTCGACTAGACACAAGCATAGCGGAATCGGGTCCCGGCTTTATAGTCCTGCTACGGCAAAATTCCCGCGGAAAGCTGTGTGATGGTCAAGACGGCGTTGCCGGTATTGGTGAGGGTCACGACCTGGGCGGCAGTCATGGTTCCGGCCTCGGTGGTGCCGAAGTTCAGCGAGGTGGCAGAAAGTGTCACGATAGGCTGTTGGGCCATTGCGGGGGGCGCCATGACGATCAGAAGAAGCCCCGTATGGATGGCGAGCAGAAGACGCTGGTTCATCGATCACTCCAATCTCGAGTCGGTCCTTGTCCGGGTCCGTGCACACCGATATCTACTGGTCGGGCAGGAATATACGGCATTGGCACTGCTCGTGGGAGGGGGAGATACCCAGCTTTGTCGGAGCTTCGGATTGCGGCCCGTTGCCGCGAGGTGAGGGTTA